>JBJHCF010000007.1:0-139927 GCA_050506795.1 Opitutia bacterium
TCTCATACAGTTGACCACCGCCTCGCCGCCTCCACTGCGCGACCGTTCAGAGGAGCCCGGTGCGAGAAAACCGCACGCCGGGATCTGCGAGGGGGCTCGTCGGAAACGGCGAGTCCTACCTTAATGCAGAAAAGAAACTTATGAGCTACGCAATAGGACTCACATCGGCCTTGCTCCTCATCGTATCCAGTGGATGCGACCACGGGACCGATCGGAAAGAATGGTCAGAGCCAGTGTTACCTCAAGAAACGGCAGAAACAGCCGATCTAACCGAAGCTATTTCGCTCAGCCTGGCCGAGCTGGAGACCCGTTCTGAGAAGCCATCAGATTACATTCTGATCAAGGCGGAGCAGATCCTCGTGAACAACAAGTTTATCTGGCGTATCACCTTCAAGCCTAAGGAACTCCTACCCGCTGATCCTTCGAGTGAGGTGATTGGAGTGGGTGGTGAGATATTTGTCAATGTTGACCCCGACACTAAGGAAACTACCCTAAGGCACGGGGAATAGAATTGTGAACCAGACGGAGATTCCAACGGAATAACACGCCGGTGTTGAGCGGACGCAACAGGTCCGTGGCATTCCTCCACGTCTGCAAGAATGAAAAACAATTAACCGACAAAACATTATTATGCAATATTTAATTCTCCAAAAGAATTCGCGAGTCGTAATGATTTGCGGCGTAACCGTGACCATTTTTCTCTTAGTGTATATTTTTGCATTTGACACTTCACGCATCTCGTCACATCACTCTTTAATTCAAATCGATCTCGCAGGATTCTCCGACGACTCAAAAAAAGCAGCCGAAATCGATAGGATCGTAGAGACCTTTTCCGTGTGGGCGAGTGATACGGGATTCAGACCTGTCACAGAACCGAACGAGAATACTCGTTTATCCGTCTTCAAAACCGAGAACGATGAGGGTTTATCAGTCCATTACATAGAATCTCGCGAAGGAATGTCAGACTCAACAGAATGGCAGAAAGAAGCCGTGTTATTCTCCTACTTAGGTAATCGTCGTATTACTATATCTATTAGCGAAGGTTTGAGTAAAGAACCAACGCTGGAACTGCATCGCATGCACGACGATTTACTCATGCGATTAAATGTGAGGAATCCCGGGAAGGTATCACATGCGACGATATGGTAGCGAGTAATAATCAAAAATGGAGCAGAACCATTCAGTGGACTCAACGAGATGGGCTGGCGCCAATCGCGAGTCACCTCTACGCTCTACTTCCGCGTCTTCGAGCGAGACGGCTGGTATAACGCCCTGGCCAAGTACATCAATGATGGAGGTGTGATGTATCGCTCGCGAGATCCATTAAGCGGATTTGAACAAGGGCAGCGCATACTGCCGCGCGTGCGCCACATGGTGTTGTGGGAGCACGACGACATGCTCTACGTGTTCTTCTCACGCGGTAGGGACGAGCCAGAGCACATAATGGTCTCGCGGATCGAAAACCTTGATGATGTCTGGGAGGACTGGCAGTCACTGTGGTCGACGAATGAGGTCTGATTCACCCTATCTCCGGGCCGAACCATACAGCGGGTTGTTGAAGCAGCATTGTCCGACCCAAGGGTGCCGTTCGTTATGGTCTGCGCTCGATTCGACAACCTCGCATCGCAGCGCGCCTTTGCCAAAGCGGGTTTTCGCACTGTTCGGGTGTTCGACGACGTCCCGAACGGGCGATACGCACTTATGGTGCGTGACTACCCGGAGGCCACTGAAACTATGAAAGAGCCCAATCCCCGTTTCTGGGACATTTTCTTTGAGGTCTACGAAAGCCTGCCCCGCCAAGGCCCCGGCAACCGTTCCTGTGTCGCCAGTGCTCTCGGCCTTTGCCACGAGCTGCCTCAATTCCCCGCGATCCTCGACCTGGGGTGCGGTGTTGGCGGACAGTCCGTCCAGCTCGCCGAACTTACCTCGGGTTCTATCGTGGCAATCGACATTCATGCTCCGAGCATCGAGCGGCTGCGGGCGTCCATCGCGGAGCGTAGGCTCTCGCAGCGCATCAGTGCGATCGTTGGAGATATTGCCAGTCTAAAGCAACCCCATGAAAGTTTCGATCTCGTCTGGTCCGAAGGCGCGCTCTACAACATTGGTCTCCGGAACGCCATACACGTCTGCCATGGATTACTGCGCCCCGGCGGCTACCTTGCGTTTACTGATGCAGTTTGGCGCAAGGAGAATCCGCCTGCTGCAGTCAAGGCCAGTTTCGACCTGGACTATCCGACAATGGGATGGCTGGATGATGTTGTGGCAACGGTAACAAACTCCGGATTCGAACTCGTCGGGCACTTCACCTTGCCTGATGAAGCGTGGTGGAACGACTTCTACACTCCAATGGAGACTCGTATTGCGGAGTTGCGCTGCAAATACGCTAACGATGTTGAAGTCTCGGCCATACTCGACAAACTCGCTGAGGAGCCCGAGATGCACCGCCGCCATTCCGACTACTATGCCTATGAGTTCTTTGTGGCACGCCGCCCCCTTGCACAGTCGTCGACCGAGGTGATCGAACTGCTCGAACAAGGCGCACCAGAGGATGCGGACAAGCCGCGCTGCTCAGCTTTGACGATCAACAAATCGCCTTAGACAATGCCGTGAGGCTGGTGCCTCTCAGGATACCTATCAACATTCAACATGAATAGAATATGGAACCGGTACTAATCGTTATTGGGATTGTTATCCTCGCAGTCGTGATTCGTTTAATTGCAGGGTCCTTCGACGGGGAGCGCGTTGAGCGTTATCTGCGCGATCAGGGATTCGAACTGGTAGATCGAAGTTGGGCCCCTTTCGGTCCAGGCTGGTTTGGCGAAAAGGATTCAAGGATTTACGAAATTATCTACAAGGATCGCGATGGAAGGGTTCATCGCGCGCATGTAAAAACATCGATGATGAGTGGAGTCTACCTCACTCACGACCGAATTGTAGAGGATGTGACGAAACTCTCGGTTGATGAAGAGAAGGCGGCCCTGCGAAAACGCCTCGCCGAACTTGAAGGCGAACCAGGCAGAGATAGCAGTGCGGAGAGGCGGATCGATGATGATCGGGTGCCCTAGGCGACGTGCCTGTCGAAACGTTTGGCAGACGAGGACGATAGGACTTGCCGTAATCAATGGTAAATCACCTTGGAATTCCAACAGAACTTGGAATTTTTCCGGTTCCACTATCCAATTGCGCACAAAGCGGGAAGCGCATCGGTGCCGAACCGAAAACTTTTTGTGATCGGAACTATAACGTCTTTTACTGATCGAATGCCGGTCGGTGAAAGTCGAACATGCAGCAAGCGCAAAGAAGATTGTCAAAGTCGTTTCCTGATCAGTAATCAGATACTTGATTCGGATGATGTGTTTCTGAGTAAGACCTCTAGTTTGACCGAGTGAATTTTTCCTGGATGGCACCTATCCTTTGATTTT
Source organism: Opitutia bacterium (assembly GCA_050506795.1). Lineage (GTDB taxonomy): Bacteria > Verrucomicrobiota > Verrucomicrobiia > Opitutales > T3Sed10-336 > SLOW01. The sequence goes on from JBJHCF010000007.1 coordinate 3,423, forward strand.
CGATTGACGGTCTCCGGAGAGGTTGTGTCAATCCCTTCAGACCCAGAGTCTTGTTGTCGCAGTTGACACAAAGGAACCAAATGAAGCTCAAAGCGTTTAGCGGTGATTTAAAAACGGTGGATTATGTCGATTTTATGATGCTCGACATTTATGGCAGTATTCGCTCTGTCACGATACCAAAAGGACATGTGAGTGCGGAGATGCTCGAGGAGGGAATCGGATTTGACGCCTCGAATTACGGATTTGCCGACGTGTCGCAGTCCGACATGGTGGCGATCCCCGATTTGGAGACGGCCTTCGCCGAAGATCGCCCGGATGGAACCATTCTGCATACGCTCTGCAATGTTCGTGCTATGGATGGTTCGGTTTTCGAGTTTTATCCGAGAAACGTGATCGCCAATGCAATGAAACAAATGCGGTCGAAAGGGTATGCGGATGACGCCCGGGTATTGATGGAGATCGAGTTTCACGTTCTCGAGGACGTCAACTATGCGACCGACTTTGCCCACTCCTATTTTCGCCTGCAAAGCGCAGAAGGAATCGGTCCCGATTATTACGACCTTCCCCGGTTTAACATTCATCGCGGGTATCATCGAAGTTACCCCGACGATCGTTACTTCGATTTGCGCAACGAGATGGTGAACGCCCTTACGGCAATCGGTATTCCCATCAAATACCACCATCATGAGGTCGGTGCAGCGCAGTTGGAGTTGGAGTTCGACTTCCTGTCCGCCGAAGACGCAGCGGACAAAGTGGCGATCGCAAAGTGGGTCCTTCGCAATATCGCGAAGGAGAACAACGTCTTTGTGACTTTTATGCCGAAGCCGATCAACAAGACCCCCGGAAACGGAATGCACGTCCACCAGTTTCTGGTGAAGGGGGGAAAGTCGATCTTTCCCGGCGACCAGATCTTCGGCTTGAGCACCCGGGCTCTGCAATACACGGCCGGGTTGCTGGAGCACAGTTTGACCGGGTCGCTTCTTGCGTTCTCCAATCCCAGTACAAACTCATTCAAGCGGTTGGTTCCGGGTTTTGAAGCGCCGGTTAGCGCTACCTTCGCGAAGGCGTCTCGTGAGGCTGCCGTACGCATCCCCGGATACCTCAAAAAAGGCACAGAACGGATTGAATACCGCACAGGTGACGCGACGGCGAACTGTCACTTCATGCTGGCGGCTATGATCCTGGCTGGTTTGGACGGGATCGAGCGAAAACTTGATCCGGTCGCGGCCGGTTATGCCAGTGCCGAAGGCGCGGAGAACCGTCGGTTTCCGCTCACTCTCCGGACTGTTCTCGATGGATTGCAGAAGGACAACAATTATCTCCAACCAGTATTCCCCCGGGAACTGATCGATCTCTGGACTTCGATGAAGCTGGAGGAGGCGAGACACGTGTACCACGCTCCCACCCCGGAGGAATACGAGTTGTATTTCAATGCCTGACCCGGCTCGGAAACACCTGCCATTTGGCGTTGTGGTTCCCGGCGGCGGGATCGTTTGGTAAACCGAATCCAAATAGGAATTGCGCGAGCACACGTGTACGGCGCTCCCACGCCGCCGGTACGGGCAGAATTCCAGCACTCCCGAACCGGCGGCATGCGGACCCATGGCGCTCCAGGGAACGGCCGATGCGATTCAGCTGTTTCGACAAACGGCCTCGCCCGGGCACCACCCGGTTTAAGGTTGAACAGGAAACAGGACCTTAACCCTGAAAGATCGATGCGGGTCTTCTCCCGGTGTGTAGCCAGTGTTTACGCGCAGAGTTCCGTTCTGAATGGAATCAGGGACGTCGACTCGGCTATCAAAAATCGATTGACTCCAGTCGACCTGATCAGACGACGCGTGCACGACATAGGCAATATCGGAACGATTCCCGGGATAGGCGAACAGGAGCGTGGCCTCGCCGTCGTCCCCTATTTCCAGACGCGGCAATCCGGCTCGGGAAAGTGTACCGAAACCGAGATCAAAAGCATAGCGCAGAAGATTGGCTATTCCGATCCGCCCTGGATCGGCCGCAGGGCCGGAAATTCCGGGATCCGCGAGATCGGCCGGATCGGGGAACGCCATTTGCCGCCAGTCTCCGTAAGTCATCGCGCTGCTGAGGTAATCGACCGCGAAGGACTGCGCATCCAGTCCGTGACTCGGGCTGACAGTGCCATCAACGGCCTCTGAGGCTCGGTACACGTTCAAAAGCGCCCCATCCCGAAGTCCGCGCTCCTCGATTCGACGAATCCCCTGATCGAGTGCGTTTGGAAGTATAATACCCCAGTGCCTTTCGTTGACCGCCACAATCTGGTCATAGAAGGTCGCATAACGCTCGTCCGTCCCGCTTCCCGTGATCTCCACGGGAACGGCCGCCAACGGACGTCCTTCGCCGTCTTCGTTGTCGTAAAACACAACAAAATTCCGGCTGGGGGAAACTGTTTCTCCCATAAAGCCACTTCCCTCCTCCAAACCGGATCCGAACGGGAGGACGGTGACAGGGAGCTCAGTGGTGAGATAATGGTGCAGTTCCTGCCCGTCGTCACCGTCGTTAAGAAGCAGGCGCACGAACACGGTCCCGCCTGGTGTAAACCGAGCGTTTCCTGACGGTTCGGTAACAAACCATCCCGCATAGGTTCCATCCGCGTCAGCGGTAAAGGTCAAGTGCCGCGAGCCATGGTCATCCGGTTGAAACCGGGGCGAGTCGGTATTGCGTATCCAGTCGGAGTTTTCGCCGGTAATCAGGATGGCATTTCCCGCGCCGTTCTGGTCGAGCGGGTCGTCCGGTACCACTATCCGGTTACCGTAGCGATAGGTGGACTCCGGGGTGAGCCCTTCTATTCGGAGGCGGAAAGCAAAAGGAATACGATCAAAATTGTCACCGCCGGCATCCTGATCGCCCTGTATGAAGAGAGGCATAATCTCCTCCCTAACCAGGACCGCCTGCACGGAAATAGTATCCTCCGATTCCAGTCCCCCGCCGGTGACGGTCAACGTGTAGACTCCCGGACTGCCGAATCGCACGTCGTCGAACACCGCCCTGCCCGCCTCCATGGGCGACGACAACGTTCCCGAGAGTTCCCCGGGACCGGAGGTGCGGGAAAGTGTCACCTCCTCCTCAAATGTCGGGTCCACCGCTCCATTATCCAGGAGAGCCTCGACGACAAAAGGGAACGTCGGGCGGTCCACCTGGACCGCGGCGGGCGCGGACTCAATTGCCAGTTTCGAGGCGACCGGCGGCACGGTTCCCTCCATGGGCACGGCTTCCAGAACGACATTATCAAAACGGTTGTTTCCGGACGTTCCGGAAGCTTCCACACCCGTAAACCGGATACGTATGGCAAAGTCCGAATTGTCGTTCGCCGCGTGAACACCGGAAAAATCAAATTCCAGCACACGGTAGTCTTCAGTGACATTAATGGCATCGTGTTGCAGCGGCGTCCAATCCGCCTGGCCGGAAACCGTCCTGTATTCGATGGCCTGACCACGCGCACCGTTGGGCGTCCGCCGCACCGCGTAACTGAATCGAACCTGCTCATACCCGGTGGTGGGAAGATTAAACTGCAGCGTGCGGCTGTCGGAAGGATTACGGACGCGCAACCCCTGGCCCGCGGAAGCCCCGAGGCGCGCATTCAGGTCCGTACCATCGGTATCGTCCATGTATCCCTCTCCCGTTCCCGGATGAGTGATCAACCCTGTGCCGGTGATGCTGTGGTCAGCCGGAACTTCCGACACCACGCCCCCGGTCAGCTCATTGAAGTGCCAGTAATGCAACGCAACCGGGGAAGCGGCTTCTACAAAAACCGCGGTCAAGGTTGTATTTTCCACAAGGTCAATGTTCACCGTGCGCAACCGCCGTGTTCTATCCGTCAATTCCTCCCAATGGGAAAAGCGGTATCCGGGGCGAGCCTGAGCTGTTACCTCAATAGGAACCTCCTGGAAATAACTCCCGGTCCATGGATAGGCCGAAGCACTGACTCCCGGAGTTCCGTAATCCACATCAACCGAATTCACCCGAACGAAACCGGCGTCCGGATCCGAAACATTGAGGGTCAGCGCATTTTGGGAAAGGCTGAACTTCCCTCGCAGGTGTCCCCAGACGTAAGCGGGACGCTGATTGGCGAAGTTCCTCATGTTATTGACGTGTCCCGACCAGTTCCCGGGACTCCCCCATCGATCCGCGTGATGAACGATTTCATCAGCCAGTCCGGCCTGCATCTCGTCGATTACACCGATCACGCGTTCGGGTAAAAACGCGGTGTTTAGCAAGTCGGCGAAACGATTAACGAATTCCTCCCGAAACTCCTGGTTCTCCAGGAGCTCCCGTAGGAGGAAGGTCGAAGCCGAACCGCGCCACCATTCGCTCGAAGTTTCGGTAACCGCTTCCAGAAGATTATAGGATGCGCCGCGGCTATGACCGAATCCGAAATCGGTGTCAAAGAGGAGCCAACGCCAGCGGCCGTCGTGACCGTGGGGAGCAAAGGGATCGTATTCCTCCGCCTGGAAACGCCAGAAATCGTTATTGTTATTCGGCCAATCCGAATTGTTCACAAAAATCTGGGCGACATTGTAGTCGATGAAATTCCCGATATCGATGCGGGTCTTGATGTGTTCGTAATGCTCGGCGGCGGATAACCCGTTCGCTTCGATGTAGGCAATGGTTTGGTTATAATGATCGTCGCTCCCCTCCTTGACCGAATGGGGGGAACTGGGACGAAACTCCAGGATATCCACCCGGTCCGGGTTGACCCCATAGGTTCGCGCAAGGTAATGCCTGTCGTAGCGTTCCCTGATATTGTGAATACCCCAATACTGCCCGTTCAGGTACACCACTGAAGGCCGATACGCCTGGGTGTCCATGCGCAGGTGCTTCACCAGGCGCTGCATCATCGCGTCCCGGAACATGGTTTGGGCATTGTCGTTGCCCGAGTTTCTCAGCAGCAGACGATTGTATTCCTCGTAAGGGGCGTCCGGGAACACCCGATGCGCGAAGCGGCTTTCGTCATACAGACTGCCCCGTGCGTAAAGCCTGAGTGACTTCTGTGGAAGATTTCGTGTCCAACCTCCGTGAATACGAATTCCCGCTTCCTGGGAGAAGCCAATCTCACCGTCGGGTTCAAAAAAAGTGACGTGCGCCGGTCTTTCCCACGCGTTTCCCTTCATCATAAAATTCGGGATTCCGGCGACGTCATTACTCCAACCGGGAACGTAAATACCGTGATACCCGAACAGGTCCGGCTGCTCTGCGGCGATACTGATAACCGGCATATTGTATCGGTTCGCCACATTGGAATCGACGATGTAGGTTTCGGTCGCGGTGGCGGACGGCAAATAACCCTCCTTGAATGCGCGAGCGCGCACCACGTTGGTCGCGCTGCCTTCCCGCGGCAGGTCGGGCAACCCGCTAAACAGGGTTTCCCCTCCCAGCGAAGTGACCTCGATATCGCGGAAACGGACCTGGGTTTGCCACGTTCCCACCCCCACCTGACCGGTCATGTTGGGCGAGGAGGAATCATCGGTGAATGCAAAAATCAACTCGTCGTCGAGCCAGCATTCAAAGGTGTTGCCCTCGGCGCGGATGCGGATGTCGTACCAGACATCGGTATCGACACTTCCGCTGGTTCGCATACCCTGGAACACGCTGTGACCGCCGGTTCCGTGCCCCTTTTCCAGGCCGTGGTCGACGTTACCCCATCCGCCATAGTTCATCTGATAGTAGTTATCGCCGTCGACGCGGAAGAAAATCAGAAAACCCTCGTTGCCACCCGTCTTGCGAGCCTGGAGTGTCAGTTCGTAGTCTTCCCACTCGGTATCGCCGAACATCAGGTGGATGGCCTGCGCCAGGGAAGTTTGCACCAGTTCGTCGCCCTCGATATGCCAGTTCTCGTCCAACGGCGGTCCCTCACTGGTGTCGATGGTCAACGAACCCTCGTACAGAATTGAAGTCCGCGGTTGACCGTCCGGATCTCCTCCGACGTGCGCGGGATCGGGACGGGAGCTGTCCCGCGTGTAATAGATCTCCACGTCCGGGTCCCCGGTCGAGAGGGTCAACGCGAAGGGACTGGGGTAAAATCCCCCCGCATGGGAAAACTGAGGCGGATCCAGAATTCCGGCGTAGCCGACGGCGTCGTTGTTGGATCGTCCGGGCGTCGATCGTTCAAAATAGACCCACTCGCCTCCCCCGTCATCGCTGCGACCGTAGGAGACATCGGGCGGCAACCGAATCGGCGGCACCGAATCCACAACCGTTCCGTCGGGCGCGGTCAGCTGCACGGCATTGCCGTCCTTGCTGATACTGAAGTTAGTGTGAAACCTGAGTTCCTCCGCCAGTATTCGGTGGGCGGGAATCGGCTCTTCCATGGTCCCGTCCGGAAGGCGCCAGCGCACGGTGAGGTGGTCTCCCCCTTCATGTTCCTTCTGCAGGGCGGTTATCAGGTACTTTTCACCGGCCTCGAGAAAAATCGGATCGGACTGCTGTTGGGAAAACTTATTCCACTGACGCCAACTCGACCACTGGTCATCCGGAACATAAGCGATAGGGTCGTCATAATCGGCCACCGAGGTGGAGCCAGGCGGATCCAGGTAAAGACGGCCCGCGTCGTCGCTGGCGATCCAGAAGACGTACTCGCCGGTTTCGGGGGGCACGATATACCCCCGCATCCTAGTCCCGTAGTGGTCGTCGATGTCTCGCGGCGCTTCAAAATAATCGGTCACAAGGTTCCGGCTATCGGGTCGATCCGGGTAGATCGCGTGGTCGAGGAGCACAGACATAATACGACTTGGAAGACCGCGATAAACTTCGCGCCAGATACCGGTCAATCTCTCGCCCTGAGCGGGCCGTCGGTCCTTGCCTGAAGTCCAGACCAGCAGGTGTTCGCCCGGACCGAGGGTCCAGTCGGAGAACACCCATTGAAAGGGGTCTTCCGGGTCGTCGGTCAGGCCGTATCCGGCCAGGTTGATGGCGCTTTCGCCCCGATTGTAGAGTTCAATCCAGTCCTCATAATCGCCATCCTCGTCGAAAACCGTGGTGCTGTTGTTACCCGTGAGCTCGTTAATCACCAGGTCGGCTCGCACCGAAAACGGTGTCAGCAGGAGAAGGGCAAAGCCGAGGACAAAGAGAACGGACGTAGCTGAGATTTTTCGTTCAAACATATTGTAGAATAACAATTTCCCAATCCAGGGACATTCCGTGCGGACATCAAGAAGCCCCCTCGATTGTCGAGGGAGCATCCGGGACGCCAGGAAGCGCCCAATATATATATCACATCTCGCCGCGCCTATAACGGCTGATCAAACCGAAACGGGATTGCCTTGGGTGGGTGGAGTCATTCAGGTCAGGAATGCTTTTTGGAATTTCGGCATTCAGACCACGGTTCGGTTTCCTGATTTCCATCGTTTTCCTGCTCAGTTCGACCGCTGTACTGATGGCGGAGAGCTCGGTTCGACTCTACGAGGTCGGATTCCGGACCGGCACCGGCATCGGAAAAGACCGTGATTTCCGGCAAACGGAGCTGTTTTCAACCTTCACAACGCCCTGGGGCCGGACGACTCCATCCGGCACCTTCCGCGCCGACCTGGAAGCACACACCGCCGGCGGTGTTCTTCGTAATTCCGATGCCACGGCCGTCCTTTTTTACGCGGGACCAAGCCTGCGCCTGTCCGCCCCCGGGTATCCGATCCATCTCACCGCCGGCTCGGCGCCGACCTACCTGACGCGCAGCCGCTTCGGGGATGTGGACCTCGGACAACGCCTGCAATTCACCAGCAGCGTGTCTGTCACCCTGATGTTGACACCGGAAATCGGCCTGCGCTATCGCGCGCAACACATGTCCAACGCCCGTCTGGCCCGGCCCAATCCGGGAATCAACACCCATTCCGCCGGAATTGTCATCGTCTTCTGAGCTTTCCTTAATCCGACCGGTCGCCCGAAAGAAATTCCAGCGCCTTGATCAAGGCGTGATTTCCGTCCCCGCCCAACCCGCGATTGAGCAAGGCCTGGTAAAGCGAATGCGCCGACTTCGCCGCGAGTAATGGTGCGCCACATGCGTCGGCCGCTTCCAGAGCCAACCGGACGTCCTTTTGTTGCAGTTCGACGGTAAATCCAGGTTTCCAGTCATCCGTGAGAATCTGCGGCCCCCGGTGAGTCAGCATCCAAGACCCGGCCGCTCCGCCTTCGATGGCACGCAGAGCTTTTTCCGGATCCACTCCGGCGCGGCGGGCGAAAAGGAGCCCCTCGGCCATGGCCAGGGTGTTGCCCACGCCTATGATCTGATTGACAAGCTTGACCACCTGGCCTGACCCCGAGGGCCCCACATGGGTGATCCTGTCGCCCAAAGCCTCCAGCACCGGCCGACAACGCTCCAGGACCTCCCGGTCGCCGCCGACCATTATGGACAACGTTCCCTTGATCGCGCCCAAATCCCCTCCGGTCACCGGGGCATCGAGGAGGTCGACCCCTTTCTCGGCGCAGCACCGGGCGAGTTCGCGGGTGAAGGCAGGGCTGATCGTGCTCATGTCAATGAGCGTGGCTCCGGGGCGCAGGTAGGCCAGCGCCTGACCGTCACCCAGGAGAACGTTCTCCACATCCGGAGTATCGGGCAGCATGGTGATGAGCACGTCGCAGTTTTCCGCGACACCGCGGGCGGATCCGGGTACCCGGGCGCCGGCCTGTTCCGCCTCAATCCGTTTTCCCTCGCTTCGATTATGGGCGTAAACGGTGAAACCCTTTTTCAGGAGATTAAAACACATCGGTTTGCCCATCAGGCCCAGGCCGATGATACCCACGACGGGAAGCGACTTCCGGTTTTGGCTCATAACAATGGTATCATGAGTTAAAGTGAAGGAATGAAACTTCGACAAAAACCGGGGACACGAGACGACCGCCGGACGACAACCACGGACCCGTTTTCACTTCGGCGAACTCCGCCGACGGGTGCTCAACTTCTCCGCGCGCAGGATGCTGCTGATGGCGAGAAAATCGCTTTCGCGGTCCCGGCTGACAATACAGTAATCGTAATCCACCCAGCGCTCGATTTCTCCGCGGGCGGTGGCGATACGCCGTTCGATTTCCTCGGCACTGTCCTGCCCTCGGGCCTGCAGCCGTTCCCGAATCACATCCGTTGATTGCGGAGTGACAAAGACCGAAATCACCCGGCCCCGGAGGGCGGGTTCGTCGGCGACGGCACGACGAAAAGTCTCCGCGCCCTGCACATCGATATTCAGGAGCAGATCGATCCGGCGGGAAAGTTTGTACCGGACTTCCGACTTCAGGCACCCGTAGAGCCGATCATGCACCCGCGCCCATTCAAAAAAATCCCCCTTCTCGATCCCTTTCTCGAACGCATCCCGGCTCAAAAAATGGTAATCGACGCCGTCCGCCTCCCCCTCCCGCGGGGGGCGCGTGGTGGCGGTCACGATTCGCTGCAGAGCCGGCGTCTCGGCCAGCATTCGATCGCACAGAGTGGTTTTTCCACTGCCGGCCGGGCCGGAAACGATCATGAGAAGCGCGGGGCTTTCGGGAATCGGGGTCATCGGCGGGATCAATAGGTGACGGCAATCACGTTCAACAGGGTGCCATAAGCGAAGAAAATCCCCCCGAGGATGCGGGTGCGCACTTCGCGGGCAAACAGCCATTCAAAGAAATCCCGCAAGCGGTAAGGCACCACCGCCAAATACAACGCCAGAACGATGCCAACGTACACCAGGGCCACCATGAACAGGCGACTTGCCGGCTCCTGCATCCAGGCGGCACTCAATAACACCGCCGCCACCAGGAGGTAGACGATGCAAAAACTGCGCACCGCCAGAAACTCGCGGACATAAAAATAGGAGAGGAGTGCAATCAGACCGAATCCGATCATCAGTTCGCCACTGAACGCGCCGAAATCCGCCTCCCCCAACTGGGTCACAAGATACAAGAACCAAACCGTGGCAACGCTCATACCGACCAGGGCCGCGCGGCGTGAACGGGGAAACCCTTTCACCACAGCCACCACCGGTTGTCCGTTCCAGAGCAGCAGGCCTCCGGTCACCACGAGCACCATCCCGGTCAAAAATGTCGCCAGAAACAAATCCATTGTCCTTCTAGTTTGTGATTTCCCGCATGCCGATTCCGGCGGCTTCCTCCATCCCGACCAACTCGATCGACCCGTACAGGGAACTTACGGTGGCCCGCTCGACCCTCACCGGCACCAACTGCCCCACCAGCCGTTGGTCGGCTTCGAAAAAAGTCACCCGGTTGCCTCGCGTCCGCCCGGTGTACCCGTTTCCCTTGCGAGCCGGCCCCTCCACCAGGATTTCCTGGGTCGTCCCGACCAGCGCCTCATTTCGGCGTTGCGAGTGCCGGCTCAAACGATCCAGCAATTCCCGGTTGCGCGCTTCCTTAACTTCGGAAGGCACCTGGTCCTCCATGTCGGCGGCCGGGGTCCCGGAGCGTTTGCTGTATTTGAAAATGTAAGCCATATCGTACCCGACTTCATCAAAGAGCTCGACCGTCTGCCTGAAGTCATCGTCCGTCTCCCCGGGGAACCCGACAATAATATCGGTAGAAAAATACATATGGGGAACGCTCCGACGGAGATCATTCACGATCTCGAGGTATTTGCGCCGTGAATACGGACGATTCATCAGCCGCAGCATTCGGTCGGACCCTGACTGCAGCGGCAGGTGCACGCACTCGCACAACTTGGGAAGCTCACGAAAGGCGCGGACCAGGTCGGCGTTGAAGCCTCGGGGGTGCGGAGAGGTGAAGCGGATGCGCTCGATGCCTTCGATTCGGTCCACCCGCTCCAGCAGTTGCACAAAAGGGCTTTTGCCGTCCCGCTCCGGAATCTCGCCACGGCCGTAGCTTGTGACGATTTGGCCGAGCAGGGTGACCTCGCGGACTCCGCCGGCGGCCAAACCTTCGATTTCCCGAACGATCTCCTCGATGGGCCGCGCCCGTTCGCGCCCACGCGTCTTGGGAACGATACAAAAGGTGCAGGCCATGTTGCAGCCCTGCATGATGGAAACGAAAGCGGAAACCCGCTTTCGGTCGGTCAGGTGTTCGCGGATGGTGTTCTGCGAGCCCGCTTCCTCGTCAATGTCGACAATTGACGACGGGACGGGAATTCCCGTGTCGCGCGGAGCGGTCAGTTGATCCAGATAATCCGGAACGTGGTGAAAGCGCTGGGTGCCGACGATCAGGTCGACGTCCGGCAAACGCTCCAGCAGTTCGGCACCCCGGTTCTGCGCCATGCAGCCCATGAAACCGATAACCAGGCTCGGATTCGCCCGTTTTCGCCGGGCGAGGTACCCCATCTTTCCGATCGCCTTTTGCTCGGCCTGATCCCGTACGCTGCAGGTGTTGAGCAGAACGACATCGGCTTCGTCCTCCCGGTCGACAATACGGTAGCCACGAGCCACGAGTTGGGAGGCTACGGCCTCCGAATCCCGCTCGTTCATTTGACAACCGTAGGTCTTGATATACACCCGATTCATCGGAAAACCTTTGAATGTGACCCGGCGAGGCTATCGGGTCAAACGGGAAATCGGAGAATCCCGCGCGGAAAAAAACCGTTTCCCGGGAAATTTTCACTGGATTCGGAGCGGGCATTGCCATAGCCATTTTGATTTGGAGACACGCCACATGGAACGAGTTACGGAGATGATCCCGGCAGAATCGGCCACCATCCTCCTCGCTGAGGACGACGCCATCGTGCGCAAGATGGTCATGGATATCCTGACCCTGGGACAGTACGCTGTAATTCCCGCCTGTGATGGAGAGGAAGCCTATAATCTCTTTCTGCAACATGAAGCCGAGATCGACATGGTGATCACCGATGTGGTGATGCCGCGCATGAACGGGCGGCAGTTGGGAGAGCGGTGTCGCCTTCGAAACTCGGAAACTCCGATCCTTTACATGTCAGGGTACGTGGACAAATGCCTTGATCCGCGGGAAGCGATCAAAGATCGCTCCGATTTCATCGCCAAACCCTTTCGCCCCGCGGAGTTCCTGGGCAGGGTCGGCAAACTCCTCGGCCGGGAGGACCGCGGCAAAGAGATCCGGGCCGCGTCCTGATCCCGCCGCTTCCTTTTTTTACTCCGTTCGATTGAACGCCACGTACGCCTCGGAAAGATCGGTCGCCAGCATCCGAAAGGTTCCCTCGCCCGCATGGAGATTGATGCGGATGGTGAAACGTTTTTCCCGTACAATCGCCTTCCAGGCGGCGACGTTGTCGGGACAGGGATCCCCTCCCTGCAACGCCGGCACGTCGTTGTAAAAAATGTCCAACACGTCCGGGTCGAACACGGCTCCGGACGCTCCGGCCGACGACGCCAGGCGCCCCCAGTTGGGGTCCTCTCCGTACCAAGAGCTCTTTACCAGCAATGAGTTTCCAATTTCCCTCGCCACCATTTCGGCCTCCCCCTCGTTGCGGGCCCCGGTGATCTGCAATTCCACCACTTTGGTGATCTTTTCTCCGTCGGACACAATCTTCTCCGCCAAACGCTCATTGACCAATCGCACTGCATCGAGAAACCGGCGGTGCAGTTCGTCGCCGGTTCCGGACAGACTCACCCCAGACCCGCCGCTGGACAGGAAAAGAACAGTGTCGTTGGTGCTCATGTCGCCATCGACGGTGATCGCGTTGTAGCTTCCCGGAACGGTGCGATCCAGGGCGTCCCGCAAAAGCGTCGGCGGCACCGTCAGGTCCGTGCCGAGAAAGGCGAGCATAGTGGCCATATTGGGCTCGATCATCCCCGCTCCCTTGGCCATGCCCGCCACGGTGAGAACTCTCCCCTCGTGCTCGAAACGCACGGTTACCGTCTTGGGCCGGGTGTCGGAGGTCAGGATGGCCCTCGAGGCATCTTTTCCGCTTCCGGCGCCTTCCGTCACCTGCAGGGCCACCTCACGGATTCCATTTTCGATGCGCTCCATGGGCAGGGGCCGGCCGATCCGGCCGGTGGAACAGACCAGAACGCTTCCGGGAGGGGCCCCGATGGCTTTTTCCGCCAACCGCGCCATCTCCTTGGCGTCGGCCACCCCGCCCGGACCGGTGCAGGCGTTGGCGTTCCCGCTATTGACCAGGATGGCGCGAATGCCCTCCCCGCCCCCTCTTTCCAGGAGTTCGGTGCAAAGCAGCACGGGCGCCGCTTTGACCACGTTGCGAGTAAACACCCCCGCCGCGGCGCAAGGCTCCTTGGAGGCGATCAACGCCAGGTCCAGTCTGCCGTCCCCGGTTCCGCGGACATCACAAGCCACTCCGGCGGAAACAAACCCCGGCACATCGCTCAATCCTGCGGAATCCTCTTCGATCTTAATGTCGTTCATGGCAAACCGTCTTTTGTCCCGCGCCCCGCGCACCCCAGAGCTTCGTCAGTGGATGGCCCGCGCTATAGCAAGCCGTCGGTTTCTTCGTACCCCAACCAGAGATTCATAATCTGAATCGCCTGTCCACTGGCTCCCTTCATCAGGTTGTCCTCGGCGGAAACAATCACAAAATTGTCGGTCCGCTCATCGTACACGGCGGAGAGATCAAGACGATTGGTCCCGGTCACCAGGCGGGTATCGGGAGTTTTGCCCGGAGGCAACAAGTGTACGAACGGCCGGCCCTCATAAGCGCGGCGCCAGCAGGCGTACAAGGCCTCGAGTGAAGTTCCATTGGCGGGGGTCACGATGGTGGTGGCGATGCCCCGCCGCATCGGCGCCAGGTGAGGCACAAACTGAACGATCACCGGAGCGCCGGCGGCGGCGCCGAGTTGCTCCTCGATTTCGGACAGGTGACGGTGATGTGGAATTCCGTAGGCCTTGGCGCTCTCCGCCCGTTCGCAGAAAAGATAGTCCTCCGCCACCTTCCGGCCCGCGCCGCTCACTCCGCTGAAAGAAGCGATGGAAATCTTCCGCCCGGTAAGCAGCTTCTCTCCGAGCAGAGGCAACAGGGGAAGCAGAATGCTGGTCGGATAACAACCGGGCGCGGCCACCAGGGGAGTCTGTTTCCAGGAATCCACCGGAGTGAACTCCGGCAGAACATAAACCGACTTTGCCAGCAGTTCGGGAGCGGGATGTTCGCCCCCGTAATAATGCCGGTACACCTCGGGCGAATTCAGGCGGAAGTCGGCGCTCAGGTCGATAACCTTCCGCCCCGCCGCGACCAGGGGCACGGCGAACGAAGCGGCCACGCCATGCGGCAAGGCCAAAAACCAAAGATCTACCGCGGCATCCCCCGCCAACGTCTCCGGATCGGAATCGACAAACGTCAGCCCCGAATCCCGTCCCCGCAACTCCGGGATGACCTCGGCCACTCCCTTCCCGGCGTGCTGTCGCGAGGTGACGCGGGCCAACCGCACACGGGGATGCCCGAGCAGCAGGCGGACCAGCAGCTCGCCGGAGTAGCCCGACGCACCGACGATACCCACGTTCATGGCGTTTAAGCGGAACCCGCCTTATCTCAACACGAGAGAAAGGACGCGGCCCCAGAAAAAATCGATTAACGTTTCGAGAACTGGAAGCGCTTGCGAGCGCCCGGCTGACCGGACTTCTTGCGTTCCTTCTCGCGGGGATCCCGTTTGAGGTGACCCGCACGCTTGAGCGCGACTCTCAACTCGGGATCGAGCTTGAGGAGGGCCCGGGCGATACCGTGGGCCACGGCAACCGCCTGGCCGCCGACCCCGCCGCCTGCCACTCGCACCCCCACATCGACTTTGTCCTTAAAGTCAACAGTGGATAAAGGCTGCAGCGCCTGGCGGGAGAAATGTTCACCATGGAAATAATCCTCCGGCACCCGCCCATTGATCTGAATGTTGCCGGAACCGGGAATGACGCGAACACGGGCCGAGGCGGTTTTGCGCCGGCCGGTCGCGACAAAGACAGTGTTGGTCTCGCTCATAAGGATTATTTCAGATTGAGGGATTCGGGATTCTGGGCTTCATGCGGATGGGAGGAGCCACCGTAAACCTTGAGTTTCTTCAACATCCGGCGCGCCAGGCGGTTCTTGGGCAGCATGCCCTTAACCGCGTGCTCGATAATAAACTCGGGACGCTGTTCCCGCATCTCGGGCATCGAACGATAGCTCTCACCGCCGACGTATCCGGAGTAGAACATGTACTTTTTCTGCTCCTCCTTCTTTCCGGTCAGCGCCACTTTATCCGCATTGATCACGACGACAAAATCACCGGTTTCGGTGTGCGGGGTGAAGGTCGGCTTGTTTCTGCCTCGCAGGATGTTGGCCACCTTGACCGCGAGACGGCCCAGGACGACGCCCGACGCGTCGACCACATACCACTTGGGCTGGATTTCGCCTTGTTTTGCTAGATACGTCTTCATGAAAGGAAAAAGGATGAAAATCACGGGTAAGCGGCGACCTGTCAACACCCCATTTCCATTCAGCGCATTTTCTTGGCGCCTGAAGCGAAACAGCCCCGGCGTCACCGGTGGCGGACGAAGCGAGGGTCAAAGGCCCTTGACGAGTTTCAGCCAGCGCAACGCCAGGTCGGACACCTCGTGCTCCCGTACCCGCACCCGACCAGGGGTCTCGAAAAAACCCGCCCCGCTCCAAGGGGATTCCTCCCGAAGCTCCTTCGCTTCGCGGAAAGTCTTGAGCTCGTCAAGATCCCGTTTGGCGTCGCACAACTGAACATAATCCTCGTAAGGCAGCATGACATACTTCCGCTTCCCCTCTTTTTCTATAATCTGAGCTCGATTGCTCATATTCTCATCCTGCCGGTTTCGGGCTGATACCCGGTGGAAAGGTTAAGGCGTGCGGAAAATACCTCCGAACGAAACACAAAAGCGCAACGTGAGAACCAACGCGACGCGCAAGGTAAACGATAATACCTCGGAAACGATTGGAATCGCATAAAAAAAAGTGAACAGCGTGAACCTGACTGACCTGCACCCTCAAGTTACATTCAAGCAGCGGGCAAGCAAGAAAAAAGGGAGGGGCAAAACCAAAAAAACGGCTTTGGAATGCTGTGGAGAAGGCGATCCTACGGGAAACCACTAACCCATTACCGGATCACCTTACAGCCTCAAAGGGCTTCCCCGATCCGGTGCTAATAGGCTCCACTAGAATCCCGTGGAGAGGGAATTGGTTCCCTTGGACAACGCCTTTGGGAAGCGGTTCCGGTCGAACGGGTAAAAGCCCAAGGCCGTCACACCCAGCCCCGGACCCGGACCGCTTCGGCCACGCGTGCAACCGCCACCAGGTAGGCGGCCAGCCGCATGTGAACCTTCTGCTCCTCGTGCATCCGGTAAACAGAGGAGTAGGCGTTCACCATGTGCGCCTCCAGTTCGCGGTGTACCTTCTCCAGGGGCCAGTAATAATTGTAGGTTCCCTGCACCTGCTCGAAATAACTGACCGTCACCCCTCCGGCGTTCGCCAGAAAGTCGGGAATCACATGCACCCCCTTTTCCTCCAGGATCTCGTCGGCTTCCGGCGTGGTCGGTCCGTTGGCCAGCTCGCAGATCATCCGCGCCCGGATTTCGCCGGCGTTGGCTCCGGTGATCACACTTTCCATGGCCGCCGGGTAAAGAATATCGACTTCAAGGGCCAGCAATTCCTCGGCGGAGATCTCCCTGACTCCGGCCATTCCGGAAAGGCCCCCGCGACGCCGCTTGTGCTCCACCAGTTCCTCCGGGTCGAACCCGTCCGGGTTGTAGAACGCTCCCGAGGTATCCGACACCGCCAGCAGTTTTCCTCCGCCCAACAGTTCGCGATGCAACAGCGCCGCAAACTGACCCGCATTGCCAAACCCCTGGATGGCGTAACTTCCGGTGGGATCAATGCCGGTGCGCTGACAGGCCTCGCGCACGCACAGCACGCCGCCGCGAGCGGTGGCGTCTTCGCGTCCGAGCGACCCTCCCACCACCAATGGCTTTCCGGTGATGACCGCCGGATGCGACCGGCCGGTAATCACCTCGTATTCGTCCATCATCCAAGCCATGATTCTGGGATTGGTGTACACATCGGGCGCCGGCACATCACGATCTCCCCCCAATTCTCTCGCCATCACCCGCATCCAGCCTCGTGCCAGACGTTCCTGTTCTCCTTCCGAAAGCTCTTTTGGGTTGCAGGTCACCCCGCCCTTGCCTCCGCCGAGCGGAATTTCCATCACGGATGTCTTCCAGGTCATCCAGGCGGCGAGTGCCCGCACCGTGTCCAGTGTCTCCTCGGGATGCCAGCGCAATCCGCCCTTGGTCGGCCCACAGGCATCGTTATACTGCACCCGGTATCCGTGGAACACACGCGAATCGCCGTTATCCATTTTCACCGGTATGGTGAACTTGTACTCGCGCCGGGGCCAGCGCAGCAGATCCCGCATGGCAGGCTCCAACTCCAGCATCTCCGCGGCCTGATCAAACTGCCGCTGGGCGATCTTAAAAGGATTCACGGACGACGATTCCGCGGTTGATTCGGCTGAATTTGACATAGTACGAAAAGGGTTTTCCGGCTTCCCTCCTTTAATCGAACATTAATTAAACTAATTTTAGTACAACGCTAACCCAAGAAACACTAAATGGCATGGATTTTCCGCGGCAATGGGAAAATGCATGGGCGACCCATTTTTCACTGACTCCGCGTCGGTCCCACGCTCACGGAGCCGCCACCAAAGGCTTCAAGCCGGCCTCAATTTCTTCGCGTCGACCCTCCAAAAACGGAGGCAGGGCCAGGCGCTCTCCCAGGGATTCGGGAGATTCGTCGACAGCAAATCCCGGCTCGTCAGTGGCCAGCTCAAAAAGGATTCCGTTGGGCTCACGAAAATAAAGGCTCTTAAAATAAAACCGGTCCACGGGTCCGCTGGAGGGGATCATGAAAGCCCGCAAACGCTTTTGCCAGGCTTCGTACTCCTCGAGAGTCGGCACCCGGAACGCCACATGGTGAACTCCGCCCGCTCCGGGGTAGGCGGGCGGCACATCCGGCTCGGCGGCGACATGAACCTCGGCCGCCGGCCCGTCACCTCCCATGCGATAGACGACCACGGGCACTTTCAAAGGTTCGAACCAGTACTCACGTTCCCGGGTCATGGCGAGAAGCTCGCGCAACAGCTCGTCGATCCCGCCGGCATCGCGAACGCTGAGCGTTACCGGTCCCAAACCTCGGATCTGGTGTTCCGCCGGAACCGGGCCGGCCTCCCAGGGCTCCCATTCGGCGGAGTCGGTTTCGTCCGTCACCAGGCTGAGGCGCTGCCCTTCAGGATCCTCAAAATCCAGACATTCCCGGCCGTCACGCTCGACGATCTCGCCCATTCGGACTGTTTCCGCGGCCAGGCGGCTTCGCCACCACTCCAAGGTTGCTCTTCCGCCCACCCGCAGTCCGGTACGGGCAATGGAACAGGAACCCCGTCTCTCCGGACGCGCCGGCCAATCAAAAAACGTAAAATCGGTTCCCGGCGTGCCTCGCCCGTCAGCGTAGAACAGATGGTACGCGGACACGTCGTCCTGATTGACCGTCTTCTTGACCAGCCGCATGCCGAGAGTGCCGGTGTAAAAGCGATAATTCTCCGAAGCTCGCGCCGTGATGGCAGTCAGATGGTGAATTCCCGCCAGCCGTAGTTTATGCGGATCCATTCAGGAAAAATATAGCTCACTTTCGGCGCCGGTCCAGCCGCAAGTCAAACCGGGGACGCGACGCCCGCGATCTCGAAGCGTACGGGAGTGAGATGTGATGCCTGGGCCGAAAATTCAATTCGGTTCGGAGGTTTCATTTTGAGATCTTTCGGCAAGCGATGCGAATCGTCAGGCGTTGCCAGCCGGTAAAGCTTGCATTAGGTTAGGGGCGAAACAGACTTTTCGCCAATTCTGAACCTTCCTCCGGACTCACTTAAACACACCGCTCCGCCACGCGACCGAATCCGTATATGAACCTCAAAATTCATCACCAGATCAGCGATCAAATCCGATCACCCATCATGCTCGCCGGATGGCCCGGAATGGGTAATGTGGGTTTGGGCGCGGTCAACTACCTGCGGCGCAAACTCAACGCCAGACCGTTCGCCGAACTGGACATGAGTGAATTGTTCGCCCCCGAGGCGGTGGTGGTAAAAGAAGGCATTGCCGGCTCCTTCTCCGATCTTCCGTCCCACAAATTCTACTACCTGAACGACCCGGAGATCATCATCTCGGAAAGCGCGGCGCAAATCGGCGGTCCCGGCGGAATGAGCGTGATGAGCAAAATGCTGGACCTGGCCGAGGAATTGCGGGTGCGCGCTATCTATACCGGGGCCGCTTTCGCGATGCCCACCGGACACCGTGAAAACGTCCGGGTGCTCTGCGCCGCGAACAACACCGCCGTGCGCGACTCGCTGAGCTCACTGGGAGTGGAGTCGCTGGCGGAAGGTCACATTTCCGGCATGAACGGGCTGCTCCTGGGTTTCGCCGGCCACCGCAACCTGGATGCCGCCTGCCTGCTGGCCACCATGCCGCAGTACGCGGTCAACATGCCCAATCCCAAATCCTCCCGGGAAATCGTCCGTTTATTCCAGAGCATTCTGGGCGTTTCGCTCGACATGCAAGAGATCAACCGCGCGGTGGAAACCACCGAGCACACCATGGAGGAGATCGAAAGCCAAATCCGTACGGCCTTTGCCCAAATGGCGCCGGAAGAGGACGCGGGTCAGGAACTCGGTCAGGTCGAGGAGGAAAAAGTGCCTCAGTACGTGATGCACAAAATCGACCGCCTCTTCTCCGAAGTGCAGCAAACGCATTCACAGGAAAAAGCCGCCGAACTAAAAAGCGAATTGGACAAGTGGAATTTGTACCGTTTTTACGAAGACCGGTTTCTCAACCTGTTCCGCAAGAAACCGGAAGACGACGAGGAAGACGTCTGACGGGTACAAAAAGCATCGCCATCTGCCCGGCGCCGCGGCATGCTGGCGGTTGTCATGGAAGACAAATGGGCATCAACCGGACTTCCCTCGCTCGATGAGGTTATCACCGGCTTGCGCATCGGAGACAACGTGGTCTGGCAGGTCGACCAGCTGGAACGCTACCGGACCTTCGCCCAGGCGTTCCTGACCCAAGCGGTACGCGACGGACGATCCTGCGTCTATTTGCGTTTCGGTTCCCACCCTCCGATCGGTGAGTTCGCGCCTGAAGTGGAAACCCTGGAACTGGATCCCGCCCCGGGATTCGACGTGTTCAGCGCGCAGGTCCACAACGCCATCGAAGAACGCGGCCGGGGCGTGTTTTACGTGTTCGACAACCTGTCGTCCCTGGTGGGGAGCTGGGCCACCGACGAATTGCTGGGCAATTTTTTCCAGATCACCTGTCCCTTCCTTTTCGAGATGGACACGATCGCCTACTTTGCCCTCACCCGGCGGCAACACGGCGACCGGGCGATCGCGCGGATCCGCGACACCACCCAGGTTTTGATCGACGTCTATCAGACCCGAGACGGACTTTGTCTGCACCCATTAAAGGTGTGGGGACGCTATTCCCCGCACATGTTCCTGCCCCACCGGCAGGAAGGAAAGTCGTGGGAACCGCTTTTGCAGAGCGGTCCGGCCGCCGTTTTCGCCACCGAAGGCGGGGCCAATCCGCTGACCGCGGGAAGCCACCTCATGGCCCCCTGGGAAAGCGTCTACCGCAGACTCACAGCGTTGGCCGAAGCCGCGGCCGAACCGATTGACGAATCAGAACCGGAAGTCGCCGCGCTCAAAGAGGAATTCGCCTCCATGATGCTGGGCGGACCGCCGGAGATTCTGCGACTGGCCCGCGAATATTTTACCCTCCAGGATCTGTTCGCGGTCCGCCGCCGGCTGATCGGTTCCGGCCGGATCGGGGGCAAAGCCGCCGGCATGCTGACCGCGCGCGCCATCCTCAGCCACGCCTCCACCGATGCGGAACTGAGTGAAGCCCTGGACCCGCACGACTCCTTTCACATCGGGTCGGATGTGTTCTTTTCATTTCTGGTCGACAACGACCTCTTCACCACACGGCTGAAGTTCACCCGCCGGCGGCAGCACGACCCGGACGAGTTTGAAGCCGTCCGCAAACGTTTCCTGCAGGGCAAGTTTTCGCCGGAAATCGTGGAGCAATTTCGCCGTATGCTCGACCACTACGGGCAGGCGCCGATCATCGCGCGCTCGAGCAGCCTGCTGGAGGACGGCTTCGGCAACGCGTTCGCCGGAAAGTACCGCAGCGAATTCCTCCCCAATCAGGGCGACCCCGAGGAAAGGCTCCAGGCCTTCCTGAACGCGGTCAAACGGGTCTACGCCAGCGCGCTCAATCCGGACGCCCTGGATTACCGGCGGCGGCGCGGACTCGATCAGGCCGACGAACAGATGGCGATCCTGGTGCAGCGGGTTTCGGGGGCCGCGTACCGCCGTTACTTCTTTCCGCCGCTGGCCGGAGTGGCGTTCTCGCGCAACCTTTACGCCTGGAGCGACGTGCTCGACTCACGCCAGGGAGTAATTCGCCTTGTCCTGGGTATGGGGACCCGAGCCGTCAACCGGGTGGAACAAGATTACCCCCGTTTGATCGCGGTCAGCCATCCCCACCTGCGCCCCGAGGCTTCCGATCGCGTGGCGCATTATTCCCAGCGGCACATCGACCTGATTGACCTCGACGCCAATGCCTTCGCCACCCGGGAGATCCGCGAGGTGATCGATGCTCGCGATTACCCGCAGGCGCACCTTGTCCTATCCGAGTGGAAGGAAGGGCACCTCACCGATCCCGTGACCCGCTTCGTTCGCTCGGAACCGCGGAACTGGCAGGTCACCTTCAACAAGCTGCTGCGCCAAACCCCCTTCGCCCGCCTGCTGGGAGGAATGCTTTCCCGCCTGGAGGAAGCCTACGGGCATCCGGTGGACACCGAGTTCACCGCATGTTTCAACCGCAACGGCTCCCTTTGTATCGATCTCCTGCAGTGCCGCCCCCTGCGCGCCCCCGGGACCGCCGCCCCGATCGAGCTGCCCCAGGTCTCCGATACGTCTCACCTGCTCTTCCGCGCATCGCGGGTAGTGACCGGCGGCGATATTCGCGGCATCGAGCGCCTCCTTTACGTCGATCCGCAACGCTACGCCCGCATGGAAGAGCTTGAAGCTAAGAAGGAAATCGCCCGCCTGGTCGGCCGGCTCAATCGCCATCCGGACACCCGCGAGCGCGGGCTCATCCTCATGGGTCCCGGACGCTGGGGCAGCCGCAACCTCGACCTCGGGGTCAACGTGAGGTACGCCGATATCTCCAAAGCGGCGGTGCTGGTGGAAATCGCCCGCGCCGAATCCGGCCACGTCCCGGAGGTGTCGCACGGGACCCATTTTTTTCTGGACCTGGTGGAGGAAGCCATCGTTTACCTCCCCGTTTACCCCGACCAGACCTCGTGCGCCTTCAACGAAGCCTTTTTTCAAGACGCCCCCAACAGTCTTCCGGAACTCCTGCCCGAATACCGGCATCTGGGGGACGTGGTGAAAATCATCGAATCCGCCCGCCTCCGCCCGGCCGCCACCTTCCGCTGCACCGCCGATCCCCAAACCCAGCAGGCGGTCTGCTTCCTCGAACCCGCCGCGGCGAAATCCGGGGGATCCGGCCATAAATCCGATTCCCTTCCGTCAGAGATCTAGGGGAATTGATATAGAGAACTCCGGGATAAGCAGTGAAGAACGCAATGCGGATCGTGCATTCTAAACGTCAAATTGAAAACCTTTGTTCCTTCGGGCTTGCCAACCGGATCTCGCCGTATAAATCTGTATATATTTATGACACTTTCTGACCGAAGCGGGTTTTTTCGTGGAAGCGGAAAAACGGTCGACGGCAGAACCAATCCGTAATCACCTCAACCAGATCCTATGAAAAAAGCTAAGAAAAGCATGAACCGGCGGCATTTCATCACCCGCATGGCCGGTGCGGGTGCGGCTACGTTGGCCTTTCCCTTTATCGCGCCCAAGAGCTGGGCCGCCAATAACGGTCCCGCGTTGCGGGTGGCCGTGATCGGGGTCGGAGGAATCGGCGGCCGCCACACGGGAGATATCGAACGCCTCGGGGCGGTCTGCCCCTGTTACGCCGAGGTCGACACCCGGCGCGCCGGCAACGTCACCAGCCGCTGGCCCAATGCCCGCGGCTTCCAGGACTACCGGAAGATGTTCGACGAAATGAGCTCGGAATTCGACGCCGTCATGATCGGGATCCCCGACCACCACCATTATCCGGCATCGGTGCTGGCCCTGCAGCACGGCAAACACTGTTTCACCGAAAAGCCGCTCACCCACACCATCGCCGAGGCTCGTCGCCTGACGGAGTTGGCTTCGGGAAAACAGCTTGCCACCCAGATGGGCAACCACGGTCACGCCAATCTCGGCAATCGCATGACCTACAGCTGGGTCAAGAGCGGCGCCATCGGCGAAGTGCTGGAAACGCACTGCTGGACGAATCGTCCGGTCTGGCCGCAAGGCATGGATCGGCCGGAAGGCGAGGAACCGGTGCCGGCGGAGTTGGATTGGGATGTCTGGGTTGGCCCCGCGCCGCTCCGCCCGTTCGTACACGGAGCCGGCGAAGGCTCGAACGGCGTCTACCACGCATTCAACTGGCGCGGCTGGTGGGATTTCGGAGGCGGCGCCCTCGGCGATATGGCGTGCCATACCATGGACGGCCTTTACTGGACCATTCATCCGCGTCAGCCGGAGTCCATTGAAATGGTGAAGACCACGGGCTTCAACGGCGAAGCCTTCCCCTCCCAATCCATCATCCGGCTCAACTTCCCGGCAGCGGAAGGCGCGCCCGCCTTTCCCCTTTACTGGTACTCGGGCGGACTCAAGCCGGAACGGCCCGCCGAATTGTCGGAGGGCCAGGAGCTTCCCAACACCGGGTTCCTGATCCGGGGAACGAAAGCCACCATTCTGGCCACCGGCGACTACGGCGAGAGTCCGCGGATTATCCCGGATGATTTGCGCGTCGAAATCGGACGGCCGGAACTGCTGATCGAACCTTCGCCGGGACATCCCGAGGAATGGTTCATGGCCTGTCGGGGAGAGCGCCCCTGGGATTTCCCGGAATCCCGTTTCAGCTATGCCGGGCCGTTCACCGAAGTCGTGAACCTGGGCGTGCTGGCACACCAGCTCGAGGAAGGCGAGAAAGCGCACTGGGACAGCGAAAACGCGCGCATTACCGACCGAACCGACCTCAATCGGTTCGTGGACAAGGAATATCGCGAAGGCTGGGACATCAGTTAATCCAGACCGCAACCCTGGCGTCCCGGTGAAAAGATTGCGTTAGACCAAATTTTCACCGGGAACCATTGAATTCCACGGAGTGCCGGCTTCTCCTCGCGAGACCGGCACTTCCGTTTTACTTCGAGCTTCCGGTCGCGTCCGCGGCCGTCGTTCGGTAACGGAGTCAACGCTCAGCCAACCGGGCGCGCTCGGCGTCCCATTGGCGGTAAAGCCGATTCTGCCGGTTGGCCCGTGCGGTTTCGGCGCCCTGGCGCAGGACCTCGATCCGGACGGGTCGCGAGAGATCGGAGATATCCAGCACCCGGCGAAAGCCATCCAGCGCCAGGGCGCTCGCACCGCGCTGGTTAAGGAACGCTAGAATCTCCAGGAACGCGCCGGCCTGCAGGTCGCCGATCGGGTCCACCGAACCGACGAAGTCCAACCGCTCGATCGCGCGGGCGACATTTCCTTCCGCATCGTAAAGACGGGCCAGGGCAAACGCCAGGGGGATTCGCGGATCCTCGGCATACGCTTCCTCCCCCAAGCGAATGGCCGCCTCCCGCTCCCCGCGGTCCACCATCTGATTCATACGCCGGATCACCGCGTACTGCCGCAGACCGTCATCATCATCCCCGCTTTCCAACTGCCGCTCCAGCCCCACCTGAAATGGACGGTAGAGCGGATCTCCCACCAGAACGGCCTGCCAACTGAGCGCCGGCAGACTATAATAAGCCGCTTCCCCGAGGGTTTGGCCGCGACTCAGTGCTTCCAGCAAGAGGTCGGGCCGGTGGGTCAGCTCAAGATAGGGCTCGAAGACATTGCCCACCGTGGCGGCCGCTCCGCCCGCCACCAACGGGCCTACCCAGCGACTGTCGGTGGAACGTACCGTGGTGGCGGAAAAACTGTGAATGTGCAACGCCACCGCCCCCGGCGCGAATCGAAAGCCGTCCAGGGTAAACGGCCCGGAGACATCCTGCGAGTACCAGCCGAAATACAACACCGGAGCATCGAAACGATCGGTCGGCCTCAGGTCCGTGTCTTCATCGAACACCGACAGGTCGAACCCCAACTGTTCGATGCGACGAACGGTCGCCCCCAGCCATTCGTCACCCAGGGGATGCGGACCGCCCAGATCGATGTAGGCCCGGCCGCGCAATCCCCGTTTTTCGGCCTCCAGGGCTCCATCGACCAGACTACGGGCATCGTCCGCGGTCGGTCCGTCCAACCGGGCCACCCGGATGACTGAAGCGCGCTGCTCAGGACGGGGAAACCGGGCTTCAAACAGGGGATTGGGCACGTAAGCGTTGATGTGGTATGCGGTATGACTGAGCAAAGCCAATTGGGCGTCAACCGACCCCCGATTGGTGCGCAGAGCCTCGGGGATCTGTTCGCGGATGGCATCCGGCAGACGGGAATCATCATGTCGAATGCGAAGGGGCACTCCATGACAGACCACCAGGTATTCGATGCGATGCCCCGAAGTGGTGTGAAGCACGCGACCGTCCGGATCCCGGCGATCACCCGGCGTCCCTTGCAGCCAGCGACGCTCCAGCAACTCGGCCTTCAAGGGATTGTGAATGGAATCGATGTACTGCTCCCAGGTGACGGTTTCCGAACGCGGAGCCGACACCAGGAAGAGGTTTTCCTCCGGGATATCACGTCGCTCCATATAATACTCCGCCAACGCCACGGAATCGGGAACGTTCCGGTTGGCGAGCACCAGCGTGCGGTCGGCCGAGGCCAAAGCGGTCAGACACCCGCCGAGCGTTAAAAGAAAACATCCCGTGATTAGCAACCGCCGAAACCAACGGGCTGAAGGACCCAACAAGCGATACAACATGACAACCCCTTTAGTGTGGTACATTTTCGGCCGGGCGCAAGAAGACGATAAAAGCCCGCGGATTCGCCCCCGAACTTATCTCTGGTTCCGCGACTGCGTCAACGAACGGTCGAATTGGCCGACGGCGTCGGCCAGCGACCGAGCCAGCCGGGCGCGATAGGCGATGGATCCGATACGGCGGGCTTCCTCCGGATTCGACAGGTAACCGGCCTCAACCAGCACCGCGGGCGCCTCCACCTCCCGCAACACGCTGAAGCGAGCCCGCTTGATGCCACGGTCGAAGGTCTGCAGATCGTGGAGCAACTGCCGTTGCACGTAGAAGGCAAGCAGGGCGTTCCAGTGGTCGTATTCATTCCCCGGATGCACAGCCGAATCGCCGGTGCTGGTCTGGCCTTGTCCGGTGGACCGGTGGTGGCGCGGCGTGAGGAGAAACGTCTCGGTTCCGTTGACCGTGGGATTGTCGACCGCGTTGAAGTGAATGCTGATAAACAAGTCCGCCCGCGCCCGATTGGCCAGGGCGGCGCGCTGTTCGAGCGATAGGTAGCGGTCGTCCTCCCGGGTTAATATCACCCGGTATCCACGAGAAGCCAGCAGTTCGCGCAGCCTGAGAGCCACATCGAGCGCCATGTCTTTTTCCAGCAGACCGAAAGCCGCACTGCGCGTTCCCGGGTCCCGGCCTCCATGCCCGGGATCGAGCACGATGGTCTGCAGGTCCCGCGACGGCGCCGGACCTTGCGACGGCGACAAGAGCGGCCGGATCATACTTTCGTAGTCGATTCGGCTCAGACGGTAAAGGCCGCCGTCGGTGCGGACCCCCTCCCCGAGAAAAATACGGATTCCGTTAAAGTGAATCACCCGGCTGTTGGCCTCGAACTGGATCCGGAGCCCCGGGTCCCGGGCCAGGACCATTTGCCCCGGGCGTCCGGGAACCACCTCCAAGCCGGCCGCGGCGGCCACCTCCGGAAGCGCCAGGTAACCGGGCAGCGCCGATATCACCGGCGGAAGCGGCGTCGCGTTCGTGTTCACTCTCGGTTCAGCCGGACGAGTCGGCGCGCTGAGCACTGGCTCGCCGGACAGGCCGGCCGCATGGAGAAAGAGAACCAGGGAGACCCAGAAAAAGCGGCCCTTCGCCACCGGGCATGTCCCCTGACCCCGCCTCACCCCGATCACTCCTGTTCTTCCGTCTCGGGTTCTACCTCCTCGACGTTGTACTTCAACTTTCGCTTGTTTTCCGGCAACGGCGACATCATGGCGTTAATGCGATTACCCATGATCCGAGGTTCGAAGTCCGAAGTGCCGATATGAGTCAGGTCGTTCATGGCCCGCTCCATGGTTTCCATGGCGATATCCTTAAACTGATTCTCCCGTCCGCGCAGGGTCAGGGTAAGTTTCACTTTGAAGCCCTTGTTCAGGAACTCCTCCGCATGGCGCAGCTTGGTAATATAATCGTGCTGTTCGATACGGACGCGGAACTTGACCTCTTTGATCTTGCTCGCGGTCGACTTGCTGTCCTTGGACTTCTTGCTCTGTTCATACATGAACTTGCCGAAATCCAGGATGCGGCATACCGATGGCTTGGCCTGCGGGGCCACCTCGACGAGGTCCAATCCCAGCTTCTTCGCCAAGTCCAGTGCGTCACGGGTCGCCATGACCCCCAACTGCTGGTCGTCCGGACCTATCACCCGGACCTCACGTAAACGAATACGTTCGTTCTTGCGGTATTTGAATGTGCGGTTGTTACGGAAGTTGCGTCCGTGATGTCTGGGATGGGCCATTAAAATGTAATCGGTATATTCGCTTTCCCGGTCACTCTGTGGTGATACCGGAGTAAATTTCAACCCTTTTCCCGCCGGGAAAAGCCGCTTTCAGCAAATACCGGGAAAAGCATAAGCGGGTTATATGGAGAAACTCTCGCCACAGGAGCAACTCGCCTTGGCGTTGGGGTTGGAAAACTCGAACCCGCCGGCGATCATCGCGTGCGAGTAATCCAAAACAGTTCCCTTGAGGTATAAGGCGCTCTTGCTGTCCACGAGCACCTGGACGTCGTCCGCACGCACCAGAATATCGCCCCGGCGGGCTTCGGACACGAACTTGAGCTTGTAGGAGAGCCCGTTGCAGCCCCCGCCGCTGATTCCGACCCGCAGGTAGCGGGCGTCCTCTTCGCGGGCGATCAGATCCCGCACCTTGGCGCGCGCGGACTCGGTCAGACGGATCAACCGTTCATCGGCTTCGCGGATTGCAGGCGGGCTGGCGGTGTGAGTCGACATAAAACAAATTCATCGTAATCGATTCGGCGACGAGTTCAAGCTTCGCGAGCAGGTCGCCCGAAACGGAGGGCAAAATCGATCGCGCGGGAAATGCTGCCGCTCCGGGCCGTGCCCCGCCCGGCCAAATCGAATGCCGTACCGTGATCGGGACTAACCCGCAGCCAGGGAAGCCCGAGCGTCACATTGACCGCCGTTTCGAATTCGATCGCCTTGAGGGGAGCCAGGCCCTGGTCGTGGTAAAGCGCCACCACCACGTGGAATTCACCACGCAGTGCGCGCCAGAACACCGTGTCCCCCGGCAGGGCAGTGGAAAGTCCGGGAAATTCGTCCCGGAGTTCGGTCAGGAAAGGATCGATCCAGGCCCGCTCCTCCTCCCCCAGCAACCCGTTCTCGCCGGCGTGGGGATTGAGCCCGCAGACCGCGATCCGCGGTTCGAGTATTCCCCTCCGCGCCGACAACTCCGCGGCCGCCCGCACGGCCCGCTCCAGGCAAGGTTTATCGAGACATTGCGGCACCTGGGCCAGGGGAAGGTGCCAGGTCGCCAACACCAGATGCAGCCGTTCGCCGGTGAAACCCATCACCGGCGTGGCCCCCCAGCGATCCCCGAAAAACTCGGTCTGCCCTGGAAACGGAAACCCCGCCCGCTGCAGCCAGGTCTTGCTCACCGGACCTGTGACGGCCGCGCTGAAATTTCCGTCGCGGCACCCCTGAGCCGCGTTTTCGAGACACTGCCAGGCGAGATGGGCGCCCTCGACGTCCGGGTGGCCGGGAGTCGCCCGGAATCCGGGATCCCCCACCGGAAAACTTTGATAATCGGCGAGCGCCGTCATTGCCTCCAACCAGGAGGCATGGCCCACCAGCGCCACCGAACCGGCCAGTTCCGGACGAGCCCGCGCCCAATCCAAGAGGATTTCCGGGCCGATTCCGGCGGGATCACCGCAGGTGACCGCCACCCGGCTCATGGGAAAACGCACCCCCGGCGACCGTCGAGAAAGAATTCAAAGAAGCGCCGCCGCCACTCCGGTGCCGCCAGGTTATCCTGCAAGTGCCGCCGCGCTTTGTCGCGCAGCGGTCCCGGTTCGGCATAAAACTCACGCAACATCCGCTTGTACGTATCGATTTCGCCGGCGGAGAGTCCACTTCGCTTGAGCCCCACCAGGTTCAGACCCAGAACCCGGTTGCGCTCAATCACGGAAAGCCCGGGCGGAATGTCCTTGGTGATGGCCGCGTTGCCGCCCACCATAACAGTGTCACCCAGGCGGCAGAACTGATGAATTCCCGCGCCGCCGCCGATAAAAACGCGCGCCCCGACATGAACGTGCCCGGCCAGCAACGCACCGTTGGCCATAACCACGTCATCACCCACATCACAATCGTGAGCGACATGGGAGAAAGCCATCAGGTACACCCGCTCGCCCAGACGGGTCACTCCGCCTTCGCGGGTCGATCGATGAACCGTCACGCCCTCGCGCAGCACCGAATCCGCCCCCACCTCAACCCGCGAGGCGATCGACGAATCAAAGGATCGATCCTGCGGATCACCGCCGACCACCGCACCGCTGCAAATCCGCACGGAGGGACCGATATTGCTCCATCGCTTGACCACCACATGGCTTTCCAGGCAGCAATGTTCTCCCAGAACCGCGTCGGACTCGACGACGCAATAGGGACCGACCTCGCACCCGTTTCCCAGGCTGACGCTACGGTCGATGATGGCACTGGCGTGAATTTTTCCCACAATCATTCACTATGGCGGGTCGCCGCGGGATTGGAACCGCAAAATCCGCGCCAAGGAATCGCCGGCCGGCGGATTTTTTCCAGTTCCAGGATTGAATCCCCTGCCAACCGGCATCTAATATCCGCCCATGAAAGACCCAGCGCAGAACGGACCGGCTCTCGGCGACGACGATTTCTACAAACCCGCGGATCATTTCTTCTCCGCCAACGCCGACACGGCACTGACCTTCGACGACGTCACCCTGGCCACCCGTTATTCGGCGATCCTGCCCCGCGAAACCAATCTCGCGACTTCGCTGACGGACTCAATCCGGCTGCACATTCCGATCGTGTCTTCGGACATGGACACCGTGACCGAATCCAGAATGGCCATCGCCATGGCGTTGAATGGCGGACTGGGGTTGATACACTTCAACATGTCCCCGGACCAGCAGGTGCGGCAGGTATCGCGGACCAAACACCATATACACGGTCTGATCCAGGATCCGATCACGGTGTCCCCGGACCTGCTGGTGGGCGACGTGCTGGAACTGATCGCCAAGAAAAAGTACGGCTTCCGCACCTTCCCGGTGATCGAAAAGGACGGCGAACTGCTGGGGCTGCTGACCGGCCACACGGTCCGGGATCGCTACCGCAACCGCACCGTCAAGGAGGCGATGACGCCGCGCGAAAACCTATTCACCCTGCACGAAAAGGAAATCGGCAGCAACCCGATCGAAGTGGCCGACCGCTTTTTCACGCAGAACATCGGTATCCACAAGCTGCTGGTTGTGGATGACGACCGGAAACTGCGGGGTCTGGTGACGCTGTCGGATATCGAACAGATCATGGCCGAGGCCAGCGCCTTGCGCAAACCGAGCCGCGACAGCTCCTTTCGCCTGATGGTGGGAGCCGCGCTTTCTCCCATGCGCAAAACTTCGGGTGAACTCGACCGGGACCGCACCATCGAACACGTCGGCCGCCTGGTGGATGAGGCTCTGGACGTGGTTGCGGTCTCCACCGCCCACGGAGCCACCGAAAGCGTGGGGAACACGATCAGGATGATCCGCGACGCCTTTCCGGATCTGCCCATTATCGCGGGCAACGTCACCAGCGGCCAGGGAGTCGAGTTCCTGGCGGATTGCGGCGCCAACATCATCAAGGTGGGACAGGGATCGGGCTCGATCTGCACCACCCGCCTGGTGGCCGGCGTGGGAATTCCTCAGCTCACCGCCCTCTATGTCGCCTCCAGGGCCGCGGCCCGGAAGGGGGTAAAGATCCTTTCGGACGGCGGTATTTCCAAATCGGGCGACATCGTGAAAGCGCTCACCCTGGCCGACGGCGTCATTTGCGGAAGCATTCTCGCGGGGTGCCGGGAAGCACCCGGGGAAATCGTGGAAATCGGGGGCAAGCTGTACAAACAATACCGGGGGATGGGGAGCATGGCCGCCATGAAAACCGGTTCCGCCGCCCGATACGGGCACCAAAAAAACGATACCTCCCGAAAGATCGCCGCGGAGGGGATCGAGGCGCTGAAGGAAGTTTCCGGCAGTCTGGACAACGTCATGGCTGAACTGACCGGCGGTATTCAATCCGGCATGGGTTATCTCGGGGCGCGCAACCTGGAGGAACTCCGTGCAAACGCCCGTTATATTCGCATCAGCATGGCCGGACTGCGTGAAGCATCACCTCACGATGTGGTTGAAGTTTCCACCCGGACGGGCGCCGACGAAAACGGATAACGGCGACCCCAGCTCCCGGGAAGGCCCGAACTGCGTCAGAGAGGCATCACCTTGGCCGCCGACCAAGCCCGGCGGTACACCGCCACCACTTCCTCGCTGGAGGTCACCTGACGCTCCACCGTGAGCGCCACGTAACGTCCGCCCGACGAATGCCGGGTGCGAACGGCGTCGTCCGCGAAAAGCTCCAGGATCTCGGGATAATCCACCCGTGCGACGATAAACTTAAAGGTGAAGGTGCAGGGCCAATGGTAAAAACCATCAAGGGTGTCGCGGAAACTCTCCTCGTCCGTGCGTCCCGTGAAAACCTGCATTCGCCATCCTACCATTGAATAGCTCGCTTGAAAACCGCACGTCACGGTTTTTTAGCCATCCACCGGCCAAACGCGGGCTGCAAGGGATGCCCAGCGTTGACCAACGAACGCGTAGCCGAAACGGCAATCAAAGGCAATAATCGCCACCGCACCGCGGACCATCCGCGTCCGGGCGAAATCCGAATCAGAAACCTTTAGACCATGCCGTACTCACTCAGCAATGAATCCTCGGCGCCGCCGCCGGCGCATTCGGGAATAGATGTGAACCTTTTGCGTAAATACAACGTGCCGGGACCACGTTACACCTCCTATCCGACGGCATTAAGATTTTCAGAGGAGGTCGACTCCGCAACCCTGCTCGATGATCTTCAACAATCGGCGAGGGACAAGAACCCGCTCTCGCTGTACTTCCACCTTCCTTTCTGCCAAAGCGCCTGCTGGTTCTGCGGGTGCACCCGAATTATCACGAGAAATCCCACCGCGCCCGATCGCTACCTCGATTACCTGCAAAAGGAAATCGAGCTGACCCGGCCGCATATCGGAGAGGATCGGCAGGCGGTCCAAATGCACTTCGGAGGCGGGACTCCCACCTATTTCGCGCCCGACCAGGTGGCCCGCCTGGGCGAGTTGATACGCGACAATTTTTCCTTGGCGCCCAACGCTGAAAACAGCGTGGAGGTTGATCCCCGACGAATAGAACGCGAACACCTCGATGCCTGGAGGGAACTGGGCTGCCAACGGGCTTCACTGGGCGTGCAGGACAACAACCCCCGGGTGCAGCAAGCCATCAATCGGATACAGCCGAAGGAGGTTACCGCGCAAGCGGTGCAATGGTTGAGGGAGGCGGGATTTCAGTCCATCAACATCGATCTCATCTACGGATTACCCTTCCAAACCGTGATGACCTTTGACAACACGTTGGACGAAATTCTCGAGCTGGAACCGGACCGGCTGGCGGTGTTCAGTTACGCTCACGTTCCCTGGAGCAAGCCCGCCCAGAAGATTCTCGACCGCCAGGGCGGCCTTCCGGACGCGACGGTCAAGCTGGCGATCCTCGAACGGGTGGCGGAACGTTTGGCCCAAGCGGGTTACGTTTATATCGGCATGGACCATTTTGCCCGCGCCGGAGACGAGTTGGCGGTGGCGCAAAGGAACGGCACTCTGCAACGCAATTTCCAGGGCTACAGCACCCAGGCCGGAACCGAGATCCTGGGATTGGGCATGTCCGCCATATCACAGACCCCAAACAGCTATCGTCAAAACCACAAGGAACTGCGCAGCTACCAGGAGGCGCTGAAAGAGGGGCAATTGCCCTGGAGCCGCGGATATGTGCTCACCGCCGAGGATCACCGGAGACGCGACACGATTCATCGGTTGATGTGTGATTTGCGCCTCGACTTCGCGGAGCAGTCCGATCGCCTGGGCATTGATTTCAAAGCACGTTATGCCTCCGAACTGAACGCCCTGGGAAGCATGGAGAAAGACGGTTTGTTGCAGCGAACCAAGCGCGGGATCGAAGTCACCCCGGCGGGCCGTTTCCTCATCCGCAATATCGCGATGACTTTCGACGCCTACCTGGACCGATCCGCTTCCCGGTATTCAAGAACGGTTTAATCCGCGTCGATCCAACGACGCCTTTTACGGGGCCGGGTTCCCGGAACCTCGGGACGGAAGCGAAGTATCACCGGGATGCCTCGTTTTGCGCCGGCGGTGACGGAAACCACCGGCCAACAGAAGCACGCCAACACCCGCCCAAAGCGCCACGGTTGCGGGCTCGGGAACGACCCCGACGATCCAGTCGTCATAGGCGGAAACCCGCGTCGAAACAACCACGTCGCCATACGTTCCGAGATCGCCGCCGTTCATGTTCCAGATGAAGGAATGAACTCCGGCGACAACGAACATGCCATAAGACTCGATAAATACCGGACCGCCGCTGTCCCCCTGGGCGGCGATTCCCTCCAATGGAAGCACATGGGAATCCTCCGGGCCGTAGAAGCGATACTCCAAGGTGTTGATGGGTGCGGGAGGCGGCGTCAACGCGGAGTCCGTTCCGATCCGCTCCAAAAGACTTTCCCCGGCCCGCTTCACACCGGAAGTGTGGTTCTGACCGGTCAGGCCGGTTCCCGTACGCCCGTAACCGGCGAATACTCCAATTCGTCCCAGTTCGCTATTCCCGGTGTACCAACCGGCGGGCGCTATATTCCGAACCGGTTCCGCCAATCGCACCAGGGCGATATCGTTTCCATCGAGCACATCGCCGGTCCAATTGGGGTGGGCGTAAAAAGCCTCCACCGCATATTGATTTCCTCCGACCGTAAAGGTCCTGGGCGAAACCAGGCCGTTCCGCAAGTGGGCCGCGGTCAATACCCAGGAGGAACCGATCAGGACTCCGCTTCCCGAATTCGAATTCGAACTCAACTGTCCCACGAACGGAAACTCCGCGGCGAAATCGATGTAGGCCTGATCGAGGACGTCGTGCCGGATAACAATGCCTTCGGCCGCGCCAATCGGCAGCAACAACATCCCCGCCAACAAACCTCCAAAATTAAATAAGAATCTCCCGTCCTTCACCTTTGAGACACGGAAAGGGCGCTGAATCGGGCCGGCATCCGCTATTTTTACGACTTTTTAGCACAAAAATAGGCTTATTTAAAAGCAAAAAACTCACTAAATCACATCCGGGCCCCACGTCTTTTTCATTTGGCCTCTGAAGGCGGCATGAAAAAGCATTTCAGATCGAAAATTTGAAATTTGAGATTTTCCGCGAAGAAATGTGGATTAGAGAGCGCAAATAAAAACACCGTTCATCCGAGTCCCGAAAGGCATGATCGGCGCTGGCGCAACGCGTCGTTGCGGGCCAGGGGTTGGCGGTTTCTAGAATCCGCTGCTGAGCTGGAATACCGCCGTAAAGATGGCAAAGGCGATAAAGGCCACAAACACGACCGCCATGATCAGCACTCCAATGGAGAGGAAGGCGGTGAAGAGCTGCAAATGGCGGCTCAGTCGCTCCTGATACAAACGGGAAATCTCTTTCAAACTGGGCACGATGTTCCCGGTGTTTTCTCCCACATCCAACATGTCCAGTACCAGTTCGGGGAAATTTTCACTGGCCTGAAGCGCGCCGGAAAGAGACGTGCCCTCGACCACCATTCCCCGGGCCTCGTTGAAGGACCCCCGGATCCGGCGATTGTTCAGCACGTTCTCCGTCATTTTGAGCGCCTCCACCGTGGTCACCCCGTTTTCCAACAGCGCCCCCAGGGTCTGACTCATTTGCAGGACGTCGTTCACGATAATAAAATCGCGCACTCCGGGCACTTTTAACAACCACTCGTCGATGCGCAGACGGCCCGACTGGGTGCCATACCACTGCCATATCCCCAGCACCACCAGGATCACGGCCACCAGAATGAACAGACCGTAGGACATCAGGAATTCGGATCCGTCGATCAACAACTGCGTGGCGGCGGGAATCTCCCCACCCAGCGAGTCGAAGAGCGTCTCCATGCGGGGAAAGAGAAAGTAGATGAAAAACAGGATCACCCCCACCGCCACCAGAATGATGAAAAGCGGGTAGGCCAATGCATTGACGACCTTGCCGCGAAGCGCGTTGCGGTTCTCGTGGTAGGCGACCAACCGGCGCAGAATTTCCTCCAGGTTCCCCGTGGCCTCCCCCGCCCGGATCAGGTGAACGGTGGATTCCTCGAAGACCTCCGGCGCTTCCGCCACGGCATCAGAGATGGACTGGCCCGAACTGATATTCTCCCATAGGCTCGTCGCCAATTGACGAAGCTGCGGATCCTTCAGCCGAACACTCAGCAGCCGAACCGCGTCCCCCACCGGCATTCCGCTGGAAATGAGTTCGGACAGAGATCGCAGGAAAGGCAACGCGTGCCGGGGCGACAGCTTGGAGCCGCCAAAAAGGGGACGGGAATTTTTCTTCTCCTTGGCGCCTGCCCTGGAGGACGGCTCACTGGATTTCTCACGTCCGGCCGCTTTGGGTTTCCGGGCGGGCGCCTTTCGCGTCGTCGCTCCGCCGCCATCGGAAATCGAGACCGGATAGAGATTGCGCAAACCGATCTGACGAATGGCTTCCCGGCGACTGGCGGCATCCAGATCGCCTTTCACCAGCGTACCGCCGGCGTTGCGGGCTGTGTATTGAAACCGCGGCATCAGTCGGCGGCAGTCACCCGGAGGACTTCCTCCATGGTCGTGTTTCGCAGCTTGACCTGTTCCCATCCGCAGAGGGCGAGATCACGCATTCCATGCTCCACGGCACGCTTCCGAATCGCGCGGGCCGACTGCCCGGTCACGATCAGTTCGTGCAAGGTTTCATTCACACGCAAAACTTCGAAAATGCCCAAACGTCCTTTGAAACCGGTTTGGCGGCACCGCTGGCATCCCGGAGAAACGGCCAGTTCCTCGACTCCTTCAGCCACTTGGAAGTCGACCTTGAGCAAGGCCAACTTACCCCGGAGTTCGGTCGGGTCGATTCTCTCCATACGCAAGCAGGACTTGCACAGGCGTCGAATCAGACGCTGGGCGATCACCATCTCCACCGCGGAAGCCACCAGGAACGGCTCGATGCCCATATCGATGAGACGAGTCAAGGCGCCGGGGGCGTCGTTGGTGTGCAGGGTGCTGAATACCAAGTGCCCGGTGAGTGAGGCGCGAATCGCGATATCGGCGGTATCCCGGTCGCGGATTTCGCCGACCATGATCACGTCGGGGTCCTGACGAAGGACGTGCCGCAACGCGTCGGCGAACTCCAGCCCGATCTCCGGCCGCACCTGCATCTGGTTGACGCCGGGGACTTCGTACTCCACCGGATCCTCGATGGTGATAATTCGTTTTTCCGGTGAGTTGATTTGACGAATAAACGCGTTGAGAGACGTCGACTTCCCGGAACCGGTGGGACCGGTGACCAGAATAATGCCGTGCGGCATGACCAACACGCGGTCGATAATCTGCTGGTCGCGCGGCAGAAGGCCGATCTCTTCCATGGTGAAGGGAAGCGACTTCTTGTTGAGAAGTCGGAGACTGACGCTTTCCCCGTACATGGTGGGGACGGTGGACACACGGATATCGAGCACGTTCTCGCCGACCCGAAAGTTGATCCGGCCATCCTGCGGCAGCCGGCGTTCGGAGATGTTCAGGCGGGACATGATTTTGATGCGGGCGATGATGGCATCCTGAAAGCGCCGGAGATTCTCCGGCACCGGAACGGAAACCAGCATGCCGTCGACCCGGTAGCGGATCCGCAATTCCTCTTCCTGAGGTTCGACATGGATGTCGGTCGCCCCGTCCCGCACCGCCTGACTGACCACGTCGTTGACAAAACGCACGATGGTGGCGGTCTCGTCCTCGTCAGACTCCTGTTCCGCCACCTGCTCGTCGAGCTCATCCAAAGCGGCATCGTCGAGGCTGTCGAATCCCACCCCAAGGTGTTGCGTCAGGTAGTCGGCGACTTTCTCGGCGGGCGCCAGGCTCCACACCGGACGACGTCCGGAGACGGCGTAAATCCAGTCGTCCATCCCGGGTTCCGGCGGCCAGAGGGTGGTCAGGTGCAAGGCGCCGTTTTCACTCGCCCGGACGGGCACGCACTTGAACTCATGCAGGAGACGGGCGGGTAATTCTCCGATCGCAGCGCGATCGAACTCGGCGGACGCGGCCAAGGGAAGATCGGTTTCGGAAGCCAGTCGCTCCAGCACCTGCTCTTCCTCATCGCCCAGGAAACCGGCCAGAGCCGCCATCCGTTTCTCGCGCGGCAAGCCCAGCAATTCGGTGCGCTGCTCTTCGCTCAGCTGACCCAGGCAGCTCTGTCGTTCATTCACTAACATAGGCGGTATGAATCCGTGCGTAACCGTTAGACAATTCTACTGACGCAGGGCCCGCCTGCGGCGCAATTCCTCAGCGGCCCGCCGCAGTTCCTCATCGCTTTGTTGGGCGTTAGCCGGCCGGGCCTGCTGCTGCGGCTGCTGCTGGCGCCCACCCTGTTGACCGCGGGCCTGCTGGCGGGGGATTTCACCCACCTGGGCTTCCTTTAACGTAATGGACCGCTCCCGGTCTCCGCGGCGAACGGTGACGGAGTCCCCTCCGTCGAAATTCACCAGGGTGTATCCGCCTTCACTGCCATCCAGGGGCAGCCAGAATCCCTCCTGGTTGTCGGGATGGAAAAAACTGACCCGGGTTTCTCCGCCCATAACGATGATGCCGCGCAATTCAAGACGATCCAGAGGCTCGTCCTCGGGCGCGGGGGGAGGCGTCTCACGTTGCGGGCGCCGGTCTTCAGGCGGCACGTAGCCCTCCCAAACAAAAGGTGAGTTTTCAATGAGCGAACCGCGGTCGGCATTAGCCTCAGCGCCGGAAATGGACAGGACCAGTGCAATGCCCGTAACCACAGGAACGAATCTGTTACCTGGAACAAGATAGGATAATACTGATGATTTCATGGTTTACCTCCTTAATCAAAAACCCGAGAAGAACGCTGTGCCGGAATCAGAGGATCCTGATCATGGATCGGACGGACCCGCGTGTGCCGCTCGACCAGTTCGTTGATCCGGTCCCGCTGCGACATTGCATCAATACGTTGCCGCGCGTGAATCCGGGTGTCGTCGATGGCGGGCATAACAGTGGGCCGGATAAAGAGCAGCAATTCCGTTTTCTGGGACGAAGCCCTGGTAGGGGAAAAAAGCCGGCCCACCAGAGGAATCGACCCGAGAAGCGCCATCCGGCGATGGGTTTCGATCAATTCCTCACTCTGCAATCCGCCCAACACCACAACATCCCCGTCAGCCACACTCACAAACGAAGTCGCCTCCTTTCGACCGATTACCGGCTGCAGGTTCCCTCCAACCTCCACCTGATCGATGACATTGTCAACCAGCTGCTCGATTTCCAGTTGGATCACCCCGTCGATACCAATCAACGGTGTCACGGTGAGCTCGATACCGATATCACGGAAAGTGACCTGCGAGCGAAACCCGGTAACCCCGGTATCCTGCACCGACGACGTCACGATGGGACGAGCCTCACCAACAATAATCCGTGCTTCCCGGTTATGGGTGGTGGTGATGCTGGGAACCGAAAGGATGTCGATCTCGGTTTTGCTCTGGGCGATGCCGATGATTCCATCGATGGTGTAATCCGAAAGCGTGCCGGCGAATCCGAAATCAAACCCGCGCCCGTCAATCCCGGGTGCGCCAAACCCGAACGAGCCGCTGCCACTGCTATTGTACTCGAAGCCGAAGGTGTCGATCCCCCGCACTCGCTCATTGCTGAGGCTGACTTCCGCGATCACCACCTCGATAAACACCTGCGCGAGCAGCACATCGATCTTGGACACCAAGGCTTCGATCAGGTTAAGATCGTTAATGGTGCCGGAAACAACCAGGGAATTGGTGCGTTCGTCGGGTAGAATAGTCAACAGGCTG
Organism: Opitutia bacterium; assembly: GCA_050506795.1. GTDB lineage: Bacteria > Verrucomicrobiota > Verrucomicrobiia > Opitutales > T3Sed10-336 > SLOW01. The sequence continues at coordinate 42,830 of JBJHCF010000007.1, forward strand.
CTGAACTCCGATCCCATTTCCTCCACCATGTCCTCGGCAATCGCCTGCACCTCCGGCGGAATGGTTTCCGGCTGGGGAGGCGCTTCCCCATTGGCTGGTGTTTCGGGAGTCGGCTGAGCGGCCGGCTGCTGGGCCGGCGCGCCGTTCATCGTCGGCCGCGCCTGCTGGGCGGTTTGGCTGAGCTGGGTGGAAACCAGTTGACTCAAAAGGCTGGCCACCTCCTCGGCATCGGCGTGCTTGAGTTGAATGACCTCATTGCGGGTGCGAGGCTCGGTCTGAATGTCGACCCGCTCAACAAACTCCGCGAAGAACGCCATATTGCGCGGATCGGTGATGACGATGAGCTGGTTGGTACGCTCCTCGGCGACGATCAGGGTGCTGGAACTGACCTGTCGTTGGAGAGCCCCCTGGGTCAGGTTGGTCAACCGGGTGGCCACATCCTGTGCCTGAGCGTAGCGAATATTGAAAAACCGTGTTTCCAAAGCCGTCGTAACCGGCCGGTCCACCGCGGCGAGGATGGTTTCGATCCGCTGCAGGTTGCTGACGGTTTCGGTCACCAGAAGAGAATTGGCCTTCTCAAACGGGATCATTGTCCCGATCTGAGGGGTGAGGATCGGTTGAATCCTCGCGGCGAATTCTTCGATCTGCAGGAACTCCAGCCGGAACAAACGGCTGACCACCCGGCCGCTGGGGCTGAGACTGAGAGCCGGATCCAGGATCAGTTCCGGCGCGTGCTGTTGGGTCTGCGCCGCCGGAATGACCTTGAGGAAATATTCCCCCAGGGGCACGACCGTAATCCCGTTGATACTCAGGAGGCTTTCAATGGCCAGAATCGCTTCATCAATGGTGAACGGACGCTGGCTGTCGAAGGTTATCGCGGCGGCGGGGAGCTGTTGCGGCCGAATAATGGATCGACCCGTGAGTCGCTCCAGAAAGGTCAGCACCTGGTCCAGGCCGAGGTCGCGAAAAACAATCTGATCGATCACCGGCGCAGGCTCGGTCGGGGAATCGAAGTCGTCATTGAACTCATCTTCGAACAAACCCGGGAAATCGTCGAAATCGTCGAATTCATCAAAGTCGTCGAATTCATCCACATCCTGCGCCCAAACAAGCGCGGCAAAGGAAAACGATAAAAACGAGAGTAGGATTCTGCGAAAATACATAACAAACTTTACTTGGTTGAGAACGGTGACTCTTGGAAATTAACAGGGTGGAGCAAAATCAGAGGCCTTAGTCCAAAAGTGCGGAGTTCAATTGGCCAATTCGACCGAAGAAATGGAGAACTCGGCAACCAGTTGGTGCGGGTTATTCTGATCGGCTCTCAGAACCAGCGAATCCAGACCCATATAGGGGGCACGGGCCTGAATATCGTCGGCTAATGCCATAAGGGCGCCAATATTGGCCTGGCGAATGGTCATATTGACGGAATGGAAGGTAAAAACCGCTCCCTGGCTGCTTCGCGGGGGATTGATCTCCCGGCTCAACTGGCGACGCTGGGCCATGGAGTCGAGCTCACTCACCAACCGGGTACCACTGAGAATGCGTTGCGGCTCGAGGTTTTCCACCCCGGCCAACATGCGCGCCTGGATTTCCTCCTCGCTGTCGAGGATAATATCCTGTTCCTCCAACAGAAGGCCAAAAGAGGAGTATTCATTGGATATCACCCCTCCCCGATCGGCCAGGCTGTTCGCCCAAACCACCACAATCGCCAGGAGGAATAGCACCAGCATGGCCTTTTCCCGGAAACTTCTGCTCAGGAAAAGCGATTTCATCGTCCCCCCTCCCTTACGTTGTCACCGGTCGTCGCGGCCACAGGCCCCCCGCGCCGACCGGACGGTGAGGTCTGCGCCACGGGCGCCGCCGCCATGAGCGCATTTCGATTGAAGGTGGTCTCAAGCAGGAAGGTGGTTTGCCCGTCCCGGACCTGCTGGTTGCGGATGACCACGCTTTCGAAATTGCCGGAATTCAAAAGAGCGTTCTCGTATTCGTTCACGTCGCGAGTGTTCGAGGTGACCACGTTGGCGATCAGACCGTTCCAGCCCTCGGTTCTTGTCGCCAGGAAATGCATGGACGACGGACGGTGCTCGTTGAGGATCGCCAGCATTTCGAAAGGCAGCAACCGGTTCTCGCCGAGCTCCTCCATCCGTTGGGCCAGTTCCAATTGTTCCTGGATGCGCGCCACTTGTTCGGTTCGCGCTTCGACCAACTCTTCACGACTCGCCAGCAGGGAACCGGCGGCGTAAAGGAAGCCTTCGCCGACGCCCAGCAGCAGGATCAATGCAGCGATACCCACCACCGAACGCCAAAGCCAGGCATCGCGGGTGGCGGCTTTTCGCTTCTCCGCCAAAAAGGCTTTCTCCCGGACATCGAGCGCCGAAACCACCGTCCGATCCAGTGAGGACTTCTCCGTCGACGAGGCGCTCGCCGGCCTGCCGTCGGCTTCGATCGCGACCACTGGAAAGTGAACCGATCCCCCGTGCCGGGTGACTTCACCTTCGCGGCGGAAAAACCGCACCGGAGGGCGCCGCCCCCCCAATTCAAACCCGGCGATCAACTCGTCGATCATCCGCCGTTCGTCTTCGGGAGCCGTTTCCGGATCAAACCCGCGGGAAGCGATTTTTGCCGGAACCGGGTTCTGACCATCGAAATAAACGAGGGTGACCGACCCCTCCTGGCGAAGAACGCAGATCGCTGCCTGAGTGGGCGCCAGGCCGAAAACGCTGACAAAATCGGGCACCACCAGATCGGCGTCCTCCCAAAGATCCTTCTCCCCCGGAGTGAATCGTTTATGATAGGCCGCGTAAACCAGCACCCGATTGGAGCCGTCCAAATGGTAAGCCCCATAAAAAAGCTGATGCAGTGGGAAAGGCGCCTGTTCCTCCAGGGAGATCTCGATAAACGAATTCAGCTCGGAGCGCTCCATTCCCTCTGGAAGCTCCAGCGCCTTCACAAAAAAGAGGTGGCCGGGTAAAAAAACCACCGATGGTTTTTTGTCCAAGGTATCCACCGAAAGGACTTTTTCCAAGAACTCCATGTCAATTAGTGCACTATAGAAGCATTCTCCCGAAGTTCCACGATTGTAAACGGAAAACTTTGGAGCACGTGATCGCTAAAAGAGGTTGATTCCGCGGCGCCCTGAGCCGTCCGGCCTCCCGTCGCCCCGTTGGCCGTCCCACTCGGGGTTTCGACCGCCGGCAAAGCGGCTGGTTGATTCAGGTCCAGAACGGCGCTCAACCGATGTTGCAACCCGCCATAGGACACCTGAACGTTTACCCGCAGGTAGCGGATGGCCGTCCCGAACTGCCCGCCCGGAAGGTCCAGGCCCAACTCGGCATTGGCCTCGGCGAGGTTTTCAAAATAGGTACGCTGCGGCCTCAAGGCTTCGTCCCGAAACGCGTCGGCCGAACGCAACTGATCCGCATCACTGTAGTTCCCCCAAACGCGCAGGACGGTTTCCGAGGCGCTATTGACGTTCACTTGTGCGAAGTTGCGCAGAGATACCACCTCGGCGAGACGGTAGAACCGGTCGTTGGGTACACCGCCGGAATCGAAGAGGTAATCCCTGAATCCCTCGATCGCGGCCAACTCATGCAGGCTTCTAAGCGGCTGATAACTGGCGCGATAAGGCAAATCACCCCGATCGTATCCGGAAAATCCGCTGACCACGCGGCCCTGATCGTAACTCTCATCCACCCAGGCAAGCAGCGCGTCGGCCAAGTCCTCCAACTCGGTGGGTTCGAAGTCGAGATGCTCAAACAGCAGGATCAGGCGTTCACGATCCATACCGGCGAGTGGCAGCTTCCCGTGCTCGTCGCGAAAGGTGATAGTGACATTCATGCCCTCGGGCATAGTGACTCCGGCATATTCCAAGGGATCAGACCACCCCTGACGAGGATCGTACAGGTTTCCGTCGATTTCGTAAACGTCATGGAGGACCGCCATGACCGTCTCCAGAACGGCCACGGCATCAGGACGCAACCGGTCGCGTTCAGCATGCACGGCTTCGGTCCGGATCTCATAAATCGCTTTTTCGATGAAGAGGAACAGAGCCACCGCGGCGAGAAAAATCATGATCAGGGTAAAGACCAGGACCGCGCCGGCCTTCGAGTGGACGCCTCCGGATCCGGGCAAACCCCGGCCCGGGCCTAGTAGTCGGCCTGCACCCTCACTTTTCCTGAAATTGTACACGGTCGGATTCATCGCTGTATGGCGGCGGAGAACACACCGCGGAACTGGGCGGACAGGGTAATGATTCGCTCGGTTTCCATTCTGTCCGTTGCAAACCGGATGCGGATTCGGTCGGGCAGCAGATCCTCACCGTCCTCGTCACGGTCGAAATCCCGCCGCTCGCTCCAGGTCTCGGTCTCCCAATCGTAGTATTCGTAAACCACTTCCCTGGCAAAGGGGGACAGGAGGGTGCTGCGCGGTTCGTCCTCCTCGAAATTCTCTTCCAGCCGTGAGTGCCAGAGCAACGACAGGCCATTCTGCGGGGAAAACTCGAGGTAACAGACCACAAACGGCAACGGCGACTCGGGCCACAAGAGAATTCCCGGACTCTCCAGCAGTTCGAAGGCGATGTAGGACTCCCCGAAACCCCGATCCGCCGGAATCGTCGCCAGATACACCGGAGAAAGGATTCCGCCGTTTTCCGCCTCCTCGGTTTGGGCGCGCATTTCCACCGTCGCCATTTGCATGTTGCTTTGCAGAAAGCGGGTGACTCCGTTGACGTGCCGTTCAAACAAACGGTCGTCGCCACCCCTCCCCCACAGTTCCCCCATGGAGAAAACAAACATATTGACCGCCACCAGGACCACCGCGGCCAGCGACAGAGCGAGGAGCGTTTCGATCAGCGTAAAACCGGACCTCGGCCGTCTTGATCCAAGGACCTTCCGGGACGGCGGGGCAAGGCCTATGGCCGATATTCCGTTCCTAGACATTCCCTTGCCTCTCAGTGCGGCTATCCTCAAGCCGTTCCCTGGTCTCCTGGCGCAAGCGGTCACGTTCCGCCGCCTCTTCCCAGCCGGGACGATAGATCAGCGCCCGTTTGGTCAATTCGCCACGTCGTCCACCGACTTCGCGTTCCGGGAGAGTCACAGTGATCTCCGCATCGAAGAGATCAGCCACTCCGGTCCGCTCGAGCCGGGCGATCCAGGAAAAACGTCCGGCGTGCAGAGTATCCACGGTTCCGCCGGCCTCAAAATCCTCACGCACCTGGTGGGCCATTATCCGGGCGAAAACAAATGCCAGCTCCTCGTCCCGCACCTGATCCTTACGGATGGCGTCGTACCCGTTAAGCACGTTGATATAAGCCGCCCCAAGCACCACCACCGCCATGCCGAAAATCGCCAAAGCGACCATCACCTCCACCAAAGTGAAGGCGGTTGCCGGACGATCGTTAGCGAGTTGGTGGTTTCGAGCGTGCATGGACGAAAAACGAAGCAAACTTTAGGTCCTTATTAGCGAGCCTGAAGTTCCGTACGATAAAACACCGCCACCGTCCGGGAGTTGCAGGGGTTCTTGAACCCGAGCGATAAATGAGCCGATCAGGTCTCTCCCAGAACCGACTCCAGGGAATGCAACACCTCCTCACGATCCGCCTCAAAAAGAAACAGGTCACTTCCAATATAAGCGTAAGCCCGGCGCAAGACACCCGCCGAGGGTTGTCGCATAGTGATGTAGCGCTGCACGTTGGCCAGCATTTCACCACGGGTACCGGTATCGATGTCGAGCTCGATCAATTGGGAAAGCGCCGGTTGGAAATGCGGGAAATTGTTACTCACATGCCGGAGAACGCGTCGCGCCTGACTGTCTTCACCCATCTCCACCAGGCGGACAGCCATCACCGTCAGATGGTCGGGGCGCACAAAACCGGAACCGAAAAGCTCGCTGATTAACAACTGCCCCTCCCCACGGTTCCCGGCGCCGAATTGGGCCACCGTTAACTGCGTCTGAAGCGGCACCGCGTAACCCCGCTCCCAACGGGAAGGGGTTTCATCCCAATTCTCCACCACTTCAAGGGCCCTCCGGTAGCGACCCGCCACCACCAGCGATTCGACCCAATGGTAGGCCGGTCCCTCAAGATTCATACCCCTTTCCCGGCAATGCCGATAAATCCGCTCCGCGAGGTCATAATACCCCCAGTACCCGGCCACCGCGGCCAGATGATGCATGGCGGCCTCCTCACGACCGAACTGGGAGAAAAAGGTTTCCGTATCCTCGCGAAACGCCTCCGCGTCACCCAGTTGGTGATGAATCTGGAGCAATCCGATTAGGGGTTCGTGACTCAAAGGATCGTTTAAGTGACGGAGCAGCGCTGTACGCGAGGCCCGGTCTTCGTATCCCGCCTCCAACAAGAACTCCACCAGAACGAGAAAGACATCATGATCGACCGTACCCTGATCGACCATCGCCTGAAGACGACTCAGCGCCGCGCTCTCCTCACCTCGGTCCCAATCGATGCGGGTTTGCAGCAGAAACCCATCCTTTGCGGTCGTCAGATCATACTCCTGAATGAAGGACTCCGCACGGTCCGAATCGCCCCGATGAAAGTAGGCGGTCGCCACTGCGGTGGCGATCATGTGATCACGACGGTCGGAACCTTCGTATGCCGCTTCCAGCAACCGCTCTCCCAGTTCGATCACCCGATCATCCTGGAAATCGTTAAACAGCATCATAAAGTAGGTCTGCAGGTATTCGATATCGTCGGTGTAGTCTTCGTATCGACTTTCCAGCACCCGGATGCCGCTGGACCGCTGTCCGATCTGTTCGTAGAATCGAGCCAGGGCCAGACGCCCATCCCGGTTCTCAGGGGAAAGGCTCACCCCACTGCGCAGCAGCAGGAAAGGATGCCCATCCTCTTCCTGGCCATCCAGGAGACGTTGCGCCCGCTCGATATAATAATCCCCGCGCGACACCCGGTAATTGTCCCAACGATGCGGGAAGTACAAATCAAAATATTTGATCTCGGCAAAATCCCGCTCGTATTTGATAAAATAATACGCTCCCGCCACCAGTACGCTGTACCCCACAACAAGCATCGCCGCCAGCAGCAGCCCAATGCGCTTCCAGAGTAAGCGAAAAAAGACGACCCCATTCCGGTGCTTGAGCTTTTGCGCCAAGCCGAAACGAATGAGCATCTTTTTGATATAACGAACGGCAGACGGCTCGCGCACCGTGGGTGAAGGTCTGACTGGCATACCAAAGTTTAGCTAGGTGAGTGTGTTAACCGACACTCTACCGTTCCTGAGTCGCTCTTCAACTCAATTCTGGAAAACGTTGCTGCCGGAATTTCCGTGGCGATGAATTTCATTCCGAATGGTTCACGCGATTTTTTGGAACCTGCCTCTTTCCTCTGTTCCGCCTTTGGTTTCCACGTGCAAAGCTCCCCGCCGTTGTGCCCACCCAGGGGTCCTGGGAATCCGCAGGATTATCGACTCACGCCTAACCCGAATGGCACTGGGTTAAGCTCATTGACCGAAGGAGCGTTGTCCAACTGTGGTAAGTTAACCAAAAATAACGCCCGGTTTTGAGCGTTGCTGAACGGTGAAGGTTCTCACACGGAGCCACGGAGCTCACGGAGGTGGTCCTGTAAAAAACTCCGTGTCTTTGTGCCTCCGTGTGAGCCCAATTTCCGCTGTATTCTTTGTTTCATAAAACGATGCACCGCCTTAACCGAGAGCCATTTCGCCTAACCCATCTCCGATTGCCGAGAGCAAAATCCCAAAACATGAAGAACCCCTCTCCGTCAAGCAGAGAGGGGTTCTTTCAGGAAAAAGCTAGCTTACAATCAGCTTACTTCTTAAAGCGCCGACGCAGGAACACGAACAACAGCACTCCAAAGCCGAAGATCGCGGCATAAGTGGAGGGCTCAGGAACGACGGTGTACTCAGCCGTTTTGATCGTAGCATTGTCGATAAACGGACTGTAGTTGATCACATCTCCAGGGTTCGGCATGGTGAGATTAGGATTGGTGTAGAAACCATAAGAGTCCCCAGCTGAGGGTGTATCACCCATGGACAAACCGGGGAACCATATGACTCCGAACTGCGCGTTTGATGCCACCAATCCGGTGCCTGACTGGTGACGAACTTCACTTGCAGTACCCAAGGCGCCCGAACCAGCATTGGGACCAAACCCAATACTGATGCTTTGGTGCGTCCAAACCAAGGCTAAATTCGAATCACCAAATGATTCACTCGAAAGGAACGCATCCGGGCGGGAACTCACGTTCATTGCAGTGCTAAACGGTGTCAAACCCAGATTCACTCCCCCGGATGATCCGGCAAAAGCTTCACCAGTAACGTCAAAGATCACACCCCAAGGCGTACCATTCTCAATCAGATTTCCCCCGCTATCTGCAAAATTAGGGGTGTTAATTTGCAGCGAGACCGTTTGCCCCACCAAGGCTGAAGAGGCCAGACACGCGAGAGACGCGATTCCAAACAGTTTAACTTTCTTAATGTTAGTCATTTATTTTTCCTTATTATATTAGACTTTTCGTTGATCGATTCGTTAGAGAGCAAATTACGTTGGGCCTCAATCGTTAGAAAGGTAGCTGGGAGTGAAGACCAACACGTCGGTTTGCGGAGCGGGGGTCGCAGCTTTGCGATAGACAAATCCGAGGCCGGGCTCCAACTCACGATCATTGGCGATATTGAAATCCTGGTCGTACCAATCACCTTCAAACGCAGTCAGAATTTCGGCCGGAGCCTTGTTGATACCTGCTTCGGTGTTGCTCGGGATAAACAGTTCATCGTTGTCTTGCGCACCAAGGACATCACCCAAACGGATGGGCGCGGGAACCGCAAATCCAATCGAAATATCCTGCTGGGCATCCGCAGCAACGGTACTCAACGGGTCACGTACAGGAAACATTGGCACTGACCCGGCGATTACCGCTGAAAAGCTTTCACCCGATGCGTCACGAACGATAAACGACTCATCCAGCATAATCGTGTGATCATTTGAGATCGCAAAATCAGCATCATACCAATCCCCATCAAAGAAGGTGAAAATTCCGGAAGGAGCAACATTGACTCCCGCGTCGGGTCCACGATCAAACACGAAAATTTCGGTTTCATTGGGGAAGCCCGGGAATAGGGTCGCGAGGGTCCAATGAGGGATCAACTGAACGGCATCACCACCTTCGCCGGTGGCAAGTCCACTGAGATCTACGCCACTCTCAACAACCAGAGTGTCCCCTCCATTATCAACGCCGACGACGGTCGCACGTGTTCCGGCCAGTGCACCGGAACGGACAGCGATGAAGTAGGCCGGATTCTCGGGTTGGATTCCAGTCCCTTCAGCAAAGTTAATGTTGGAACCGTCTACGCTGACCGGAATCCCTTGAAACACCGGAGCACGATGCATCGGCACCGAGATCCGCGTATCGGAGGCGGCCAACAGGTTAACGGACACATATCCCACCGGATCCGTAGCCACCTCGACGTCCTGCGCGAAAGCGAAGGGGGCTGAGGCGACCAATCCTGCGAGTAAGCTAGCTTTTATCTTCATATTTTTCCTTCCTGATTAGGGGGTTTGACCTAATTTATTGCTGAGTTTTTGGTTTAAATCGAACCAAGATCGACTGTCAAGCCGTAAAATCCCTTAAATCGCCACGGAATCGACCGGCTTCTCCTGCTGGAACCTATCACTTCCGATCGGGCACCCCACCGTTGGGAGGAGGGAGAGCCGCAATCGAAGCCAGCCGAATCCGGAGCGGACAATAAGCCTGCTCCATTTTCGTTCGCGATCAGATCCTGGCGGGAAAATGGCGTCATTCGTGGTATTTCGAGGATTTCTATAGATAACCTACGGCGGCGCCGGCAAACTGCAAGACTTTTTTTGCTGAAACCAATCGATTTATGAGGCGGCGGGTCGGGTTCAGTCCTCCGGCAGCGGGGCTCCGGTCCACGGGTCCACGACATATGTGCGCCGTTCGTAACCGTAGTGTAGTTCGACGGTGAAAGGAATACTGCTTCCATCGGGAAAAAAGGTCACCTGTTCGACCGGCTCGGTCTGCACCAGCTCTCCGCGAATGAGCACATAAGTCGCCCGCGGGCGCTGCTTGAGGAAACGGACGGAAGCGTTTCGGTCGATGGGGTATTCGTGAAGCCTTTCTCCACCGCTCTGCCGGGTCAGGTAAAAGACCTTTTTCTCATTGTCGAACCCCAGGATCACCGGACGCTCCCCTTCCAGCGCGAGCCAGCGAGCTTCCCTCATGGCCTGCTCGAACACCTCGTCGAGAGTTCGTTCATCGCGGCTGGCCAAAACCCCCACCCCGGTAATAAACAGTGTGGAAAGCAACGCCATTACCGCGATCACCAACAGAATCTCGATGAGGGTGAAGGCGGAGCGGGGGCACGGGGGACGAGGGGCGTGGGGCGTGGGGCGTGGGGCGCGGGACGAGGGGCGTGGGAGCGAAGTGATCGCCTGCGGAGACGATTCGTCGGAATGGTTTGGGAAGCGAGGTCCCACACGAAAAAAGCGATCCAAAGCGGCGCGCTCAAAATCCGGAGCGACCGAAGAGAAACCGACCGCGGAACTCGAAGATCTCATCTCTTCAGGCTTAACAGTTATCCCTGCCAATACATCCCGCTTAGGATTTCGCCGCAGGCGAAATCCTTACCAGTTACCGATATTCCGGTCGCTGTCCACTCCGTCGGGTCCGAATGACCAGAGGTCGTAGCTTCCTTCGTTGTGTTGTCCGGGAAAGCGATACTGGTATTGATTTCCCCATGGGTCGCGCAAGAGCTCATCGCGATCGATATAAGGCCCGCGCCAACGGTCGCCCCTGCCTTCCGGAGCGCGTACCAGGGCCTCCAGGCCTTCATCGGTGGATGGATAGCTGCCCATGTGCATGCGGTACGAGGTCAGAGGGACCCGAAAAGCCTGGTTAACCTGGTGTTTGGCAATATCCACCTGGCTTTCGCCGAAGACTTTATCGACATTACTGATCAGAACCCCGGCCAGCAAGCCCACCAAGGCGAGCACAATCAGGATCTCCAGCAGGGTAAAGGCGGAGCGCTTGGCGCGACCGGCGGAAAATAGGTCATTACGGTTTCTCATGGTGAAGGCTGGAAAAAAAGCGTTTAACTAGAATGAATAGGGGACGAAGGTGAAGCTGAAAACACCTTCGGTCCGATCAATGAATATTAACACCTCTTTTGACCGCAAGTTGCAGCGCCGGGTTCCCTGGTGCTGCCGGACAGTCCCGATAAGACGGATCAGTCCGACCAAATCCCAGGATCTATGTCTATGATCCGCCTCCGGCGTAAAACTTATTGATCTTTTCGGCCACATCGCGGTAACCGATGTCCACCGAGTAAATCGTTTTGTACTCGGCGATGGCTTCCTCGGTTTTGCCCATGATTTCGTAGCATTCGGCCAATTCGTAAATGACCTCTTTTTTCTGGTCGTTCATGCCGGAAACCTCCGATTTGACGGCGGCGTACTGCTGAACCGCGAGGTCGTACTGCTTCTTGTGCTTGAAACAATTCCCAAGATAAACCAGCGACTGCACCCGGTACTTGGCGTTGCGCTGCGAAAGCTGAAACTGCTCGATAGCGGCGTCGATCTCACCCTTCTTGAAAAGAAGGCGGCCAAATTCGAAACGATTTGCGTAGTCGTTGGGGTAGCGCTCCACCAGGGAGCGGGTTTCCTCCAGCTTCACTGAGTCGAGTTCCTCCTGGAGAGATACGATTTGTTTTTCGAGCTCCTCCTTTTGCTCGGGATTGTCCTTGATCTGACGGCTTAAAAGCCCGATCTCACGTTCGAGCCGCCCGGTTTTCAGCTCGGATTTGATCCGCTCCAAGTTGGCATCAGCCGCACCGGAAGGAAGCTCCTGGGCCTTTTCCACCCACTTGATGGCCTCGTCGAAATTGCCGACCTTCTCGTACTGTTTGATCAGGTTGCGGTAGTGGTTGAGGTTTTCCGGTTCCGCCTCCACTTTGCCGAGGGTAACCTTGATGATATCCTGGGAGGCGTCCTCAGAACTGACCACTTTTGCTTCCTGCTCCAATGCGATCGCCTGGCCCTCGTCGCGAAGCTTCTCCCGATAGGACCCCGCTTCTTCCCATTTGCCTTTTTGCATCGATTGGGCAACCGATGCGGACTTGATCATGGCCTGTCCCGCCTCGTGACCGGGTTTGAGTTCCAAAATACGTTCGGCGGCGCTCAACGCGGCGTCCGCCTGGCCCGCGGCAATGTAAGCCTCGCCGATTTCCAGGAGCGTCTTGATGTTGTCGGGCTGAATCTCACGGATTCCCTCCAGGGCGAAGACCCGCGTGGCCGGCAGTCCGTGCGATTTGGCGGCGTCAGCCAGAAGTTTCAAAGCGGAAAGATTGGTCGGGTCCCTGCTGAGCATCTTTTCCGCCGCGTTCATGGCTTTGGCCGGGTTCTTCTTCACCTGGCTCGAAGCCGTAATCATGAACGGCGCGGAGGAAAGCCCGCCGATCGCCTTGGCCATCAGCCGGTTCTTGGTAGAAAATTGTTTTTTCTGCGCGGCTCGCAAGAGCTTCCTGACCGAAAGACACTCAGGATGCCTTTCGAGGACGCTCAAACAAATCTTGATAGCATACTCGTAATTCTCCCGTTCAACGGCGAGACGAGCGATATCGACCTGTTTCTGAAATTGCGGCTTAAGAGATGTGAGAGCTATTTCTGGCATTTGATCGATCAATCCGTGTAAAAGAATACTTGTTAACCAATTGAGACAGCGAGTCAAAACGAAAAAACATCCGGCACTCGACAGTTAGACTGACAACGCAAACCCGGTATTCCCACCGTACCCGGTCCAACCGGGCCACCATCGATTCGATGGGCCCTCCTGAGAAAGTTGGACGCTAACCTTAGGACTTGGAGGGTCCGCCTTGTCAAACGTGAGATTTAAAAAAAATCCCGCAAGGGGTACCTCGTCTACAGGAGCCCGTCCTCGGCCACGGCGTGGCGTAAACTCTCCATCCAACGTTTTATCTCCGCCATGTCCGAACCCTCCACCAGCAATCGGATCTTGGGTTCCGTACCGGAGTACCGCACCAGGATCCGCCCTTGATCTCCGAGTGCCTTCTCCGCGCGGGCCATGACGGCGCTCAACCGCGGCAAGGACGCAAGGTCCGGCTTGTCTTTGACCCTCAACGCCGCGCTCTGTTGCGGAAACGCCACAAACCGGCCGGCCAGTTTTGACAGGCGCGGCGAACCGGCCGAGCTCAACAGAACCTCGATAATCTTCAGCGCGGCCAGAAGGCCGTCTCCGGCGGGTGCGGTTTCGGGGAAAATGATGTGCCCGGACGATTCTCCGCCGAGATTGAATCCGCCTTCGACCAGACGCGCCAGAACGTGGCGATCGCCGACATCGGTGCGCTCCACGCTGCCTCCGGCCGCCCGCAAGGCGGCGTCCAGTCCCAGATTGCTATGCACGGTGGCGACCAGCGTGCGGTGTGCGAGTTTTCCGGCTTCCAGCGCATGGAGTGCCAGCAGGGCCAGCAAGGCATCCCCGGGAACCACCTCACCGGTTTCATCCACAGCCACGATCCGGTCGCCGTCTCCGTCCAGGGCCAACCCCAAATCGGCCCCTTCCAATCGTACCCGGGCGGCCAGGAACTCCGGGTGCTGACTGCCCACTCCGTCGTTGATATTGCGTCCGTCGGGCAAATCTCCCAAAGCGATGACCCGCGCTCCCAAGGCTCGCAACACCCCGGGAGCGGTGCGGTAGCCGGCGCCATTGGCCGCATCCAGGACAATCGTCCAGTCCTTGAGCGCGCCGGGAGGCAGCAACCCGACCAGCCTTTTCTCGTAAAAGGCCAGATCCGGTTCGTCACGTACCTGTCCCGTCCTGCCCGCTCCCTCGTTGAGACTGGGATCATCGAGCCATCTTTCGATGTCCTCCTCCGCCTGATCGGTCAGTTTCCTGCCTTCAGCGGAAAAAAACTTGATGCCGTTGTCGTCGGCCGGATTGTGGGACGCCGTCACCACAATTCCCAAGTCGGCGCCGTAGTGCAGCACAGCCAGCGCCACCGCCGCAGTCGGCGCCACCCCCAACCGGATCACGTCGGTGCCCGAATCCATCAAGCCTTCAACGAGCGCCGCTTCCAGGACCGGTCCCGATTCACGGGTATCCCGGCCGATCACCACGACCGGACGACGCGACGACCGACATTGTCCCGCCAGCGAACGACCCGCCGCCCGACCGAGTCGTACGGCGAACTCGGGATTGATCCATTGGTCGCCAAAACGACCGCGCACACCGTCGGTCCCGAAATACTTCCGCTTCCCCATTATTGGTAAAATGACTGCACCTTTTTCACAAAATCTCTCACGGCCCCGCCGAGAAGATTTTCCCGGGCAAGCTCAAGCCCCTCCTCCACCGACCCCGCGCGCCCTTGAATGCTGAAGGCCAAGGCGGCGTTGAGAAGGATCGAGTTCACCAGGCCGGCGGGTGCCTCCCCGTCGAAAATCGCCTGGAGCAGTCGCAAATTGTCTTTCAGATTTCCGCCGGCCAATTCGGACGGTTGACATTCAGGCAGCCCGTAACGGTCGGGTCCCCACACCTGGTCATCGCCCTGGAAACGGCCGAATCCGGCCGTCCGGTTTTCGGTGGCACAGGAGATCTCATCCATACCCGCCCCATCGGACAACCGGCCATGAGCCACATAGCCGGCTTCCAGTCCAATCGCATGGAGCGCCTCCGCCAGAGGCGACACCCAGGAGTCACCGAAAACCCCCATAAATTGAAAGGCCGGCCGACCGGGATTGATCAATGGGCCGAGAATATTAAAAACCGTCCTTTGGCCGCGGGCCGCCAGTGCCTTGCGCACAGGCATAATTTCCTTAAACGCGGGATGGTAGGCCGGAGCAAAAAAGAAAACAAAATTCAACGTGTCGAGGGAACGGCGCGCCAGGTCCTCATCCATCTCCAGCGGCACCCCGAGCGCCTGCAAAAGGTCCGCGCTTCCGCAACTGGAGGTGATGGAACGGTTCCCGTGCTTAAAGACCGGCACTCCGGCCGCCGCCAGAACCAGGGCCGCGGTCGTCGAGATATTAAACGTTCCCTGGCGGTCGCCGCCGGTGCCGCACACATCGATCGCCCGACCCGCCCATTCGGACACGCCGGGATCCCGGGCCAAGACGCGAAAGGTCTCGGCAAAACAACCGACTTCCACGCCGGTTTCACCCTTGTTGGCAAAAGCGATCAGAAAACGCTCCTTCAACCCGGCCTCGACATCGTGCGCCGCCAAAGCGCGGGCGGCGGCGGCGGCCTCGGCGGCCGTCAAATCAGCCCCCGCCTCAACCCTTTCCGCCGCGTTTCGTAATTCGATGGTGTCACTCATGATGCAGTTGAACCTCTGATAATAGAACAGCTTCTCCCGGTGGCTCGCAAACGGGACTTTCTCAGCAAGCGCGCCCTGTTCCCGTTTGTCCAGACCGGAATTGAACGTTAAAAACGTTTCCCGAATATCGCTTGACGCCCCATGATGCACTACGTAATGCTTTTTCCTTTGCGTCTAGTGCAAAAGTCCTTTCTCTTTTCCAAACCTACACAAAACCATGGCCAATCCAAAACGTAAGCAATCGAAAGCGAGAAGCGCCAAGCGCCGCGCCGCCAACCGTTTCAAGGCGCCAGAGCTCGCCAAAGACACCGTTGACGGAACCACCTTCCGGCCGCACCGCGTCAACCCCAATAACGGGATGTACCGCGGCCGTCAGGTCATCGACATGGAAGCCTGAAGCTTCCTGATTCACCTCCCATTCTTTCCGCGGTGACCATTCCGCATATCCCCCCGACACACCATGGAGGATAAAGGGGCCGGCACGACGACCATCGCCATCGACGCCATGGGCGGAGATCTGGGACCCGAGGAAGTCGTTGAAGCGTTGAAGCTGGCCTACTCGCGGGTACCCAAGATGGAGCGGACGATCCTCACGGGCCGCGAGGAGATCCTCGATCCTCTGCTCCGGAAGGCCGGCCTGGCCGACGACTCCCGGGTGAGCGTGCACCACGCCACCGAAGTCATCGAGATGAACGATAAGCCGCTTCAAGCCCTGAAGCGGAAAAAGGACTCGTCCATGGTCAGGGCGATCGACCTGGTGAAATCCGGTCAGGCCAAGGTGCTTCTCAGCTGCGGCAACACCGGCAGCCTCATGGCGGGCGGCACGATCAAGCTGCGCGTCATGGAAGGCGTGGACCGGCCGGCCCTGGCCACGGTCATTCCCAACAAGGAGTGCCACTTTGTGCTGATCGATGCCGGCGCCAACCCGGAAGCGCGACCGGAGCACCTGGTTCACAACGCGATTCTGGGCAAGATTTATTCGAAGGTGGCGCTCGGCATCGAGGACCCTCGAATCGGCCTGCTCACCATCGGAACCGAAGAGGGAAAGGGCAACGAACTCACCCACCAGACTCACCTCCTGCTGAAAAAGGTCTCACATCTGTTCAATTACCAGGGTCCGATCGAAGGCTTTCACCTCTTTCAGAATCATGTCGATGTGGTGGTATGCGACGGTTTTGTGGGCAATATCGTGCTGAAGACCTGCGAATCGCTTTTCCACGCGCTCAAGGAATACCTTAAGGAGGAAATCACCCGCAACCCGCTCCGGAAAATGGGTGCGCTGCTCTCCATGGGTGCATTCCGGGCGATGAAAACCCAACTCAACCCTGACCATTATGGCGGGGCTCCCCTGCTCGGCCTGCGAGGAAACATTCTCAAGGCCCACGGATCGAGCAACCGGGAAGCGATCATGAACGCAATTCGCATCGGCACGGAAATCATCGCTCAGGACATGAACACCCATATGCTCGACGAGATCCGTGAGGTCAACGAAGCCCTGCGCCAGGCTGAAGCTTCGCCAATCCTATGAGCGCACAACTCCCCACCGGACCCCAGGCGGACGAACTCGCCTCCTCCGCGCCGGATCGTCTCGAGGGCGCGCGCCAGACCGTGGCGATCCGCGCCACCGGAGCCTACACCCCGGAGAAGGTCCTGACCAACAACGAGCTCACCCACCTGGTGGACACGAGTGACGAGTGGATTGTCACCCGCACCGGGATCCGGGAAAGACGAATCGCCGCCCCGGATGAAACCGCTGCCGACATGGCCGTCCAGGCCGGAGCCAGGGCGATCGAGAAAGCCGGGCTGTCCCCGGCGGATATCGATCTGGTGATCGTGGCCACCATTACTCCGGACATGCCTTTCCCCTCGACCGCCTGCCTGGTGCAGACACGGCTGGGAATGCGGGACGTCTGCGCTTTCGACGTTGAAGCAGCCTGTTCCGGCTTTATTTACATCACCGAAATCGCCACCGCCATGCTGCAAAGCGGCCGCTTCCGGCACGCCCTGATCATCGGCACCGAAAAGCTCTCTTCCATCCTGGACTGGAACGACCGCTCGACCTGCGTCCTGTTCGGCGACGGCGCCGGCGCGGCGGTTTTGAGCCGGGGCGAACAACATGGCAGCGGCTCTCTGAGCGTTCTGGACACCCGGCTCGGGGCTGACGGCGCGGCCTCGAACATCCTGTACATGCCGGGCGGCGGTTCACGCATTCCGGCCAGCGCGGCCTCGCTGGCCGCCGGTCACCACTTCCTCAAAATGAACGGCCGGGAAGTATTCAAGATCGCCATCCGCATCATGGAACAGGCGACCCGGGACATCCTGGCGCGAAACGATGTCCCCCTGGAGCGTGTGGCCTGCATAATACCCCACCAGGCCAATTCCCGCATCATTGAAATGCTGTCGGAACGGATGCAGGTGCCGATGAATCGTTTTCACGTCAATCTGGACCGCCTCGGCAACACCTCCGCGGCCTCGGTTCCGCTGGCCCTGGACGAAGTCCTGGCGCAAGGTAGAATCGCCCCGGGAGAATACGCCGTTCTGGTCGCCTTTGGCGCCGGCCTCACCTGGGGTGCGACCCTGTTGAGAGGTTGAGCCCGTCATCGCAGCCCAACTCAATCACCGGCGTCAAGACCCGTTATCACCAACAGCGAGTCGTTCTCCGGGAAGGTGCGGCTCGGCCCTGAAGTGAACGAATTATCGGTCACCCCCACCCAGAAGCCCCCACATGTTCCGCCCGAGTACCAGACGTTTTTCCTCGTCCGTCAGCCCGGCCGATTCGATGTCGCGCAGAAACCTCCGGAAGTCCGGCGCGCTCTGTTCTCGGGGATAAAGGCGCAACGGGTAGTCCGAACCATACAGCACGCGCTCCGGTCCAATCCGATCGATCACGGCACGAAAAATTTCCTTGTCATACAAAAGCGGGCTGGCCGCGGTATCATAATAAACATTACGGATTCGACCACCCACCCACCGGTTCAACTCGAAAAATGGCAACAGCCCCCCCCAGTGAGCTAAAATCAGCTTGAGGTTCGGGAACCGCTCGGCGAGCCCGACCAAGTCGTCGAGTGATTCCTGCAACCGTCCCGGGTGGCGACGGCCTACCGGTTCGTTGACGTGCAGGTTAACCGGCACTTCCAGCGAGACCGCCCGCTCCACCACCGCCATCCACCCGGGGTCCTCCAGGGAAAAGCCCTGAGCAGCAGGAGAAAGCTCGCCCAGCCCGCAGAGGCCGGCTTCGACCGCGCGCTGCAGTTCGTCCGCCGCGGCTGCGCCGGCCCGCGGCTGGACCGTGGCGAAAGCCCGCAGACGATCGGGATGCCGTTTTACCCACTCGAGATGCCAGTTATTTTGCTCGATGCAGGTGTCCTGATGCTCCCAGTACCAGCCCAAAAGCACCGCCTGCTCCACGCCGGCCGCATCCATGTCGGCCAAGAGGGTATCGACATCCGGCCACCCCTGCAGGCTCGGCCCGGACAACGGCGCCGCCAGTTCGGCCCAGTGACGCTCACCCCGAGACGCCGACCACCCCCGCGGATCAACGGCCACTTCTGGCGGATAAAGGTGAACGTGGCAATCGATGATCATGGAGGAAGGCTGCCGTTTTCAAGGGACGTCGTCAATCCGACCGACGCCCGCCCGGTCTGACAATCTCCGCTTTCCGCTTTATTTCCGGCCGCTTTTTTCGTACAACGAATCCACGCTGCGGTTCGCCCTGACGGACGCCGATCAGCGCCATCCATTTCGGCATCCATCGTCCCTTAATGAATTCAACGAAGGCTTACATCCTCGACACCAACGTTCTGCTGCATGATCCCCACGCCCTCTACAAGTTTGAAGAACACCATGTAATCCTCCCGGTGGAAGTGCTCGAAGAACTTGACCGGTTCAAGAGCGATCCCAGTGAAAAAGGGCGCAACGCGCGGCATGTGCACCGCGAACTCAAGAAGCGCTTCGGCGACTCCACCGCCGCATCGATGGTGGAAGGCGCCGACCTGCCCACCGGCGGCAAACTGTCGGTGTTGGTCAATAAATACCTCTTAAACACGAGCCGCAAACGACACAGCGCGGGCATGAAACGCCTGCTGACCGTCTTTCCCGACATGGCCAAGATGGATAATCGTATTCTGGCCTGCACGCTTTTCGTCACCGAGACCTCGGGAAAACCGGCCACGCTGGTGACCAAGGACATCAACATGCTGCTCAAGGCCCTGGCGGTCGATCTCCGCGCCGAGGACTACCTCAACGACAAGGTAAAAGAGCGTTTTGGAGAGAATGGAGACGATTTTTACTCCTCGATCGAAATCAGCAGGCATGAGATGCAACGGTTCGGATCCGAGGGCGAAATCACCCTGCCGGCGACCCGGGTAAACGGCATGGCGATCAACGAGTACGCCTTGTTGCAGACCTCGGATGGCGGTGTTTTTCCCTCTCGCTACCTCGGCGCCGCCTCCTTTCGGAGGCTCGCGTTGCCGAGTCACCTCCAGCCCCCCGGCGGCATCGCGATAAAGCCCCGCAATCTGGAGCAACAGTTCCTGATGGATGCGCTGCTCGATCCCGATATCTCTCTGGTCACTTGCTACGGCAAGGCGGGCACCGGAAAAACCATCGTGAGCACCGCCTGCGCGCTTCATTTGATGGGACAACAGCATTACGAAGGCGTCAGTATTTCCCGGCCGGTTATTTCCATGGGCAAGGAAATCGGCTACCTGCCGGGAGATATCAATGACAAGATGACGCCTTGGCTGCAACCCTATCACGATGCCCTGAGCGTGATCTACCCGATGCACGAGAACCGGAATCCCGGGTTCGCCGACAAACGGGTTTCCCGGCGCCCCAAAAAAAACGCCAAGAAAAAATCCTCCTCCGACAGCTCCGCCCTGAATGGTGGATCGGCTTACCCCAAACCTTACCAGGAACTGATCGCTTCCGGCCTGCTGGAAATCGAAGCGCTGACCTTTATTCGCGGCCGTTCCATTCCGCGGCGGTTTTTCATCCTGGACGAAGCCCAACAACTGACGCCCCACGAGGTAAAGACGGTGGTCAGCCGCATGAGCGAAGGCTCAAAGATCATTCTGCTCGGCGACCCGACCCAAATCGACAATCCGTACGTCGATTCTCAGTCCAATGGCCTGGTCTACGCCAAAAACAAACTGCGCGATCAATCCCTGGCCTCTCACGTCAAACTCACTAAAGGCGAACGAAGCCCGCTGGCGGAGCTGGCGGTGACGCTGATGTGATCCCACCGGGCAGCCCCTTATCACCCGGGGGGACAGAAAATAGCATCTTTTTTAGAATAATTCTTGATATTAATCCAAAAACACCGATAGGTACAGGATCGTGAACCGAATCAATAATCAACGGCAGACTGTCCTGGACCGCACGCTGTCCCGGAGCGGATTGCGTATGACCCGACAAAGACAGACGGTTTACGACACTCTCATGGACCAGCGGGACCACCCGACCGCCGACGAGGTGTTCAGCCGGGTGAAACGAACCATGCCCACCATTTCGCTTGCCACCGTTTACAATTGCCTGGAAAAACTGGTGGATTGCGGTTTGGTGCGACAGGTCAACCGCGACCGCGAGTCCACCCGCTACTGCGCCAATCTTAAGGAGCACGGCCATTTCTATTGCCGCCAATGCGGTTCGGTGCACGACATCGACCTGCCTTCCGGACAGCCCGCCGATCTGGGGCTCGCGCTTCCCGAGGGATTTCGGGTCGACCACCTGGACGTGAATCTTCGCGGAGTCTGTCCGGAGTGCGGAGCCAAACAACAATCCTGAAAAGGACTATTTCAAATCATGAGCAAACAACTGGAAATCAAAAACCTGAGCGTCAACGTCGAGGGGACCCAAATCATCAGGAACCTCAGCCTAACCGTTCCGCGCGGAGAAGTGCATGCCCTTATGGGACCGAACGGAACCGGAAAGAGCACACTGGCGAAAGTACTTGCCGGCCACCCGGACTACGAAGTCACTTCCGGAGAGGTGCTCCTGGACGGGGAGAACATTCTCGATATGGAGGTGGATGAGCGCGCGCGCAGCGGCCTTTTTATGGCGTTCCAATACCCCAGCGAGATTCCCGGGGTGAGCATCGCCAATTTCCTGCGCGCCGCCAGACAGGCCCGCCTCGAAGAGGGCGAGGAACTCGACGCCGTCTCGTTTTACAAAACGCTTTACGAAAAGATGGACCTGCTGCAGATCGACCGGAAGTTTACGTCGCGGGCGGTCAACGAAGGCTTTTCCGGCGGCGAAAAGAAACGGAATGAGATCCTGCAAATGGCGATGCTGGAGCCCAGTTACGCCATTATGGACGAGACCGACAGCGGCCTCGACATCGACGCCCTGCGGATTGTTTCCGAAGGGGTCAACCGGCTGCGAGGTCCGAACCTGGGAGTCCTCCTCATCACCCATTACCAGCGAATCCTGGACTACATCGTACCCGACCACGTCCATGTCATGTGGAACGGCACCATCGTCAAAAGCGGCGGCAAAGAACTCGCCCGCGAGCTGGAGGAAAAAGGCTACGACTGGATCAAAGAAGCTTTCGCCGAGCCCGCCGGCAAGGCCTGAGCGAGGGCGCTAACACCAATTACAAGAAGAGGCATTTCCATGAGCACCACCAACACTCCCGAACTCGACATCAAAACCGATATCGGGGATTTCGTTTATCCGGAAAAGCACAAGTACGACGCCGGTGTCGGTCTGTCTGAAGACACCATCAACTACATGTGCGAGGTCAAGGACGAGCCGGACTGGATCCGCGAGTTTCGTATGAAGGCCCTGAAAACCTTCCGCGAAAAACCGCTGCCCACGAACTGGGCCTCGAGGGACCTGGAGGCGATCGACTTCGACAAAATCCGCTACTACCTGGCGGGCGACCGGAAGCCGAGTCGCAGTTGGGACGAAGTGCCGGACGATGTCAAAGCAACCTTTGAGCGTTTGGGGATCCCGGAAAACGAACGCAAGTTCCTCGCCGGCGTGGAGGCGCAATTCGACAGCGAGGCGGCCTACTCCAACATCAAGGAAATCGCCGCCAAGCAAGGAGTGATCTTTGTCGGCAGCACGGAGGGACTGAAGGAACACCCTGAGATCTTCCGCAAGTGGTTCGGCAAGGTGATTCCGACCGGAGACAACAAGTTCAGCGCCCTTAACAGCGCTGTCTTCAGCGGCGGCAGCTTCATCTACGTCCCGCCCGGAGTGAAAGTCAGTCACCCGCTCCAAGCCTACTTCCGTATCAATGCTCAGAATTTCGGTCAGTTCGAGCGAACTCTGATCATCGCCGACGAGGGCTCCGAGGTCACCTACATGGAGGGCTGCACGGCGCCCAAATTCGACACCGCAACCCTTCATAGCGCGGTGGTGGAGTTGGTCGCGCTCAAGGGAGCCAAAATCCAATACATCACGGTCCAGAACTGGTCCGACAATGTCTTCAACCTCGTTACCAAACGCGGACTGGCCGAGGAGGACGCAGAAATCCGCTGGATTGATTGCAACATCGGCTCACGCCTGACCATGAAATACCCCGGGGTGATTCTCAAGGGTCGCCGGGCACGGGGTGAGGTTCTCAGCATCGCCCTGGCCAATGACGGGCAGCACCAGGATACCGGAGCCAAGATGATTCACGCGGCGGATGAAACCACTAGTAACATCATCTCGAAAAGCATCAGTGTCGGGCAAGGGCGCGCCACCTACCGAGGTTTGGTAAACATGCCCAAACACCTGAAGGGCTGCAAGAACAACACCGAGTGCGATGCCTTGCTGATTAACACCAATTCCCGCACGGACACCTATCCGGCGATCACCACGCGGGGCGACCACAACTCCGTCCAGCACGAGGCCAGCGTCAGCAAGGTGAGTGCCGACCAGATCTTTTATATGCAGCAACGCGGCATGACCGAAGGGCAGGCCATGAGCCTCAGCGTCAATGGCTTCATCAATGATCTGGCTCAGCATTTCCCCATGGAATACAGCGTTGAACTGAAACGCCTCATCGACCTTGAGATGGAAGGCTCGGTCGGCTGACCGGCCACAACCGGAACCGCGGCCATCCGAAACCGTCCCGGTTGTGCCGCGCACGCGATTCACCTAAAACCGATTTACACGCCTTGAACACAAACACATTGTCTCGCACCAAAGAACTGAACATTGCCAGCCAGGAAGCCTTCGACGCCCATCTGGCTTCAAGGGTCGACCTGCCGCAATGGTGGCTGGACCTGAAAAAAGAAAACTGGCAGCGTTTCCAGGAACTTCCGGCGCCACACCGCAAAGACGAAAACTGGCGTTTTGCCAGCCTCGGAGGGCTCGACCTGGACGGCTATTCGTTCAGTGAAACCCGACCGGACAAAACCACGGCCGATTCGTTCGTCGATCGATCCGATCAGATCCGCCATCGCTCCGGGCGAATTGTTTTTGCCAACGACCACATGATCCGTCACGACGCGATCGCGTCAGAACTCGCCGAACTCGGTGTGATCTGGATGCCCATCGAGCAGGCCGTGCGCGAACACGGGGACCTCCTGCGACGCCACTTCATGGCCCAACCGATTAAGCTCGGTTCGGAAAAGTTTTCCGCCCTCCACGGAGCGTTTTGCTCAGCCGGAACCTTCCTCCACGTTCCCAAAGGTGTCGAAATCGAAGCCCCCCTTGTCGCCTCCCACTGGACCGCGGCCGACGGCGTTGCCGTTTTCCCTCACACGCTCCTGATCGCGGACGAGCACAGCAAGGTCACTCTGGTCGACTATTTTTCCGCCCAGGATTCCTCCGCACGCAACTACATCTGTGGAGTCAACGACCTCTATGCCGGTCCGGGAGCGAAGGTAACCTACATTTCGGCGCAGGATTGGGGTCGCCAGAGCCTGGCGTTTCACCTGAACTCAACCCAAGCCTTCAGAGACGCCTTCATCACCTCGCTGAATGTCAATACGGGAGGCCGGCAGGCGCGCACCGAAAGCCACAGTCAGGTAATGGGCGAAGGCGCTCACACGGAAATGCAGTCATTAACGGTCGCCACCGGAAAACAGGAATTCGACCAGCGGACCCTGCAAACCCACTTTAAAGGGCATTCGGTTTCGGACCTGCTCTACAAGAACGCGCTGTTCGACGACGCTCGAACCATCTTCTCCGGCTTGATTAAGGTGGAAGAGGATGCGCAACAAACCGATGCCTACCAGACAAATCGCAATCTCCTACTCAGCACCTCGGCCGAAGCCAACGCCCTGCCCGGTTTGGAAATTCTGGCAAATGACGTCAAATGCAGTCATGGCGCCACCTCCGGTCAAATAGACGACAATCAGCTTTACTACCTCAAGGCACGTGGAATTTCCGACAAGGTCGCCAAGGAGCTTTTGGTTTTTGGTTTCTTCGACGATGTTCTCGGAAAACTGAAAAACGAAGAAATTGCCGAAAATCTTAGAACCGTAATCCGTGAACATGTCTCCCGGATTCCCTGAAAGACGGACCATGGAAGATCAGAATCGCCGAATCTTAAGTCGAGACTGCGAAGCGGTACTTATTCCCGGCGGGGAATCCGTATCCCTTCCCAAGGAAACCACCGTTATCATCAGCCAGGTGCTTGGAGGGAGTTACACCGTGATGACTCCTCACGGCCTTGCGCGCATCAGCGGTGAGAACGCCGACGCTCTCGGCGAGGAGCCACAGCCGTTTATGGCTGCTCCGGCCGCAACCGAGCACGATGGACCACCGAGCGAAGAGGCGCTCTGGGAGCAACTTCGAAACGTCTATGACCCGGAAATTCCGGTAAACATTGTGGACCTCGGTTTGGTGTATTCCTGTGAAGTTAGCGAAACCGGTCCCGATTTCCATCGGGTTGACGTTAAAATGACCCTCACTGCGCCCGGTTGCGGAATGGGCCCGGCAATCGCCGCCGACGCCAAGGCCAAGGTATTGAGCGTGCCCGGCGTGAAAGACGCGGAAGTCGAAATCGTCTGGGATCCTCCCTGGAATCAGGAAATGATTACCGAAGAAGGGAAAATGAAGCTCGGACTGATCTAACCCGGATTCCGGCGACCGCCTATCGGCATTCCCAATGGCACTGTGAAGCCTAAAAGGCCCTACCTGGCAATATCCGTTGGGGTCAAGATGTCCTGAGGTTCCCCGATAAAGCCGATCAGCCAAACGGTCTTTGTGAAATCAGCAATAGATCTATCTTTTCCTCTTGCCTGCATTGATTCCGCCCATTTTAATTATCCTTTTTCCCGAGACACATGGAGAACGAAACCAATCACAATCAGCAATCCAGCCGCAGCCCGTCGGAGATCCCTTTCACCGACCGTGAGGCACTGGCTCAATATGTTACCGATACCGGCAAGATCCTTCCTCGCCGTATCACTCAGCTTTCCGCCAAGGAACAGCGCCAGGTTACCCGCATGATTAAAAGGGCACGCAACGCCCTGCTCATGAAGTAGTTTCACCTTCCTGGACTTACTAAAAGCGCGCGGCAATCTCCGTGCGCTTTTTTTTTGGCCCCATTTATCCGATTTCAAAAGATTAAGGGACCGCCACGGACCGGTTCGCTCCACAACTCCTTTTTTCGGTAAGCCAAGGCGAAACCGGTGCCAATCCGCAACCCAAGCAAAAGGGCGGGACTCTCCTAAGAATCCCGCCCTTTGCAGATTAACTGTCCGGATCGCGCGAGGGCGAAGTGGAGCTTACGACTTCTCCGCCGGAGCCGTCATCGCACCCGGATTCGGCTTTCTCACGCCGTCTTTGACGAAGTAATAATCCCGATAGGACTTATCGTAGTACTGAGCGTAGTAGTAGCCCCCGACCGAAATATTGAGATGATTCAATACCGCACCGAACACCGGAGTCTCGGAGGACATCAGGCGGCGGACGTTGTACTTGGCCGCACGTCTCCGAACTTTGTTGAATTTCAAGGTAAACAACGCTCCATCAGTGTGCTGGAGAATGATCAGAGCATCACTTACCGCAGCCAAAGGAGGTGTATCGATGATGACCCTCGTATAGCGCTTGCGCAGCTCGGCAATCATGTTTTCGAAAGCCACGCTATTGATGGTTTGCGTCGGATTCTTTGCCTTACCTCCGGTGGAGAGGATGTCGAAGTTCGGATGGACGTCTTTGTGTATGATGTCGTCCAGGCTCAAGTTCTCATGACAATAGGAAATAACTCCCTTGTCATTCTTCAACTTATGAGATTTGTGAACGCTCGGCATACGAAGGTCACAGTCCACCAAAATAGTCTTCTCTCCATTGACCGCATAGGTCAGTGCCAGGTTGGAACTCACGAAGGATTTACCTTCACCCGGAATGCTACTGGTGATCATGACACACTGAGCCAGGTTGCTTTGCTTCCCTAGCTTCAGGCTCGAATGGAGAGATCGGAATGATTCGACCACATGTCGATCAGTGCCCGTGAACGCGATCTTCACTTTATCCTCGGGCTTGAGCTTCTTCACTTCAGGCATGATGCCGAGAAGCGGCAGACCGATGATCGACTCGATATCAAACGCACTCTTCACTCGGTCATCGAGGAAGGCCACTACAAACGCCACCCCAATTCCCAAACCGAGTCCACCAAGCAAGCCAAACCCCAGATTAAGGGGGATGTTCGGCGTAACCGGACGTAGGGATGCGGACGCTTCATCCAGGGGGCGGGCCGTAACCGAGTCGATCGAACTGCTCAAGGTGGTTTCACGCATCCGGCGCACCAGGTACTGATACAGGAACTCATCCACCTCGGTCTCCCGCGAGATTGAATCATACTCGACCCGGAGATCGCTCAGGCGCTTAATCTCATCTGTTTGTTCCGCCAGTTGGTCCTGAATATCCTCAAAGGAACGACGAGCGGCAATGTAATCCGATTCGATCTTGGCGACCGCCATCTCGACAGCCTCGTTTAAGGCCATTTCGGTCTGATTCAGCGATTCCATCAAATCCCGCATGGTCGGATGTAACTCGCGGTACCGCCCCGCCAAGCGCCGCTGCTGAATCTGCAGTTGGGTGTAATCCGACAAAAGCCCGCTGACTTGTGGCTGGTCGGCAATAAATCGTATGTTCGTGAGGGGACGCTCTTCCTCGCGGTAACGCTGAATCAATTCCCAGCGAGTCTGGGCCAGACGCAAGTCTTGACGCGCATCAACTTCGCGCATGTTCAAAGCGGTCAATTTCTGCAACGCGATATCCGCACGGCGATCCACCGACACCGAGCCCGTTTCCGCAATGTACTGCTGGCGAACACGTTGGCTTTGCTCAAGGCGATTTCGCTGCTCATCCGCCCGAATCCTCAGTTCATCCACCGCCAGCATCGACTCATCCATCCTCACGCCAAGATTGTAGGAGATGTATTCCTGCACAAAATAGTTGGCGATCAACATGGCGACGTCCCGGTCGGGATGCCGAAAACGGATCTCCACCACAAGGTTCATCCGTCCCGGCACAATCTGCCGATTCTCGAACAACAACTGCTCCAGCCCGACAAACCGTCCCGTCGCTTCCGGTTCTTCGAACGGCTGCATGAAGCGGTTGTGCTCGGCGTCGTTCATTCGCAGCCGGCTGGCCACTCCCTTGATGAGGGTTGCGCTTTCCAGAATACGGATCTGGGTATTAAAATCCTCCTGGGAACGAATCTCCTGGGGCATGACCTGCTCAACCTGCATCACGGTGGCATCCTGCCGGAGCAGCTGAACGGTCGCCCGGGCTTCGTAGATTTCCGTGCGGGTGAGCGTGTAAATCAGCACACCGGAGAAAAACAGCAGGAAAACCACCAGAATGTACCAGAACCGCTCGCGAAAGATCAGGAGATAGTCCTTGAGACCACGCTGCGGGCTCTCGTCCTGGTGCTCGCCATAGTAGGAGGTGTTGTCGGGATAATAACCATACCCATAGCCGTAACCGGCAGTGGGCTTGTTATGTTGGTGATCTCTGGGAGTTGGATTCTCGGACATCGTGATAAACTTTAAAAAACTCGTTGAGGCACGTGAATCACGTCGTCGCGCTGTAGCTCCCAGACGTAACTCGTATTCCCTTGTATAATTTCTTCCGCATCAATAGTATAACGATCGCGGGTTCCGTCTGGATTCGTGCGAGTGAGAATCACTCGACGCGTGTTGGCGCCACGCTGGAAACCGCCGGCTCCGGATATGGCATCAATCAAAGTCATGGATTCCTCCGGTGGAAAGACCACAAAACCCTCCCGGTTGACATGACCCAGAACGCTGACACGCCGCTGAGAGTATTCCAGCACCGAAAGGTTAATCTGTGGATTAACCAGATAATCCCGGTCGTAGAGCTCCGTCAGGAGTTGCTGGGCCTCGGAAACGGTCTTGCCTTTGACCTCCACAGATCCAACCAGGGGCAGTCTAATGCTTCCCGCCTGTGAAACTCTGACCTCTCGGTTAAGGTCGTCCTCACGAAAGACCTGAAAACGCAACAGGTCTGACGGTGCGATGACGTAATCCTGCAGGTTAACCGGCGCCGACTCGGACGCGGAAACCGCCGGAAGGCTATCCTCGGCGGTTAACGACAGGCTCAAAGCCATAGTGAAGATTGATACGAAGCCAACAATACGTTTGATCATGAGTACGGAACCTTGACCTAAGGTGAACGGAAATTAAATCTGCGCCGCCACCCCACGGGAGCGGGGCACCGGCGCTAACAAACACCCCAAATTTTAATATCTAAGGGACGCGGTCAACTGAAAAATGTTCCGATCCAAATCAACCGACTGAATATTGGAGTCGTTGTTGGTATAGATATAAGCCGCCGAGAGATCAACATACTCGTTGGGGGCATAACTCACGCCGAGATCGCCGGTAAAGGTCTTGTCGTGCCGGGCGCTGTCGCGGTAGCGCGAATCCTCGTAAAAGAGGCCGGCCGATCCGGTAACCAGGTCCGTCAGGAGATACGTTACGCGCGGTCCGCCGCCAGTGCTTTCAATGGTGTGGCCGCGAGCACTGTACCGCAGATCACGAGATCCGGTAATGCTCACATTGAGGCGCTCGGTAGCATCCCAAACGGCTTGTCCCTGAGCGGCGAAACCGCTCCGCGAATCGAGACCGCTCTGTTTGAAATTCCGCTCCTGGTAACCAAGCCGAACAGAGCCGGAAACGTTGGGCGTCACCTCGCCGCGGGCTCCGACGTTGATGAAATGATCCTGTGAATCGCGGCCGGTACCGGTGGTATTGTTGTCGCGAAAACGGTATCCGAGGCTGAGATCAACCCGGGGCGTCCAATTGTAATAAAGGTCGAGAGGTACCGCGATCGTTTCCACATCGCGGAACTGGCGGTTCTTGAAATTGGTTTCCTGGTAGGAAATCCCAGCCCCGACATCAAAGAGCTCGGTCAGATCATACTCTCCGTTCAGCGCGACTCGGTACACGTCGCGCTCCACCACGACACCGTCCTGCGACACAAAATCAAACGCATTCTGGGTCAGGCGGCGATAGGAAGCGTCGAAATCGGCTACCAGGCGGTTGTAGGCGTAGGCCGCATTCAGGAAAACGTTGGACCCGTTCGTGTTAAGCTCACTCGCATCGGTGTAGCGATAAATGTCCTCGCGGTAATAAGCACTGAAATTCCAGATGGCATCGGCACCGCCGTAGGTGAATTCAACGCCGG
Source organism: Opitutia bacterium (assembly GCA_050506795.1). Lineage (GTDB taxonomy): Bacteria > Verrucomicrobiota > Verrucomicrobiia > Opitutales > T3Sed10-336 > SLOW01. The sequence goes on from JBJHCF010000007.1 coordinate 72,754, forward strand.
GCGAAAAAATGAACAAAATATCCGACTCTTCGTTGTTGGCGTTGAGGTAAACGTTGTCGTCGTAACGAGCCGTGACACTGCCGTTAAAGTAAAGCGATGCACGTTCGCCGATCGTAATCAACGGTGCCGCGCTGGCCGAAACTCCTACGAGGAGAGTGGCCGCCGCAGCCGCAATTGCAGTTCGGGACGGACATAGCGAGCGGGAAGTGGACTTCATGGATCTGATAGTTCTCAAAAGGTTAGATCTCTTAGCGGGTTAGGTTTGGGTCGCAAAAACCCGGAGGAGCCTCGTGGAACGGTACTCCTCCGGGAATCAATCCTAAAGCCTCACTGGGCCGGGCTGATGATGGAAGCGTCAATCGCCACTCCGGGAGTCGGAGCGTAGGGCGCGGCCCGCGGAGGAACGCCAGGTCTACGCACCGGAGCGGTAAGTCCATCCTGAGCGCCGGCTTCGATAGCGGCCACCTGATCGGGAGCCGCTGCACTCGCGGCGCTTATGATGCTGTCTACGGCACCGGGGTTCGCGGCCACCGCGAGACGAACGATCTCACGCACGTTGGCGGCGGATTTGTCTTCAAGACCGGCGATGGCGCTACCGGCGATCCTATCAGCCTCTTCCGGGAAAGCGGCGAGGGCCGCCTCGACGATTTCATTGGCCTGTTCGGGATTGTCCGCCACGGCCATAGCCACGATGGACTCCAAATCGTCCGGATTGGCTTCGATTTCCGCCACTAGATCGGCAGTGTCGACCTGGGCAAATGCCACTGAACAAGCGGCAACTGCGATTAAAGTAATCAGGGACTTAAGGTAGTGCATAATTTCCTCCGGTGTTTTCAGTTTAAAAGAGATTTGGCAGCATCGTAAGTTGCTTAGAGCAAAGCGCAAGGGAAAAAAATTGTGCTGATCATTTTTTTTAGCGGCTTCTTTCCTTGCCTCAACGATGGGGATCATGCTTATTTATTGCTTTGGCTGTCAACCTTTTTTCCATCCTCCATGAAAAAACATTTTCGCAAGGGAAACGCCTTCCTCGGTTTCGTCAATATCGGCCGAAACAAGAACGATCAATTCGGGGTACACCCGGTGTGGGGGAGAATTTTCATGTTGCTCTGCGCCCTGGGCCTTATGGGATGGGTTTCTGTGGCGTTCGCTGGTTTCCTTTTTTTAAAACACACGCGCGACGTTGAAACCGGCCGATTTGCCGATCTCCTTCTGCTACGTTGGGATGATTTTCGTTATGCCTGGGGTGAAGACTATATCCGCATGGGTACGGAAATGATCGAGAGCGGAGAGGTGGCTGAGGGTTTTCATTACCTGCGTATCGGGCTGATTCGTTCTCCCGACAATATCGAAGGCCGCATGCTTCTCTCCAATATCTTCCTGGCCCAGAACCGTACCGATCGGGCCGCTCAACTTCTGGTGGAAGGTATGCCCTACGGTATCCACGACACCGACTACGTCACCACCACCATGCGGATACTGCTGCATGCGGAAAAGGACCAGGAGATTCGCGATTTGGCCGAACGGTTTCTTCCGGCCGAACCGGTTCAAGAGGATCGTTACCTTATTATCGCATTCGCGGCCGCCAGAGCCGGCTTCCATCGCGGCGAATTCGACGAAGCCATCGATCTGATCAACGATTTCCAGCTTGGATCCAGCAACAGCGGTCAGATCCTGCTGGCCCGCATCGACTGGGAACGGGGCCACCGCGAAGAGTCCCTGACACGCCTGCGGGATCTCGTTCGCCGTCGCCCGGATCACAACGAAGCTTACATTTACCTCACCCGGTACCATCACGAGTTGGGCCAGTTGGACGCGGCGGAACGTTACGCGGTGGTCCGGCAACTCAACGATCCGCTGACCGCCGCCCCCAGAGTCGATCTTCTGTACATCTACAACGAGAAAGGCGACACCGCCCGACTCAATCGGGAGATCGACACTTTGCTGCGCGATTTTCGAAATGACTCGGACGCCATCGAATACCTGGCGCAGTTCGCGCTGGACACCACGGACCCTGCCCTGGCCCAACGAGTCTTCGAACACGCCCAGCTCCGCAATCTCAACCTCTCGGTCACCGGCATCGTTTATGTCCACACCTTGATGAAAGCCGGCCAATACGACCGGGCCACAGCCCTGGCGGAACGTCTCGGACGCGAGGTTGACGGCTTCGACGACGAGTTTGGCGCTCAGATTCTCGCGATCAACGCCATCGCCGATTACGCCCGGGGGGATCGGGCGAACGCTGAAATGCAACTGGGCCAGTTCCTCTCCCGCGGCAACCTGCGCCCTTCGAACTACATCTCCTATGCCGACAAACTCATCGAGCTCGGCCTGCACGAGCCGGCGCGGCGAATCCTCAACCAGGCGCACCGGGCCAACCCGCGCAGCCAAAGCCTCCTCAACGCCCTGATTCGGCTCGATATCCTGCGGGGCGACGACAGCGCGCTGATCGCCAACGTCCCCAAACTGATGGAAATGCGCCTGCCGTCCATTGAGGTTCTCAATGAAGCCTATCAATTCCTCAGCAGCGACCGGTTTCTTTTTACCGCCGGGCGCCATGAAATCCTGGAACGCATCGAAGACACGCTCCGCAGTCATCCCCAGATTTCACTCGGGTAGCCGGATGACCGCATAACACCCTGAATCCGCCATCCTTCTTCGATCTTTCGCCTGCCATGAATGACTCCGAGCTCGGTCCCACCGGGGAGATCCTCCGTGACCTGCCCTCACCCTACCAGCCACATCCCTGCGGACTCCTCCACCTGCCTCGTTTCATCGCCAAGATTCGCAAGCATCTGCAGGGGGCTCTTCCCAAATCGTATCAACGAAACTTTACCAAAGGCTTCGACGGTTTCCTCTGTCTTCACCTGGGGATCGATCCCGAGGACATGATCGAAATCGTCAGGCGCAGCGAGACTGAAGATGCGCTGGAAAGAAATCTTAGAGAATTGTTTCCCAATGACTTAAAGATCGAAGTCTGGAATCGTAAACTGGTCCAGATGGGCATGAGCCCCATGGGACGGGAGGCCTTGCGGGACGTGAAACGAAAGATGAACGCCGAACATCGCGACGACCTCATTTCCTTTGCCGACATGATCGATTTCGACGAAGGCCGCATCGACTAGTACGCCCGCGCTCCGGACCTCCGTTGGGCCGGGTTGCCGGGGGGAGGAGATTTAAGGGAAATGAACGGCGGGAAACACGGCACACACGATTCGCGCAATCCGTTTGCCTCCGGACCCGATTCATGAACCATAATCCTCCGAAATGGAAAACGAAAACCAGGTTGTCCTTCTTTACTACCGGTACGTCCGGATTGAAGAACCGCACCGCTTCGCAGCGGACCACCGTCGGTTGGCTCTCAGCCTGGGGCTCACCGGACGAATCATCGTCGCCGAGGAGGGCATCAACGGCACCGTGGCGGGATCCGTCGTGGCCGCCCGCGCCTACCGCGAAGCGCTCCGCCAGGACCCGCGGTTCGCCGAAATGCCCTGCAAGGAAAGCGCGGGCGACGTCGACACCTTTCCCAAACTGTCGATCAAGGTTCGATCGGAAATCGTCACGTTAGGCCTTCCGCTTCCCTTCGATCCGGCACGTGACTCCGCCCCTCACCTTCCTCCCGCCGATTGGAAGCGCCTGGCGGAATCCGATCCCGATGCCGTGCTTTTCGACGCCCGTAACGACTATGAGTCGGCGGTCGGCCGGTTTCGGGGCGCCATCACGCCGCCGATTGGAAATTTCCGCGAGCTTCCCGAGGCGATCGACGCCTACAAACACCTCAAGGACAAAAAGATCCTGATGTACTGCACCGGCGGCATCCGCTGCGAGAAAGCTTCCGCCCTGCTTCGTCAAAACGGCTTCCGCGAGGTCTACCAGCTCGATGGGGGCATCATGAATTATGCGCGCGAACTGGGAAACGAGGACGAATTATGGGAGGGAGATTGCTTCGTTTTCGACAACCGTCTGGTCCTGCCCATCGCCACCGCCGGAGGCCGGCCGCCCGCCGGCAGATGCGCGCACAGCGGACGGCCCACCAGCCACTACCGAAACTGCCTGCACAATCCGTGCAACCGCCTTTTCCTCGTTGAGGAGCGCTTTCTGGACGACAATCCACAGGCTCAGCTCTGTCCGCAATGCCTGCAAAGCGGCCTGACCCTGGATTCAGCGGTGAACAAGTCGCGGCGCCCCCACCTCACGCCGTTGTCGCGACAATCCCCCACCCCGGCTTCATGAAGACCGCCACCCCAGAGCAGAGGGAACGCCTCCGCCGGCTTCGCCTGGAGCCCGACGAATTCTCCGAGTCCTTTGTACAATCCTCCGGACGCGGCGGGCAAAACGTCAACAAGGTGGCCACCTGCGTGCAGCTCACCCATATTCCGACCGGATTCTCCGTCAAATGCATGAGCCACCGCACCCAGGCCCAGAACCGGCAGGAAGCGCTGGAACGGCTCCTGGACAAAATCGAGAACCATCGCCGTGACGTGCAGCGCGAACGCCGGCAAGCGCAGGAAAAGCGAAAACGCGCCGCCCGCAAACGCCCGGCCGGGGTCAAGCGGCGCATCCTGGCCGACAAAAGGCGCCAATCGGAAAAGAAGGATCGGCGACGTAAAGTGGACGGCGGCGAATAGCCCGAATTAAGACGGAATAATAGATTTGTTTCCCAACTCCAATCCCTGCAATCTCCAATCATTTCCCATGCCGCACGGAAACCACTTTATCATTGTGACCATCGACGGGGGCGCCGCCGCCGGGAAATCCTCCACCGCGGGAGCACTCAGTGAGCGCCACCATCTCCTGCACGTCGACACCGGTTCCTTTTACCGCGCCGTCACCCTCTACCTGCTGAAACGGGGTCTCACTCCGGAGGACGAGGACAAGATCAGGGAGGCTCTGCAAAACCCCGCCATAACAACCCGGCTCCGAGGCCGGATGGCCCGTATCGCCATCGACGACGAAGTGCCTGGCGAAGAACTGCGCTCGCCGCAGGTCAACGAACAGGTATCACGTTTCGCTTCCCTGAGGGCGGTCCGGGAATTTCTCCTGGACTTCCAACGGGGGCACTCCAGTTTCGCTCGCGAAAACGGGTTCGATGGTCTGGTCATGGAGGGACGGGACATCGGCTCGGTGATTTTTCCCGAGGCTGATTTTCGCTTTTTCCTGGAAGCCGATCCCGACGCCCGCAACCAGCGGCGGGTCAAACAGGGCGAGCAGGACAGCATCGAAGAACGCGACCGTCTCGACACTCAACGGAAAACCGCCCCGCTCGTCTGTCCGGAAGGCGCCATCAGGATTGATACCACTCGTATGTCGCTGGAAGAGGTGATCGCCAAAGTGAGCGACATCATCGAAGGCGAAGCGCGATGAACGCGCTGTACGAAATCGGCAAACTTCTCTCCCACTGCACGTTCGACGGGATTTACCCGGGAGACGTCGCCGGAGTGGAAAATGTGCCTCGCCGCGGACCGTTCATCCTGGCCTGCAACCACGCGAGTTTTTTCGACCCGCCCGCGATCGGCCGCATCGTCCCGAGGGAAATCGCCTATTTCGCCCGCAAGACCTTATTCAAACCGGGCCTGATCGATCGCGTGCTGACGCGGGTCAACGCCATTCCGGTGGATCGCGACGGCGAGTCCGACATCCAGGCCATAAAAAGGGTGTTGCAGGCGCTTAAGCAGGGCCAGGGGGTCCTCTTCTTTCCGGAAGGAACCCGTTCCCCCGACGGCTCCCTGCAAGCTCCCAAGCAGGGTCTCGGGATGATCGCCTGCCGGGCGGGCGTGCCGGTGGTGCCGGCCCGGGTGTTTGGCACCTATGAAGCTTTCGGCCGGGACAGGAAAACTCCCGCCGCCGGCGGCCGGATCAGTGTCGCTTTCGCCCCGCCCCTCCGTACGGAAACGATCGATCCCGGTCCCGGCGTCAGAAACCGGTACGAAGTGGCCTCCCGCCGCATCATGGACGCCATCGCCGCCATTCCACCGCCTCACGATCCGGGAATTTAAGGCCCGTTTTTCAGGCTCGATTCAGTTGGAATCGTCGTAAGATAATAATCCGCATGAAGATTCTGATCGTCGGCGCCGGAGAGGTGGGTCGTTACCTGTGTGAAATCCTCAGCGAGGAATACCACGACGTCACCGTCATCGAAAACGATCAGGCGCTGGGCGACCAGGTCGACGAGGAGCTGAACGTTCGGGTGATCAAGGGCAACGGCAGCTCTGCCGAAGTCCTGCGGCAAGCCGGCGCGGATCAGTGCGATTATTTTCTGGCAATGACCAGCGACGACAAAACCAATCTCATCTCCTGTTCGCTGGCCAAAGCCCTCGGCGCCGCCACCACCATCGCCCGTATTCACGACCAGACCTACTCGGACAACTCCATCATCAATTATCAGAGCCACTTCGGAATCGATTACCTGCTCAATCCCGAAGCGCTGGCCGCCGTCGAGCTGGCCAAAAAAATCCGCAATCCCGGCCGTGTGGCGGTGGAAAATCTGGCCCGCGGTCAGATCGAGGTCCAACAGTTCCGCGTGAAAGCCAAAGCACGGGTCCTGGGCAAAAAGCTGGCCGAACTCAAACTCGATCCCCGCGTCCGCATCGGATACGTTCAGCGAGGCGACGAACAGCAGGTGGCCAACGCCCAAACCATCCTGGAGGAAAACGATTACGTGACCCTCTTCGGCCCCTCCCAAACGCTTTTCGAAATCAAGCCCCTCTTCGACCCGGACTCCGTTTCCGAAACCGTGCGCATCGTCCTTTATGGCGGCGGCGAAGCCTCCATCGCCCTGATCCGGCTCCTCACCCATCCCCGCTTCAAGATCCGTATCCTGGAGGAGAACAAAGCGCAGTGCCGGTTCCTGGCGGAGAAATTCCCCAAAGTCACAGTCATCCAGGGCGACGCCACCTCGCTTCGCCTCCTGGAGGAGGAGCAAATCGGCAGCGCCGACTACTTCATCGCCCTGACCAAAGAGGACGAAGACAACGTCATGACCTGTCTCCAGGCCTCCAAACTGGGCGCCCAACACACCATGCTCCTGGTTAACCGCGCCGATTACATCGAAGTCCTGGAGAGACTCAAGGGAACCCTCGGAGTCGAAATGGTGGTTTCACCGCGAATCGCCACCGCCAATGAGGTGCTGCGTTACAGCAGCCGCGAGCCCTATATCGAACTGGCCAAGCTGGCCAACGATTGCGGGCGCATCGTGGAAATCAAGGTGGGCCCCAAAAGCCCCTGTGTGGGCAAAAAGCTCAGGGAGATTGAATGGCCCGGAGACTGCGTGATCGTCGCTTTCATTCACAAATCGGAAACCAAAGTGCCCGGAGCCGACGACGCCATCCTGGCCGGCGCCCGCATCGTCGCCATCGTTCGCAAGGAGAATATCCGCAGCCTGGTCAAGATGCTCAAATAAGGCCGCCGTCACACCATGAATTACCGTTTCGTCTACCGGCTTCTCAGCTTCATCCTCGGCGCCCTGGGGATCGCGTTCCTGGCTTGTCTTGGAGTGGCGTTCCTCCACCGCGGAGAACCCCTGGAGGAAACCGCCATCACCGGTTTCCAGATCAGTGCCGTCATCGCTTTCGTCGCCGGAGCCTTGTTCTATCTCGCCAGCCGGGGCGCCCCCAGTCGCATTTTCCGCAAGGAAGCCCTGTGTCTGGTGGGGATAGGATGGATACTCGCCTCCCTCATCGGCGCCCTGCCATATTATGTCATCCTGGAGGACTGCACCGTCACCGACGCCATTTTCGAATCGACTTCGGGCATGACCACCACCGGTGCATCCACCTTCACCAACCTGGAGGAAATGCCACGCAGCCTCCTGTTCTGGCGACAGCTCAGTCAATGGATCGGGGGCATTGGAATCGTCGTTTTCTTCGTGGCCATCCTGGGCTACCTCGGAGCGGGTGGGAAAATCCTCTTCAGTAACGAATCCACCGCCAAGACCGCGGACTTCGACCAGGGGCGGGTGCAGAGCGGAGTCATCCGTCTGTTCCTTTTGTACCTGACCCTTTCCGCAGCCTGCTGTATCTGCCTGCGGGCGGCGGGCATGGACTGGTTCGACGCCGTCTGCCACACCTTCAGCACCGTGGCCACCGGCGGGTTCAGCACCCGGTCCGACAGTATCGCCGCCTTCGACTCCGCCGCTATCGAGTGGGTGATGATCGTGTTCATGATTCTCGGCAGCGTCAGCTTTTTCTTCTTTCTCACGTTGCTGCGACGCGACTGGAGGCAAGCCATGCGCAATACCGAAGTCTTCGCCTACCTGACTATCCTCATGGTTTCCGCCGCCGCTTTGAGCGCAGTGCTCCTAATCGACGGGTCCGAAGAAAACGTTCACGGAACCTTGCGGGCCGCAGCTTTTCAAGTCGTTTCCATTGCCAGCACCAGCGGGTTCACCACCGCCGACTACAACCAATGGCCGGTTTTCGGACGCGCTTTGTTGCTTGCCCTGATGCTTATCGGCGGCTGCGCCTCCTCAACCGCCGGCGGCGCCAAAGTCATACGGGTCGTCGTCGCGCTGCGCATTTGTCTAACCAGCGTCGAAAAAGCATTCCGCACCCGGGTGGTGCGCACGGTCATGGCCAACGGAAAACCGATCGATCAAGGCACCCGCGAGAATATTCTCCTCTATATGACCTTGCTGGTCTTGCTCCTGCTGGGAGCCATTCCCGTCTTCGCGCTGTTCGAACCCGGCCACACTCTGGAAGGTTGCATCTCCGTGGTCATTTCCTGCCTGTTCAATGTCGGTCCCGGCTTCGCCGAGATCGGCCCCACCGAAACCTACGGAGAAGTCGGAGGGCCCGCCAAAATCCTGCTGTCGCTCCTCATGATCATGGGCCGTATCGAACTCTTCGCCATCCTGGTGCTGTTCTCTCCGGCACTGTGGAGGAAACTCTCCTGACGGCGATGCGTTCCCGTCACCGGCGACCGGCGCTGGACCTATAAGACGAATTAAATGCGATATATCCCGAACTTAACCGGGTCTTATCGATTAAGCAATTCCTGCGCACCATTGGGCAACCGACGCCAAGCTGGTCAGCTCCAAAAATGGGATCATACGACGAAGCAGTCGCCATGATTCATAAACCAGAACTTCCCACGACCCCCGAGCGGGTCACTCTCGACGCCAATGATGCGGTCGCATCGGTCGCCTACCGGCTGAACGACGCTTTCGCTATTTACCCGATTACGCCTTCGACGCCCATGGCGGAAGCCGCGGATCAATGGACGGCCCAGGACCGTCGCAACATCTGGGGGCAGATTCCCCAAGTGGTTGAAATGCAGTCCGAAGGCGGCGCCGCCGGCGCCTTGCACGGTTTGCTTCAATCGGGCGCCCTGGCATCCTCCTTCACCTCTTCCCAGGGGCTGCTGCTGATGATCCCCAATCTCTACAAGATCGCCGGCGAACTCACTCCTTTCTGTCTGCACGTGGCCGCCCGCAGCCTCGCCACCCACGCCCTGTCTATCTTCGGCGACCATTCCGACGTCATGGCCTGCCGTCAGACCGGGTTCGCCCTGCTCTCCGCCGGTTCTCCCCAGGAAGCCCAGGACTTCGCCTGCATCGCCCAGACAGCCACTCTGAAAAGCCGCGTGCCTTTCCTTCATTTCTTCGACGGTTTCCGCACTTCGCACGAGGTCAACGCGGTGACACCGCTGAGCGACGACAACCTGCGCGCCATGATCGACTTTGCCGACGTGCTGGCGCACCGGAGCCGCGCGCTGACGCCGGACCGGCCCGTTTTGCGCGGCACCGCACAAAACCCCGATGTCTTTTTCCAGGCACGTGAAGCGGCCAACCTTTACTACGACCAAACCGCGGAAATCGTCCAGCAAACCATGGAACGCTTCTCCGGTCTCACCGGACGCACCTACCGGCTTTTCGATTATGAGGGCGATCCCGAGGCGGAGAAAGTCGTCATCATCATGGGTTCGGGCGGGGAAACCGTTGCCGAGACCGTGGCCTGGATGCGAGAAAAGGGCGAGAAGGTCGGCGTCCTGCGGGTCCGCCTGTTCCGGCCGTTCTCGATCGAACATTTCATCCACGCCTTGCCGGAATCCGTCCGCGCCATCGCCGTGCTCGACCGCACCAAGGAACCGGGAGCGATCGGCGAGCCGCTCTATCAGGATGTGGTCACCGCCCTGCGCGAAGGCGCCGCCGACAGCCCTCTGGCCAAAGCCACCGTCATCGGCGGCCGGTACGGACTCGGCTCCAAGGAGTTCACTCCGGCCATGGTCAAGGCCGTATTCGACCAACTCGACCAGGAATCGCCAAAAAACCACTTCTCGTTGGGCATTGTCGACGACGTCACGCATCGGTCACTGCCCTGGGACACCGAACTCGATATCGAATCTCCCGACGTCAACCGGGCGCTCTTCTACGGACTCGGCTCCGACGGCACCGTGGGCGCCAACAAGAACACGGTGAAGATCATCGGAGAGGAAACCGACAACTACGCCCAGGGATATTTCGTCTACGACTCGAAAAAGTCGGGCGCAATGACGATTTCCCACCTGAGATTCAGTCCTCGTCCCATCCGCGCGCCGTACCTGATCCGTACGGCGGACTTCGTCGCCTGTCACCATTTCCCCTTCCTGCGGCAATTCGACATCCTGCAGAGCGCGGCGCCCGGCGCCACCTTCCTGCTCAACGCACCGGGTGACCCGGACAAGGTCTGGGACCGGCTGCCCCGGGAGGTCCAGGAATCCATCGTCGAAAAAAAGCTCCGCCTGTACGCCATCGACGCCTACAAGGTTGCGCGCGAAGCCGGCATGGGCGGCCGCACAAACATCATCATGCAGGTTTGCTTCTTCGCCCTTTCCGGCGTCCTTCCCAGGGAAACCGCGCTGGAGAAGATCAAGGAGAGCATTGTCAAAACCTACGGATCCAAGGGCCAGAAGGTCGTGGAAAAGAATCTCGTCGCGGTGGATTCCACCCTGGCTTCCCTGCGTGAGATTTCCATTCCCGACGACCGGATCCAGGGGAAAAAGAGGCCGCCGGCCATTGCCGAGGAAGCACCCGAATTCCTCCAGCGGGTCACCGCGGTTATGATGGCCAACCGCGGGGACCTCCTCCCGGTAAGCGTATTTCCGGTCGACGGCACCTGGCCGACCGCCACCTCCAAGTGGGAGCGGCGCAACCTGGCGACCCACATCCCGGTGTGGGATACGGACCTCTGCATCCAGTGCAACAAATGCGTCATGGCCTGCCCCCACGCCACCATCCGGGCCAAGTTCTTTCCGGAGTCCGAACTCGAGGGGGCTCCGGCCACCTTCAAGTCCACCGCCTTCCGGTCCCGCGACTTCCCCGACCACCTTTACAGTCTCCAGGTGGCGCCCGAAGACTGCACCGGTTGTGAGCTCTGCGTCCATGTTTGCCCGGCCAAAGACAAGGCCGATCCAAGCCGAAAAGCCATCAACATGGAGCCCCAGCCGGAACTGGTGGCGGCGGAACGTGAAAACTACGACTTCTTCCTGCAGATTAAGTCCCCCGACCGCACCAAGGTGCCGGGCGACGTCAAACACAGCCAGTTTCTGGATCCGCTTTTCGAGTACTCCGGCGCCTGCGCCGGTTGCGGCGAAACACCCTACATCAAGCTGCTCACCCAGCTCTTCGGCGACCGCTCGGTCATCACCAACGCCACAGGCTGCTCCTCGATTTACGGCGGCAATCTTCCGACCACACCTTACACGGTCGATGGCGCCGGTCGCGGTCCGGCCTGGTCCAATTCCCTCTTCGAGGACAATGCCGAATTCGGCCTCGGTATAAGGGTGGGCATCGATCAAAGAGTTGCCGAGATCCGCGACTTGTTACCGGATGTGGCCTCAGCCTTGGGAGACGACCTGGTAAAGGCGCTCCTCGATGCCGACCAAAGCACCGAAAGCGGCATCGCCAACCAGCGCGAACGGGTTGCCCAGGCCCGGGAACGGCTACGCGGAATCCCCGATGAAAAACGCGGTCGCATCGATCCGCTGCTGGACTACCTGGTGCGGAAAAACGTCTGGATTCTCGGCGGCGACGGATGGGCTTACGATATCGGCTACGGCGGACTCGACCACGTGTTGTCCACCGGCCGCGACGTCAATATCCTGGTGATGGATACCGAGGTTTACTCCAACACCGGAGGCCAATGCTCCAAGTCCACCCCCATGGGCGCGGCCGCCAAGTTCTTCGTCAAGGGCAAACCGCTGCCCAAAAAGGATCTCGGACTCATCGCCATGACATACGGCTCGGTCTACGTCGCCCGCATCGCCATGGGGGCCAAAGACAGTCAGACCTTGCAGGCCTTGAAGGAGGCCGAATCCTTCCCGGGCCCGTCCCTGATTATCGCCTACAGTCACTGTATCGCCCACGGGTACAGCCTGTTCAATGGCATGGAACAGCAAAAACTCGCGGTCCAATCTGGCGCCTGGCCGATCTTCCGGTACGACCCGCGCCGGAGCGATGCCGGACGGCACCCGCTCCAGCTCGACTCGCGCGCTCCGTCGATTCCGTTGACCGACTACACCGGGAACGAACTTCGATTCCGGGCCGCCGGCCGGAGCGATCCGGAACGGGCCGAACGGATGACCCAGGCGGCGCAGGCGCACGTCAAAGCGCACTTCCGCCTCTACGAACAGCTGGCTGAATCCTCCTTCGGCATAATCCAGGAAAACCAGGGGAATGGTCAGGGCAAAACCACCTGATCGCGCCCGCACGAACGAACCAATAACTGAAATCAACCAAAAAAATCTTCGGAAAATGAATCTTGAAACCGACTATCTCGGACTGAAACTGGCCCACCCGATTCTTCCCGGCGCCTCACCCCTGGTGGATAAAATCGACCGGGTGCGCCGTCTGGAAGATGCCGGAGCCCCGGCCATTGTCATGCACTCGCTCTTCGAGGAGCAGATCGAGTTCGACCAGAACGCTCGCCATTTCCACCGCGACCGTCACGAGGAATCGTTCGGTGAGGCGACGTCCTACTTTCCGGACGACGACGAATTCGCCCTCGGTCCCGATGAATATCTCAAACAGATAGAACGGATCCGCGACGCCGTCTCGGTGCCGGTGATCGGTTCCCTCAACGGGGTACGCCTCGGCGGTTGGGTGGATTACGCCAACATGATTCAGAAGGCCGGCGCCGCCGCCCTGGAATTGAACATGTACTTTCTTCCGACCGACCCGTCCGAGTCGGCGGCGGATATCGAACGTCGCATGCTGGAGATCGTGCGAGCGGTGAAAGGCAATATCGACATTCCCCTGGCGGTAAAACTCTCGCCCTTTTTCTCGTCATTGCCCCACTTCGTTCAGGAACTGGAGGTCATCGGTGTGGACGGGATCGTTCTCTTCAACCGATTCTACCAACCCGACATCGACATCAACAGCCTGGAAGTCACTCCCAGCCTGGAACTGTCCCACTCCTCCGAATTGCGGCAGCGCCTGCGATGGCTGGCCATCCTCTTCGGACAAACCAAAGCCACGTTGATCGCCAGCGGCGGGGTCCACAAAACCCAGGACGTTATCAAAGCCATCATGGCCGGCGCCGGCGGGGTGCAGGTGGTCTCGTCCCTGCTGAAATTCGGTCCGGAACACTTGCAGACCCTGATCAAGGGATTCACCTCCTGGATGGAGCAACGGGAATACGACTCCCTCCAGCGCCTGCGCGGCAGCATGAGCCTTCATCGCGCGCCCAACCCCGAAGCCCTGGAGCGGGCCAATTACCTGCGCATGCTGCAGGTCTGGAGAACCTAGCAACTTCCCATCAGGACCTACCATCCAACGACCGGACTTCCCGCGCGCGGCATGCCGGGAGGTCCGGTTCGCTTTGAATTTCTCTTACCCCCGTCCTTTTTCATTGATTCCCAGTCCTGCGATGGTTACACAAAATCAAACCGCGCAGCATGCTTTCACCCGAAAACAAAAAACGGTACATCCTGCAAATCCTCGCCGGAGAACGGTCTCAGAGCGACGTGGCCCGGGCCACCGGTTTCTCGCGGCAAGCGGTCTCCCAGTGGATCAAGCAGTACCGGTCCGAAGGTGAGGGAGGCATCCGCAAACGGCGCGGACGCCCCAAAATACGACGCTTGCCGGAAAACGATTCCGAACGCCTCAAAGCTATCGTCACCTCCCAAACCCCCGCCGAAACCGGACTCGATAAAGCCTTCTCCGAATGGTCCTACGAAGCGGTAAGACGCCTGATCATTCGCGAAACCGGGGTCAAACTGACCTACCGGTTTGTGGCCGAGTACCTCGAAGAATGGGGAATGGACCACCCGATGGCCGGGAAGATTCCGGCTCAGTCACGAATCCGTCCGACGGACAAACCCGTTTCGTCACCACCCCCGAAAGTCGATTCCTCCCCACGAGTCGCGGAAGAGGACGAGGAATCCTTCTCCCTGGCCGAGTACGAATCGGGCATCGCAGAGGCCCGAAAAAATCTCACCTCCCGCGTCTTCCCGGCTCACGGCCACCGCACCGGACGCCACGCGCGGCAGCGCTCCGCCCCCACCCGAAAGAAGCGCAAAGGAAAATCAAATCGTAAACGGCGTTGATGGGCCCCATTCCCCCAATCTATTCCGGCCGCAGCACTCCGGCTTCTTCCCGGTGACGCGCCAGAAGGCTTCGACAGACCAATTCGCAAAGTTCAAAGACGCTGGGGTCTAAAATCCGATAATACACGAAATTCCCCTCTTTTCTCCGCGCCAGCAGCCCCGCCTGCACCAGTCCCTGCAGGTGACGCGAAGTGTTGGCCTGGTTCAAACCGCTTTCCGCCACCAAGGTTCCAACCGACTTCTCGCCTTCCATCAGGCACTGCACCAACCGCAGGCGCGCGGGTTCGCCCAATACCTTGAACCGCTCCGCCACCCGCTCCAGGAACCCGGACGGTAACGGCGCACTTTCCTTACGATCGCTTAGTGGCATGAGCTCGGTATCCATAAAACAGTATATGAGCATTCAGGAATTTTTCAATTTGGCAAGCCTTCCAATTCAACTGACGACCTTAAACCCGCGAAGGCGGTTCAGTGCCGCGGCGATTTCATATCGCCTCGGTCGAGCCAAATTGCCGGGGTGCGCCTCGGGTCCGAAACGGGTCAGCCCGTCAACGGTTCGCTCCTCCAGCAGATCCTCCAGCCGGTCGAGCAGGCGCGGCAAATCGGGTCGATCCTCCGACAGCTCCCGCGCGGCCAGATGCAGGGCATGACCGATCGCCCGGAGCTGGCTCGGATCGGCCACCTGCTCGACGGCCCGCATGTCGATGGTGTCGCCGCCGAAGCGAATGCCGTCCACCCCTTCCGCGTCAATTTTGACCTTGCCGCGGCCCTTCAGGGGATTGATGGATCGCGGGTCGGGAACCCGCCCCCGCGGCAACCGAAAGGGTTCCGGCGCCCCGTAACCGCGCCGGCTGGGCAAGGCGCGCGCAATCTCTCTGGCCTCCCCGGTCACTTCCTCCGGCCGGTAATCGCGCATGCGTATCACGGTATCGGCTACTTCGAAATAGTCCCCGCACCCCCCCATCACCAGGATGACCGACACGCCTTCCCGTTCGTACAGTTCCCGAATCCGGTCCAGGAGCGGGGTGATCGGCTCGCTTTCCCGGTTGACCAGACGCTGCATGCGGGCGTCGCGCAACATCAGGTTGGTGGCCGCCGTGTCCTCATCCACCAGCAGCAATCGGGATCCCGCTTCGAGGGCTTCCAGGATCGCCGCCGCCTGGCTGGTGCTGCCGGACGCCTCGTCGGTGGAAAAATCCACCGTCGACCGGCCGTTGGGCAATTCCCCGATCAACGACGAGAGGTCCACCTTTTCGATTCGCCTCCGGTCCTCCGCACGGATCTTTACCGCGTCGCCGCGAGCCACCACGTACTCCCGCCCGTCTCCGGGAATGTGCGGAAACACTCCAAATTCAATAGCCCGCAACAGAGTCGATTTCCCGTGATACCCCCCGCCCACAATGAGAGTCACCCCTTCCGGGATTCCCATACCGGTGATCATTCCGTCCTCGCCCGTGTATCGGGAATCCGGATTCGGCAATTCGAATTGAACACGCATCGATTCCGGCGAACGAAACCCGACCGCTTCCTCCGCCGCCATCGGCCGGTCGCTCACCCCGCTGGCCCGCGGCAGCACGGAGCCGTCGGCCACGAAGGCCGTCAGACCGCGTCTCGCCAGTTCCCCGCGAATACATTCCTGATTCTCGACGCAATAAACAAACGCGGCGCCTTCCTCAGCAAAATCCGGCCGCCAAACCAACGCCTCCCGTACCGCATCCAACAGGTCCCGGGTCAGCATCGTTTCCGCCTCGCGGCCGAGGATTCGCCGCCCGGCAGCGGGCAGCCCGACCTCCACACGGGCCTCCACCCAATCGGAACACACCCGCACCGCCGCGCGCTCCAGCACTTCCTGACGTCCGGCGTCGACCTGCATCAGCCCGCTCTTGCCGATGCCACGATTCCCGCCACCGCAACGCCGCAACGCCGAACGGGCGCGCCGCGCGAGAAAATCCTCCAACGCGACGCGCCTGACCCGCGACGCGAACAGCTCCGGCGGCAGGGTCGCCGTCTCCGCCCCCAATCGAACGCGCATCTTGGACGGCGAAGCAAAGGGATCGCCCTGCACGTAATCCACAAAGAGTTCGCCGCCCTCAAACACGTAACGCCCTTGAAGGTCTTTGTAAGCCTTGTAACCGCGCCCGTCGATACGGCGCAACGTCGTTGCCAATTGCTGAAGATCGCTCATGAAGAGCCCCACTGTCACGCGACCCCCGGCCCGCTGTCAATTTCCCGACCCGCAAGCGCCCCCCCCCATGGCCTTTTCATTCGACGGCTGTCAGCCGCATGAAAAGGCATTTGAAATCGAAAATTTGAGATTTGAAATAAACGAATGAACTTGAACGAGATATGCGCTAGAGCATTGCTGGACTGTGAAGGTTCTCACACGGAGCTTACGGAGCCGGGTCCAGTAGAAATCTCCGTGTCTCTCGCCGGCCTGAGCTCGTCGAGGGCATGCCTCCGTGTGAGCCCAATTTTCGCTGTATTTTTTGTTTCTTCAAACGATGAACCTCCTTAACCGTGCCATTCAGGTTACCCAAAACTTGCCCTTTCGTCCGGCTCGTATAAAAAGGCCCCGATGAAATCGTATCGCAAAGAACTCTGGTTTCAGGCGGCACAACGGCGGGAACTGATCAATATCACCGGTCAAGTGGAAGACTGCCTGCGCGAAAGCGGTATCCGGGAGGGTCTCGCCCTGGTGAACGCGATGCACATCTCCGCCAGTGTTTTTGTCAATGACAACGAATCCGGCCTGCACGCCGACTTCGAACGCTGGCTGGAAAAACTCGCCCCGGAAAAACCCCATTCCCAATACGCCCACAACAAAGGGGAAGACAACGCCGACGCCCACCTCAAACGCACCATCATGGGCCGGGAAGTCGTGGTCGCGGTGACCAAAGGCCAACTCGACTTCGGTCCCTGGGAGCAGATTTTCTATGGCGAATTCGACGGTATGCGCCGGAAGCGTGTATTGGTAAAAATCATCGGAGAGTGACCTTCCCGATCCTGTAAAACCCGCAATCAATATGTACCAATCAATTCTTATCGCACTGCTCAGCATCAGCCTGATGGCCTGCAATCACCGGGATTCCGGTCCCTCGGACGACAACTCTGCCGAATCGTCACCTCCCGAACCCGATGCCTCGGAGGGGGTGGTGGAGGCGGAGGACGAACCCATCGCCGCCGAACTGCGGGCCGAGCCTGGGGAAATCGACTCCTCCGACCGGATCGAGGTGCGCGTGGTCAATCACGGCGAACGAACGCTGAACTACGGGCGTCCCGTTCGGGTGGAGCGCTGGGACGGGGAAGCCTGGCGGGAAACCGAGGAATCGCTCAACGCCGCCTGGACCATGGAACTCCTCATCCTTGCGCCGGGTGAAACCGGGGTGGCACAGCCCTGGCCCTTTCTCGCCCAACAAAACGCCGAACCCGGGTGGTACCGCTTCACCAAGGAAGTCTACGCCGAAACCTCCTCCGGCGACGCCACCCGACTGCTGGTCCGTGCCCGGGTCCGGGTCAAGTGAGTCTGGAGTCAAAAAACGAAAAATTGTTGTAGTTGAGGCAAGTTTTTTGGCACCGCAGAGGTTGGAGGGTCACAGAGAAATCATTCGGAATGTCCTTCTCTGCGGTCTTCCGCTCTCTGCGGTGTCCTTATTCCTGGCCTGAGGCTTCGCCTCGTTGCTGTCTGTCGGCGATCTTACGGATAGCGAAGCTCGACGATTTTCACTCCGGCCGGCTCGAAATCTTTTCGGTTGGTCGTGGCCACCGCAAGGCCGTAGTGGCGCGCCGTAGCAGCGAGCAGGCTGTCTTCGCAGGAAATGGTGCGATTGTTTCGTTTCAACTCGGAGAGCAAATGTTTCCATTCCACCAGAACGGTTTCGCTCAGGGGTAGAATCGCTTGCGCGAGAGAAACGCGAAGGTCGGACAACCACGTCTCCAACTTAATTCTGAGAGCCGGATCCTCCACGGTCTCAATGCCAAAAGAAAGCTCCGCCAGTGTGACTACCGATACAAAGCTTCGATCCTCGTGGGTACGCAGCCAACGAAGCATGGCCGCGGGTGGCCGGCGTTTACTTGACGCCGAAAGAACCCCCGTGTCCAACAGGTACTTCATCGAAAGGGAAGATGATGACGCTCCGGGGGAGGGATCTCGCCCGGACACTTTTTGAGGATCGCAGTCAACCCTTTCGCCCCCGTTTCCAGCTCGCGGATCGGCGTCAGTAACAAACTCTGCTCACCGTCGTCCACCTCAACCAAACGGACAGCCCCGCCCTTTCGCAAACCGGCTCGTTCACGCCAGGCTTTCGGCAACTGCGCCTGCCCTTTCACCGTCACGCTCATCACGTCCACCTTCTTCATAATAGTAATGAATCATTACTTCGGCCTCCTTGCAAGTGGAATTGCCGGCAGATCCTCCCGCGCCAGCGAGCGTGTTGCCTCAGGCATCTGATGAGGATTATGCGAAGTCCCGTGCCTGCCGGGAGAAGCCTAATCTACATTGATCTAGCGCCTTAACCGCCGTTCGGCTTAAACCAGCAAAAAACCCCACATAACCATGAGGGTCTCGGGGCGGTGCGGGCGGAGGGAGTCGAACCCTCGTCTCAAGCTTGGGAAGCTCACATAATAGCCGTTATACGACGCCCGCGGAAACCGAAATGCCCGGTCTTGATCCCGATTAAAGCCAGGGACGCGGTGGAAGCAAGCAAGGATCGGTTTCTCCTCGCTCATTTTTTTTCTTTCCTTGTTCCCGGGAGTCCTTTTAGAAATCAGGAACCACCCTGAAAGCCAACCCCGATCCGCCCCAGGTGTCATCTCCGCGAACACTTTCCCCTACCTTCGTTCTCAGCGTTTTCCTGATTCTCCTCGCTGCGCTATCCGCCGGCACCGCAATGGCCGGCCTGAGGCTGGAATCGCTGGAATCCCTTCTGCACCGGGCCACGGAGGCCTTCGCTTCCGCGGACTATGAACGGGCCGCGCAGGAGTTTCGCAACATCGAGGCCGAATACGGAGAGGAACCGGTCACCCGGGAACCGCGTTTTCTCCGCCGAGTCCTGCCTCTGCGGGGCTACGCGGAGCTGCGCGGCGGCGATCCCGCCAGGGCGGTGCTTCACTTCAAAAGTTATCTCGATACCTTCCACTCCGATCCCCGGCCCAACGCCTTCGTTCTCTACCATCTGGCACTGGCCAAACGTAAAACCGGTCAACCGGAGGAAGCCCTGCATCGCTTCGGAGAATACATCGAATCCTACCCGAACCGGCCCGAAGCGGCGTTCGCCCTGATGCAACAGGTGGACATCCTCAATGAAAGCGGACGAGCCGAGGAGGCCCGGGAGCGGTTGGAGAGCTTCGGAGAAAGCGACGCCCCCGCATCCCTGCGCGCCCAGGCCCGCCTCATGGCAATTCGCCAGGCCCGCGACGCGGGGGATATCGATACCGCCGCGACTTTCCTTTTGGACCATTCCTGGGATCCGGACGTCATCCCGGAAATCGCCTCGTTTACCGCCTTGGCCATGGAGATCGGAGATCACCTCCTTGAAACCGGCGAGGCCCGCGACGCCCTGCGCGTCTACCAATTGGTGCTTCCCCGGCGCCGGCTCCTGGAACAACAACGCCGCCGACTGGAGGCCCTGCAGGATACCTCCGTATCCGTTGGTCCGATGCAACGTCGCCACCGCGACCGTCTGAGCCGTGGTCTGCAGGCCCTGGAGAACGCCCCGGATCACACCCCCTCCTGGACCTTTCGCCGAGGCCGGGCCTTCCTGCTGGCGAAACGTCCGCGCGAGGCCTGGTTGATTTTCGAAAGCCTGGCCCTCGATGAATCCCTGGAGCCCGGCCTCCGCGAACAGGCGCACTTCCACTGGATCCTGGCCGCTCACGAACTGCGCGATTGGGAGGAGGCCCTGACCATCGCCAGGAACTTCACCCGACGTTACGACGACGCCAACCTCGCGCCGCGCGCCTTCTATCTCATCGCCGAAGCCCATAGCGAGCAGCGACGGCATCCCGAAGCCATCGAGGTCCTGACCGACCTGATCGAACGGTTTCCGGAACACTCCCTGGCCCCGCGTTGGGTTTTTACCCGCGGATTCAACCGGGCGGTACTTGAGCGCTTTTCCGCGGCACGGGGAGATTTCAGGATGGTCCGTGATACCTATCCGGAAAGCGGTCTCACCGCCCGCGCCGACCTCTGGCATGCCCTGACTTTTCTTTTCGAGCAGGACTACGAGCGGGCTTTGCGAGAATTCAACGATCTCGCACTCACCTACTCAGACCACGAGATCACCGGAGAAATCCTGTACCGGAGAGCCGCCACACTCCACTCCATGAACAATCTGACCGACGCCCTGGCCGAGGTGACCGCCTTCGTATCCGATTTTCCCCTGCACGAACGGCACAGCGAAGCGTTGGCCCTGAAAGGGGATATCCTGATGACCGAAGGTCAACCCGA
Organism: Opitutia bacterium; assembly: GCA_050506795.1. GTDB lineage: Bacteria > Verrucomicrobiota > Verrucomicrobiia > Opitutales > T3Sed10-336 > SLOW01. The sequence goes on from JBJHCF010000007.1 coordinate 93,716, forward strand.
TCGCGCCATTGCCGCCTTCTCCAACGTCCCGCCGGACGCCGGCGCCATGTACCCGTACGCGGTCTTTCAAATCGGACGGATCCACCGCGCACGCGGGGACTATAATATCCTGGCCAATCATTTTCGCGCCTACCTCGAACGATCCGACGACGAGGCGCCGCCCCGCGTCAGCGAGGCCCTCTACTGGATCGGATGGGCTCACACCCGGCTCAACCGTCCCGAGATCGCCCTGCCTCTTTTCCTGGAAACCCTCGATCTCTTCGGTAATGACCGCGAAGCCGCGGAGATCGGAACCGTGCTCAACGCTTTGGCCGATCTCCACCAGAGTCTCCCCTCTGAAGCGACCCTGCCGGAACGCCTGCCCGTCGGCGGACGAGTCCTGCTGGCGGCTTCCGATTTCTCCGATTGGCTCCGGATCGAGCGCCGAAACGCGTTGCGCGACGACAAGCCCACCTGGTACGCCCGACTGACCCTGGCCCTATCCGATGCCGAACGTTCCGCCGGACGACCCCATGCCGCGGACCTGCTGCTGTTCGAACTCGCAACCGAGATCCCTCCTCAAGACCTTGACGCCACCGCGCTGGGCCGTGCCGGTCATCATCTCCGCGAGCGCGGTCTCGCGACCGGGGAGACACTCCTGCTTCACCTGTTGGAGGATTTTCCCGATGCTCCGGAGTCCGCATACGCTCATTACGGACTCGCACGCATCGCCCACCAGGCGGGAGACATGGAGAACGCCCTCCTCCACTTGCGACGTTTTCGCTCCCGATTTCCCGGACACTCTCTCGCGGTGGACGCCACCCTCCTTCACGCGGATCTGCAGGCGCTTTCAGGCGACACCCTTGCCGCGCGGGCGGCCTACGAGGAAGTGCTGCGCGACCGCCGCGCCAGGGGACGGCGCCACGCCAGGGCGCTTCGAGCGTTGGCTAAAATTTACCGCGACCAGGAAGAACCGGAAAAGGCGATCGCATACTACCAGCGCATCTACACCCTGTACCAGGCCTACCCGGAACTGGTCGTCGAAGCCTATCACGAAAGCGCCCTCCTCTTTGAACGCCTGGGCGATCTGCAAGCCGCCCGGGCCACTTTCCGGGAAATGTTTACCCACGAGACCAACGAGGGAGATCCGGAACGCTGGGCGGCCGCCCGGCAGGACCTGGAGCGACTTCAACGTGAACTCCCCCCGGATTCGGCGGGCACTTTGGAAAACGAATCCACGCCATGAAACCCACCCCCAAACTTATTGATACCTCCACGGCGCTCCTGGTTTTATTTCTCCTGGTCGCACCAGCCCTTCCGGTCGTCTCCCGGTATCAAGAGCCGGCGACCGTAACCCTCGAAAACGGCCGGCAGTACACCGGAATCCTCGCCGGTCTGGCCGACGAGCGTCTGGCCTTGATTGTGCCGGACGGAGCAGGTGAAGCCGAATACCTCCTGCCAATCGAGCAGATCACGAAGGTGGATCTGCCCGATGAAGACCTCGCAACAAACGCACTGCTTCTGTACCAGGAAAACAACTACGAGCAGGCAATTCCTCTGCTGGAAACAATCTATCGGAATCGCCTTCCCTACCTTGCACTTTTGGCCCCGAACCAGGAGACACCACTCGTCGCCCTGGTAAAACTATATTCGGCGACGGGAGCCCGACTCGACGCGGTCATCACCGCGCGTCGACTCAGTCGCGATATACGGAATCCGGCCCATCGCGAAGAACTGGCGGCCATCAAACTGACCGGATACCTTGACCTCGACTTGATTGAACGCGCCGTCTCCGACGGACGCGCCTGGTGTGCCCGGCAGGACCGGCATCCCGATTCCGCGCTGGGATGGTATGTGCTGGCTGAAGTCGCTTTGCGGGAGGAACGGCTCGAAGATGCCCTGTGGATTGCCCTGCAACCGATTGCGTTCTCATCGGCTTCCCCCATGTCGTACCTGGAAGCGGCCTATGCGGCAGCCCTCCGCGCCTACCAAAAGACGGGCGAAACGGACCTGGGAATCGAGCTCTACCGGGAAATGAGGGACCGCGATTTGCCTCTTTCCGAACTCAGCCCCTCCGCCGGCGAAACGATCGCCTACTTCGCCGAGCTTTGGGAGGCGGAGAGACAGGCGTCCCCGAATGAGGAGGAAACCGGCCCGCTCCTTGATCCTCGTCCGCCGCGAGCGGACCTCAATCTGCCTCTGCGCGAAGTCCGCCGACTACTCCTCGCCTTGCCGGAGTTCGAATAAAACCCATCCAACAATCGACCCTTGCATCAACGCCAACCGCTATGAAACCTACCTCGATTCGATTCCCCTTCCTGGCAACCCTCTTCCTCTCGGCAAGTTTACCGCTGCAGGCGGCCGACGCCGCGGCGACCGGCGGGCAGCTCAGTCTATGGAGCCTGCTGCAACAGGGAGGCTGGGCCATGTATCCTCTGGCGGCCTGTTCGATTGCCATGTTTTTCCTGATCTTTCACTGCGTCCGGGAAACCGCGCCGGCAAGGTTCATACCACCCAATGCCCTTCCCCACCTGGCATCGCTGCTGGAGTCGCGTCGCATCGAGGAAACCATGGCCCACCTGGATGCCACACCCGGCGCACTGTCCCGAGCGCTCCGTCCGGCATTGCAGAAAGCACGTCCCGACCTCGCCGATGCCGGCAAGGAACAGGTGGAATTCGCGCTGGCCGAAGCGCTCGAGCACGAGGAGAACGGAATCTCGCAATGGATCACCTACCTGAACGTGGTCGCCAGTGTCGCCCCCATGATCGGCCTGCTCGGCACGGTCAGCGGAATGATAGGGGCCTTTCAAACCATATCGCTTGGCGGCATGGGGCGTCCGGAGTTGCTCGCCGGCGACATCGGCCAGGCCCTGGTCACCACCGCCACCGGACTGACCATCGGTATTCCCGCGATGATCGCCTATTTCGTCCTGCGCAACCGCCTGGAAAACCGCATGCTCGAAACCACCCGCGGCGCCACCGAACTCATCGACACCCTGGCCGCCGGATACGCCTTCGAAGGAGAAGCCGAGGCACAGGAAGAAATCGAGCGGATTTGATCCGAACGCCTAAAAAGAATGAATCACCACGAAGAGCACAAAGTGCACGAAGAAATACAATTCGAAGCGCTTTCACACCGTGTGATCGGTTGCGCAATTGAAGTGCATCGCGTTCTTGGACCTGGCCTGCTGGAATCGTCCTACCAAAGATGCCTGAGTCATGAATTGGAACTAAAAGGGATCGAGCATCTGTGCGAAACACCACTTCCCATCGAATACAAAGAAACTTCCCTGGAATGCGGTTATCGCGTTGATTTATTGGTTGCCAATGCTCTGATCATCGAGCTGAAAAGCGTAAGGAAAATCGACCCCATTCACGAAGCCCAGATTCTGACCTACATGAAGTTATCCGGCGTTCGGACAGGACTTATTTTGAACTTCAATGTATCGAAACTCAAAGAGGGAATAAAACGCTACGTCCTCTAATCCCCTACTCTTCGTGCCCTTCGCGCTCTTCGTGGTGAAAACGAATCTGGGACCAGCCGGTCCTATCCGCGTTCGCCGGCCAGCTCAGGGACGCCGGTGTGTTCCGGCTCGGTTCGCTGCCGTTCGGAATTGAAGCGCATGGACACCACTTTGGACACACCCTTCTCCTCCATAGTCACTCCGAAAATCGCCTGAGCTTCCGAGATGGTGCGTTTGTTGTGGGTGATGATCAGGAACTGCGATTCCTGAGTGAACTCTCTGAGCATTCCGGTGAAACGACCGATATTCGCCTCGTCCAGGGGAGCGTCCAACTCGTCCAGCACACAGAACGGACTGGGCTTGACCATGTAAATGGCAAAAAGAAGGGCCACCGCGGTCATGGTTTTTTGTCCGCCGGAAAGCAGCACGATCCCCTTGAGCTTGGTGCCCGGGGGCTGAGCGATAATATCGATTCCGGCCTCCAGGGGGTCCTCCGACTCCAGGAGTTCGAGGTTGGCCTTGCCGCCGCCAAAAAGACTTTGGAAGGTGTAGGTGAAGTTCTTGGTGATCTGCTCGAATATCTCTTTAAACTGCGCCGTCGAGCGCTCGTTGATATCGTCGATCGCGCGCAGCAACTCGTCGCGGGATTCCACCAGGTCGGAGTGTTGCGTATTGAGGAATTCATGACGTTCCTTCAGTTCCACGTACTCCTCGATCGCGACCAGGTTTACCGGTCCCATGGAGTGAATGCGCGACCGCAGGGTGTCGATTTCCGCTTTCACCGCCGACCAGTCCGTATCGTCCATGGCGGCGCGGTCTTCATCGGTCATGTCGGGGCGCGGCCCCGCGGTCTTGCGTTTGCGCTTGGGCGTGTCCTCGTCGTCGTCCAGATCCAGCGGGTGCGGTCCGGCGGGCTCGTCTTCCGCCCGCCAAAGGCATTCCCGCCAATCGACTTCGGGCAATGAAAGCTCGTATTCGCGCTCGATTTCCTCCAGCAGATAATCGCGCCGCGATTTTCGCTCCGCCTGCCTGACCTGAAGTGCATTGAGCTCGCTGCGACGCTTGTCCAGTTCGGTCCGACGGTCATGCACCGCTTTTTCCGCGGCGGTAATTTCCTCCTCCACGGACGAGTACTGCCGACGAACCTTCTCGACGTTTTCCTGGGCGGACTTGAGTTCGGTCTCCGCCGCCGCGGCGTTCTCCTTCTGTTGAATGTTTTCCTTGCGAAGGGATTCAATCTGCTCACCCAGACGCTCGATTTCCTGGCGCCGGTGTTCGATTCCGCGTTGAAGCTCCGCGGTTTTGGTTTCCATTTCGCTGAGCCCGCGATCCAGCATTTCCAGACGCTGTTTTTTCTGCGCCAGATCGAACCGGGCCTCGGAAAGCTTCTCCCGCTCCTGCTCCAATTCTGTCCGAGTAGACCGGATGCGCTCCTCGCAGGTCGCGATCGCCGCCTTGTGGTCATCGAGCGCCTTTTCGGCTTCCGCCAGTTTCCGCCGCAGCGTGTCGGATTCCTCATGGGCGGCGGCCCGGCGGGCCTGAAGCTTTTCCCGGTCCGACACCAGGCGCGCGGATCGGCTCAAGGTTTCCTCCCGCGCCTTTTCCGCGCTGCGGAGCTCGGTTTCCAGGGAAGTCCGTTTGCCGGAGGCATCTCTCACGTTCACGTGAGCGGTTTCGACACCCTTTTCCGCCTCCTCCAGGCTCGTTTGCAACGCTTCGGCTTCCTCCTTGAGTGCCGTAAGACGCTTCTGCTCGGCGGCGATCTCCTTTTTCAGATCACGAATTTCCGACTCCCGCTGCAGGATCGAATTTCCCTTGCCTTTGTGATACCCGCCAAACACCAGACCGCGCCGATCGATCAACTCGCCTTTGGCCGTGACAACATGCTGGAAGTCGAAATCGGGCCGAGTTTTCCAGAATTCGAAAAAGGCAGCCGCATCCGCGGCAAAATAACTGCGAGCCAGCAGATCGCCCAGGGGATGCCCGGCATCGTCACCGTCGCCCTCGACGGTGAACAACTCGGCCGCGGGTTTAATGGTCGGAGGCAGATCGGACGACCGATCGGAACGCCCGTTTCCCTCCGGGAAAAAAGAAAGGCAAGCCTTGCCCATCTTGCGTTCGTCGAGAACATGCAGCACCCGGAGAGCCACCTCCGGGTCCTTGACCGCCACGGAATCGATAGCCGATCCGAGGAGGGTCTCCAGGGCCGGAGCACAGTCCGGTTTAGCCTGGATATTGCGTGTGAGCGGGAAATATTCCGTACCCTCGGGCAGGACTTCATCCAGTTTCCCCTGCAGGAGCGCTTTGGCGCCCTCGCTAAACCCTTCCAGCTTTTCCTGCAACTGCTGCAGAACCCGCAAACGGGCGTTATTCTGCGCCACCGCCCGGTCGGACACCTGGATTTCCGCCTGTTTGGCGCGATAAGCATCACGGCCGCCGACCACCCTGGCGCGAGCCTCCTCCAGGGCCTGTTGAGCGGCCGCCTGGTCTTCCTCGGCCGCTTTCATGGCATCCGCAAACCGGGCGAGACTTTCGTCGGCGGCGACCTTTTCCTTCTCCAGCGACGCGATCTCCTCATCCAACCCGGCGGCGCGAACCTCATCCGATTTGAGACTGAGATCGAACTCCGTATTCCTGGAACGCAGGCGGACCGCCTCGTTCTCCGCCTTCAGCAGATTCTGTTTCTCGGCGCCCAGGGCCTTTTCCTCCTCGGCGAGGCGCGCCTGCAACGCCCGCACCTCCTGATCGCGGGTTTGAAAGAAGCGATCGGAGTTCGCCACCACCTCGTGCTGCTCCTTTTTGGTTTGGGCACTGCCGACCACCTCCTCGCTGGTTGCGGAGAGCTCCTTCTCCATCCGCTCGATTTCTTTGGTGGCGTCGGCCAGACGGCCGGAATAATCCTCGCCCCGCGCTTCGGCGAGGCGGGCGGCGTTTTCCGCCTGTTCCTTGCGGGAACGCAGGTCGAAAACCGCCTGCTGCGCTTCCTGCAATCGCGAGTTAAGGGCGCTCCGCTCCGCTTTTCTTTCCTCAATGGCCGATTCACGGCTCTCCAGATCGGCGGTTTCGCGCGCGACATCGGTCTGCAAAGCGGTCAGCTTTTCCTCAAGGCCGCCGAGTTCCTCCTCAAGAATACTGTACTGGTGGCCGTTATAGGCCAGATCCAGCTTTTCCAGGCGGTGCCGAATCTTCTTGTAGCGAAGGGCCTTGCTGGCCTGACGGCGCAAAGTGTTGATCTGGCGACGAACCTCGTCGAGCACATCGGTCAACCTCGCCAGGTTGCCTTCCACCAGTTTCAGCTTGTTCAGCGCCTCGCGCCGCTGGCTTTTGTATTTGGTGATTCCGGCGGCCTCCTCGAAGATCGCCCGCCGTTCCACCGGGTTGGAGGAAAGAATCTGGTCGATCTGGCCCTGGGCCATAATGGAATAGGACGAGCGACCAATTCCGGTATCCATAAAAATGCGCTGGATATCCTTGAGGCGGCAGGCCTTGCCGTTGAGGAAATAATCGCTCTGTCCGTCGCGGGAAACCCGGCGGGTGATTTCCACCTCGTGAAATCCGTCGCCCAGGAGCGGTTCACATTCGGTGAAAACCAATGAGACTTCGCAGAGTTGAACCGGTTTGCGCTGATCGGTACCCTCGAAAATAACATCCTGCATCTTGCCGCCGCGCAACGCCTTGGCGCTTTGCTCTCCGAGAACCCAGCGAATCGCATCCGCGATATTGCTCTTGCCGCAGCCGTTGGGGCCGACGATGGCGGTAACTCCGGTGTCGAAGGTCAGCTTGGTCGGATCGGCGAAGCTTTTGAAGCCGTTTACTCTGAGTTCGCGAAGGTACATGCAGGAGGGGAAAGTCGAATGGTTTAAAAAAAGAAGGCTTCCGCCAGTTCCCGATCGAGGGACAGCAGTCGCACCGAAAACGGCAGCACGGATTCGCCACGGTCGAGCCGGGCGCGAATTTCACCCTTGTTGGCCTCAAAATCGGCCTGCCAGCAAAAGAAGCGTCCGTCACTGTAGTCGCAAAGCAACACAAAAGGAAACTCGTCCTCGTCGGCCGGTGTGAGCTGGGCGGCGGGGATCTGGTCAATGCCTCCCGGGCCCGCACAGGCTTTCAGACGTTCCCTGAACCACGCGGCCAGGACGCGCGCTTCGGCCTTCCATCGGGGGGCGTGTCGCAGTTCGAGGTGCCGCAAATCGCTCCCTAATCGAACGGGATCGAAGCTGCTGAGAAACTGTCCGATGGACTGCCTGACGGGCAACAACCGGGCGTCCACAAGATCGCGTACCCGGCCCGGGTGAGGCCACTCGATGGAGGCGACTTCCGGAGTTTCCAGGCCGGAATCGTAGACAATACGCTTACAGACCTTGTGGAAGGACAAATACTGACCGGCGTTGCGGCCGGAGGCGAAACGATGAAACCAGTAATAGGTCGGCAAATCGTTTTCCAGGAGGATGGAGACCTGATTCTCCAGGAAATCGTTTCCACCCCCCGGATAGGAAAGAATCAACGCTTCGCAACAGGAGCGGTCGCGTCGCGTTTTGCCGACATAACATTCGGCGAACACCTTGAGGGTCATCAGGGTTTCGCTGCGCCGTTGGTATTCCGGGCACAAAACGATGATGCGGCAGGGATAACGCCGAGCGAAGCGCAGCGCGCCGGAAAAGGCGTTAAGCGCATCGTCCGCCGTGGTTTCGCGCCCCAGGTGTATGATGAGATTCATCTGGGAGGCGCGGAATTCGGCCGGTTCCTGGCCCGGACCGGACGGGGCCTCCCACATCCCCGCCAGAGCGGATTGCACGTCGGCCACCGGAATCTCCAGCCCGGGAAGAGCGGAAAAAATATTCTCAGGGATCGAGCTCATCGTTTGCGCAGCCATGAAAGAGAAAGGTTTTGCTTCAGGGACCGGCGCGCCGCCATTCGTGACGGTTGTCCCAGAGGAGACGCTCGGCCGCCAGAGGCCCCCAGGAACCGGCGACATAGCCTTCCATGCCGCGCCGCCCGAGGCTACGCCAAGATTCGAGAATTGGAGTAATCAGGCGCCAGGAAGCTTCGGTTTCGTCGCCCCGGATAAAGAGAGTGCTGTCCCCGACCATGGCGTCAAGAATCAGCCGCTCGTAGGCTTCCGGTGTGTTCGACCCGTAAGTGGTCCGGTACCGGAAGTGCATTTTGACCGGCTGGGTACGGGTTTCCAGGCCGGGAATCTTGGAATTCAACAGAAGGGTCGTCCCTTCGTCGGGCTGGATCTGGATCACCATGGTGTTGGAAGCCAGGTCGAAACGTTCGGCATCGCTGAACAGGATGCCGGGAGGCCGTTTAAACTGAACCGCGATCTCGCTGACCCGCCGGGCCATCCGTTTACCGGAACGCATGTAGAAGGGCACCCCGGCCCAGCGCCAGTTGTTAATGTTGAGCCGCAGAGCGGTGTAGGTTTCGGTGGAGGAATCGTCGGCCACGCCTTCCTCGTCGACATAGCCCGGAACCTTGCGCCCTGCGACCAGCCCCTCGGTGTACTGCGCGCGGACCACGTCGGGTTTGGTTTCGTCCACGCTGACGGGCTGAATGGCTTTCAGGAGCTTGACCTTCTCGTCGCGAATCGCCTCGGGATCGAGGGACACGGGGGGTTCCATGGCGATCAGACTGAGGAGCTGCATGGTGTGGTTCTGGACCATGTCCCGCATGGCCCCGCTCTGTTCGTAATACCCGCCGCGCGAACCGACTCCGAGATCCTCCGCCACCGTGATCTGTACGCATTCGACGTAGCGGCGGTTCCAGAGCGGTTCGAAAATCGTGTTGGCGAAACGCTGCACCAGCAGATCCTGAACCGTTTCCTTACCCAGGTAATGGTCGATCCGATAAACCTGACGCTCTTCGAACTGCTGGGTGATGACCCGGTTCAGGTCACGGGCGGAATCCAGATCGCTGCCAAACGGCTTTTCGATCACCACCTTGGAGGCGAACGGTGTGTGCTGGTGCCTTCGGGCCAGACCGCTGGCGCCAAGATTTTCGAGAATCGGCTTAAAAACGGACGGCGGAGTGGAAATGTAGAACAACGCCTGCACCTCTCTCCCAAGATCCTTTTCAATCACTTCGATCCGTTCACGCAGGCGGTCGAACGCCGGCCGCTCGTCGTACCCCCCTTGATGGTACACCGTGTTGCGGCCCACCCGTTCCCAGATGTCGGAATTGAAGTCGCGCCGGGAAAAGGTGCCGACCGACTCCGCCACCGTGCGCCGAAAAGCCTCGTCGGCCATTTCCTTGCGACCATAGCCGATCAGGTGAAACTCGGGCGGAAGGAGATTGTCGAGACTCAGATTGTAGATCGCCGGCGCCAATTTGCGGGCGGTCAGGTCGCCGGAAGCACCGAAAATGACCACCACCGTCGGAGGCGCGCCCCGGTGTTTGCTCAAACCCTGGAGGAAGGGATGTCTTTGCTTCTCGTCGGTCAGCATAAAGGCCCCAACTGACAATCAAAAATCCCGGAACACAAGCCTTAATCCGGGGACGCCCCCCGCCATGCGGGAGTCTCCAAAGCCTAACGCGCCCGGAAGCTTTTGGCAAACAGCGGGATGTTCTCGAAGTGGAGAATTCGCCGATCCGGAGGAGCTTGCAGATTGACCTCGACGACATCGAAACGGAAGGCGTTCGGTTTGTCGCGCAACCGGCGCAGGTAGGTCCGAATCGCCCGGCGCAGTGCGTCCTTCTTGCGCCGGTCCACAGCCGCGTAATAACCGGGCACCAACCCCTCCGAACGGCGCGTCTTGACCTCGACAAACACGAGCACCCCGTCGTGGCTGGCCACCAGATCGATTTCCTCCCGCCCGTCACGCCAATTGCGTGCCAGCACCCGGAACCCGCCGACCCGCACCAGATATTCCTCGGCCAGGCGCTCGCCTTCACAACCGGTAAGTCGGGCATCGAAATCACGGTCATCCCGCGGCCGGGGTCTGCCAAAGGGTAGTTTCACCAACCCAGCCAAAACCACCCCCCCAACCACGGCAAGGGGAATTTTGGTCCGCCTCAGGGCATTTTCATTTGGCCTCTGAAGGCCGCATGAAAAAGCATTTCAGATCAAAAATTTGAAATTTGAGATTCTTCGCCAGGGAATCCGGATCAAAGCCCGCAAATAAAATGGCCGCGGTGTCCGCCTTCGCTCTTCGCAAGATCAGAAATGCCTGCGAGCGAATTCTCGTCCGGAACCGGACTTCATGTAACGCTCGAATTCACGTGCTTTTCGGTAACATCGAAATCGGACCACCGTTTCGAACTCCCATGGCCGGTATTTCGCCGTATGCGACACCGCGCCGTGGTTGTGACGTCGAAGGCGCTCATTCAGATTTACCGTATAACCCGTATAACGTCGTTCTCTGTCGCTCAAACTGATCAAAATGTAGACGTAATAACAGGGGCTCGTCGCGGGGTCAGCCATTGGTCGAGGAGTTCTTGTTTTTCTGCTTGGAGAGGGGTGATTTTCGGCTGGCTGGCCAAGCCGTAGCCTCGCAGCTTTCGGCAGCAGGGGTCCGCCTGCGCTCCGCTGACGCGGAGTCTCCGGCGTGACAGCCTTCGCTCTTCGCGTTGCTGCGAGCGAAGGCTGGTGGAGCCGATCGGGATCGAACCGACGACCTCGTCATTGCGAACGACGCGCTCTTCCAACTGAGCTACGGCCCCAATTGCCTAAACCCGCAGATTGAGAGAAATCGGGAAGCGAGTAAATCACGAATTTCGCCACTCCGCCCCGAAACCGCCACCAGCGCCGATTTTTCCATCGGAAACCGCTTAATGGTCTTGTGTTTGGCGGGAGTTTCCGCTTTTCTCCTGCTTGGAGACGTACTCCCATCACTGATTCCAGCAAATCGACTCAACTCGTATGGCAAAGAAGAGCACTCGAAGCACCACAAAATCGACCACCGAGAGCAGCAGCAAAGACGCGGCGGCCAAAAAAACCGCTCCGGTGAAAAAGAAGGTTGCAACCGCCAAGAAGGCCACCCGGAAGACAGTTCCGGCCAAGGCTCCTGTTACGGCGCCGACTCCGGCCGCCAAGACCGTTCGTTCCCAGCCCAAACAGGCAACCGCTTCGACACCGGCGGCCCAAGTCGCTCCCGCTCAACCCAAACAGGCGACTCCATCGGCTTCGCCGTCCCTGGCCGCTCCCGCCGAACCGAAAGCGGCGACCACCCTCAGTGCCAAGGTGGACATCGGCTTCGGCAACATGCTCTACATTCGCGGCGAGGGTCCCGGTCTCAACTGGAACCGGGGTGTGCCGATGGACTGTGTGGCGGCTGACGAGTGGGTTTGGAGCACCAAATCCGCCAGATCCTCCTTTTCCTGCAAGGTCCTGATCAACGACGAAATCTGGTCCACCGGCGACGACTTTGTGGTTCCTCCCGGCGAGCGACTGGTGTGTTACCCGTCGTTCTGATTTTGAGCGAAAGCGCCGGGCATTACCGCAATCGACCCCCGGCGGTGCGGCAATTCAGCGTCCCTCGGGCAGTCGTGTCCGGCCATGATTCCGTGCGGGTATATCCCGGGATGCCCCCGTCGTTCAAACGCGCCGTTCCGGACTCTCGGTATTCGGCTATTCTTCGCCCATTTTTGCTTTACCTGGGATTTTGATTTCCGCCTAATGGCCAGCATGCCGCCAGCCACGACCATCGGATCCCGCGAGATCAGTGAAGCAATCGAAAAAATGGCTGACGCCATCGCCCAGGCGCACCGGGAAACTGAGAAATTGGGTATCCTCGGACTGGCCGACGGCGGCATCGCTCTCAGTCGCAGGCTGGCCGATCGCTTGGCCAAAAAACTCGGCCGGGACGTGCCTTGCGGGGTCATCGACATTTCCTTTCACCGCGACGATATTTCGACCAACCCTATCCCCAAAGCGTCCAATCCCACCTCGATTCCCTTCGATATCGAAGAAGCGACCGTGATTCTCGCCGACGACGTGTTGTCCACCGGACGCAGCCTGCGCGCTGCCATCAACGAAATCTTCGACCAGGGACGACCGGCTCGCCTGCAGTCGGCGGCGCTTTTTGACCGGGGCGGGCGTCTGCTGCCGCTGCGGGCGGACTTTGCCGGTTTCGTGAAAGAGGTACCCGCATCGAGAAAAGTTGATGTGCGCCTTTCGGCAGACGAACCCTCCGCGGATGAAATCCGGATCGCGGAGCTTTGACACCACAGAGCATGACCTGGACGAAAACACATCTTGTCGGCATTGAGGACCTGACGAAGGAGGAACTGGAAACCATTTTCCGCGTGACCGCCGCCTTCAAGGGCATCCTTGGCCGGTCGGTCAAGAAGGTCCCCGCCCTGCGCGGGAAAACCGTCGTCAATCTCTTCCTCGAACCGAGCACCCGCACGCGGGTGGCGTTCGAGGTCGCCGCCAAGCGGCTGAGCGCCGACGTGGTCACAATCACCGGATCCGCCAGCAGCGTGATCAAAGGCGAAACCCTGCGCGACACCGCACTCAACATCCAGGCGCTAAATGCCGACATTCTGGTGATCCGTCACACCGCCGCCGGGTCGCCGGCCTACCTTTCCCGCCTGACCCGTATTCCGGTCATCAACGCCGGAGACGGCGCGCATGAGCATCCCACCCAGGCGCTCCTGGACTGTTTCACCATGCGGGAACACCTGGGAGATCTGAAAGGCAAAAAGGTCACCATCCTGGGAGACATTCTCTTCAGCCGCGTGGCCCGCTCAAACATCTGGGCGCTGACCAAACTGGGGGCGGATGTCACCGTGGCGGGCCCGTCCACGCTCGTCCCGGAAACCTTCGCCCGCTTCGGGGTCACTGTCTCGCACGACCTTCGATCCGCTCTGGCGGAAGCCGACGTTGTCATGTTGCTGCGGATACAGCATGAACGGCAGTCGAGCACGCACTTTCCGTCACTGGGAGAATACACCAGCATGTTCGGGTTGAATAAAACCCGGGCGTCGTGGTTGAAACCGGAGGCGATCATCATGCACCCCGGCCCCATCAATCGCGGAGTGGAAATCGATTCCGAACTGGCCGACTCCGGCCGTTCGGTGATCCTGCAGCAGGTCACCAACGGAATCGCGGCACGAATGGCGGTCTTATACCTTTGCTCCGGCGGCTCGCCGGAAGTGCTCGGAGAAAACGAAGATGGATAAACGGGCGATCTGGATCAGGAACGGGCGGGTGATCGATCCGGCTTCCGGACGGGACGAAGTCGGCGATGTGTTTGTCGCCGGCGGAATCATCCGGGACCGTTTGACACCGGCGCAACAAAAAGACGTGCACGAAATTGATGCCTCGGGTCTCGTGGTTTGCCCGGGGCTGGTCGATATTCACGTACATCTGCGCGAACCGGGGCAGACCCACAAGGAGACCATCGGCACCGGCAGCCGGGCGGCGGCGGCCGGGGGTTTCACCACCATTGTCTGCATGCCCAACACCTCGCCGCCCGCCGACAATGCGGGGACGATTCAGTACATCCTGGACACCATTCGCCGCGACGCGGTGGTGAACGTTTTCCCCACCGGCTGCATCACCGAAAAAATGGAAGGCCAAAACCTGGCCCCGATCGGTTCCCTGAAGCGCGCGGGCGTAGTGGCGATCACGGATGATGGTCTTTGTGTGCAGGACAATGAAATCATGCGCCGGGCGGTGGAGTACGCCGACATGTTCGGATTGCTGGTGATGGACCATTGCCAGGACGGCGCCCTCACCCGCAACGCGGTGATGAACGAAGGCTACTGGTCGATGCACCTGGGATTGAAGGGCTGGCCCGGAGCAGCGGAGGATGTCATTGTCTCGCGCAACGTCATCCTTTCGACCCTGACCGGCGCACGAATCCATTGCCAGCACATCAGCTCGGCGAACGCGGTGGATATCATTCGTCGGGCCAAGCAGCGCGGCGTCTCGATCACCGCGGAAGCCTGTCCCCACCATCTTGCACTCACCGACGCCGAACTGAAAAGCTACGACACCCATTTCAAAATGAACCCGCCGCTGCGAACCGAGGAGGACCGCAAGGCGCTCATCGAAGGCATCAAAGACGGCACCCTGGATTGCGTGGCCACCGACCACGCGCCCCACACCGATTACGAGAAAGACCAGGAGTTCGACTACGCGCCGTTTGGCATCATCGGCCTGGAAACCGCACTGGCGGTCACCCTGGAGTCCCTGTACCACAGCGGCGAACTCTCGCTGCCAAACACGCTCGACCTGCTGACCCGCAAACCGGCGAACATCGTTCGGCTGGAAAAAGGCACCCTGGCCAAAGGAGCCGACGCGGACATCACCCTTTTCGACCCCGACGAAACGTGGGAGGTGGACCCGACCCGCTTTTTCAGCAAATCCGCCAATTCTCCCTGGAACTACCGGTCTCTGAAGGGACGGGTGAAGACCACGATCGTCGGAGGAAAAATCGTCTACCACAACGGGAAAATCCCTGACGATGGCTGAAGATCCGCCGTTCATCGTCGGCGTTTACGCGACTTTTCTGCTCCTCGGAGGTCTTGTCGCGTTGCTGCATTGCATGCACCGCCGCCTTTTTCTGCTTGCGGAAACCCGGGTGCCGATCTGGAGAATCTCCCCTGGTGATTTCAGCGCCTTCGTCGGGGCACTGATCCTGGTTTTTGTGTTGGTGCAATTGATCCTGGCAGCCATGTTGCCGGAGACCGCCGCGGAGGAACGGCTTCCGCCCCACCAAATGCTGATCGCCGGCGCCCTCAGCCAACTTACCTTCCTGGCGGTCTGGGCATTTTTCCGGTTAAATTTCCCCGAGCGCTTTCGTGGGTCGCTCAGTTCGCAATCACTGACCTGGAGTCGGGCGGCTGTTCTTGGGGTATATGCGTTCTTCGCTTTCATACCGGTGTTCATGGCGATCAACATCGCCTGGACCGAAGCACTGCAATTGGTGCTACCCGAAGCGCTTCGACAACAGGAAATGGTTGTCATCCTGCGGGAGAGTCAATCGGTTGCGTTGCTGACCGGACTCTTTTTTCTGCTCGTCATTCTGGCGCCGGTCGCCGAAGAAATTATCTTTCGCGGCTGCCTCTACCGTTTCCTTAAAGGCACCATGTCGATGACCGGCGCCGTTCTGCTTTCGTCGCTCCTGTTCGGCGCCATTCACCTGCACCTGGCCGGCCTGCCGGTTCTGATCGCCTTCGGCGCCGTCCTCTGCCTGGTTTACGAACGCACCGGCAGCCTCAAGGCGCCCATTTTGCTGCACTCGTTTTTCAATCTTAATACCTTCGTGATCACGGTCATGCAATCGACCTTCCAGTAGCGTGCCGTCCGCGTCCAAACGGGTATGAAGAAAATCCTCATTGAACGGCCGTCCGATCCCGCAATGATGTGGGGGGTGATCGCCCGGACAAACCTGGCGCGACCGCTGGCACATGACATTTACGGAACTGGCATTCTCCACCGATGGACGGATTGATCGGGCCACCTTCTGGAAAACCCTGGTGGTTCTGATTCTAATCGGCTGGATCGGCTACCTGCTTGCTTTTCAAGCCGGCGGCTGGGCGCAACCGATCGGATTCCTGGTACTCGCCGCTTTGATAGGGCCGATCGTGACCGTCTGCGCCAAACGCTGGCACGATCTCGGCCGCTCCGCCTGGTGGGTATTGCTTTTGCTGGCGCCCGGGATCGGACTGCTGATCACCCTGGCGATCCTCGGCTTCCGGGCGGGTGAAAACGGTCCCAATGATTTCGGCTACCCGATGGCCGCCGAGGATCGACATCCCGGCCGGAGGACGGGCGGAACCACATGGCGTCCGGAAACCCGCCTCCTTTCGGAAGGGGAGGCGGACCTGATGGCCATGCTGGCCAAGCTGGCCAAATGCGACGGCCCGATCACCCCGGCGGAAATCGGCACGGTAAATCGTTTTCTGCATGAGGACCTCGCCCTGGGAAACGAAGCGTGCCAGGAAGCGATCCGCACCTTCCGCATGGCCCGGGATTCCCACGCCACTTTCGAAATCCACCTCCGTCGCTATCAAAGGCGACACGCCGAAGACCCCCACCTCCTGGCCAGGGCGGTGGATCTGCTTTCCCTGCTTGCCGTGTCCGACGGCAGGTTGACGCGGCGCGAAGCGCTTTTTCTGGATCTGGCGGTGGCGGTTTTCGGGGTCAGCAGCGCCCGGTATTTCGAATGCAAGTACGGCGAACCCGGGCCGCGCGTCGACGCCACCACAGTCCCGGAGGAAAAGGAATTCGCCCGCACCCTCGGACTGAGCGGCCGGGTCTCGCGCGGAGAAATTCGCAAAGCCTACCGGGGTCTCGTCGGTCAATATCATCCGGACAAGGTCTCCCACCTCGGACCCCGGTTGAAAGAAGTCGCCGACCAGGAGATCAAAAAGATCAACCAGGCCTACGAGTATTTCCGGAAAAAATACGACCTGTAAGATTGGTGTGGGATGCAGGCGGGGCCAACGGACCGCCGGGTTCGCCCTCCGCGCCGCGGTCCAAAAAAATGCCGCCCGGCGCCGAATGGGCCGGGCGGCTCGTCACTTCTCTCTTCCTTTGTCCCCCGAAGCAGCCTGCCTTCAGGGGACGGTTACGGATTGCATTATTCGATCTTGATCTTGCGGCGCTGAGCCTGTTTGCCCTTCGGAAGGGTCAGGCGCAGCACGCCGTCCTTCAACTGGGCATGGACCTTTTCGGTTTCCAGCCCTTCCGGCAGACTCAGGTGCAGCCTGTAGTCCACGTCCGCGGTTTCAGACCAAACGGGAGTCCAATCGTCGGGTTTTTTCCAGGAACGAGCTGCGGTCAGCACCAGTTCCCGCCCCTCCACCGAGAGATTCAGGTCATCCCTGCGCACGCCGGGCAGGAGAATTTCCAGCCCGAACGCGTCGTCTGATTCCTTAATCTCATAATCGGGAGCAATCACCAGACGCTCGGTCACGCCGCGATTCACTGGACGGGCTGCCAACTGTTCGTCCGGACGCGGTATCAGCTTTTTTCCAAAGGCCATAACGTTTCCCTCCTTTCGAAGTTGGATGTTTTGCTTTATTTGCCTTCTTCAATCATCACCCGCCGGGCTCGAGCTTCCTCTCGCTTGGGCAGAGTGACGGTCAAGACGCCGTCCTCGTACGCGGCCTTCACATGGTCTTCCGCAATCGCTTCCGGCAGACGCACGCTGCGGCGGACTTCGAAGGAACGCTCTTCCTCGCCGTCATCACCAAAACCCCGGCGAGATCCGGAGACCGTTAGGATGCCACGTTCCATTTCGACATTGATGGCGTCCTTTTCCATGCCCGGAAGATCCATCCGCACATAGAAGTTTTCACCGTCCTCGTAAAGGTCGGTGGCCGGGCGCCCCGACAGCAAACGATCACTCCGATAGCCGAAGAAATCGTCGTCGAAAGCAGAATTAAACAACCGGTCGAAATTCCGGGCCCAATCGCTCAACCGCGGCCAACCGCTGTGAAAGAACGGGTCGCGATGGGAAAACAAGGCTCCGGGCAGATTGCTCTCAATCAGTCTCATAAACAAACACCTCCTTTCGCATGAGTTTAATGGTCTGATTCGGGCTCACCACCAATTGGCAAACCCACTTAATAAAAAGCTTATGGCATGCCAGAGAACTGATTTCACAGGTGACTGAGATTCGCCAACTTGCGAAACCGGTCCAGGCGCGCCTTGGAGCGGTTTGACACACCAAATCCCATACGCAGTGTCAAGATGACTCAAAGGACTCAGGTCGGACGGGTCGGTCGGATCGGTCCGATCCGACCGATCCCTCTTCCCCCCTGCGAGCTTGACGCCCGGCGTCGATTGGGGATTGGATAACCCGCTTATGGCAAGCCAGTCCGCATCCGCTTCGTCTCCCACCATGGAAACCATCGTGGCTCTGTGCCGCCGGCGAGGTTTCATTTTCCAATCGTCGGAAATCTACGGAGGGGCGAACGGTTTTTTTGATTACGGACCGCTGGGCGCGGAGCTGCGGCGCAACATCAAAGAAGCCTGGTGGAAGGACTTCGTGCAGCGGCGCGACGACATCGTCGGCCTCGACTCCTCCATCATTCACCATCCAAAAACCTGGGAAGCTTCCGGCCACGTGGACAACTTCACCGACCCCCTGGTCGACTGCAAGGCCTCCAAGCAGCGCTTTCGGGCGGACCAGTTGTTCTTCGCGCCGGTGGTGGTGAACGGGGAAATCATCGGCTACGTCTCCGGCCTGGAAAGCGACCGCACGGAAAGCGAGTTGCAGGCGGCGGCGGAGAAACTGAAACGCAAGAAGGCCGTGCAGGGAGAGCTGGAACCCCTGCGCTTACGGGACTTTACCGAGGCGACTCCCGAGGAGATTCCACTGGTTCCTTCGCCCGCCACCGGCGAGCCCGGGAGCCTGACGCCCCCGCGATCGTTCAACATGATGTTCGAGACCCACATCGGGGCGTTGCGGGACGGCTCCTCCGTGGCCTACCTGCGTCCGGAAACGGCCCAGGGCATCTTCATCAATTTCCGCAACGTGGTGGATTCCGGCCGGGTCAAAATTCCCTTCGGCATCGCCCAGATCGGCAAAGCCTTCCGCAACGAAATCAATCCGCGAAACTTCATCTTCCGGTCGCGGGAATTCGAGCAGATGGAAATCGAGTATTTCATCGCTCCGGACGACAACTGGCAGGCACGCCACCGCGAGTGGATTGACGCCGGCGTCGAATGGCTCGAGTCCATCGGCATCCCCCGGCAGGCCATCAGCGAATACGAGCACCCCAGGGAGAAACTTTCCCACTATTCCAAAGGGACGGTGGACCTCATGTTCGCGTTTCCCTTCGGCGTGCAGGAACTTTGGGGGTTCGCCGCCCGGGGAGACTACGATTTAACCCAGCATCAGAAATTCAGCGGCAAACCGATGGAGATCTTCGACGAGGCCTCGAAGAGCAAATTCATCCCTCACGTCATCGAACCCAGCGTCGGTGTCGACCGCATTCTCCTCGCCGCCCTTTGCTCCGCCTACGCCGAGGAGGAAGTTGAAGGCGAGAAACGAACCGTGCTGCGTCTCAGTCCCCGCATCGCCCCGGTGAAAATCGCGGTGTTCCCGTTGGTGAAGAACAAGCCTGAACTGGTGGCTGCCGCGGAAAACCTTTATCGTTCGTTGCAGAGAAAGTACGCCGCGTTCTGGGATACCTCCGGCGCCATCGGAAGGCGCTACCGGCGTATGGATGAAATTGGGACGCCGTTCTGCGTGACCGTCGATTTCCAGACCCTGGAGGACGGAACCTTCACTCTGCGCGACCGGGACAGCATGGAGCAGAAACGCATTCGCAACGAGGAGCTTTTCCCGCTATTGGAGGACGCGGTGGATTGAATTCCCGGAACCGGAATTCAGTCCTTCACCGGTCGGTGTGACAAATTCACATTATTTTTAACCCGCGCCTTCCGGCGCCGTTCGGGCCCTCCAAGGCTGGAAGGCGCTTAATCAAAGGGACGTGAGACACACGACCCCGCTGAACCGAACGTAATCGCGGCCCGCCGGGATCCCGCTTTCCACTTGACCGGAAAGCAAGTGTTCGTGAAGCTTTTGACCTGTATCGGGATCCCGAACACCCGTTGCTTCGAGCTGCGGGAGTCTTTGTCGGCCCACGATTCCGGGCAGAGATATTTCTACACTCTCAGATGGCGCGTAAAATCAGCTTCCTCAATTATAAGGGCGGGGTGGGGAAAACCTCCCTGATTGTCAATCTCGCCTCTTGTCTGGCAATGCAGGGCAAGCGGGTCCTTCTTTGCGATTTGGACACCCAATCCAACGCCAGCATTTGGCTCTTGCGCCTCGATCGCTGGAACAAAATCAACAGTTCCGGAGAAGGGGCGGTTTATTCCATCTTCAATCCGGGCAACGCTACCCTGGCCGACTGCCTGGTTCGCGACGTGGCGGAGGACAAAAACGGCGACAAGCTCATTCCGGGGCTCGATCTGATTCCGACCACTTTCAACCTGGTGGATCTGGAAAGCGACCTGGAAAGCGGGAACCCTGAGCAACCCCCGTACTCGATTTTCCACGAGCAACTTCAAGCGCTGGAAGACCATTACGATTACATACTCTTCGACTGCCCGCCGAATATTCTGCGCGCATCCCAATGCGGTGTCTACAGCAGCAACGAAATCTACGTGCCCGCAAACCCCGACGCCCTGAGCCTGGTCGGATTCACTCTTCTGGTGGAAAAGTTACAGAAATTCCACCGCGCTTCCGCCAGCTTTCGCACCAGCGGCATGGGAGTCCCGGCCGAGATCCGCGGGATTATCTTCAATTCGATCAAGGGCAACGTGGATATCGAAGTCCCCAAAATCCGAATGCAACTTCGGTTGAACCAGTTCCGAGCCCAGAAGAAGGTATCCGCCCAGGCCAAGATTTTCAGCGCCCAGGTTCGCGACGCCAACATCGTCCGGCGCGCCGTCACCCTGGGCCTTCCGGTGGCGCTGGTCGGCGAACAACGCACCGACGCCGAAAGCGTCGTCACTGATTATCAGGAAGTCGCCCAGGAACTCATCCGGCACGAACCCAATTAACCCGCCACGCCCAAACGTACCATGTCTGAATTCGACGACGACAAGATCGAAAAACACCCGTCTCTTCACTGGGACAAGTTGCGCGCGAGCTTCCAGAGTTCGATGCTGGTCGACACTCGCCTTTCCAGCCTGGCGGAAAGTCTGGACACGGAAAACTGGCCGATCAAAGGCAAAGAGGAAACCCCCGCGAAGTACGTTGATCTTACCTTCGACGAACTGCGGGAAACTCCTGAAATGCAGGCCAACCCCGAGCGGATACGGCTATTGATGGACATTCTGGAGGGCACTCTGGCGTTCGACGATCCTTTCGGGGAAATGGTCCAGGCCGAGGAAGCCAACGCCTCCGGCGACAACGAAGTGCTGAAAAACCTCGGCCGCCTGCAAATCGCTCCCGAGTTTCCCCTGGCGCTGATTAATCTCTCCCCGGAATCAAAATCACTCTGCGCCAATCAGAAACTGAATACGCTGGAGGAATTCGCTGCGTTTTCGCAGAACATGGCGCAACACATTGTGCTGGCGGGTGATTTTCGCCGTCTGCTCAACGCGCTGATCCATGTCGACGAAAAAACGATCGCCGGTTACCTTCCCTTCCGGCCGGGAAACAAGGGCCTGCACTTGCCGGAAGCGATCGCCCTGCTGATCGATCCGCTTTCCACGGAAGAGCGCCTGGGCTTATACCGCCGTTACGGTGGCCAATTGGGAATCGAGGAACAGGGCCTGGCCGAAAAGGCCGGACGCCAACGCCTGAACGACGTCGAAGCCGACCTGCGCGAGCAATTGCAGCCGGTTTTTGCCTGGTTTACCCAGGAACGGGACGATCTGCGTTCCGCCCTGGATTACGGTCAGCCCATCGACCGGTTTTTCGTCCCGATCAACGACCCGGTGAAGGAAACCATCGCGGTCCGCCTGGTTTCCGACACCCTGAAACGCGCGCCCGCACGCGGCGGCCTTTCCTCCGTTGAAACCGCCACCTCCACCCCGCGTCCCGGGGGCCTCGGCGCCCTGTGGAGAAAATTGCGCGGCAAGTAGCGACCGGATTATTCCCGGCCGTACACCTTTCATTCACACTGATTATTGGCTGAAATCCTGATGGTGCCCATTGAGCAGAGACCGCTTCCACCGCTCCGACGAAGGCTCAGTCTGACCGGTTTGTCGGACTACTCGCGCGAACTCTCGACCGAATCACAAAGGTCGGTGGAACTGATTCGCTCGCTCACCCGTTCCCCCTGGGAAGAAGCACGGGCCCTGAGCAAACGCGAGCTCGAAGCCCTCGACGCCTCGTTGCGGGAACTGGAAGCGACCCTTAACGAACGCGAAGAAGCCTTGCGGGCCTCCGAATCCAAGCTGCAGGAAAAGGAACGTGACCTTTGGGAAACCGAAGCACTGCTGAAGGCCCGCGAAGCAATCCTCAAAACCACACAGCACAACACGGCGCAACCGCCTCCGGGCGAACCCTCGAGCGAAGCCAGAAAGGCGCTGGAGACCTGGAAACAGGAACTGGAAAAGCAGGAGCGTTCCCTGCATGAAGCCCGGTCCGCCCTCCGGGAACGCGAAGAATTTCTCGACTCAAGCGAAAATACTCTCTTCGAGAAATTTCAGGAACAGCAGGAGCAGGAAACCATTATCGAACAGCGCCAGGAGGAACTCGATGCCCGGGAGAAGGCAATCGAACGCCGCGAAAAGGAGCTCGAATCGAAACAAGGAGAATAACCCCCTCCCCCACGCCCCTCTCACCTCGCCCCACGCACCACCCCCGTCACCTCTTAACCTTCTCATACTCGGGCGGCTTGATGACCCAAGGGCCGGGGTTCGCCGCCGGGCGGGTCAGGGTTCCCTGGAAAAACCAGGGCGCGGCGGCGGAAAGATCGTAATCGAGGGGCCGGGTTTCCACCGGCGCCGGCCGCAACGGACCGGCCTCCTCCGGGCGCCACAAAGGGATTTCACAAGCGGCGAGTTCCTCCTCGCTCAACCGGCGCGGGGCTTGAATTTCACCGCCGGAGGTGACCTCCACAAAATTCCAATGCCCGCGCCGGGCGTCGGAACAAAGGGCGAACGGCGGCGTCTCGCCTGCATCCAGAAGCCGATGAGCCAGCAGGTCGAGGTTGCGGTACACCCGGCAGGGCAAATCCTCCCCTCCCGGCCGGCGCCGCCAGGTACGCAGGGCCATGGCCGCGATGCGTGATCCGAGGATCGAGCCCGGCCCCTCGCAGTAGAAAAACCCGCTCAGCGCGTCAAGCCGGACGCCCGAACGGCGCAAAGCGGTTTCGACCGCCGGAAACAAGGTCTCCGCCGCGGGTCCGTCACGGCGCTCCAAAGCCAGCCAGGCGTCGCGGCACAGGACTCCCGCGTACACCGACGGCAGGGCGGCGTCGAGCAGGAGCCACGCCGGTTCCCCGGCTCTCCATTTCGAATCGGTAACTTGTTCGATCTCGTCCATTTATCTCAGATCTGAAATTGTCGATTTGGAACGTCCTTTCATCGGGCTTACAGCCGGCAGATGAAAAGGCCGCGCCCTCCCGGAGCCTCCCGGGATTATGTCATTGACCGCCCCGCCTTCCCTCATTTGTGATGGACCGTTTAACCAAACACGGAACTGTGAATATTAAAACCGACGACATCAACGCGACAAGAAAAGCGCTCGTGGTCACCGTCAGCGCCGACGAAATCGAAAAAGAGCACGACACCATTCTCGGTGATTTCGCCAAGGAAGCCCGCCTGCCGGGATTCCGTCCCGGACGCGCCCCCAAACCGATGGTCGCCAAACGCTTCGCCCGGGAAATCGGGGAGGAGTTGAAAAAGCGGGTCGTCTCCAACGCCTACCGCCAGGCGGTGAAAGAATCCGGAGTGGAAGTCTTTCAGCCGGTCGACCTCAAAGGCGATGAAATCGAGCGCGGACGCGACAACGAACTCAATTTTGTGGTCGATATCAACCCGGAGTTCAATCTTCCGGAATACAAAGGCATTCCGCTGGCCAAGACCGAAACCGAGGTCAAGGACGATGAGGTGGAGCGCACTATCGACACCCTGCGCCAACAGCGGGCGGATTATACCGTGGTGGAACGCGAAGCGCAAAAGGGCGACTACGTCAAACTGTCCTACGAAGGCAAACTCGACGGCCGGCCCATCGCGGAGATCGTCGAAGATCGCCCCATTTTCGGAACCCAGACCGGCACCTGGGAGGAAGTCGGTTCCGAAGACGCCGGCATTCCCGGTTTCGCCGACCAACTCGCGGGATTGAAAGCCGGAGACAAGAATGAGATCGAGGTCAGCTTTCCGGCCGATTTCGCACATGAGGCGCTGGCGGGGAAGGACGCGGTTTATTCGGTGGAAATGCTCGAAGTCCGGGAGAAGAAACTGCCCGAAATCGATGACGAGTTTCTCAAGGGACTGAACGTCGATAATCTCGATCAACTCAAAGAGCAGATCGTAAAGGAGCTGGAGAGCCGCAAGGAAATGGACGGCCGGGCCCGGCAACGGCAGCAACTGGGCGACACGCTGTTGGAGCGCATTGAATTCGCCGTTCCCGAAAGCGCGATCGAGATGGAAACCGACGGGCTTTTCCGGCAAATCATCGAACGCAACATACGCCAGGGAGTATCCGAAGAGGAACTGGAAAAACACAAGGAGCAGATTTTCGAAGAAGCCCGTAAATCGGCGGTAAAACGGATCAAACTGCGGATGATTCTGATGAAAATCGCCGAAGCCGAAAACATCAAACTGGAAAACGAGGACGTTCAGCGCCACCTCATGCAGGAAGCCATGCAACGGGGTACGCGACCCGACGATCTGGTGAAACAAATGCGCAAGGACGAGCACCTGGTCCAGGCCATGCGACAAAACATCCTTTTCGACAAGACACTTGATTTCCTCCTGGGGGAGGCTAACATTTCAGAGAGCGAAACATGAAGCAAAGAGAAGCAGATCCTGTCGGCAGCAGCTATTACGTTCCGGTAATTACCGAGAACACCGCCCGCGGCGAACGGAGCATGGATATTTACAGCCGGCTCCTCAAAGACCGTATCGTTTTTATCAGTACGCCGATCGACGACGGTGTGGCCAATGTCGTCATCGCCCAGCTGCTCTTTCTGCAGATGGAGGACGCGAAAAAGGACATCAACCTCTACATCAACTCTCCCGGAGGCGTGGTCACCGGCGGGATGGCCATTTACGATACCATCAATTTCATGCACTGCGACGTGGTCACCTACTGCATCGGCCAGGCCGCCAGCATGGCCACCCTGCTCCTCGCCGCCGGCACCAAGGGCAAACGATTCGCGTTGCCCAACAGCCGGGTCATGATCCACCAGCCCTCCGGCTACGCCACCGGCCAAACGGCCGACATCGCCATCCAGGCCCGCGAGGTCATCCGGTGGAAACGCACCTTGAACGAAGTGCTTTCGCGTCACACCGGCAAATCGGTGGAACAGATCGAAAAAGATTCCGACCGCGATTATTTCATGACTGCCGAGGAAGCAAAGGATTACGGGATCGTGGATAACGTTGTGGCGGACAAGAACGAGGCCCAGGAATTGAAAGCCGCCGTTTAAACCCGCGCCGATTATGGCTAAATCATCCAAACTGACGCTCTGCTCCTTTTGCGGCAAATCGCAGAATGAAGTGAAGAAACTGATCGCCGGACCGGCGGTTTACATCTGCGACTCCTGCGTCTCGGTGTGTAAAACCATAATCGATCGCGAAACCCAGCCACGCGCGGAAACCCAGAGCCAGACGCCTTTCAAGCTGCTGAAGCCCCTGGAAATAAAAGAGGTGCTGGATGATTTCATCATCGGGCAGGAACAGGCCAAAAAGGTGCTGTCGGTCGCGGTCTACAACCACTACAAACGCCTGGCCTTCGTCGACCGGTCGGGCTCGAAAAGCGGCTCCGCCCTTTCGGCGGAGTTCTCCGACGTGGAAGTGGAAAAAAGCAATATTCTTCTGATCGGCCCCACCGGCTCAGGGAAGACGCTGCTCGCCCGGACCCTGGCCAACACCCTCGATGTGCCCTTCGCCATCGCCGACGCCACCACCCTGACCGAATCCGGCTACGTCGGAGAGGATGTGGAAAACATCGTCCTGCGCCTCCTCCAGGCGGCGAACTTCGATGTAAAAAAGGCGGAATCCGGCATCATCTATGTCGATGAAATCGACAAGATCGGCCGCAAAACCGACAACGTTTCCATCACTCGCGACGTCTCCGGAGAAGGGGTGCAACAGGCGCTGCTCAAAATCCTGGAAGGCACCACCTGCAACGTCCCGCCTCAGGGGGGCCGGAAACACCCGAACCAGGAATACATCCAGGTCGACACCTCCAACATTCTCTTTATCTGCGGCGGCGCCTTTGTGGGACTCGACGACATCATACGGCGCCGCGACGGCGCCCGAGTCCTCGGCTACGGTTCCAAACCCACCGGCGGTGACGGTCTCCATGGTGAATTGATCATGAAAAAGATCGCTCCCGAAGACCTGGTGCGGTTTGGCATGATCCCGGAGTTCATCGGACGCCTTCCGGTGATTTCCGTCCTGGACGAACTCTCTCTGGGCGATCTGGAAAAAATTCTCCGACAGACGAAAAACTCGCTGGTCAAACAGTACGGCAAACTATTCGCCATGGACGGCGTTTCCCTGCGCATCACCCGCGACGCCATCCAGGCCATCGCCCAGAAGGCCAAAGAACTCAAAACCGGCGCCCGGGCTCTGCGCTCAATCATGGAAAAGCTCATGCTGGAAAGCATGTACGAACTCCCGCATCGGAACGATATCTCCGAGATCATCATCGATCGTTCAGTGGTTGAGGGCAAACGAAAGCCCCGGCTCAAAAAAGGCTCCAAGTCCGGCAAGAAAAACGCCGCCTGACCGGCTCAATACCGTGACCTACTGGGGCTACCACCTGATTTTTACCATTCCTCTCCTGGTGGCCCTTGCCTGCCTGGTCCTGCGCCGGTATCGACTGCGGCTCGGTCACGTGGCCAGTACTCTGGTCATGCTGACCATTGTCATGCTTTTCACCACTCCCTGGGACAACTACGCCGCTTATCTCGGCATCTGGGGATTCGGAGAAAACGTCTCACTGGGGTACCCCTTTCGTCACCTGGCGGAAACCACCCCCTTTCTCGGACACATCCCGTTCGAGGAATACGCCTTCTTCATCCTGCAAAGCCTGCTGGCCATTTTGATCACGATACTCTTCCTGCCCAATCCGCAAGCCAAAGGAACGCCAGTCCGAAACGATTAACCCTCGCCGGTTCCCGCCTGCCGGGACGATCCGATTTACGCACGCGAAATTCCGCCACCCCTGACGCTGCGCACGCTCCGGTCCTGAAGCCGCCCGCCATTTCGTTGTTAGCCCTGCTTTTTCGCTTGCCCTCGCCGCTCCGGAGTGAGTGACTGGACCTTGCGTTAGAAACCCGACCACAAATGGTCGCGTTTCCATGATACTCCGGCCGGGCCGGAGTTCAACGGTGGCACCGGCACGATCGCTGGAGCCACAGGACTCAGACGAGATCCTCAAAAATCATGAAATCGAAAACACTGATGGCAGAGAATAAGAACGAGATAATCAAGGAATACCAGATCAACGAAAAAGACACCGGGTCCAGCGAAGTGCAAGTCGCCATCCTGACCTCCCGGATCGTCTCCCTGACCGAGCACCTGCGGACTCACCGCAAAGACTACCACTCCCGACGCGGTCTGATCGCCATGACCAGCCGGCGACGCAAGCTGCTCGACTACATGAAAAGAAAAGACCTGAATCGTTATAACGAACTGATTCAGCGTCTGAAGATTCGCAGATAACCCATGCGGGCTTCGTCGGCCCATCATGGATTGCGGTATGCAGCCCTTTCAAACCGGAAAGCCCGCTTAGTCCGGCCTTTCCGGTTTTTTCACTTCTTGAGCGGTTGAGGGCTGTGATGGATAAAATGATAAACACTGGAAGTAACTAGACCTATGAAGCAGAAACACACCACCCTCATCGAAGAAATGGGCATCACGCTAGGCACCGGCACCATGGCGAAACAAGCCAACGGCTCGGTCACCATCGCCCTGGGAGAAACCACCGTTTTCGTCGCGGCCACCGTCGCCAACTCCCTCCGACCGGGCCAGGACTTTTTCCCCCTGACCGTGGACTATCGCGAGAAGTTTGCCGCCGCCGGCCGTTTTCCCGGAGGCTACTTCAAGCGCGAAGGTCGCCCTTCGGAAAAGGAGATTCTCACCTGCCGCCTGACGGACCGTCCTTTGCGTCCGCTCTTTCCCAAAGGCTTCCTCAATGAGGTCCAGGTCGCCGGCATGCTGCTGTCCACGGACGGCGAGAACGAGCCCGACATCCTTATGATCAACGGCGCCTCGGCCGCCCTCGCGATTTCCGACATTCCCTGGGACGGCCCCATCGCCGCCCTTCGTCTGGGTGAGATCAATGGCGAGTTCGTGGTCAATCCCACCATCGAGCAACAGTACGATTCCAATCTCGACCTGATTTACGTCGGCACCGAAAACGAAATGCTCATGATCGAGGGCAGCGCCGATCAGTTGCCCGAAGAGCGCTTCGTGGAAGCCCTGGAGTACGCCCAGGAGGCCATTCAGCCGATGATCCGCGCCATCAAGGACCTGGCCGCCACCGCCGGCCGGCCCAAACGGGAATTCGACCTGGTCGCGGCCAAGCCTGAAGTCCTGGATATCGTTCGTCGCGAGGCTCCGGCCAAACTGGCGGAAGCCGTCTTTCACGACAACCGCCGGGAACGCGAGCAGGCCGTTTCGGTGGTCATCGAGGAAACCACCGCCACCATCGTCAAGGAGCTGGGTGAGGACGGTTTCGAAGAGCACGACATCGCCATCGCCTTCGAAGAGATCCAGGAAGAAGTCTATCGCAGCAATATTCTCGAGCACGGCAAAAGAGTCGACGGACGCGGCCCGCTCGATCTTCGCGCCATCAGTGCCGACGTCGGCCTGCTGCCCCGCGTTCACGGTTCGGCCCTGTTCAATCGCGGAGAAACCCAGGCCCTCTGCATCACGACCCTGGCCGCGGCGCGCGAGTCACAAAGCCTCGACGCCCTTACCGGCGGCGCGAGCACCAAGTCCTTCATCCTGCACTACAACTTCCCCCACTATTCGGTTGGTGAGACCGGGCGGATGATGGGTCCGGGTCGACGTGAGATCGGGCACGGCGCCCTGGCCGAGCGCTCTTTGCTCGCGGTTATTCCGGCGGAAGACATCTTCCCCTACTCCATTCGCATCACTTCCGAGGTCATGGAGTCCAACGGATCGACCTCCATGGCGTCAATCTGCGGCGGCTGCCTGTCCCTGATGGATGCCGGGGTTCCGATCATCGCCCCGGTCGCCGGCATCTCGGTCGGACTGGTCAGCGCCCGGAACTCCGCGGGCGAGATTGACAACTATAAGACCCTGACCGACATCCTCGGCGCCGAGGATCATTTCGGCGACATGGATTTCAAACTCGCCGGCACCAGCGAGGGAATCACCGGGTTCCAGCTCGACCTGAAGATTCGCGGGCTTCCCATGAAAATCGCCCGGGAAGCGGTCTTCCAGGCTCGCGACGCACGCCTTAAGATTCTGAATGCCATGCTGGAAACGCTCCCCGAGCCGCGCCCGGAAATGAACCTCTACGCGCCTCGCATCACCACCATTCAGATCGATCCGGAAAAGATCGGCGCCCTCATCGGTCCGGGCGGCAAGAACATCCGCCGCATCACCGAGTTGTCCGGCGCCACGATCGACATCGCCGACGACAACAGCGGCAAGGTTATGGTTTACAGCAACAACAAAGATGCCATGGACAAAGCCGTCGCCGAAGTCGAATTGATCTCCGCCGAAATCGTTCCCGACAAGATCTACCGCGGTGTCGTGCGCAGTATCAAGGAATTCGGCTGTTTTGTCGAAGTCCTTCCCGGCAAGGAAGGCCTGGTTCATATTTCCGAATTGGCCGACTTCCGCGTCAAGAATACCGAAGACGTGGCTAAACTCGGTGACGAAATGTGGGTCAAATGCATCGGCATCGACGAACGCGGTCGCGTCCGTCTAAGCCGCAAAGCAGCCCTCGCCGAAATGGAAGAGGCCTCGGCATCGGATTCCTGAGCCTACGCCAGGACAAACAAGGGCTCCTCACTATTCACAAAAAAAGCGGTCGGCGTTTAGCCGACCGCTTTTTTTGTGTCACGGGAAAACCGTTCTTCCACAAGCATGCCCTTCCCGGCAATGGGAAACGAACGTTGTTCGTGCGCTAACAACTTTTGATAGCACGGCTTACGAACGCCCAACCTACATCCTTCGGTACATGGGGCCGTCGCCGCCCTCGGGGAGTTTCCAATGGACGTTCTGGTAGGGGCATTTCGCGCGGCAGGTCTGACAATGGAGACAGTTGGTGGGGCTGAGCACCAATTGACCATTAACGGCCCGATACACTTCACCGGGACAGAATGCCTCGCAGGGGTACAGACCGAACCGGGCACGGCAGTCGTCACACAGTGAGGTATTCAAGATATCGATATGCGAAGGCGCTTCCTCGCGGTGATGGGTCCCGGAGAAAGCGACGTCGGTCAGGCGGTCGACACCCTTCACTTTATCCTCCTTGCCGGCCAAAGGACGCAACCCATCGTGATCCGCCCGATTGTGAAGGCGCGGAAGCCACCCCTGAACGAGGCTCAAAGGCATACCGAAAAGTGGCCCCGCTTTCGAGAACACCTGCCGGTAGTTGCGGGCGGCTGCCAGATCCTTCATTACAAAACTCTTCGCCAGCCGTCGCTCATAGCCCTTCAATTGCTCCGCGGAATACGAACCTTCCACCAGGGCATCGAAAATAGCTTCCGCGGCGAGCATTCCGGATTTGATGGCGTAGTGAAGACCTTTAAGCTTGGCGACGTTGGTCAGGCCGGCGTCGTCACCGATAATCATCGCACCATTCGCGACCAACTCGGGCACGGCGTAGTACCCGCCTTCCGGAAGGGTTTTCGCACCATACTCAATCACCTTGCCCCCTTTTAACCATTTGCGCACCAGGGCGTGTGACTTGAATACCTGTAACTCATGCTGCGGATTGAGGTTCGCGCGGGGCCAATCGAGGCCCAGCACCAGCGCCACCGCGACGAGGTTCTCCTCCATGCTGTAAAGCGTGCCACCGCCAAAAGTGCCGACGTTGGGAAAGCCGGTGGTGTGGACCGCCCGGTTGGGTCCGAAGTCATTACCTTCGGGCAGACGAATAATCTCCTTCACTCCAAGCGACACCATCGATTGGTTTCTTCCCCGATCGAGCTCGAATCTCCCGATCAACTGCCTCCCCAGCGGACCCAGCGATCCCTCGCCCAGCACCGTAATCCCGGCATTGATCGTCTCGCCGGGTGAATGGTTCGATTGCGGCTGCCCACGCTGGTCCAGCCCACGGTCGACCAAACGAACGCCCTTTACCCAATCACCCTTTACGATCAACTTTCCCGCCGCGAATCCCGGATAAACTTCCACTCCGACTTCCCCGGCGATTGACGCCATCCAACGGGCCATTTCGCTGAGCGAAACCATCAGATTTCCGTCGTGACGCATCGTTTGGGGAACCAGACGATGCGGAATTCGGACGCCGGAATCGCGACTGTACAAATAATAGAGCTCGTCCCGCTCAACACGGTTGGCCAGAGCATTAACCACAAACCTGTCTCGACGCTCCCGCCAACCGGGAAGCAAGTCGTCCAGAACCTCCGCCTCGAAAATCGCCCCGGAGAGACAGTGATGACCGATGCGGCCCCCCTTCTCGATCACCACGACGGACTCCGTTCGGCCCGCCTGATTGAGAAGCTGCTTGAGCCGGATCGCCCCCGCCAGACTGGCCGGGCCGGCGCCGACAAAAAGCACGTCAACCTGTTCTTCCGTTTTCATGACTGCGCTTCCTTTCTCCAGGCGTCCAGCAACCGCACGAGTTCCGGAATCACGGTTTCGACCTCTCCAACCACGCCATAATCACAAGCCTGAAAGATAGGCGCGTCTGCATCTTTGTTGACCGCCAAAACAACACCCGCCCCTTCGAATCCGGTGATGTGTTGCAGCGCCCCGGAGATTCCAAGGGCCACGTAGAGCTTCGGCGCCACCGTCTGACCGGTTTGACCCACCTGTCGGTCCCTCTCCGCGAATCCCGATTCCACCGCCGGACGCGAGGCCGCGGTTTGAGCCGACTGACCGAAAAATCGCTCCAATGCCCGCGCCAAACCGCTCGAGTGGCGCTCATACCCTTCCTTCGATCCGCAACCAAGCCCTCCCGCCACAATAATGGGAGTGTTTGCCAGTCCGGCATTCGCCGACGCCAATTGAATGGAAACCACCCGCACCCCGGGATCGGATCCGTTCAGATCGGGAACGCACCGGAAAACCTCTCCCTGCCGCATCGGATCGCGTTCGAGGGCTCGAAAGACGCCCGGACGCGCGGTGGACATTTGCACCCGCGAATTCTGGCTGACAATACATGCCATAATGTTGCCCCCCAGCGCCGGACGGGTCTGCTGGAGGATTCCGATTCGTCTGGTTTTCCCGCGTATCAGATCCCCCAATACAAGACCCGTACAATCGGCGGTAAGACCGGATTCGCTGGCATAGGCGACCCGCGGAGCGAGTTCGCGTCCCAGCGGTGTCGCGCTAAAGAGAAATATCTGTGGATTCCATTCCTGAATCAGTTGAACCACGGCCCGGACATAAGGGCCGGGCACAAAATGGCTCAGAGATGAATGCGCCAGGAGGAAGACCTTGTCGGCCCCATGGGCAATGAGATCCGCGGCCAGATCGTCGGGACACTCACCCGCCACCACCGCGCCGACAGATTCGTTCAGGGGCGCAGCCAGATCGCGTGCTTTCCCGAGAAGTTCATAGGACGCCGGGTGGAGGCTGCCCTTTTCATGTTCCGCGTAAACCCATATGTCGCCGCGGTACTCCGGGGCCTCACCTTGCGGCAATTGATACGATTCGCCCGCTACCCGTTCTTTCCCGTTCCCGTCGGAACGCCCGAACGAAGTTTTCAAAAGGTTGGGCAGTTCCCTGAGATCGGCCACCTTGCGACATTTGCGATGGCCTGTTTCAGTGGCGGGAAATATCTTAACCACGGAAGTCCGCGAGCCGGGCAGTCCGATGCGCTCCCGCTCGGCGCCAATCAATTCGGCATCCCATTTTTGAATATCCTGGGCAAACGCCCATCGGGTTCCCTCGAATGAAGGGTATGGCGGCAAACTCCACTGGGTAACGGTAACCAGACAGGGGAATCGGGTGGGTGCCAGGGTTTCAACACCCCCCCAAACCAACCGGCGGAAACTCAGACCGCCTTCCTCCTCGATGGCATGTCCGTCGGCATAGGCAATATGCGCGATACCAAGATCCTCAGCCACCTGAGGCGGCACCTGGGCCGTATCTCCGTCAACCGACTGCATACCGGTGACTATCAGGTAATTCGTATCGTCACCGAAGATCTCCGTCTGGATCTTGCGAATCGCCCTTGCCAGAGGATAAGCGGTGGCCGCGGTATCCGCACCCCCGAGCCGTCGATCGGTGAGGAGAATTCCATGGTCCGCCCCCAGAGACAAGGCATAGCGCAAGACCTCGTCCGCGAACGGAGGCCCCATGGTCAACGCAACAATTAGCCCCGGTTGTTGTTCGCGGATCCTCAGAGCCATCGCCAGGGCCTGCTTGTCCAGATCGTTGCAGACATTCTCCAACAAGGCGCGCCTAAGTGTTCCCGACTCCCAATCCCAGGCGTCCTGTGGAATATGTTTGGTATCGGGAACCTGTTTGACCAAGACGACGAAGTTCATGCTTACCCTATGCAGATAAATCGGAGGTCAGCTCCTTTTGTTTGACCCTAAAGCCTTGCGGAATTCCCGATGGCCCACACACCTTGCAAAATACTGCGGACGCGATTTCCCATTACCACTATAGACCATTGGCAAGATCCTTGTCCGGGCACCGTTTGCAAAATTCACCGCATACCTTGTCGCAAACATCCTCATTCCGTCGCCCCAGTCTACTGGAGCGACCGGCTTGGCAGCGCCGCGTTCCCCGATACCACGGTTGCCCCTTGCCGGAATCACGGATCAGAGTCCGATCAGTGAATTGTTGTATCAGGGGAAAACTTTCATGATAAGATGGAGGAGTCCCGACGAACAGCTTGATCCAGACAGACTAATATGCAGGCCTGCGGCATCTAATATCGGCCGAACCCAAGTTCATTTTTATGGGCTCACCGAACCCATCCTGCTATACTGTAAACAATCCGAGTTTCTCAGTTTTATATGATTCCAAGCGATCTACCTCACCGTAGTTGATTAACGTTAAAGGCGGGAGGTGACCAATCAAACCGTCCTTGACGGAATTTCGAAGGAAATACTGAAACCTCAACGGCTTCCACCTCGGGAATTGTTTTCGCATACAACGACAACCATTATCATTGGATTATTATGCCCACCAAAGAGTTTAAAGTTGCGGTAATTGGATTTGGCGGCCCCCATCAACACGACAATGACGTCGGAACCTCAGTCGCCCGTCGGTTGCGTGAGAAAACGCCGCCGGAGATCCCGGTACTGGAGCAATCCGGCAACGCAATCGATTTGATAAACGCCATGGAGGGCGCGAACCTGGTCATCCTGGTGGACTCAAGTTGCACCGGCGCCGAACCAGGCACGATTCTGCGCCTTGACGGCAGCGAACGTCCGGGCTACGCCGACTGGTTCCCCCATTACTCCACCCACTCAGTGGGCCTGTCGGAGTCTTTCCAGGTGAACCAGATGCTGGGGACAATGCCCGAGCGCATGCTCCTTTTCTGCGTCGAAGGAAGTGACTACTCCCAGGGCGACGGACTTTCACCCGCCGTGGAATCGGCGATCGACAAGGTCGTCGAAATGCTCCTTAAGGAGCTCGATGACGTGCGCCCCCCCGCCATTGAACCTTCCTGAAACAATAGGTCGCTTTTCAGTCCTCCCCACGAATTACGCGCAAGCCCCGATATCATGACGGGCAGGCCACCCACGTTCCCAGCGATCCCACCCCACGCCCACTCGCCCCACGCCCCTCTCCCCCCCTCTCCCCCCAGACTGAATTTTCCTCATTCCAGCTTGACCCATCTGTCCTATAGTAGTATGACAAAGGGACAATGATTGTTCGGGTTGATTTCAAGTCGGGAAAACCCATTTACCTTCAGGTGGTGGATCAGATCCGTTATGCGGCCGCTTCCGGACAGCTTCGGCCGGGGGCGGCGCTGCCTTCGATCCGTCCCTTGGCCCAGGAATTGCGGGTGAACCGCAACACGATCGCCAAGGCGTACACCGAACTTGAGAACCAGGGAGTCATTGAAACCCTGCCTGGCAAGGGATCGTTCGTGAAGGACAACCATTGCCCCTTCACCAAGCAGGCCAAACAGAAGCTGCTGGTGGGAGAAATCGACCAGGCGGTGGTGATGGCGCATCATCTTCAGGTGGACCGCGAGACGTTCCTCGGGCTCGTCCATGAGCGTCTGGATTATTATTCCGGCGCGAAGCCGGAAACGAAAGGAAAGGAAAGCAAATGAGTGACTCCGTAATCGAAGTCAGGAATCTCTCGCGGCGTTACGGACGACTGGAAGCGGTCGATGGCATTGATCTCAAGGTGCGACGCGGCCGCTGCTACGGTTTCTTTGGACGCAACGGCGCGGGGAAAACAACGACCATCAAATGCCTCCTGAATCTCCTTCGTCCCCACGCCGGGTTCGTGCGCGTGTTCGGTTTGGATCCACAGAGCGATGAGGTAGCCGTCAAAAGGCGTTTGAGCTATGTGCCGGACGCGGTCGCATTTTATCCCTGGATGTCCGTGCGCAACGTGCTGGATTACCTCGCGTCCTTCCGAGATCACTGGAACGGCGATATCGAAGCCGACCTGCTTCAGCGTTTCCGTCTGCCTCCGGCACAACGTGCCGCGGCGCTTTCCAAAGGCCAGAAGACCCAGCTTGCCCTCATTTCGGCGATCTGCCCCGAACCGGAGCTGCTGGTGCTCGACGAACCGACTTCGGGGCTCGACCCTATCGTTCGCCGCGAATTCATCGAAACCGTTATCGGCGCCTACCAGGCGACCGATCCTGACAATCGGACCGTTTTTGTTTCCACACATCTGATATCGGAGTTCGAAGGCTTGATCGACGAGTTTACAATCATCGAGGGCGGCCGGGAACTTCTCACCATGGAGGCCGACGACGCCCGGAGTCGCTTCAAGAAAATCCACGCCAGCTTTCGGGAACCCGTCGGTGCGCTCGATCTGCCGGACGCGGTGCGGATCAAAACCTCCGGCTGTGATGTGGAGGTGCTGGCGAACGGGAACAGCGACGATCTGGAAGCCGCTCTCAAGGTTAAAAACCCCGAGGGCCTCCGGGTCGAAGCCTTGTCGCTCGAAGAGATCTTTGTGGCCTCGCAAGCCCTGGGAGAAAGGGTGCCATGAACGCGCGCACCAGGAAGGAAATGCGTCAATTGGCGCCGGCTTGGCTCGCGGCGCTGCTGTTGACGACACTGCCCTTCTTGCGGGGTTCGTTTCCGTATATCGACATTGATCCGTTGTCGCGGGGTTTGTCGGTCGGCCCATTCGAAATCGTGGTGGCGGCGCTTGCCTGGCACATCGCGCCCTTCATTATCGGATTGGTATTTATGGCGGTGACGTCGTTTGGCCGGGAGTTCACGTCTTCCAGTTTCCAGCTTTTCCTCAGTCAACCGGTATCCCGGCGGCAACTGTGGCGGGAAAAAACGGCGATCCTGGGAATCGCGACCTTGTCGGTGTGGCTGGTGTACTGGACAATGCTTTCCGGAGCGCGTCAATTCCACCTCGGTCAGGGAGCCCTTGCATTGTTGGTGGCCTTTGGGATTATGACCACCGGCCTGTGGACGACTCTGCTCTTTCGCCAGGTTGTGCCCGCATTGTGCTTTTCACTCCTGATCCCCTGTCTCCTGTATCCGTTTGTCGGGCCGTTTTTCGGGCTTCTTGCCGGGCTGAGTCTTCCACCCTGGGTCGGGGTGACGATTGTTTTTCTGCCCTTGGCCGCGTACGGCGCGGCGGGATTCTACTTTGCCCGGTGGCTTTTCGTCCGGGCGCAGGACCTCCAACCGCTGCGATTTGAACGAATCCGAACCCCTGTGGACCGGGAAACCGCAGTTGCTCACCGACCCGCCGTCCGCCGCCGCGGGACCACCTGGAATCTCACCTTGAAGGAGATCCGTTTGCACGAGGTGAATTTTTACTGCGCGCTGGTTCTCTTTCTGGTTCTGGGCGCCCTTGCGGTGGTTTTTGCCGCCTGGGAGAAGGAAGAGGCGTTCGAGGTTGTGGAGATATCAGTCATTCTTGTCCTGCTTTTCATGCCCGTCCTGGTGGGTTCGGTCGCGATCGCCGAAGAACGGAAGCTCGGCACGTTGGAAATGCACAATGGATTGCCGGTTTCGAGGGTGCGCCAATTCCTGGTGAAACTTGCGGTGACCTTCATTGCGATTCTGGCATTGGCCCTGGTGCTTCCGCTGATCGTCATTCACGTCGTTGCCTCCACAGCCGATGTGCACCTCCTTGATGGATACCTCCGGGAAGTCTGGGAGATTAGCGGCTTGGTTGCTTTCGCGGTGTTTGCCGGGTCCGTTGCGTTCTTCGTTTCCTCCCTGTCCCGAAACACCCCAGCCGCGTTGCTGGTGGCGACGGTGACGTTGGCATTGGCGCTCCTCGGTTTCGGCTGGATCGTTGATCGGCAATTAGTTGACGTCGTTCTTGCGATAGCGCTGGGCGTGCCGGCGGCCGCGGGGGTACTCCTGATTCTGTCTTTCAGCAATTACGCATCATCGTTGACGGATTTCCGGCATTTCGCGCGGGTCGTTGCCCGGGCGGCAGCCTGGTGCCTGGGGATCATGGCGATATCAGGTGCGGCAATCTGGCTTGTATTGGATGTCGCGACCGGCATCAAGCTGCGCCGTGCCATCAGCGCATGGGACGAAGCCGGCATTTCAATGAATGTCCGGGAATACCTGCCGCCGGTGCCGCCTCGAGAGGAGAATGCGGCTATGATTCTCGAACAGGTGATTAACGACGATTTCCGTTCCGGAGAGCATCGGATGTCCGATCGGGTCCGAGCTGATACCAGGGATGTGAACGAGATTGCCTACGAACTCCTGTTAAAACTGGAAACAACGACGGTTTCCCCGGAACTTCTCCGGGAATTGGAAATTGCCTTTGACCGGTCTGAAAACGCGCGTCGGCTTCAGGTTGCCCGGGAAGCGATTGAATACGATCGCTTCTCCACGTATCCGGATTTCGACCTCGGCCCTTCGTTCAACGTGCCGCACATTTCGGTTATCCGACACCTCGCCCGCCTCCTACAGTCGGAAGCCGTTTTGCGGGCGGCGCAGGGCCGGTGGGAAGAAGCGTACGGGAGCCTGGCCGAAAGCCTGCAATTGGGGGAACTTTTGAGCGAGGAGCGGTTCATCATTTCCGCCCTGTCGCAGGTCGCCGTGCGCGGCATGACGTTGCGGCCGTTGGAGGCTTTTTTGCGCATTCAACCTCCGCAAGAAGAAATGTTCCATCGTTGGCGGGAACTGTTGGCGGGACTCGATCCGATCGACGTCAGCGAAACACTGGTCTTTGACTCCGTGCTGATGTCACAATGGATTCTGCGCCAATACGACGAAGGGGAGCTTCGTCCCTCGGAATATATGGATGCGAGAGAGCGTCGCGAGTCACACTTTGCCGATACGTTGGATCGACGTGGGTTTCGCCCATTGCACAAAGCGGGCGTGGCCGCAGTGCTGGATGTGCATCGGGGGCGGATCGGGATCCTAAGAAGAATACAACAAGGTGATGCTGAAGAAGAGGTTTTGGGGAAATGGGAAGATTCGATGGAAATGGAGGTGCCGTGGTACGCCCCCTGGACATCTGAGTTTCTCGTAGCGGGATCGCGTGTCTTAATCGCCGGCAAGAGGGCCCAGGCCGAGCTGGAGCTGGCTCGCACGGGCCTGGCCGCCCATGCCTACCGTGCCGTGGAAAACGAATGGCCCGGGAGCATTGGAGACCTCGTCCCCAGCTACCTTTCGGAAATTCCCCGCGACCCGTTCGACCACGAACCGTTGCGCTACATCCGCGACGACACCCGGGTCATTCTCTACAGCATCGGCCTGAACCGGAACGACGACGGCGGAACCCAAGTCGACCGGCTCGATCCGGAACAGCCCGGCGACATCGTCTGGGTGCTTGAGGAACGTTGAACGTTAAAGAGTGGCGGTGTGGACGTTACGGTTGTTTTCAGTCCAACGTACGAATCCGGATGTTCCGAAACCGCGTCTCATTCCCGTAGTTTTGCAGTCCCAAATAGCCGCTCGATCTCTGCAACGGCTCTTGCCAGGTCGCCGCGCCTTCAGCCGAAACAAAATCGTCGAGATTCGTTTCCACGATCCTATTGCCGTTAAGGGACACTGACAATGCCTGCCCCTGGAGGCGAATCGTCATTTCCTGCCACTCGCCCGCGCTCCTGCTGACACGCCGCACC
The DNA here is from genome assembly GCA_050506795.1 of Opitutia bacterium. Taxonomy (GTDB): domain Bacteria; phylum Verrucomicrobiota; class Verrucomicrobiia; order Opitutales; family T3Sed10-336; genus SLOW01. Next base: position 133,140 of record JBJHCF010000007.1, read on the forward strand.
GGTCCGGCCAATCCATAAAGTGCCCCGGTATATTGCCAATCCCTCAGATTCGCATGCTCGGGAGCTTCGTCATCAAGCAACTGAACCTCCAACCCCATATCGTTCTCACCCATCCGGAAAAATACTCCGCTATTCCCCCCTTCGGCGACCATGAATTCCAACTGCAATTCGAAGCTCTCATACTTTTTCGCCGTTCGGAGCTCCCCGGCCGCCCCCGCGCTGCGTCCGTGCACCACCATTTGGCCGTCTTCTACCTTCCAGTCCCGGGCGTGCCCCTCGGTCACCATCCAGCCAACAAGGTTCACTTCGTTAAAAAGCGGATCAAACCCGTCCTCACGAGCGGACGCCGCCGAATCGGCAAAGCCCCACGGCGGTGACCCAAGGAACCCGACCATAAAGAGGATAACACCAGTTATTAGAACTTTCATTGAAACGTCAGATCGCGAGAAGAATTCTCCGCTCCTTCCTCATGACAATTTTCACCCGCGGTTTCAATGAGAAAACGCCCACACGGGGAACACACGCACCGCCTCAATGGTGGCGAGGCGTTTCATTGTCGGACGAAGTACGGAAATCCATAATGACGCCCGCGAGCCCAACGATCAGATCAATTTCCAATAAGGTACGCATTGCTGCCATTGCCTCGATTTTCATTCGCTCTAAACATTTTCCAACCGGGCTGAAGAATTGCAGCGGCAATGGGTTTCAAATCCGCGCCCCGAGACCACCCATGACTTGAGGGCTGGGTGAAAAAGTGGCGGCACGCGTAACGAGGTCGGGCGTTCCTGTAAACAGGATAACTGCATTGCAGTGTACGACGCCCCGGGCGCAAGGACCTCACTGACCCGGTTTTTGACTGGACGCAGTGCCGCCAGGAACAAGTTGCCAAATGGCGGAGATTTTTCAAGCATTGTTGAGAAAATCCGGATCGGTTGGTTGCGGGGTTGCGGGATAATCGACGACGTGATTCCGGATATTCGAATGCGGCTGGAGTATCGGCCGCGCCACTTAATGCAACTGACAAACCGGTTGTCTGGAAAAGAGGCCATGGCCGTTTCCTCTTTCCTGACAAACCATCACATAATCCCGAACCCACCTGCTGTGAACCCGAAGCACCTTTCCTGTTTTCATTGCCTCCTGGCCCCGGTCGCGGTGGCCGGCGCTTTTCTGTCGTCATTGGCCGCCGCCCCGGCTGCCGATTCCCTGCTCGTGTGGGAATGGAGAAATCCCCTGCCCCAGGGAAATACCTTGTTCAACGTGGTGCAGACGGAGGACACCCTGCTCGCCGTCGGGAGCAGCGGAACCATCTTCATCCGGGAAGACGATTTGCTGGAGGCGGTGGAGTCCGGGACGAGCGGGCGTTTCGAAGACGTCCTCTGGTGGGAAAACGGAGATGAGTCCGGGTTCATCGCAGTCGGAGGGCATCCGCACCAAAGCGGGCGCCAGCCGATGGAGAGGGTGGTCGCCACCAGCCCGGACGGCCTATCCTGGGAAATCAGCCAGACCTTGGATGTGCCCGGCTTCCGCTCAACCGCGTGGAACGGCGAATATTTTGGCGCCGCCGATATCGCCGGTGTCTTTCGCAGCGCCAACGAAACGAGTCACCTACCGCGACAGTATCTCAGTTTCCCAGGCGCCCAGCCGATTTCTCAGAGTGATTGTCACCGACGTCCCGCAAACGGTTCCACTCCGTCGAGACGATCCGCTGCTGACCGATCCCCATCATCCTCAAACCGGCATTGGCCGCAATCCTGTCTCCAACATAGACGGAAGCGAAAGGGGTCACGACGATAACACCACGACCTTGAGATCGGCTATCCTTCGGAAATGAACCTCATCGTTCGCCCCGATCAACACACCGAAACCCAACGCCCGGGCGGTTGCGGACACAGCCATGTCATTCTGCGGGATCGGTGTGCCGTTCGCCCATAACTCAGCGTAAATGTCGGCGTAGTGTTCCGCGATGGCCGCCGTGAACGGGATGACTTCGAGTTGGTGCCTGAGAGCCTCCAACCGTGCGCGCCTTCTCGCCGCGCGCTTCACGCTGTCAGCAAGTCTGACCCCGGCCAGGGCTTCCGCCCAGACAATGGCGGGCAACCCGATCTCCTCTTCAGGCAGACGGATATCGGCTGATGTTTCCAGCGCTCGTTCGAGAATCACCAGCGCGGAGGTATCCAGGATTAACGCCATGGATTGTCCAACGGACGGTCCGCCTCGTTCACACGCTCCAAATCATCGGAGAACCCGGGATCGGCGGGGACTTCCCGGAGCGCCTCGACGACCTTGGACAAAGCCGTTGTGCGGGGCGCGGGAAGCGGGCCCATCACGGCAATCGGCCGATCGTTTTTCGTCAGAATGAACGTCTCGCCCGTGTGTTTGATCCTCGCCAGGCAATCTCCGAAATGTCTCGCCGCCTCGGTACTGGATATCGTCACAGTCATACAGAAGTATGTAACATACAGATTTCCGTAAGTCAAGACGCTTCACGGTCGAACACGCCCATCGGAAAAGTTCACCCTTTCCTCCACCGGAAATCGGCGTAGAATGGAAAATCGAAGCCGTCCCGACCACTTTGTTCCCGGTAAAGCTATGCATCGCTTGGCGCTATCACTCATTTTGGCGATCCTCCCACTGTCCGCGAGTTTGCAGGGCAACGAGCGGGAGGACGATGCGTTGCCGCAGGAACGCGCCGCCATCCTGGAGGAACTTCGTGAGCGGTTCGAAGAGACGGGTTCCTTCCGAGCGCTATACGCCGGTCGCGGAAGGTCCGATGAGCGGGAAGCCGAAATCCTTTATGATGCGCACACCGGGCGAATTGTGGTCCAATCGGATAATACGGGGGACAGTGATGACCAATTCCTGATCGTGTCTCATGTTTTCCATGACGAGGGGGTCGAAACGTACATCATGAGAGTTATCGATGGCCGGGCCGGCAGCGAACTCCGTATTCCGATCCCCGAACTGCACAACGCCCTGGTCAATCCACTTCATGCGGTCGCCGCGACGTTGCCCTTTCTTTTCGTCGAGGACGCCATGACGGAAACGTCCGCCCTGCCTCACCTTCACAGGGGATTGGCTCTTGAAGCGGCGGAGGACCACTTGACCCTCTCCATCAATTTCGGAATTCGGAGTTCACCCTCGGAGCGATTCGAAGCGTCATGGCTCGACGACGACCTCTTCCTCGAAGCTTCGGACGTGGACGCAACCGATACGGCGATCGTGCTGGCCTTCAAAAGCGGACGCGAAATCAGGATCGACCGGGCAACCGGCCTCCTCATCTCGGATGTCTTTCCCGATCCGAATGATCGCTCCGAGGTCGGCACGTTCATTAGACTGAATGAATCGACCACCCTGGGGAACCGACCCGTCCCGGAAGAATGGGATCCCGATTTGAGCGAAGTGACTTTTGAGGCGATCGACACGCGGGCCATATTGGATCAATTCGAAGAGGAGTTTAGGATCGAGATCTTTCGCCAGGTCACGGATTTTTTCCTGGCCCACCTCGGATCGAGGCGTGAAATCCGGCGCCTCTTCGACGAGAGGGGCGAAGAGATTCGCGCGGCCGCGCGCGATGCGGGTTACCGATTCGGACACCGTCAGGGCCGTTCGGAAATCGCGGATTCCGTGATCGAGTCGATCGTCGAGTCGGCTTTGAGGCCGATGTACGATGCCTACCTCGCACAAGTACCGGATGACGAACGGTTGAGTTTTGCCGAGTACCTGGATCACCTGATCGAGGCGACAACGGAGGATCCGGACCTCCTGGACCTTCCGGAGGTCAATAACAAGGTGCGGACGATGAGAAACCGCGACGAAGCCCTGCTCGCCGAAGCCCCGCTGGAAATCTGGGAATTCCTGGAAATCCTGCACGAGGAGGTCAGCCCCTATTTCATCGACGGCCTCAGCCGCGGAGTGGTGCATCAAATCATCGAACGAGCGAAAGAAGCATACACCGCGGACCGGGAGCGGTGACGTGGTGGGTGTGCCTACGGGAATGCAAATACGGTGTCGACGGTTCCCGCGCCAGGTTGCCGATCGATCACTCAGTTCGCCGTGATCACGGGTTTCCGTTCAAAGCCTCCGGGCAGGGAAGAACATCCCGGCATCTCGACCCTCCAATCAGCGACAATAAAACTATCAGCTGATAATTTAATTGTCGCACATGGATCGAGCGGAAAGGGGGCGTCCGGTCACCAGGTTCGCGACCGACTGTCGTCCCCGGTCATGGTCGGGACATCCAATTGATGGGTCATGCTTCCGGGAGAGAACTCCAGGCGTCATTTGCCCGATGCTCCGCCTCGTGATCAATCGCCGGTGTGAGCCGGCGCTGCCGGGTTGACGCCACCAGGGTACGCTCGCTAGGGTCCCGATTCATGAAGGCATGGACAGAACTCGTTCGTTCCCGCACCGGCCTTTGTCTTTTTCCGGGATACTTTTCCTGGATTGCCTTGACGATGTCGACGGGCTGGCTCGTATCACCGTCGACCCTGCACGCAGCCGAAGGAACGTATCCGAGGTATAATGACATCGGATCGTCCGACGCTTCGGCGACACCGCCGTACGACATCGAACTCCCGCCCGAAGGCGCGGGCGAACGGCCATGGTCCCTCTACGTCGGGACCGATGTGGTGTCGATGTACGTCTCGCGGGGCTTGATCTACTCCGACCGCGTTTCCCTGCAACCCTGGCTCGAATTGGACGTTCCGATAATGCAATCCGGGCCGGGAATCCTGGAGAATGTGACTTGGTTCGCCGGCAACTGGAATTCCATCCAGCCGGGAAGTGTCGCCAGGGGCGAAACCCGGACGGGCCGCGAAGAGCGCCTGCGCGATTGGTTCGAAGCGGATTTTTATTCCGGTTTTCGGTTTGGAGTGGCCGAAAACGTATCGGCGTCCCTCCGATTCAATTACTACACATCGCCGTCCGACGCTTTCGCGGACATCCATGAACTGGATGCCCGCGTCAGCTACAACGACGCCCACTGGTGGCCGGAGGCGGAGGGCTTCGCCCTGAACCCTTCGGTCCGCGTCACCAAAGCGACCCGGAACCGCGGAGGCCCGAACCCCTGGTACCTGGCGACCGGCCTCCGCCCGGGCGGACAACTCGCCGGACTGCCGGGAGGCATGAGCCTTCATGTGCCGCTCATCTTCGGCTTCGGCGCGGACGGCCAGTACCTGACGCCCGACAGAGAGCATCATTTTGGCTTTTTCCAGACCGGTGTGACGGTGACCGCGCCGTTGAATGTCCTGCCCGAGTCCGCCGGCACGCTTACCCTTTCCGGCGGTTTCGACATAATCGCCGTCCCGGACCGCGAGCTCAACCTGCGCGGCGACAGGACAACCGGCGTCGCCCGGGCCGGACTTACTTATAGTTATTGAACGTGTCGTATTGAATAATCCGAATGGCACTCGGTTAAGGTCGTTGACCCAAGCAACTTAGACTTAACCGGATCGCATCGGCTATTCCGAATCTTCGCTATTTGAGGTGGGCTCCGAATCAGTGATTTCTGGGAACTGGCACCCCCGAAAATGTCTGAAGCACGGACCTACGTGGCGGAATTCGTAGCGCCCTGCTTAAGCGGGCGTCTGTGCGGTGTGCGGACGGCGGATCCCGTCACGGAACCTCCGGCTGACGCCCCGGACCTATGCAAAAACGGCCATGATCCATTAGTGCCATGCTGCAGACAGCCCACGAAACCCACAGCAAACAGCGATGCGCCGCTATTCCCCTGATCGGATGGGGCCATGCTCCCGCATGGCCGGGGTCGTCCCGGACAGAAGTGGTGACCGGTTCCTTTCGCAACGGCTGCCATCGGGGCCACACCTTACGGCGGCGGCGCGGGAGCGCCGCCCTCCAGGAAGCCGACGCGATCTTGATCTCGATTCGGTTTCTCAGACGATCAATTGCTTAACAAAGTGCCCTTCGGTCTAGGAGTGAACGTTGACGACTCTCATGTGGCCATTACAAAATCCAATGATCATGGTTTCACCGATGGACAATTCATCAGATAGCGAACTCCTCGCTGCCATCAACCGCATGCTGGCTGAGGAAACGGCTCGCAGCAATGCGGCCCCGGACCCGCAAATGGGCGGACTTTCGCCGGACCAGGTCACGCGTCTTATCTACTCGAACTGGGACGAACCGGGGTCGCGGTTCAGTTGAATCACAACCTTTCGCTCGAACAGAGGGAAAGCTCCCCGTTTTTCCGAGGGGCTCGCGCCTTTCTCCTTGCCTTGGCCGAAAAAGAAAGCGTGCCCCTCACCAGCGCCGGAAATCTCCCTCGCGCTTTTGTCGGGGAAATGATCGAATCGTTCCTGGACCCAAAGGAGCAAGAACGGCTAGCAGCGTGGCGAAGCCTGAGACCGAAACGTGGCATCCCGCCTTGCGGGATGATCGAGCAAGAAGGCTCGATGTTGAGTTCGACGCCTTTGGGCACGCACGAACATCCCGGCATTTCGATCCACCAACTCGCGACAATAAAACTATCAGCTGATAATTTTATTGTCGCACATAGGAGCCTGTCGGGCTTCTCCGACAGGCTCTCGAGATTGGTTTTACAAGAAAATCGATCTAGTCGTTTGTCTGGAATCCCGGAAAGAATCTCATTTTTATGCTGGACCAGGCTCTAGTATATACGCTAGGCAATACCAAAACCATCAACTGTCAGTCAGCGGTTAAAATGTACCAGTAATCCGCGAATGAAAATGTACCACCTTGAGTCGGGGTTTGGCCATAAAATCGGCCATGGCCAATCGACTCAAGATGGAAAAGATAGAAGCAATCAAGGC
>JBJHCF010000008.1:0-130767 GCA_050506795.1 Opitutia bacterium
CAACGCCATGATATCACCGCTCACCAGTGGCTGGTTTTGAATCGACCATAGGTGGCGGGTTTTGAACCGACCGGTGACAGCCGGCTAAAGCACGGCGCTACGGTGAAATAAATCCGAAGCCCGGACGTCGAATCTTGTATATGACAACTGAAGCCGCCGTTCAGAATAACAAGCGAAGCAATCTTATCAAACTGTCCGCCCTGGCGCTGGTGCTGGTCGGACTCTTTTTGCTGAGCCGTTTCCTGCCGGTCGGCGAGTGGCTCCAGGCATTCAACCGTTGGGTCGGAGAGCTCGGAGTGGCCGGAGTGGCCCTGTACGCGGTGATTTACGCTGTCGCCACGGTACTGATGCTTCCCGGCGCGATTTTCACTCTGGGCGCGGGATTCGCTTTTGGGCTCGGCTGGGGATTCCTGGCAGTGGTGGTCGGCGCAACGACCGGCGCCGCGCTGGCGTTTCTCATTGGGCGCTTCCTGGCGCGCGACAAGATCGAAGCCATGACCCGCGACCAGCCGAAGTTTCGCGCCCTGGATAACGCCATTGGCAGGAAAGGCGCCCGTCTGATTTTTCTCCTGCGCCTCAGCCCGTTGATCCCCTTCAATTTAAGCAACTTCTTCTACGGCCTCACCGCAGTGCGGTTCTGGCCGTACGTCCTGGCAAGCGGTATCGGTATGATGCCGGGAATCCTGGTCTATGTTTACCTCGGCACCCTCGGGCGCGCCGGGCTGGAAACGGCGGCGGGAGCCGATACCGAACGCACGCCGTTGGAATGGACGCTGATGGTGGTCGGATTGATCGCGACGGTGGCGGTCACGATCTGGATCTCCAAAATCGCCCGTCAGGCCCTGCGGGAAGCGGGGGAAAACGGAGTTACGACGGAGGTCGGTCTCGTCCAACAGGGCAGAGATTAATGCGCCCCAGGAAGGCATGTCCTGTCCGCGCCGGCTTCTCTGTCGCATTCGCGCTGCGAGGGTCAAAACGGGTAAGCAGCGTACTTTCGCCGTTCATTTGCCCTTATCATTCCTCCTGCAACGGAATACCTCCACACCGACCATTTCATCGTTTTCGTCGAATTCGATCAGCAGGGGAAGTTTTTCGAGTACGGCTTTGGGCAATTCGGAAACAAACGCCCCGGAAGGAGGTCGCTCGCCTGGTTTGTGCTTTTTCAGTTTCAGGTGAATCTGTAAATCGCCGAACGAACACTCGACGCCGCCTTCTTCAATATCGACCAACCGCTCCGCGGCAACGGCAATGTCGAGATCGCCCTTGGCGAGCTGCTTCGAGCGGTAAGCGTTGTGGGCATCAACCTTCGCTTTCGCGCCGTGAAACCGGATCGAATCTTCGAGAATCGAAGCTTGCTTCTTGTTGCGAAAGGTCTTCGTCGAGTTGGGCTTCACCCTGCTTCCAATGCGCTTCTGTCCATTCCGCGGCAACAAGAGCCAACGCTCCTCCACATCCCGCACGGTTCCGCACACCTTGCATGCCGTCCGCCCCTCTCGGGTTTTTCGCCAGCCTGCACGGTGCGGACACTGTAGGGACAGAAACTCCCACAATTCTCCGAGTTGCTGATAAATCTCTCCCATCCGCTCTCCCTCCTCGCCTTTGTCCAACGATGGATGCTTCGACACAAAGTCCATACTGAGAAAGAGCTGCTTGAACCGGGATTTGAGGTTGTCCTGTTTCGCTTTCATTGGGGGCGGAGATGTTTCAGGTTTTGAAAGATTCGTTCGGTTGATGTTAGACACCGACTCCGGCGCGAGCTGATTTGCGTGTACTTAAAAGATTCCTGTTTCGGCGTTCAATCGCACGAATGTAGCGGCGATATCCGATGGCCTGCGGAGAGTTGTGACCGTGTGTCAAAACACACTGCTGGAACTTGTCCAATGTTTTCTGGGCCGGTTTGATCGAGTGGTTCACCCTCAGTCCCAGGTTTTCCTGTTCGTCGGAGCATTTCATTACCTTCGTCTTGCTGCCTTGAATCGCGAAGCCGTGGCGGCGAAAAATCTTTTGGGCAAGCTTCAGTGTTCTTGCAAGTCCGATTGGGCCGCTGATGGTTAGGTCATCCACCCATAGCGTGAGATTACACCGTGGATCGATCGCTTTCAGTGCCTTCTTCAGGTCCAGAAACGCTGGCTCGATCGCCAGTCGAGCCAATCCCGGGCTCGACGGAGCTCCTTGTGGCAGAGCGTTTTTCCAAGTGACGATCCTGACAAAATCCGATGCCATCTCCGGATCGTCCAATATCCGCTCGAAAATTCGAATCAACATCCGCCTTCTTACGGTTGGAAAGAAGTCGGCCAGATCCATTGCAATGACAACCCGTTTTTCGACATGTGGGATCATCGCATCAACCGTCGAAGTCTTCGGCCTTCCCGCAATTTCCGGCGTGACCGAGATCTTGTTTATCTCGTCTTTCAACAGAGTCTGAACGGTTTTGAGTTTCCCGGAAGGTGCACTTATGACGCGATGCCCTCCTCCGGATTTGGGTTCGGCCCAGGTCCGATACTGTCGGGGAGCACGCTTGGCCAGATTAGAGAACGCCTCGACGGTCATAGCGCACTTGCTGGCAATGAATGAGTTAACGCAGATTTTTTGCATGGTAACTTTCGGTAGAGAGAAATCAGGGGAAGGAAACCATTGTACCACAGCCATACTACAACACGTTCGAAAAGCGCCCTTGCGTTTCGCACGAGACGCTTTACGGACCTCAAGCCAAGCCAATCCAGAATCTTTGCCCGGTTGGCTTCGACCTGCAGCCGATCAATTACGCCGGTCAAAATCGCTCGGTCTTCCCGTGCCAGAGTCGACACGAGAAAGAGCCGTTCCAGATTTTGAACCGCGTCTTGATATTGGCCTGTCGACGTTGCCTTGACAGCTGAGTCCAACAGTCCCTTCCCCCTATATCCTCCTCCCAGCCTTCGACTGACGCTCTTCAAATCATGAAGCGCCAGATCCACCCTGGGAGAGAATCGAGGGTGACCTATTTCCGTTTTCATATTTACCTCCTTTCTGTTTAACGGATTTGAAAAAGAAAGCGTCTCTGGGAGAATCAGCCATGCCCTTTCTAGGATCGCCGACTCAACGGGAGAGCACTTCGCCTTTGGACCCCACGTTTCGCGGGCCACGAGACCGGACCCAGGCCCGATAATTCCGGGTCTGAGACTTGCCTCGATCTTGTGCCGCCGGGCAATGCCGACGGGAGGAGGTGCAGCGGATGGTCATCCGTGACGATTCTTTCAAAGAACGAAATGATTTGAGCAGATTTTGGAGATCTTGTCAACCATGTTTTGCTCTTGACGCACCACGATATAACAAATGTCATAAAGCCTTAAAGAAATTAAATGTGATAGGTAAAGGTCAAGAAAAAGAGCAATTTGCAGGCCGGCTTAAACAAATACGAGGTCGGCTGAGTCTCACACAACAAGCTCTAGCTGAAGAGCTTGGAGTATCATTTGCCACTGTCAATCGTTGGGAAAATCGCCAAACGAGGCCTTCTCGCATTGTCCTGGAGAAGATAGCGGCCCTTGAGGCGAGAACCCGCTCGGACCGTGCACATTCTTCCGGGGAGTCGGTTTCCCCGCATCCGGTCAATCTCGACTTTTCCGCAAATTCCGAGGTTATCCGGACGATCACGGAGGGGGAGAGGCTCGGTTTCGGTCATGCCGCGAATCCGGCCTTCGCCACAGAGATTTCCCGAATCGACCCCCTGCCGCACCAGCGGATTGCCGTGTATCAAAAAATGCTCGCGAGTGAGCGCCTGCGATTTCTGCTCGCTGACGACGCAGGCGCCGGAAAAACGATTATGACCGGTCTCTATCTCCGTGAAATGCTTTCACGGCGCCTGATCCGGCGGATTCTGATCGTTCCACCCGCGGGACTTGTCGGAAACTGGCACAGCGAGATGGAGAAGCTTTTCAGCCTCGGCTTCACCATCGTTTCCGGAAACGACGCAGCAAAGGGTAATCCTTTTGAGGGGGAGGATTCGGATCGTGTCATCGTCAGCGTCGACAGCTTGAGGGGCAAGAGGCTCTTTGGTTGGCTTGCCCACGAATCCACCATACCCTATGACCTTGTCGTCTTTGACGAAGCTCACAAATTGTCTGCCGACCAGCAGGCGGATTTTCGTATCAAGAAGACCAGCCGTTACGAACTGGCGGAGGCGCTGGCCGGGGTAAGCGATTGTTCGGAACAGTGGAAGCTTCCCTGGAGCACGAACCACCTGCTCTTGCTGACTGCCACCCCCCACATGGGCAAGGATTATCCCTACTACGCGCTCTGGCGATTGCTTCTGCCCAATCAGCTTACGACGATCGAGGCGTTCAACGAGTTCTCAAAATCCGTCCGGGAGCACCATTTCATTCGTCGCACCAAGGAGGAAATGGTCCATTTGGATGGCCGCCCCCTCTACCCGACACGGAGATGCGATACTCTTGGATTCGACCTCACCGCCGGCGACGAAGGCGAGCAGGTTCTCTACGAAAAAACAACCGCTTACCTAAAGCATGTTTACAACAAAGCCAAGATGCTGAATCGCTCGGCCGCGAAGCTGGCTATGAGCGTATTCCAGCGCCGACTTGCCAGCTCGACCTATGCGCTGTTGCGTTCGTTCGAACGGCGGATGGAAAAACTGGACGCACTCATCGAGCAGCTTCAGCAGGGCGTTCTCTCCGTGGAGGAGATGAATCGCCTCCAAAAGAAGCGATTTGCCGTCGACTCGGATGTCTTCGAGTCAAAAACCGCCGACGAGGAAATCGAAGGTGAATCGGAGGAAAACGAGGTCGGTGAAGTCGAGCTTCTTGGTTATTTTGTCGCCGCATCCCTTCGGGATTTGCTGACCGAGCGTGAAGAAGTAAAGACCCTGCTCGATCTGGCAAAAGCGGTTCACGAGACAGGCATGGAGTCCAAGTTTGAGAAACTGCGGGAGATTTTGATCGAACCCTCCTACGAAAACGAAAAACTCATCATCTTTACCGAGCACAAAGATACCCTCGACTACCTGATCCGCCGGCTGAACGGCCTGGGATACACAGGCAAGGTGGCCCAGATTCACGGGGGCATGCACTACACGGAACGAACGGCGGAAGTCGAAAGGTTCCGCAGGGACCACGATGACGGCGGGGCGCGTTTTATGGTTTGTACCGATGCGGCGGCAGAGGGGATCAACCTCCAGTTCTGCTGGATCATGATCAACTACGACATCCCCTGGAATCCCGCTCGTCTGGAACAACGCATGGGGAGGATTCACCGCTACGGTCAAAAACATGATCCCGTCGTCATCCTCAATCTTGTCGCCCCCAGGACCCGGGAGGGACGCGTATTGAAAACGCTCCTCGAAAAGTTGGAGCGCATTCGGAAACAGCTCAATTCGGACAAGGTGTTCGATGCCATTGGGCGGGTTTTCGAGGGTGTTTCGATCCGCGACTACATGGAACGGATCGTCGAAACCGGCGACGCCGACGCGGTCCAGTCCGATATAGAGGGCAAACTGACCAAGGAACAGATCGAAGCGTTAATGGTAAAGGAAGCTACCCTTTACGGCAGCGGTGGCGATGTGAAATCGAAGTTGCCGGAATTGCGAGCGGCGATGGATCGTGAAACCTACTTCAAACTTCTTCCGGGCTATGTTCGCAGCTATTTCGAAAAGGCGGCGCCCCTCGCGGGCCTCCGGATTCACGATGACGGATCCGGCACTTTCACTTTGAGTCCGGATCCAAAGCAAAGAAGTGCTGTGCAAGACCGGATATTCTCCGAAGCGAATGCGGAAGAACAAAAGTTTGCCTTCGTGAAGCCGAAAGAGGGAGAGCACGTTGTCTGGCTGCATCCGGGTGAGCCCATCTTTGAGAACTTCCGCGAGGATTTTAAAAGGGCTCACCACCAAGATTCCCTACGCGGCGGCGTGTTTATCGACCCGAATGCCGCCGCCCCCTATTTGTTTCATCTGGCCCGTATTACGATTTTCCGGAGCGCGGATCCCGAGGTGCTGGAACTGGCGCGTGAGGAGACCATTGAATTCCGGCTGGTCGGACTGAAGCAATACGAAGGTTCCGAAATAGAAATCTGTCCGCTGGAACACCTTCTCTTGTTGCGGGGAACACGCGGAATCCCGAAAGGGGCTCAGATTCTGGCGGCGGAGGCCAAGAATTTGCGTGAACAGGCAAGCGCATACCTCATGGAGCGAAACGTCCGCGAGTTGGCGCTCTCGCACAAGAGGCGTCTTGAGGCCACGTTGGCCGAAAGGGCCGGAACGATCGAACGCGGCTTCGCTTTTCAGACGGCCGAACTGGCCAAGACACGGGCCAAGCTTTCCAAGAAGGCCCGCGAAGGAAACAAGTCCGCCCAAATCGACCTGGAGGTCATCAAGAAGCGTCAGCGCACTAAGGGCGAACGTCGCGAACAAGCGCTTCGCGCCATCCGTCGCGAACCGGCTTTGATCAAATGCGCTCCTGTTGAATTCATTACCCATGCGCTCGCGGTTCCATCGAACGATCCCGTCGAACGGGAACGGCACGAGGCCGATGTCGAACAGGTCGCGATGAACCTCGCCTGGGCCTACGAGAAATCATCCGGCGCCATCGTTAAAGATGTCCACACCCCGCCGCTGGCCCGGGCCGCCGGGTTGGGTGACAATCCGGGATTCGACCTCCTTGCCACCTATCCGAACGGAGAAGAACGCTGCATCGAAGTCAAAGGGCGGGCTCGGACGGGTGACGTAGAGGTGACCCGCAACGAATGGGCGAAGGCCTGCAACCTGGGCGACCGGTACTGGCTTTACGTCGTTTACAATTGCGCGACTCCGGCGCCCCAGATGGAACGCGTACAGGATCCGTTTCTTAACATTCTCGCGAAAACCAAAGGAAGCCTGCTGATCGACTCCAGGTCCGTGATCGACGCTTCCATCAATGAGGCTCCAAAATGAGTTTCCCGGCTGTCAGTAAAGGAGGTGGCTGTGTATTTTTTCTATTTTGATGAAAGCGGCTCGCGCGATCCAAAGGTCGAGGGTCAGGATAAGGGAGGGTCAAATTTCGCCAAGGACCACCTTTATGTGCTGACCGCCTTGAGCCTCTACGAGAAGAAGTGGGCCGCGTTCGATCAAGAAATCAGTGCGCTCAAACTTCGCTTGAGAACGAAACTCTACCGCGAGAAACAAATCGAACTGCCATCGCTTGCCGATTGCGAAGTCAAATCCACGAGCCTGCGCCTGAGCAAATCACCAGGGAAGAAGGGGTATAGCCCGTTTGTCCACAACCTCGACGACTCGGAAAAGACCACGCTTTCCGAGTTGTTCTTTTCGCAGTTGGCCAAACACAACATGCGGCTGTTCGCCGTTGTGATCGATAAACGAAAGCTCCGCGACCACATGACCGGAGAGCAGATGCATAAGAAGGCCTACGAGTTGTTGCTTGAGCGGATCGAACACTACCTCTGGGAGTACTACCCGAAGCACGGCGGGTTGATTGTGATGGACGATACGCAGAAGCAACTGAATCACGCAGTCGCCATGAAACACGCCTGGTTCCAGCGGGACGGGAACGCGAATCTCCGCTTCAAACACATTATCGAATACCCGTTTTTCACCGACAGTCGGCTTTCAAACGGCGTTCAACTCGCCGATTTGTGCAGTTACAACATCTACCGGGCCTTTCGAAGCGGGGACTTCACCTATCCCTACTTTGAGAAACTGCTGCCGCATTTTTACCGGTCCCGGCGCACGGGCGACGGCAAACTCGATGGTCTCAAAGTATTTCCGGATGATTCTGAATTGATCCAATTCGCCGCCGACGGATACCGGGAATTCCAGGCTCTGGACACGAAAAAGCCCGCCGAGGAGGCGGGCTGAAAAAAATGAAACTGGGCTGGGATGACCATATCAAGCCTGCGTGAGGCACCCAGTTATGCTCGAAAGTTCGTCTATTTCTCGGTCATAGTCAAGAAAGATTTATCCATGAACGACACACCCAGGCTCATCGAACACGCATTCCCGCTCGAACAGGCGTCACTTAACTCGGTGCACGAGAAGAACGTCCGTCACGGCCACATCTCGACGCTACACATCTGGCCGGCTCGGCGGCCGCTCGCGGCCTGCCGGGCCGCCCTCCTCGCCACGCTTCTCCCGGATCCCGGGGATGAAAAGAAGCGACAGGAACTCTGCGAAAAGATCGGCGGAAAGTTCGTTGAGGTGAGAAAGCGCAAGAAGAAGCCCGACGGAAGCATAGAGGAGCGCGTCGCCCGGGAGACGCACGGAGGCGTGCTCCACTGGCACGGGCAATCCCGGACTCCGGAGGAATGGAAGTCCGCCCGGCAGCATGAGACGGACCTGGAATGGTTTCGCCAGGAAATCCGCAAGGTGTACGGGCGCGCGCCCAAAGTGCTCGACCCCTTCGCCGGGGGCGGCGCCATTCCACTCGAGGCGATGCGCCTCGGTTGCGAAACGACCGCCGTAGACATCAACCCGGTCGCCTGGTTCATCCTCAAGTGTACGCTGGAATACCCGCAGAAGCTGGCCGGGCAGCGGAAGCGTCTGCCCGACTTCGCGCTGAAGGACCGGGGGTTCATGGAAGACTATTTCAAGGCGATTCCCGGCAGCGATGGGCGTCCCAAGTACCGCACCCGAAAACAGTTGGAGGACCGTCTGCGTCAACACTTCGGCGAATCCCCAGCCAAACGCGGAAAGGCCCGCCAGGAGCAGGCCGAGTTCAACGACGACCATCCGGACTGGAGCGAAGAAGACCACGGGCACGGCGAGGAACTGGAGGCCGATCTCGCCTGGCACGTCCGCGCCTGGGGGCACTGGGTACTGGCCGAAGCGCGCAAGGAACTTGCGCCGTTCTACCCGACCTACGCCGATTGGGAACCGCTGAAACCCGGACAAAAGCAGTACGAGAAACAACCCATGCGCCTCGTGCCCCTCAAGGAAGACGGCACACTCAACATGGACGCCCTCAACGGAAACCTCGGCGACGATTATCTGGAGGACAAAACCAATCCCCGCTGGGTGGCGAAGCCCACCGTCGCGTACCTCTGGGCTCGGACCGTCCAATGCAAGGACTGCGGCGCCACCGTCCCGCTTCTTAAAACCCGCTGGCTCTGCAAAAAGGATCGCAAGCGCGTGATGCTGACCATGGAATCGTTGGGGCGGGCAAATGGCGTTAACTTCGGGATTGAGAAGAATGTTCCCTCCAAAGGTGGCAACGCGGCGCAGAAACGGGAACACGATAAAAAGATCGGAGCCGGGACTATGTCGCGGTCGGGTGCGACTTGTCCTTGTTGTGGAACCACACACACAATGGAAGACATTAAGGTATACGGTTCTCAGAGCGAATCCGGCGAATGCTTAACCGTGGTAGTAACTGATGGTCCACACGGAAAAGAATACCGTTTGCCAACCAAACATGAAATACCAGCGTCACGGAATTTGGAGAATCTATTAGGTCAAATTTATCAAGTAATCCCACGTCATTTACCCAGTGAAAAAATCGTTGAAGATGCCAAAAGGAACACTTGGTGCGTTCAGCATGGAATAACTGAGTTTAATAAACTTTTCACCAACCGCCAACTGTTAGCCCTCGGTATTTTTGCGAAACATATTCGAACAATTGAATCGGACTTCCATCCTGAATTAATAAGAAGTTATTTGGTTTGTGTATTTGGTAAACTTCTCGATTATGAAAACAAATGTACCTCTTGGTATTCACAGAACGAACAAATAAGCCACCTGTTTAAACGTTTCGCGTTGCCTATGCTATGGGACTACACAGAAGCATCGCCGATCGGAGGTGCTTCTGGGAGTTGGAAATCAATGCTAAACTCAGTAACCAAGGCTGTCGATACAGCTGTAAAATATTCTGCTGATCTTGAAGTGCCCTGCATTGAGAATAGATCGGCGATCTCATTTCAGTATCAGAACTTCGATCTAATTATCACTGATCCACCGTATTACGATGCCATCGGGTATGCCGCTGTAATGGATTTCTTTTATGTTTGGCTAGCGCGATTAATAGGCGACTACGACAAAAATTATGCTAGCGTATTTTCTGATCAACTATCTCCGAAGTGGAATGAGAACACGAAAGACGGAGAGCTTGTTGATGATGCGAGTCGACACGGAAATGACAAGGAAGCTTCGAAGAAGGCGTACGAAAATGGAATGGCATTAGTATTCAGGAATTGCTGCGAATCACTCGTTCCATCAGGACGATTTGTTGTTGTATTTGCAAACAAGAATCCTGATGCATGGGAGACTTTAGTATCTGCAATTATTAGAGCCGGCTTTGTCGTAGATGGAAGTTGGCCAATCCAAACGGAGATGGCAAATCGTGCTCGTGCACACAGCTCATCCGCTCTCGCCTCCTCCGTCTGGCTCGTCTGCAAAAAGCGCCCTACTACCGCCCGCCCCGGCTGGGACAACACGGTGCTCAACGAGATGCGTTCTAACATCACCGAAAAACTTCGCAACTTCTGGGATGCCGGGATTCGCGGCCCAGACTTTGTGTGGGCGGCGACGGGACCCGCGCTGGAGGCTTACAGCAAACACCCCATCGTCAAGAAGGCGGATGAACCGGGCAAATTGATGACGGTGTCCGACTTTCTCGTCCACGCCCGGCGTATGGTCGTCGATTTTGTGGTGGGACAGGTGCTCACGGGCCGGGAGAGCGATGAGGCCGATCTTTCGGCCGCGGACCGCTTGGACGAGCAAACCGCCTACTACCTGCTTCACCGGAACGATTTCGGCTTCAATGAAGCGCCGACCGGGCCGGTTATTCTCTATGCGGTTTCGTGCGGGATGACCGATGGCGAGCTGGTCGATACCTGGAGTCTTCTGGCCCGGGTGGGTAAAAAGTCCGCCGACGGCGATGAGGAGGACGACGATCCGGATTCCGATTCGGATACCGAAGCGGATTCAGGGAGCAAGGTAAAGTTGAAGACGTGGCAACAACGCAATCACAAGAGCCTCGGACTGGAGGCACCTAAAGGGCGAACAGTTCCGTTGATCGACCGCGTTCACCGGCTCATGCATCTCTGGAAGGCGGGGGATCTCACCAAGGTGAACGATTACATCGACGAGCACGGACTCCGTCGCAACGAACTCTTCAAGCGAGTGGTGCAGTCCCTGATCGAACTCTCGGAGGGGGGAAGCAGCGAACGGGCGCTCCTCGAAAGCATCAGCAACCACATTGGCGCAAAAGGCGCTATTGCACAGCAGACGCTGGACTACTAGTAAATGGCGAAAGGATAAAACAATGCCGAAATTACCATGGAAGCCCTGGCACGAAGTGGTCGCTTTGCGCGACGATCTGAAAACGGGCGAGCTTTCGCTCAGTCTCTTCGCCGCCGATCTTTACGAAGTGCTCATGCAGAGCGGCAAGCGGCCGGTCTATGAACATGCGGAGGAATTCTTCGCGCTCACCTATCCCACGCATAATTTGCGGACCCTCGTGCGCGACGTGGCGCTGCGGATCGCGGGGAAAAACGACAAGGCGGTCCGGCAACTGGAGCTCACTTACGGCGGCGGCAAGACGCATACCCTGATCACGCTGCGCCACCTGCACCACGATCCGGCCAACCTGCCGAACGTGCCCTCGGTCGCGGAGTTTAAGGAGGAAATCGGTGAAACGCCCACGCGTGCGAAGATTGTGGGGCTCTGCTTCGACAAGATCGACGTCGAAACCCCCATTGAGGCAAGGGGACCCGAGGGGGAGGAGCGAAAGTTGCTCCAGCCCTGGAGCTTCCTCGCCTACCAGTTGCTCGGTGATGAAGGGTTGAAGATTCTTCACAAGGACGGAAAGGCGGAAGAACGGGTCTCGCCGCCTTCGGAGTTGCTGATCACCAAGCTGTTCGATGCGGCCACGGCCAATGGCGACGGTGTGCTGGTTCTGCTCGACGAGGTGATCGCCTATGCCCGTCAAAAGATCAATCTGGATGCCAAGTGGGAGAGCATCATGGAAGACTTTTTTCAGTTTCTCACCCAGGCGGCAGGAAAAACGAACCGGTGCTGTATCGTCGCGTCGATCCTGGCATCCGACGTGAAATACCAGGATGCCGTCGGCAATCGGCTTCGGGACAAGTTCTACGCGATCTTCCAGCGACAACGGGAAGAGGCGATCGAACCCGTCGAGAAGCGGGATGTCGCCGAGGTGCTGCGCCGTCGCTTTTTCAAACCGGAATCCATCCGGGACGTTGCAAGCTTCAAACCCCATGTGATCGCGGCGCTCAAGGGAGTTATCGAAGCCGACGACGAGACCCGCCGGAATCAAGCGGACGCGGAGGACCGCTATCTGCGGAGCTATCCATTCGATCCCGAGCTTACCGATGCCTTTTATTCCAAATGGACCTCGATCAATGGTTTTCAGAAAGCCCGAGGCGTACTCCGGGTCTTCGCTCTGGCGATTCGCGAGGCGGCCCGGTGGGACACCAGTCCGCTCATCGGCGCGGGGGCCTTTCTGCGTGAACCCGAGGAGGAAGGTCTCTCGAACGCGGCTCATGAGTTGGTGACGATCGCCGACGGACAGGATACCGAGGGCAAGCGGGCAAACTGGACGGGTATCCTGACGAGTGAGATTGGTCGGGCGAAGAAGATTCAGAACGACTCGATCGGACTGGACTCACGCGAGATCGAAATCGCGGCATTTGCAACCTTCCTGCACTCCCAGCCCACGGGCCGGTCGGCACGACTGCGCGACCTGATCCTGTTGCTCGCGCCTTCCCGGCCCGACAAGATTGAGCTGGAAAAAGGGCTGAAGCGATGGGCCCGCATGAGTTTTTGGCTGGATGATCGTCACACCGCGAACGCGGAAGAGAAGCTTCCCGAAACATGGGCGCTGGGCAATCGCCCCAATCTGAATCAAATGCACGCAAAGGCGGCTGCGGAAATCGACGGGGATGTCGTGAAGGCGCGTCTTCTCGATGAAATCGGCAAAGCAAAGGATCTGACGCGTGGCGCCTCCGCCAGCGGAGTCCGCGTTCACACACTCCCGCAGAAGCCCAAGGACGTCGAAGACGACGGCGATTTCCATTACGCCATACTCGGCCCCGACGCGACCTCCGAATCCGGCAAGCCGAGCGCGGAGGCCACCCGATTTCTCAATGAAACCACCAGTGCGGAGAAGCCCCGGGTGTATCGAAATGCAATCATCCTGCTTACCCCGACCAGGGACGGGGTTGAGTTGGCCAGAAGTGCGATACGTGACTACCTCGCTTGGGAGCAGGTGCGCACCGACTTGAAGGACGAAAGCGATGACGGCCAGGTCGACGTGGCGCGCATGCAGACGCTGGCAATCCGTGTGAAGGAAGCTCAGGGCAAAATCAGCGGCGCGATTTATCAGGCGTACAGCACGGTGGTGACCATCAACGAGAAAAACGAACCTCACGCCTTCAAGCTGTCGATCAGCGACGAGCCGCACTTCCAGATCATCAAGAACGAGCCGCGGTCCCGGATAAAAGATACGGCGATCAATGCCGAGTCGCTTCTCCCGGGTGGTCCCTACGACTTGTGGAATGAGGGTCAAACGACGAGGCGTGTCAAAGATTTGACCGGCGCTTTTGCTCAGCTTCCAAGGCTTCCCAAGATGCTCAAGGCGGAAACGATTCTGGAGACACTTGTGGATGGATGCAAAAACGGCGCCTTTGTTCTCAAACTTCGAAGACCGGACGGTTCCGAGCGATCATGGTGGTTCTCCACCCCGGACGACAACGCGCTTAAAGATCCGGCTCTGGAGCTGGTTCTGGCGGACAAATCCGAGCTAGTCGAAGTCGACCCGTCGTTGATCGCAAAGGACAAACTCCCCGGTCTCTGGAACGAGTCCGAAATCACGGTGCAGGACGTGTACGACTATTTCAAGGGCGAGCACGTGATCCAGGTGACGAAAGGTGAATACGAGGAACCGCTGATCATCCCAATGGCACATCAGACAGTCGTTGATAAAGCCATCAAGGCCGCCGTCGAAAAAGGTGACGTCTGGCTCATCAATGGTCCGACCAGCATCTGCGGCGAAGAAGTCGCTCCCGGGATATTAAACGCCAAGGCAACGTTACTTCCGCCCCCGGAGCCCATTAGCGTTACGGACATACTCCCGGAGGTGTTACCTGAAGCTTGGGCTGAGGGAAAGGCCAGCGCATCCGCAATTGCTTCCGCGCTCGCGCAAAAAGCAGGCAAGACACTTCCGTGGAAGACGGTCGAGGCTGTTATCACACAATCGATCAACAACCGCTACTTGAAATTGAGCAATAAATCCGCGGAATGGCCCTGCGACTTCTCCGGAGCAGAAAAGGTTACCCTGGAAGAAACCGGACAGGAGGCTAAAAAGGACGATTCCGTCGAAGAAGGGAGTTCCAAGCATTTCGCCTCGGCAGTTGTCGACCTGGACGATGCCCAAGACCTTCTCGACACCCTGGCCAACGAAACCGTACCAACACTCCTCGAAATCAAAGCGAAAAGCGGTGTCGCAATGAAGATTCGTATACGAATCGAACGCGACGCCGAATCAGGAGAATTGACAGCCGAAACCACCGCAGAGATCCGAAAAGCACTGAAGGCCGCCTCAGGAGAGTTCAAGGTGAATCACTCAACCAGCGCCCATTAAGTATGGTTTGAATGGATCAGACGGGCTCCAGGACGAACAACCGTTGTTTGTGCAGACCGCTCGACAGCCATTTCTCGGATTCCAAGCGAAGTCCGTTCCGCTCGAAAACCCTGCGCCACGTGGCCGTTGTTTTGAAATGAAGCGCTTCGGGCATTGTGTCGTCCGAACGAACGCGATTGAAGGTGCGGTCCATGAAGGTAAGAAAGCGCCTTCCGAGGCGTGTCTGATAGACGGATTCCGTGACGATCACCCTTCGGCGCGCCACCCGGGAGGCTTCGGCGAGAACCCGGCCGGGATCGGTGCAATGGTGAAGGGTGAGCAGCAGTGTGACCGTGTCGAAGGAACTCTCGGGATGAGGGATCGTACGGCCATCGTAAAGGCGGAGCGGAAGCGATGTTCGATTGAGATCGACCACATCGAGAAGCTGGGCCTCCATTCCCGTTTCCTTTGCCGCGTCTTCCGCAACCCATCCCTCCGCCGCCCCGATGTCCAGAAGGCGGCGGCCCACGAGGTAAGGCTGGATCTGGCGGAACCGCTTCCGGCTGTTCTTCCTCATCCAGCTGGAAAAGCCGTGGGCGGCAGGTTCGGATTGTATTCGCTTTTCAGGCATTTGAGATCTTCAGATCTTCGCGGTTTGTGTGTGCTTCGAACGTGCGACATCCATAAGTATATTCGCACCAGAAGGTCCGGCTTAAGCACGGACCTACGTGAGGAGGCGCGGAGTAGCGCCGTGCTTCAGCCGGCGCAGGGCCCGCGTAGAAAGCAACCAGGCGCTGTCGTGATTCACCCTTCATAAATCAAACTTCAGCCTTCATCCTTTCTATCACCTCGTCCACGCGAGCCACTTTCCAAACAGTTTTTTCAGAAGTGGTGTGAAGCGGGTGCGGTTGTAGGCGTCGCCGATGCGCTGGATGGCCTCCGCGGTGGTGGGATACGGGTGGATGACCCCCGACAGCGCGCTCAGCTTCATGCCGGCGTGCACGGCGACGGTGATTTCCGAAATCAGGTCGCCGGCGTGTTCGCCGACAATCGTCGCCCCGACAATGCGGCCCTTGACCGCGTGGACCTTTACAAATCCTTCGTCGTGGCCTTCCAGGATGGCGCGGTCGACCTCGTCGAATTTTTGCATGAAGGTCTGCACGGCGTCGCCGTAGGTTTCCTTCGCCTCGTTTTCATACAGACCCACATGAGCGATCTCCGGTTGGGTGTATGTGCACCAGGGCACGATAAGATCGGTGTGCTTCTTCCGACCTTTGAACAGCGCGTTCTGAATCACCAGCCGCGCCGTCGCCCCCGCCATGTGGGTGAATTTCTGTTTCATGGCCACGTCGCCAATGGCGAAGATCCGGGGATTGGTGGTGCGGAGGGCGCCGTCCACCTTGACCCCGGCCCGCTGGTCGAATTCCACCCCCGCCGCCTCCAGGCCAATCCTTTCCACATTGGGAGCGCGGCCGACACCGACCAGGATCTGATCAAACTCCAGTCGTTCCTCCTCCCCTTCCTTCGTCAGGTGAATGATCCTGGTGTCGCCGGAACGTTCCACCTTCTCGATTTTGACCTCGCAGCGGGAGGTGACCCCGTCCGCGTGCAGCGCGTTGCGGACGATCTCCGCGGCTTCCGTGTCCTCGCGAGGCAGGATGCGGCATTCGGCTTCGAACAGGGTGACCCTGCTGCCGAATCGGGCGAAGGCCTGCGCCATTTCGCAGCCGATGGGGCCCGCGCCGATAATGGCCAGGCGCTCGGGCAATGCCGTCAGGGAAAACAGCGTTTCATTGGTCAGGGCGCCGGATTCCGCCAGTCCGGGGATGGGCAGAACGATGGCCCGTCCCCCCGTGGCGATCACCGCTTTGGAGAACTTGAGTTCCTTTCCCTCCACAAGCACGGTTTCCCCATCCCGGAACGTCGCTTCGCCGAAAAACACATCGACCCCGAGATCCCGAAACCGTTCGGCGGAATCGTTCGGTCCGATACCGGCGCGCAGTTTCCGCATGCGCTCCATGACCGCCGGGAAATCGACCTTCGGCTCCCCCTCCACCCTCACGCCGAACTCCCCGGCGCTCCGCACCGCCGCCGCCCGCTTGGCCGCGGCCAGCAACGCTTTGGAGGGCACGCAGCCGACGTTCAGGCAATCGCCGCCCAGGGCGTGTTTCTCAATCAACGCCACCCTGGCCCCCAGGCCCGCGGCGC
The DNA here is from genome assembly GCA_050506795.1 of Opitutia bacterium. Taxonomy (GTDB): domain Bacteria; phylum Verrucomicrobiota; class Verrucomicrobiia; order Opitutales; family T3Sed10-336; genus SLOW01. The sequence continues at coordinate 16,761 of JBJHCF010000008.1, forward strand.
CGGCCGCGGTGACCAGCCCGCCGCCGCCCGCGCCGAGAACGACAAGGTTGTAGCGTCCGGACGGCTCCGGATTTCGCCAATCCGGCGGCGCCACATGGGAGCGCAGCTCGCGGTTGGTCGGAGTATCCGGTTGAAAAAGATCAGGCAGGGATTCGGTCGTTGTTTCGGTCATGGTATCTGTTAATCCAATTAAATTCACCTCTATAAGACCCGACGAGCACGCGGATTGATTATTCCCGGGAATAATCACCCGAAAGCATCGTCATATTCCCTATTGAGAAAGTGCCGGTACGATGCCGATTTCAATCAATGCTTTCCGTTAAACCGACTCAACGACAACCACGATTCATGATCCGTTCCTCCACAACACCGACCGCCGACAAACCGTGCCTCGACGCGGCCGTCGAGGCGCTTTTTCAAGGAGAGCTCATGTTGAGCCTGGTCAACGAAACCACCTATACGAAGCCTGTACCGGAGGTTTTTAACGCAACTATCGGCGGACATTTTCGCCATGTGCTCGATCACTTTCAGATCGTGCTCGATGCCCTGGAGACCCGTACGTTGGACTACAGCAGACGTCCGCGCGAGCAGGCGATCGAAACCTCCCCCGCGCGAGCTCTCGACCGAACCCGCGACCTGGCGGATCGATTCGCCGGCATTGAAGCAACAGCCATGGCGCGACCCATCCAGGTAACCGACACCCTTTCCGAGGAGAACGACAGCCCAACCGCCATATTTTCATCATCCATCGCCCGCGAAACCCTTTACGCGGTCCACCACGCGATCCACCACTTCGCCATGATTCGCGTCATGGGCCAGCTGATGGACGTCCGCTTTCCGGAGGACTTCGGAGTGGCGATTTCGACCCTGCGACACCGTCGCCATAACGGAGACCTTCGAAGGGACCAATCCTCCGGTTAGCACACCGTTTAGCCTCCCTTGACTCAGCAACAACAATCGCAAAACCACACGTCGCCAACTTATGTGCACCGCTTCCTGGATACGCTTCCAAGGAGGATTCATCCTTCTCTTCAACCGCGATGAACGTCGCGACCGGGCCAGGGCCGGTAGGCCGCGGATAATCGAGGTCAATGGTGGGAAAGCGGTCGCTCCCCGCGACGAAGAAGCGGGAGGAACCTGGATTTTCGCCAACGACTCAGGGTGTGCCGGCGCGCTGCTGAATCACTACCCCCTGCAAAAAACCGATGAGGACAGTACCCGCGATTTCATCAGCCGCGGCCGACTTCTGCACGAATGCTCCGGCGCCCCCTCCTCGGAAGCCCTGGCCGCCACCCTGCGCAATACCCTGGATTCGGGACCGTTTCGTCCCTTCCTGCTGGCCTTTTTTTCTCCGCAGGAGCCTCCGTTGCTATGGACCTGGGACGGAACCCGTCTGCACCCGCCGTCGGCGCCCGAACCCCCCGTGACAACGTCTTCGTGGCAATCGTCCGTGGTCGAAGCAAACCGGCGACGGGCCTTCGAAAACCGGTTTCCGAAAGGACAACCCGTCTCCCCCGACGACCTGGAAGCTTTCCATCTCGGCAAAGACGTAACCCCGGGACCGGGTGGGGTATTAATGGAACGGGACGACGCCCGGACGGTCAGTTTTACGCGGATCGATGTCGGGCCGCTCCATGTTCAAATGACCTACCGTGAACGGCTTTCCGGCAACCGTTTCGAAGCGCCTCACCGTACCGTGCTTCCCCGAAGTGAATCCATCACTTTTCCCCACCCGCCCAACCGCCGCTCTCACCATCGGATCCGCTCATGCCATTGATCGACACCGCTCGTTTCCTTCCCGGTCCCCGTCTGCGCGCCTGCTACCGGTCGGTCCAGCCCTTGATTGAAACGGCGCTCGGCTTCCGGGATTTGGAAAGGCGGTACACCCGGCTTCCCCATCGCGGCGATTCCCCCGCCGAATTCGCCCGCATCGCCCTGCAGGCCCTGAGCGTGACCTGGGAAATGTCCGAGACCGAACGAAATGATCTCGCCGCGATCCCGGGGCCGGTAGTGATCTGCGCCAATCACCCCTGCGGTCCCCTCGAACCGCTCGCTTTGATAGCTCTCCTGGATGAAACCCGCCCCGAGGCCTGCAAGGTATTGGCAAATCGAATACTTTCCACCATTCCCGAACTCCAACCGGGACTCATTCCGGTGGAACCCCTGTATCCCGAAACCGGCCGCAAAAGCGGCATTAACGGTTTCCGCCAGGCGATCGGGCACCTCGCCGGGCATCAGGGAACCGTCCTGATATTCCCTGCCGGAAGGGTTTCCGGCTGGTCGCGGGAATTGCGAGTAGTCTTTGACCGCCCCTGGTCGGAGCACCCCGTAAAATTGGCGGCACACACCGGTGCTTCGCTGGCCTGCGTTCATGTCGAGGGCACGCCCAGTCGTCTCTTTCTGTCGATTCCCCGCAACTGGAGCCACCTGCGCGGTCTTTTGCTGGCCCGGGAACTCACCGGCACTCCCACCCGTCACCTCAGGATTCGACTCGCGAAGGTTTTCACTCCGGATGAGACAAGACGCCTGGCCGCGCAAACCCGCCCCGCCGACCGGCTCCGCGCCCACTGTTACCTCGGCGCCGACCGAGCACTCGCTGCGGCCAAACCGCCGCCTGGTGTACCGGAAACGACCACCGAAACCGCTTCCCCCGTGGCCTCCGCATTGTCCCACGACATCGCACGCCTTACAACGAACGGCCACAAAGTGGCCGACGCCGGGAACTACGCGGTTCTCCTCCTTCGCGGCGACGAGTCCGAACCCATCCTGACCGAAATCGGACGCCTCCGTGAAATCACATTCCGTGCGGCGGGCCAGGGCACGGGCAACGAGATCGATCTTTCCCCGGAAGACCAATACTACCACCATCTCGTGCTCTGGGACGAAAACGCCGCCGCACTGATTGGCGCCTATCGTATCGGATTCAGTGATACTATAGCGGCCGAACAAGGAAGGGACGCCCTCTACCTCCAACCTCTTTTCCGATTCCCGGAACGCTTTTACCGCACGATCGGTCCGGCCATGGAGCTGAGTCGCTCCTTCATCGTTCCCTCCCGCCAACGCGATGGACGCGCCCTCGCCACGCTTTGGCGGGGACTGGCCGCCGCGGCCCAAAGTCGGGCCTGCCGGACCTGCTACGGATGCGTCACGATCTCCAACGCCTTTCACCCCGCCAGCCGCGCGATCCTCGTCGATTTCCTCGACCGCTGGTATGGCGATTCCCACGACCTGCGGAAACTCGTTCATCCCCGCAATCCTTTTCGAGCGGAGACAAGATACCACCGCCTCTGGACCAAGGCTCTGGCCGGCGAGAAAATCGACGACCTCCGTCCAATCATCGAAGACCTCGAAAACCACCACCGTTCGATCCCGCCCCTCATTCGCTACTACTGCGCCCTGGGCGCCCGGTACCTCGCCTTCCACGTCGAACCCTCCTTCAACAACGCCCTCTACTGCCTCTTGCGCGTCGATATAGCCCAGATCAGCCATCGCTATAAAAGTCGCTTCGGTGCGACGAGTTCCGCGAGATCCGAACCGGCGATGGCTTCGCATCGGAACAAACCGGGAAATTGAATTTCCCGCGGCGACCTGGTCATCCAAGGAACTGGGAAAGCATTCCCTTTGCGGAGGTGCGGGCTGCCGGCTAAAGCACGGCGCTACTGAATCATGCCTCCGTCATGTAACTCTGCGTCAAACGCCGGACCTTTTGGAGTACGCAAGTTCAAGGTATTGCTAGAACAAACTTCTGATCAGGCTGTGACGGTAATCCTTGCCCAGGTCGGACTGGTCGTTGAGGCCCCAGTGGTAGTCCATGTAAGTCACCCGGAACCCGTCTTCAAAAAACTTCCGGTGTTCGTCGGGCCCAAACCGTTTGATAACGTTTTCAATGCTGTTCTCGCCGGTGTAGTCACCGGAATACCAACTGAAAATGCGTGACACCTCTACTGTACTGCGCCAGCGCCCGGTGTCGTACCGGTTCAGATCGTCCCGTGCCAGCCACACGCGGTAACGCTCCTCCATTTTCTCCTCCCAGTCCTCGGCGTAGTAGGCGCGGTTCAGCAGGGGCGGACAACTGCGCGCCGCGCACACCACCACGGAATGCGCCTTCCACCCGATAATCGGGCGCAAGGCGTCGTGTTCGATCTGGTCCACGCTCACTTTTTTGCCGCCCACAAGATGCCGCTCGCCATCGAACGGATCATCGAGCGTTCGGATACTCTCGGTCGGGTAATTATCGAGGATAAACTCGATCGTAAAGGCGTTGTAGGCATTGATCAGACCCGCGATCTTGTCGTCTCCCGTCGCCGGATCCTCGGGAGCGGGAGCGTACTGTTCGAGGTACTCCTTCAAAGCCCGTAAGTCTTCCCGGTTTTCCTTCCAACCGGCGTAATCGACCAAGCCCCTGTCGTCCACGTACTCGCGCACAAGCCGATCCCAGGGATCGTGATCGATTCCGGCCGGAAAATCGACGGCCGCTTTCGCCGTCAAGGCGGTCAGTCCCGCGGTGGCGAAGAAAAACATGAGAATAGGTGTGAATTTTGTCTTCATAAGTCCCTAATATTTCTACCGTGTCCCAAAAAATAGTTTCGTTTCATAGAAAATCGAAACGCCTCAAATACAGGCGAGTGACCCATCTACAATAACATGACGTTCACATTGCGATTATATTCCTTCCCCGGCCCTGATTATCCCACTGGAGAAACGTGTGTCCTTCATGCCACACGACAATAGTCATTGCTTAAACGAATCCGATTTGGGAATTAGAAGCCCGATCCGCACGTCCTAATCCACAATGCGGAAATAAACACCGTTCTTTTTCTCCACAGGTCAGTGGAGATTCAAACATCAACAAGGATCAACCATGAAAACACGAAATCAGGGCTTCACTTTAATAGAGTTGCTCACTGTAATCGCTATAATCGGTATTCTGGCGGCCATACTGATACCGGTGGTATCAAGAGTTCGCGAGTCGGCACGCCGTGCCAATTGCGTAAGCAACCTTCGTCAGATTGCCGTTTCATCGATGCTGTTCGCATCGGAAAACAATGATAGGCTGCCGGTGATCACGCAAGGGAACTGGGCTTGGGACGTTGACGTCTCCGTCATGAACCAACTGGTCAATACAGGTGGCGGTGAACGGGACATGTTCTTCTGTCCGTCGGGAAAGTTTGAGGATCGGATCGAGCTATGGGGGTTCGCCGACGAGAGCACGGAAGACGATGTGGCCGGCTTCAGGGTCATCACCTACGTATTACTCTATGAGGGCGCCAATGGGGTTGACCCGAGGTTCACCAACCGAAGAATCGGCGAACCAGAGCCCTACACCCAGGGACGGCAAACCGTTTACCCTTCCGAAAGCGAACGAGAGCTGGCGGTCGACGCAGTGATGTCGCAAGACGGCGACAACTTCCACTCTATCACTCTTGGAGGCGCACAGAATCCCGACCGTACCAACCATCTCGACGGACAGATGCCAGCGGGAGGCAATATTGTCTTTCTGGACGGACACGTCGAATGGCGACCATTTCACGAAATGGACAGCACCAAACACGATGGGGCTCCCCAATTCTGGTGGTAAGCGACCTTATTCCATGACGCGACGCCGGGAAACCCATGCCCGGCGTCGCACCGACGCTGAGGGCTCTCGTCCGCATCCACATACGATTCATCGTACACTGAAATAACCAAATCGATCGCATCATCCCTAATGAAACGTATCTACTCGCCCTTCGACTCAGTTTAACGATCCGTTACGTGGCGGGAGGTCCCGGTAGTATTCCCAGCACTTTGTGCAAACTCCGTTTTCTTCCGTCCACTCCGGATGCTCGTGCTGAATTCGATCCAACACCCAGCGTTCGGCAAACGTGTGCTCTTTCAGATCCCACCTGTTAATCAGATGTCCGCAAATGGGACAAGGGATCCGATCATATTCTCGTCTTTTCGTTTCCATCATTTACTTAAACTCCTCGTCTTAGTCGGTAATGTTTGGATTTCACTGGCTTCACCTGAGGCGGACGCACGCCCGGAAGCGTGATCGGCTCCTTCCCTTCTGAAACCGGGGTCAGCAGGAGCCAACGGCCTTGACGTTGCCTTGCTCGGGAGCGTTTCGTGCTCGCCGTTCGGGCTCCTCCATCACCTCCCGCAACCGGTCTTTGCCTCTGCGCAGACGAGACATCACCGTGCCCATTGGAACGTCCAATACGTCCGCGATTTCCTGGTAGGAATGGTGCTCCAGATAAAACAGGACCAGCGGGGCGCGGTACCGTTCATCCAACTCCTCAAGAGCCGCCACGGCAGCCTTGGCGTCGATCTTATCCCTCGGATGCTCGGTTGTGGAGTCGGGCCGAATCTCGTCGTTCAGCTCGTAGTGCGGAAAACGCTTCTTCTTTCGAAACCGGTCCACGAATTGATTATAGAGCGTGGCGAACAACCAGGACTTCATCTTGCGCGTATCACGCACCTGATGACCCTTGGTTTGGAGCAGAAAGAACGTTTGTTGGGTGTAATCCGCGGCATCCTCGGCATTTCCGGTCAATCCGTAGGCAAAGCGATAGAGCGGATCGTAGTATTCGGCCACAAGTATCGAGGCTTCTTCGGCTTCCATGGTCTCCTTATTTGCGCTCATGATCAGTCCTCTTCTCTTTCAGGTTGAACGTTTATTACTTGGTAAATCCAGGGCCGACAGAATATCCTTAATCTCCATCCGCCGTGTCGGATCCTTCTCGACCACCGCCGCCCGTATCCGGCGGTCCGTGCCGACCACATAGGTTGCCGGCAGCGGCAAATGCCAATGGTCGGTTCCATTAAACTCGGGAAGGGAAAAACCCCATTTCCGATATAGGCTTTGCAGGGATTCGGGGATGTCATGAACGATCCCGAACCTGCGGGCCACCGAGTTGTCCGCATCGGTCAGCACCGGAAAATCCAGCTTCTCTCGGCCACAAAGGGAGACAGCGCGTTCGCCTATTTCCGGCGAGATCGCCAGTACCTCCGCACCCCGACTCCGAATCTCTGGAAGCGCCTCGCGCAGAGCGTGGAGCTCCAACAGGCAGAACACGGACCACCCCCCGCGGAAGAAATTCAGCACCAGCGGACCGCGCCGCAGCATCTCCGACAGCGAGACGTCCCGGCCGTTGCCATCGGGTAAAGTGAAATCGGGCGCCGTATCTCCGGCTTTCACCGCCTTGGTGGCCACCGTGGAAGCGGCCAGCTTCTCCAGGAACGTCACCACTGTGGTTCGATCCTCGGACGGAATCTCCGACAACATCCGGACATACAAATGCCGCAAACGTTCGTTCAGTGACTCTCCCGGAACTTCCTTGATGCTGTCAGTCGACATGCGCAAGAAAACGTACGCATCTCCCGTGCCAACCGGACCATACTTTACTTAGGTCACTATCCCACAGTTACTTCAGAAATCCCAAAATTTCGGGGTAAGCTTGAAACCCCGATTTACCCACGGATACCGTGGCATTTCCACAGAATCCGTGGCGCTTTTCCTATTTCGGCGGGCAGGGATGCCCGCGTTCCCAGTGATCGCGCGCCCCTCGCCCCACGTCACCCGTCCCTCGCCCCAAGCCCCTACCTGTGCCCATCCGCGGTTGAGGATCAGTCCTTGGAGCGCTTTCTCTGAAGGCCGTATTTTCGCATCCGTTCCCGCAGGGTGCTCGGCGGGATTCCGAGCCGGGTGGCGGCGCCGGATTTTCCCTCGATCACTCCGCCGGATTCCTGTAAGGCCTCGGCAATCATGGTCTTTTCCACGTCTTCAAGCGTCCGGGATCCCGGCGTCTCGCCCTCGGTCCGCCCCGGTGACCCTGAACGGTCGGACCGAAGGTCGGCGTCCTCGATGCTCAGTTCGGAACCGGGACATACAATCAGGCTGCGCTCGATGAGGTTTTCCAGTTCCCGAACGTTTCCCGGCCACCGGTAAGACTGCATCTTTCGCACGGTCGCTTCCGCGATGGGCCGCACCGGCACACCGATTCGCGGCGCGTGCTTCTCCACGAAATGTTTGGCCAGGAGGGGAATGTCCTTCGGTCGCTGACGCAGCGGGGGCACCTCCAGCGGAAACACGTTCAGGCGATAATACAAATCTTCCCGAAACTCTCCCTTTTCCACCGCATGAGCGAGATCTCGATTGGTGGCGGCAATGATCCGGACGTCCACCTTGATGGTTTCCATTCCTCCCAGGCGCTCGAACTCGCCCTCCTGAAGGACCCGCAACAATTTGCTTTGCAATTCCAAGGGCAATTCACCGATCTCATCGAGAAACAAGGTTCCCCCGGAGGCCAGTTCGAAGCGTCCCTGACGGCGCGATGAGGCTCCGGTAAACGCGCCCTTTTCGTGTCCGAAGAGTTCGCTTTCGATCAGGTGAGTGGGGAGCGCGGCGCAATTCACTTTCACCAATGGCCTGTCCCGGCGGGCGCTGCGTGCGTGAATGGCGCGCGCCACCAACTCCTTTCCCGTACCGGTTTCGCCGAAAATCAGTACCGCCGCGGAAGTCCCGGCCACCCGCTCCGCCTTTTCCAGCACCTGCTTGAACGCCGGATCGTCCGTCAGAACACCATCCTCCTTTTGCGTCCCCCGAATCTCATCCTGCAGGTAGATGTTCTCCGCCATGAGGCGATCCTTGAGCTGCTTGACCTGCTCGTAAGCTCCCTTCAATTCCCCTTCGGCCCGCTTGCGCTCGGTTATATCGCGCGCGATAACCATCAGACAGTTCTCCTCCTGAAAGCGCAGCACCGACGCCGAAATTTCTACGGGCACCGAAGAGCCGGATTTCGCCAGACAGGAAAACTCCTCCGATCGACCGGCACCTTTTCCATAAACCTCGTCCGCGAATTTCCTCAATCGCGGCATTTCCTCGGGATGAATCCGGGAAACGGCAAGCCCCTCCAATTCATCGCGTTCATAACCTGTAATCCGGCAGGCCTGACGATTCACCTGAACGATGCGATCCTCGTCCAAATCAACGATGAAAATCGCGTCGTTGGACGCTTCGAAGATCGTACGCAACCTCTCCTCCGCGGTGTGGATCGTTTGCTCCGCCCGCTTTCTCCGGGTGATATCCCGCACGAACGCGCAACAGAATTCCTTCCCATCCACCTCCACGAATGAAACCAGGACTTCCACCGGAAAACGGGTCCCATCCTTCCGCACGTGGTGAGATTCCTTGATCATCGACTTTTCCCGGCGCAAGGCTTTCCAGAAATCTTTCCATCCGGCTTCGGTGTAGGCGCTTGTAACATCCCACACGGTGCTGCCCAACAGCTCCCCGCGCGTCATTCCGTGCAATACGCAGGCCGCCTGATTGACCCGATGAAATCGCCCCTCCGAATCGACCCAGAAGATCGCCTCTCCGGCGTCCTCGATGGTCACTTCCGCCAGTCGATCTCGCATCTCCTCTGTTGCCTCTGGCGGTCTGTTTCGAACGGCTGTCATTTTATTTGACTTATATAAAGTCGACAAGCCGCATTGTAAACCCCAAGATCCATTTGTTTCCACGCAATAGGGGTGACCCCGAATAGGCAGTAGTCGAACCTTTAACATCAACGTCAAAGAGCCGCGTCGCTCATCGGAGCACCCCAAGTCCTCGTCCCGTTCGTCATCCGTAGTAAGGACCCTGATACTCGGAATCCGGAATAGTCCGACACCGTGGTTCGTCTGAATGGAAATCGATCACTCACCGGCCGCGAACGCGGGCGCTCGACTCGCGAACCGCGCCGGCGATTTGACAAGGTTTAACCGACCTTTTCATGCATGGAATCCGGCACATATTCATCGCCCTGCCCGTTCTGCTCTCCTGGGGCTGCGCCAGCACATTCAATGCGCCGGAGTTGCGGGAGGTTTATGAGGACTCCGCCCAGCATCGCTCCCCCGACCGTAATCCCGTTATCCTCATTCCCGGAATGATGGGATCGCAATTGGTTGACACAGAAACTGATCAAATCCTTTGGGGAGCTTACGAACGCTCTCAGATCAACCTGAACAGTCGTGACGGAATCCGCAAGGCCGCCCTTCCGATGGAATCCGGCGCGCGGCTGCAAGATCTCCGGGACGACATCCGTGCCACACAGGTGCTCGATCGGCTGCACGTGCCCGTTCTGGGAACTCCGGTCGAACTCCGCGCCTATACCTCGCTGATGGCTTCGATGGGCCTCGGAGGGTTCCAGAACCGGGAGCTGGCCGCCGCCGGAGCCGTCGATTACGGCGACGAGCATTACACCTGTTTCCAGTTTCCCTACGATTGGCGCCGCGACATGACGGAAAGCGCCCGGCACCTGCACGAATATCTCCTCGAAACCAAAGCTTTCGTCGCACAACAGAATCTCGAACGATTCGGCCAAACGGGCAAGCCCATCCGGTTCGATATCGTTGCCCATTCCGCCGGCGCCCTCCTATTGCGCTACTATCTGCGATATGGAGACGCTCCGTTGCCGGAAGATGGCAGCCTCCCCAAACTGACCTGGGCCGCCGCCGAACTTGTCGAGACCGCCATCCTGGTCGCTCCCCCAAACGCCGGCTCCGCCGAAGCGATGATGCGGCTCGTCGACGGCTACCGGTGGGCTCCCCTTTTCACACCATCAATCCCGCCCGCCGTTATCGGAACCATGCCCTCCGCGTATCAACTGCTGCCGCGAGAGAGGCACCAAAGCCTCGTTTCGACCGTCGACGGAACCCGGAAACAACGCGACCCGTTGGACAAAGAATTGTGGGTTGAAATGGGATGGGGGCTGGCGGATCCGGGCCAGGACGAAATCCTTGAAATCCTTCTTCCGAATGTTCCGGACTCTGAGACTCGCCGGGAAATCGCCCTCAATCATCTCGATAAATCCCTGAAACGCGCCCGCCAGTTTCACACCGCCATAGACCGGCCGGCCAAACCGCCCGAAGGCCTCGACCTTCACTTGATTGCCGGAGACGGTAAGCGCACGCCCGCGGTCCTCGAAATTGATCCGCGAAACGAGAAACTGACGGTGAGCTCATACCGGGCCGGCGACGGACTCGTCCCGCGCAGCAGTGCACTCATGGACGAACGCGTCAACGCCGACTGGCAGCCGACGCTCGTTTCGCCGATCGAATGGACGAGCACCCAATTCCTCGACTCCACCCACCTGAGGATGACACGAACCCGCAGCTTCACCAACAACCTCCTTTACCTCCTGCTTGAGGCTCCGCGCTGACCGACTCCCGCCACCGGGCTTCGACCATGCCGATGACACAAACAATCCAAGAAGCAGCCTGGAAGGAATTGCAGCGTTCCATCGCCACCTACCGCGACAAGCCCGTCGGTACCGTCGCCGCCCGCGATCCCGAACAAAAGGCGGTAAACTACGACCAGATTTTCACCAGAGATTTCGTCGTTTCGGCAGCGGCCTTCCTGCTGAAAGGAGAGCCTGAAATCGTTCGGCAATTCCTGAAACGCACCCTGGAACTTCAAAGCCGTGAAAAAAACATGGACTGCTACACTCCGGCACAGGGCCTCATTCCGGCCAGTTTCGTGGTGCGCACCAACGAGCGTGGCGAAGAAACCCTCGAAGCGGATTTCGGAAACAAGGCCATCGGCAGGGTGGCTCCGATGGACGCTCCCTTCTGGTGGCTCTATCTTCTGCGTTTTTACACCAAAGCTACCGGCGATGCCGAACTCGCACGCCTCCCGAGATTCCAAAACGGAATCCGTCTCATTCTCGGCCAGGCTCTGCCTCCGCGTTTTGACATGTTCCCCACGCTGCTGGTACCCGACGGATCCTTCATGATCGACCGGCGTCTCGGCGTTTACGGCCACCCGCTCGAAATCCAGGCCCTCTTTTTTGCGGGACTTCGTTCGGCATTGGAGCTGTTGACAAACACCGAGGAAAACCGCCCCTACATCGAAGCGGCTCGCAGACGCGCACGGCAACTCCGGGAGCATATTCGCTGCTACTATTGGGTCGACTTGAACCAGTTGACCACCCTGAACCGCGCTCCGATGGACGATTACGGCGAGGGCTCGGGAAACCGCTTCAATATTAATCCAAATGCGATTCCCCCCTGGGTAATCGACTGGCTTACGGAAGAAGGCGGTTACTTCGCGGGCAATGTGGGCCCGGGCCGCATGGATCACCGATTCTTCAGCGGGGGCAACCTGCTCGCTGTCCTGACATCCCTCGCCGCGCAACACCAGGCCGAATCCCTTGTCAGTTTGATGGAGTACCGGCAAAACGACCTTGTCGCCAAGATGCCATTAAAAGCGGTTTTTCCCGCACTCACAGGCAAAGGGTGGGAATTGCTCACCGGCAGCGATCTGAGAAACTCGCCATGGTCCTACCAAAACGGAGGAGGTTGGCCCTTTCTTCTCTGGCTTTTGGCCGCCGCGGCGACCCAAACCGGACACCGGGAATTCGCCAAAGAAACGCTCGCCGTTGCCGAAACTCGACTGAACGCTGATCAGTGGCCGGAGTATTACGACGGCAGGAACAGCCGATTGATCGGGAAAGAGGCTCGTCTGTATCAGACATGGTCGATCGCCGGTTACCTGACGGCGAGCCTATTGATGCAAAAGCCTCAGTATGTAACGTGGTTCAGGTTTTTGGAAGAGATAGACTGATTTCCGCGCTTCCCTGTTTGCCGCGGCTTCCATGCGGCGCGTGGAACGCACGGCGCTACTTTACCAGTGCCGCGAAGCCATAAAGTATTTTGGTGCCCATACCAATATTCAAAGCACGGATCATTCTCGAAGAAGGGATCGTCATTTCGGATACCCTCACTCCGGAATATTTAGTGCACCTTACACGTCACAAACGACAAGATTAAGTCATTGGACATTTATCTTAAATCAAAACAAGCAACGATACGTAAGAAGGATCATCTCATGCAAACAAAACCCACCCTCACAAAGATCGCGGCAGCGGGGATACTCTTTTCTCCCGTCGCTCAACTTGCAGCCGAAAGAGAAACGCTGTTCGCGGATAACCCGCATATCTCCGTTTCATCGGAATTCGGATTCGCATCGGAATATGTTTTCCGCGGACTCGAACTCGGCGACCGATCGTTTCAAGCCGGCGTGGAGCTGGATGTGTATGGCATTTACCTCGGTGTCTGGACGAACCAACCCATAGAGAACCAACAGACGGGTGTGATCGACGATCGCATCGTTTATTCCACGGGATTCCGTCACGATATCCCTGTTTACAGGACGATGGAAGTCGGTTTCGATATCGGACTCAACGTCTACCAGCACAACGATCAACGCGACCGGCTTCAGAACAGTCCTCTCTTTCCTCGAAGCCATGAATTCTACGTCGGTCTCGGTGCTGCCGATTTCGGCGAATCCATTGGCGTGGCGAACCTCGATACCTCGGTGTATTACTATCACGATATCGACATTAAGTCGAACGTCTTCGAAGCCGATCTCAGTCAGCATTCCTCGCTCAAAGAATGGGGAATCCCGATCGGCTTCAAACCTCGCGCGTTTATCGGAACGCAATTCGGCGAAAAGGACACGCCCGCCTACAACTACTGGGGCGTTGGGCTGGAAGCGCCCGTATCGCTTTCCCGGCACTCGGAGATCAGCGCCGGGGTAAGCTACGCCGACGCCTGGAACCAGGAAAAGGATCGAACCTCGGAGAAGTTTCTCGGAAGGGGAGAAAACTTGTGGTGGACGGTGGCCTATCGAGCCGCATTCTGAGATCCGGAATCAAACCCACCACGTCTCGCCCGCGGCCATCCCCGGCCGCGGGCGTTTTGTATCGGCATCACAATGCCGCAGGCTCTCGTCTTTCACGGAATTTTTGACCACAGATGGCCCAGATGACACAGATCCAAAAAACAGAGGCTTAGTATCTTTGCGCCTCCGCGTCTTGAACGACCGAAGGGAGTCGGCGCGAGATTTTTACCGAGAGTGTTGAAAACCACTAATTGACGCTAATTCACACTAATCAAAAACCAATCAATAGCTGTAGTTGTATTTAAGCCATTTATTAGTGCTGACTAGTGAAGATTAGTCGTAAAACCAACTCCGGAATTAAGGTTCCCAGTCACTGTGTTTTTCTCTGCCCGGTATCTGTGATTTGAGATCGATTCCCGGTTCGAGGTCATCCCGCAAGGCAGGATGCTGCGATCAAGCGCTTTAACCGGGTCGCGTTCAGGCTAGTCTCATTTCGTGTGACAGTTGCAGGACCCGTGATGACCCAACGTCCCCAACAACATCATTGATCGATTCCCGCTGACCGTTTATAATCCGAAAATAACGATAAATGAAAGCGAACCACATCGTCGCGTTTCGATCCGGGAACATCTCCGAATTCACCTATTGGGCCGAACACGCCGCCGGACTCAACGCCACACATGTCCTCGTAACCGAAGACCTGCCGAAAGCGTCCTGGCAATTGGATCGAAGTCGCGATCCCTACCCGGCCTGGTTCATCCACCAGCCGGGGCTCTTGAAGATCTTTCCCTCGGGAATTTTGAAACCGTTCGTCGATCTCGACCATGCCGAGCGCGTGGCATCGCTGATCGAGGAGCGGTGCCGCATTCTGCGCCGTCTGGGACTGAAGGCCTGCTATCAGACCAACGAGCCCCAGGTCCTTCCCGAAGAGTTTTTCCGGACGTATCCGGAACTCCGGGGCCCCCGGGTTGACCACCCGCACCGCTCCCGCCTCCCCCACTTCGCTCCCTGTACAGACCGGCGGGAGATTCTGGATCTTTATTCCGCGGCAATCCGGGCGCTCCTGACCCGCTGCCCCGAGGTCGAGGTGTTTTTCATGATGACCACCGATTCCGGATCGGGCTTCTGCTGGGCTCCCTCCCTGTACCCGGGAAACAACGGCCCCTCGAATTGTTACGGTGCGGATCCGGATGCCCGGGTGGTGCGTTTCCTGACAACACTGCAGGAGGCCGGACGGGAAGCGGGGTGCGCGGCCTCCGCGGACCTCGTGGAAATTCCTCCGCGTCCGTGGATGGTTCCTACCTTCCAAAACCCCGCCGCCCTGGCAGCGCGGCTGCCCCGTGGGCTGGCAGTCAACCACCGGGAGGGACCGGACGGACGCCGCTTCACAGGTACGCTGGGGATCGAAGGGCTTTGGTGGAACGCCTTCTATCCGGTCATCGGGGTGCCCCGGCCCGCGGCATTCCTGCGTAAACTGAGCGCGGGGGCGCAAACCCCGGCGAACTGGCAGGTCGTTTCCTTTAATGACCGGCTGAACAACGAGCTCAATTTCGCCGTATGGAGAGCCTTCAAATCGAACGTCCCGGCCGGCGCGGTGGAACGTCTGTCTCTGCTGCGAGACGTCGCCGCCGCATCCATCGGCCGGGACAAGGCCAACACCTTGCTCGAACTCTGGCTGCAAATCGACGAAGCCGAATCCCTCCTGGAAACACTGGACTTCGGCCCGGTGCTGCTGATGGGGTGCGTCCTCACGCGATGGATCAACCGCCCGTTCGTTCCTTTTCCGGAGGAACTGCCCGACGAAGACCTCCGCACCTGGAAGCCGTTTCTGCTTCAGGCGAAAAGCGACGCACAGGCCTTCAATCTGGCGGACATCCAGGCCATGCGCATGTTTGAGGGCTGGGGCTCGCGCCTGATCGTGGAAAATGTGACCGGCCTCGTCCTCCGGAAAATCAACCGAGCGATCTCTCTCGCCGGGGATATCGAAGACACTTCCATGGCAATCCGTCTCCGCGTGCTGCGTTGTTTCATCCGATGCGTTTCCCACGCGGTGGCCTATCAGGCGCAACTCGATCGCATCAAACAAATCGAGACACCTCCCACTGACAACCCGCCGCTCGGAGCCAGGGGAAGCTGGGAACGCGACGATCTTCAAGGGATCGCGCGGCGGGAAATCTCGAATGCGATCGATTTAAGAGAACTCTGGATCAACTCGACAGAGCCCCTAATCGACATCGCCTCTTCAGCGGAGGAAGAAACCATCACCCAACTCGGCCCGGACCTCCCCGACCAACTCGCGCGGAAAATCGCCATCATGGACTCCGCGTGGGGCGACTACGACCGCCTCTTCACCCCGCCCAACCCTTGAAGCACCACAAAACGACAAGATTTTTGTCGAAAGAAGTTTTGCATCCGAGTTGTCCTCACAATCCCGATACCCCATCCCCTGCCGAAGCGGTCTGAAACGCTGACAAAGAAGAAATCGTCCTTTCCATCCACTGAGCGGCAGCGGCCACCGTGTCGCCGGTCAGCCGTCTTTCCTTTCCAGCCAAAAGAGCGCCCAAAAGCAAACCCAGAAATTCGTCCGGTTCCTCCGCACTACCGTCCTCCGGCCCTCCCACCCGTCGGATCTCCCGAAGCGTCACCGCTTTGCCAACCAGTTTGGGATCCGACGCTTCGATCCGGCTGCCCGCGGAAGCCTGCTCCCGTATAAGCGAAAACGGTCGATTGCGAAGCTCCACGCGCCAGGGTAATCCGAGCGTCTTGACTTCGCCTGGACGTCCGGCAAGGAGGCAGATTCCTCCTGCGACAGACCCCTTGGCGAATGCCGAAGGCCACACCCATTGGTCGACGCCATTGCCGTTCTTTTCCGGCAGCCACAATCGGCCCGTCGGCAACTCACTTCCCTCCTCCGGCATGATTTCAACAATCCCGTGAAGAGGGATTTCCTCGGAAGACCGATGCCCCAGCCGGTGGAGGTGTTCCCCTAAAGCCATCAGTACTTCCGAGAGGGAATTGTCGCCGGAGAGAACCTCGTCCTGCGACAACAAAACGTAGCCGTGTCCGAACTGCCGGATATCCAAACTGATTTCCTGTTCGTCCGGTCCATTCGCCGGCCGGTCCGGCAACGGGACAAAGGCCCTCCGCACCCGGTCCGCCACGGCTTCGGTCGGACAGTTTATCCGGCACACAATCGAACCAACGGAAAGCCTTACCCCGACCGCGTCGCGCTGCCGAAACGGACCGACACCGGACGGATCGGGTTGTGCCGCCGCTCGGCCGGCACTCAGCATTTCCTGCGCCGTCCAATCCGCCAGCAAAGACCAGACCTGGTTTCGGAGGACGGAGGGAGCCACTGCTTGGCCCGCATTCTCGTACCCCTCCGTCAAAGCCTCGACGATTTCTTCCGGCGACTTGCCTTCCGTGGCCATAAACCAGATCCAGGCCGCCGTGTCGTTGAGATCGAGCAAGCGTCCGTCACTCTCCCTATAAAGGCAAAGCCGCTCGTTTCGCACGACCTCTCCGACGCGATGGCGCCGCAAAGGACGCGCTTCCGGATTAACACCATACAGCCGCTCGGCCACGGCCACATCGGCGTAGCGGGGAAAAGGGAAACAACTGAGGGAAAAACCGCTGTCCGCGCAGGGAAAAAGTCTCGTGTAACCACCGCGACGCCGTTCTTCCGCCTCCGTCTCCTTGATCCACCGCTCCGGCAACGAATCTTCGACGTCGGCCCGATCACGGCCCACCGCCGCCAGAGACAACGTGTCCTCAACCAGGGCGCGTTTATTTTCTTCTTCCTCTTCTCTTCCATGCCCGCGGGAGGCGCACAGGTCCAGGGAAGGGCTGAGATTGCACTCCATCACCCACGGTTTTAAATCGGCGTCGATCATACAATCCACCCCGAGCAATTCGTAACACCCGGTCGGGTCTCCCTTGATTTGACGCGTACGCGCCAAAAAAGTCTCGCGCGCGGAAATCAGGAGCAGGGTCAGCATCTCGCGGATACGGTGAAACAGGGCATCCCCGTCGATTCCTTCAGCGGCCAGCCATTCCTTGTACTTCTGCAAACTCAAAAACGTCACCGGCGATTCCACCCCCGAGTTGGCGGCGTTGATGTCCGGATTGGTCAAATGAGCGAACAAATTGTCCCGGTTTTCAGGATCATAAGGCGCCGAAGCCAGCTTCGCCGACCCTTCGCGGTAAAGATAAACACGCAGGGGCTCGACCGAGGTCACCAGGACATAAAGGCGCAACACGTACTTGTGCCCCTGATACAGGTGGGGACGCCGAAGGTACTGCTGAACCATCCATTTATCGTCCAAAGGGACCGCCGCCGGGTCCTCGACCAGCGAAATCCCCTTTCCTTTGGAGGCGTTTTTGGGTTTGAGAATCCACTCGCTTCGGGGGTCGGCAAAAGCGGCCTCCTGCAAGGCACGATAATCTTCGGGCATTTCAAAAACGGGCGGAACGAAATCAAAGCGGGACGCCGATTCGCCTCCCCACTCGATTCGCGCCCGCTCCCGCGCCGCCCTTACGGTCGACGCCAGCCGACTTTTTATCGTCAGACAGTGATTCCCCGGAATATGGTTCAGGGTCATGCCCCGCTTCAGCCGATCGAAGAAGGCGGCGGGCGGCATTCCGGTAAACCAGCAATCGGTCCACCGTTTCTCCGTTCCGGGCTTCGCCCCGCCTTTTAATAAGGCTTCCTTAAAAAACAAGTCCTGGGCGGGCTTCCGCTTGCCGCCGAGGAAGAAGAGTCGCGGTTGGGACATGCCGAAAGACTCCTCCTTTAATGAGAGTCTGCTTCGGCTTCCCCCTCAGCTTCGGCCTCTCCTTCGGCTTCCCCCTCGGCTTCCGCTTCCGCCTCGGCTTCTGCTTCTGCTTCGGCTTCCGCTTCGGCTTCGGCTTCGGCTTCTCCTTCGGCTTCAGCTTCTCCCTCGGCTTCCGCTTCCGCTTCGGCTTCTCCCTCAGCCTCGCCTTCTCCTGCCGCCATCACGTAATACCCGCTTTCCGACGTGAAATCGGAAAGAATGGCATGGCCTCCGGCAACGGCCCCAATGGCAATCACCACCGGGGCTGAAAGGGTCACCCCTTTGGCCACCAGTTTCTGCAGTTCATTTCGCCGTTTTTCTTCTTCAGACATAGTAAAAATCGGTTAGGAGTTATTGCCGCGGATAAAAAGGTAGCCGGCCACAAGCAAAAGGGTCACCTGAAAACCGGCGCCTCCCATCGGGTGCGTGTCGGTGGGCATCATGTGCCATTGCCCCCAATGAACCATCAGGATCGCCCCCAACATGACGGGGAAGACCAGAAACGCTCCGATCCGCGTGATCACGCAAAAGGTGAAACCACCGATCAGAATGAGCGCACCGGCGACGATTTCCGTCACCGCCACCAATCCGGCGATCGCTTCGGGCAAACCGGTGCCCGCCGAAAATTCGGCGATACCGCCACCCAGGAATTTATCGACCCCGTAGTAGAGAAAAATCGAAGCCAGCGCCACTCGCAGAAGCCAATGGGCGTGGCGATCCAACGGGGTGTCGGGAGCATTTGTTTGAGAAGTCATGGGTTATGGTCGTGGTCGTTTGTCTGGTGTTCGTTCTAAGAATTAACGACGAAAGTATCGGCGGCTTATTCCGGAATATCGAAATTTTCGGAGCGCTCGCCCCGACAAGCTGCTAATTCACGGAGATTCGTCATTCCCGTCGCCGCGGGCGAACATACAGCGAATGAACTCAATTTGATGCCGGCGAAGAAGAAGAATCAGGGCGGCCGCGCACCAATTAGTGGCAGCGGCAACAGTCATGGGCAGCATCGGACCCGTCAGACCGAGTTCGGTCAGGTGGGCGATGAGGGCGCCGCTCATCACCCCCCAAGTCAGTATCGCCCCCCAAGGCGCACTGTAAGGGATGAGAAGCAGGACCGCGGCGGCAAGCTCAAGCACGGCAATGAGGTAACGGCCCCCCGGCTCCATGCCTAGCGTTTCGAAAACCGCGATGGATTCAGCGTGGCCCGTGAGCTTGGCGGCGGCGGAAGCCCCGAGGATAATGGCCGCCATGATTTGGAGAATCCACGCGCTGAAGATACGGAGTTTCATGGAAGCTTAGCGTTTTAGCGTTTCGCGGAGGTCGGGCCGCTCGGCAACCATGCGCCAGAGGTTGCTCCCGGTGGGAATGTAGAGGTCGTCGACGGTCAGTTCACTCGGGCAGACTTTCCCCATGGCGATGGTGAGTTCCTCCAGTTCGTGGCAGGTGTTGTCGATATAGTTCTTGACCCGTACCGCCTTGGCCTCTGGAACGAGACCGGCCTGAAGTCTCGGGTCCTGGGTTGTAATTCCGACCGGACAGGTGTTGTTGCCACACTCGCGGGCCTGGATACAACCGAGTGCGAACATGAAACCGCGGGCCGTGTAGCAGGCGTCGGCTCCGAGGGCGAAGGCGATGCACTGGCGGCCGGCCTCGACGAGTTTTCCGGCGGCGAAGACGTGCGTTCGGTCGCGCACCTCTTCACTCTTCAGGATCTGCACGAGGCCGTGAAGAGCGGGAAAGAGCGGCAGGCCGATACGGTCCAGAAAGGCGCTCGGTGCCGCCCCGGTGCCGCCCTCCCCACCATCAATCGCGATCGAGTCGGGAAAGACGTCCTGCCGCTTCATTTCCACGACCAACGCGTGCAATTCGTCGAATGAGCCGACGCAGAGTTTGATTCCCACCGGTAGGGCGACCAGCGACTGAACATGACCGATGAACCGGACGGTGGAGGGAAGGTCGACGCACTCGGAGTGATAAGGCGGAGAAATGATGTCCTCCCCCATCGGAACCTTCCGCAACTCCGCGATTTCCGGGGTGATTTTTTCCTTCGGCAGGAGGCCGCCCTTGCCCGGCTTGGCGCCTTGGGAAAACTTGATTTCGATCATTTTGACCTGGGGCTTGTCGGCCACTTCGCGGAGTAAGTCGGGGTCGAGCGCGCCGCTTTCGGTGCGAACACCGAACTTGGCGGTCCCTATCTGGAAAGTCAGATCGGCTTCCTCCATCAGGTGGTACTTCGGGTAACCGCCCTCGCCGGTGTTCATGGTGACCCCGGCCATCGCGGCCCCCCGCGCCAGGGCGCGGACGGCGTTTTCTCCGAGCGCACCGTAGCTCATGGCACTAATCATCAGCGGACGGGTCAGAGTGTGCGGCCGTTCCACCCCGCGACTCTCGCCCAGCGTGAGCCGGAACGGCCGGGCCGCCTCCTTGTGGGTTGGGAACATGGAGTGGCGCAGCTTGATTTCGGTCGCGTCGTAGTCGAGCAAACTTCCGAAGGAGGCGGCGGATTCGACGTTCTTGGCCTTGCGGTAGAGGTTGGTCCGTTCCAGGCGATTGAAGGGACGCTCTTCGCGGTCGTTGTTGAAGAGATACTGGCGAAGTTCCGGGCCCAGGCTTTCAATCAGGTAACGGCCCTGCCCGATGAGACCGAAGTTGCGCAGGAGGGTGTGTTCGCTCTGAACGTAACGGTAGAAGAGGTTGACAATCAGGAAAAAAAGCGCGGCGACCGTAGCGAAGTGAAAGTAAAAGGAGATCGTGCTGCCAAGCGCGAAAAAGAATGCCGGCAAGACAAACAGGGCCGCATTCGTAAACCGAGCCAGCTTATGGAGATCGACGCGAAGTGCTTGTGGCATGGCGATTGAATGAGGCCGGTTTCAAGTGCGGGCGGCTTCGGTGACCGCGCGTGCGACGCGACGCGGGACCTCTTCATCGAGAGCCGACGGCAGGATCCGCTCCGGGTCCGGCTCCGGGATGCTCCGGGCGATCGCCTCGGCGGCGGCCGCTTTCATCGCGTCCGTTATGCGCGGTGCGCGCGCATCCAGGGCGCCGCGAAAAATGCCGGGAAAGACCAGTACGTTGTTGACCTGGTTGGGGAAATCACCACGGCCGGTGGCGACCACCGACGCGCCGCCGGCCCGGGCCTCGTCGGGGAGTATCTCCGGATCCGGGTTGGCCAGGGCGAAAATGATCGGGTCCGACGCCATGCGGCGAATATCCGCCGCCGTGAGCAATCCCCCGCGGCTGACTCCGACGAAGACGTCGGCTCCCTCGAGCATGGATTTGAGGCCACCCGCTCGATCCTCGGGATTGCTGTATTCGAGCACGGCTTGTTTCACCGGGCCGAGGTCGTCGCGGCCGGAGTGGAGCGCCCCCTTGGAATCACAGACCACCACTTCGCCCACCGTATCACAAACCCCGGAGACCTGATCGACACAACGGAGCAAACGCACAATGGCGCGCCCGGCCGCGCCCGCGCCGGAAATGACAATCCGCAAATCGGAAAACTTTTTCCCGGCCACTCGGGCGGCGTTAATCAATCCCGCCAGCAAGACCACGGCGGTGCCGTGCTGATCGTCATGCATGACGGGAATACCGAGATCCTGGAGCCGGTCTTCGATTTCGAAGCAGCGGGGAGCGGAAATATCTTCGAGATTCACGCCGGCGAATCCGGGCGCCAACGCGCGCACCGCAGCCACCACGGCATCGGGCTCGCGAACGTCGAGGCAGATCGGCCAGGCGTCGATGCCGGCAAGTTTTTTGAAGAGAGCCGCCTTCCCCTCCATTACGGGCATGGCGGCGGCGGAACCGATATCGCCGAGTCCGAGCACGGCTGAACCATCGGTAACCACGGCCACGGCGTTGCCCGCCACAGTCAAATCGCGCCGGGCAGACCGATCGTCCCGGATCGCCCGGCACACCGCGGCCACACCGGGAGTGTAGGCGCGACTCAAATCCTCGAGATCCTCGAGGGGAACCTTCAACGCGAGTTCGATCTTGCCGCGACAGGCACGATGCAGTTCCAGGCTTTCGCGGTCAATTGTCATAAGGCATGCATTTCTGGACGCACCGGTCGGCGTTTTATTCCGTCCCCCAACTCTTGTCCGCGCAAATCCGGGAAAGCTTTGACACGGCATCCCGGCCTGCCGGTACGATTCGCAGATCGGGGGAATATATGGGTGTTGGGCACGTCATGGCAGGAGCGGTATCACAAAAGGATCAAACCATGGGAAAACGGATACATTTTAAAAGTCGTCAGGGACATCAATTGATCGGTGATGTCGAATTGCCGCCCGGTGGCGACTACCAGGCGACCGCACTTTTCGCACACTGCTTTACCTGCAATCGCAATATCAAAGCAGCCCGCGATATCACTCGATCGCTCGCGAAAGCCGGATTCGCCGTGTTGCGTTTTGATTTTACCGGACTCGGACAGAGCGAGGGCGATTTCAGTGATACGACATTTTCCTCGAATCTCGACGACCTCGAAGACGCCGCCGGCTGGATGCTCGATAACCTGGCGGCGCCTCAGTTGCTCGTGGGTCATTCTTTGGGCGGAACGGCGGTTTTGGCGGTCGCGGAACGCCTCGACTCCGTGCGGGCGGTAGCGTCCATCGGCGCCCCATTGCGACCGGATCACGTCCTCAAGCAGTTTGGCGATCAAATCGAAGAAATTGATAATACCGGTTCCGCGGAAGTCGATTTGGCGGGCCGGCCCTTTCAGGTCCGTCGGGACTTTATCGAAGACGCGCGCCACCACCCGATGGAGGAGCGCCTGGGACGGCTGGGCCGGGCCCTGCTGGTGCTCCATTCGCCGGTGGACCAGACGGTCTCTGTGGATCAGGCGCAAGGGATCTTCACCGCCGCCAGGCACCCGAAGAGTTATGTGAGCCTCGACGACGCCGACCACCTGCTCTCAAACGCGGCGGATTCCCGCTATGCGGGCTCGGTCATCGCCTCGTGGGCGGCACGATTTCTCGAGGTCGACGAGCCGGAAGCCGTCGAGGACGTACACGTATCCGGAACGACCGCGGACGGATTCCTTTGCCGGATTCGAAGCGGCGTTCACCGTCTGGTGGGCGATGAACCCGAATCGGTCGGGGGCGTGGACGAAGGTCCGACTCCTTACGATTTTCTGTCCGCCGCCCTGGGAGCTTGCACCGTGATGACCCTCAACATGTATGCCCGCCACAAAGGCTTGCCGGTAGAGCGCGTCGACTGTCGGGTCCGACACGAAAAGACACACGCCGAGGATTGCGACAACTGCGAAAGCAACTCGGAAAAGCTCGACACATTTCAGCGCAAAATCCACATCGAAGGCGATCTGAACCAGGCACAGCGAGACAGAATGCTTGAAATCGCGAATCGCTGCCCTGTGCACAAGACGTTGTCGGGGAACATCCGAATCAAGACTAAGGAATAACAAGCGGGCTCCGCAGCCTCGGGATTCGAAATATTCGAGAATCGAATCACGCCGGCACAAGAGAAGTGGCGACAACGTTTTTCATTCGGAAACGATTCTTATGAAGTCGATCGCCGCCGCGGTCGATTGGCCGGTATCGTCGGAGTCGGTCATAATTGCGATTCGTGCCGTTTCCGGCGGGTCCTCCCCAAAGAACCGTTCGTAGTCCTCCAGAATATGAATGGATTCCTCCCGCCATTCGCCCAACGGAGTGTCTTCCCCGCGCAGGACAAACATCCCGACCCGGTCGGTGTAGGGACTCGGATAGTTGTCTTCTTCGACCGAAACCGCCGTCCACACGTAAGTCAGTCCGGAATGCGGCGGGAATTCTCCCCGGAGCGCCCGATACGCACGGTACCGGATCCGTGTTCCGAGATCGAGACCCTGCCGTTCGTACTCAAAGAATACGTACAAGCGCGCCGGATAGTCATCGCCATCCCGCCGGAGGTGATCGACCCCCTCGATCGCCTTATCCACCCTCCACCGCCATTCGACGACCGGATAATCGCGGACGCGGAAGGGTTCCTTGAGAACGATTCCCGACCCTCCTCCATCACTCGTCATCAGAAGGAAGGGATTCCCCTCGTCATCCTCCTCGACGGCGTACACCGACTCGCGCGGGACCGCCGGAAAGGTGTGCGGTTCCCACCGGTCCAAATCGGCAAATGTCTCCTCCAGGCATACCTCGCGGCCGGAGGTTGCCACGGCGGCCGCCGCCAAGCCGAGAAACCATAACAGGGCCGCACTGCGGAAACCCCACGCGAATCTCTCGCGCTCATTGAACAACCTAAAGCAACACACCAATTAAGACGATCGTCACGCGACTTTATTTCCTGGAAATAACCACCGCCTTCTCTCACGAATATCGGCCGAGATACGCCACCTCGATTGACCCCCACAGCGGTGCTCGAGAATTCGGATTCCGATGGGAATACTTCTGCTCCCGGTACGTCTCACTTCGTATCACAAATACAAATCCCATGATGACCCAACCCATGACCCAACCCACCAACAACACCACCGAGCCATTTCTGCTGATCGTTTACAATGCGGATCGCGGATTCTTTAACGCCATTTCGGCCTCAACACACAAACTGCTTTCGCCAAAAACCTATGAATGTCCGCTGTGTCAGCACACATTCGGAATCACCGGCATGTTGCAGCCCTGGAAGGAGTACCTCGACATGCAGCCGCTACCGGTGTCCTTCACCCACCGGAACGACTTTCACAAGGATTATCCGAGACACGCCTCACTTACGCTGCCCGCTATCCTTCTCATCGATCCTGAAAAGGGGGTTACTCCGGTGCTCGAATCCAAATCCGTTCGCAATGCCAAGAATCTCTCGCACCTCATTTCCTTGATGGAAGAACAGCTTGACGCCCTCGAGATCAAATAACCGGTTGCCGCCTCGGACGCCTATCCGCCGCCGTTGAAATACCGGCTGGTTCCCAGCGCTTCGACCGCTTCTCCAATCCTTTGAAGCGCCAGCACATAGGCGGCGCGCCGCATGGAGATTCCGTGTCGATCCGCCAGGGCCTTCACCTCGCCGAATTGTTCCCGCATGCGTTTGTCCAACCGGCCATTCACCTCGTCTTCGCTCCAATAATCGCCCGAACGGTTCTGCACCCATTCAAGGTAGCTCACCGTCACCCCGCCCGCATTGGCGAGGATGTCCGGCACGACCAGGACGCCCTTTTCATCCAGCACGGCGTCCGCCGAATCGTCGGTGGGACCGTTCGCCAGTTCGAGAACGACACCGGCCCGCACGTTTTTGGCGTTTTGTTCGCCGATGACGCCGGACAGGGCGGCCGGAATGAGAATATCGACGTCCAGAGCGAGCAATTCCTCATTGCTGAGTGTCTCGGCATCGACCGTTTCGCAAACGCTCCCTTCGCAATAGACCGCCTTGAGCTGACGCGTTTCGTTCTTGGAGTGAATCAGGCTTGGCACGTCGAATCCTTCTTTGCGGTAAATTCCCCCGCGTGAATCACTGACCGCCACCACCCGATAGCCGTCCGCATGCAGGAGCCGCGCCACCGCCTGACCGGCGTTGCCGAACCCCTGCACAGCCACGGTGGTTTTCGGAGGATTCCATCCCCGTTCCTCCTCCAACTGCTTCAAACAGATGTAACCCCCGCGACCGGTGGCCGCATCGCGTCCGAGACTGCCGCCCAGAGCGATCGGCTTTCCCGTGATGACGGCCGGTGTTCGGCGGCGGACGACGTTAGAATACTCGTCCATCATCCACCCCATGATCCGTGCGTTCGTGTACACATCGGGCGCCGGGATATCGGTTTCGGGGCCGATGAAATCGGCAATGCGGGCAATGAACCCGCGGCTTAAACGCTCGAGTTCCCGCGTCGAAAGCGACTTCGGATCGACCATGATTCCACCCTTGGCCCCTCCCAGTGGCAGCCCCATGACCGCGCATTTGCAGGTCATCCAAAACGCCAGGGACTTGACCGTATCCAGGGTCAACCCGGGATGGAAGCGAATCCCTCCCTTGCCGGGCCCGCGCAGGTCGTTGTGGCGCACCCGATACCCCTCGAACACACGCAAACTTCCATCGTCCATCCGCACCGGCACCGATACGGTAACGATCGATTTTGGATACTTCAATCGTTCGATCACCTCGGGATGAACATCGAGATAACCCGAGGCCTCGTCCAGCCGGGCAATCGCTCTTTCGTAACTTCCGCTGGAAGCGTTTTCGGTTCGTTGGGCCTTTTCGCGGTCAGACATAAAATTTGATGTTTCGCCTCCGCCACTCGTGTTCTCGGAAGCTCCGAACGTGGTCGGATCCTCGGCAAAGCTTAGCGCATGAGACGAAGCAAACGAAAGTTAATTCCGCCCACGTCCCAATCAGTACCCTAAAATCTGTGGTTAAGAGTTACCTCTTGATTCGGGATCATTCCGCAAAGGGGGGGATGCTACGATCAAGCGCCTTATTCGTGCCATTCCAAACGATCCGCTGACCGGGCAACCGGTAACGTTCAGCAATCGCCACTTTTTACTTTCAACTTTCAACTTTTACCTTCGAAGAAATCCTCATCATCCCCCACAGCGGGCGAATACGGAAATGCGTGGTGACGACGTTTTCGATTCCCGCCGATTCAAGATATCCGCGAATCTGCTCCGCACGGTAAATCTGTTTCACCGAGGCGTCGCGGGCCCGAAGCCAGACGGAATACAAACGCATCGCCGGAAAATCGGCACACCAGTCTGTGACAACCAACGTTCCCCCGGGACGGAGCACGCGCCCCATTTCCGAAATCGCCCGTCGCGCATCGGAAAAATAATGCAGGGCGCTCACACTGACCACGACATCGAACACGTCGTCTGCGAACGAAAGGGCTTCAGCCTCTCCCCGCTTCAGTTCCACCCTCCCTTCGCTCCGTTCCCTCGCTCTGTCCAGCATCGCTTCCGTGGGATCCACCCCGTGCAAAGCCAGCCCCGGGTGCGCGCTTCCCAGCCTCTCCAGCAAGACCCCCGTCCCGCACCCGACATCCAGCACCCGCTCGTCGCCGCCCAACTCCAACGCCTCCAGGGTTCGCCCGACGGAGACGTCCACGTAATGCCGCCAGCGCCGGTCGTAAATGCCCGCGAGCGAGTTGTATTCGTCCTGAACACCCATCCGACACATCAGACTCATGATTGGGGAAAAGTCAGCCGCAAAACAAAACTTTCAAGGTCCTCGACTTCGGCAAGGACATCCGAAGACTGAGTTGACGCCAAGTTATTCAGCCCGAGGCCATTCCGTCACGGTTGTGCCCCAGCTTTCGCCGTTCGGAATAATCCACGCACCGACTCGTCCCAGAGAAATGGATCACATTGATAAAAAACTCGGTATCGCTCTTCTGCTTCTTCGCCTCGGGGTGTTCATCGTCATGTTCATGTGGACGTTGGACAAGTTCCTCCACCCCGATCACGCCGCTGCGGTCTTTGCGAACTTCTACATGTTGGAAGGGCTCGGAGAAGGCGCTTTTTTCCTGATCGGCGCGGTGCAATTGGTGATCGTTCTCGGATTTGTCGCCGGAATGTTCCGTGCCTGGAGCTACGGACTCGTGCTGGCGATGCACACCGTCTCCACCTTCTCTTCCTGGAGGCAGTACCTGGATCCTTTTGAGAACCTGCTCTTTTTCGCCGCCTGGCCTATGCTGGCGGCCTGTGTCGCCCTTTTTCTCCTAAGAAAATCCGACCGACTTCTGAACTTCGA
The DNA here is from genome assembly GCA_050506795.1 of Opitutia bacterium. Lineage (GTDB taxonomy): Bacteria > Verrucomicrobiota > Verrucomicrobiia > Opitutales > T3Sed10-336 > SLOW01. The sequence goes on from JBJHCF010000008.1 coordinate 44,889, forward strand.
CGCCTGGCGGGAGAATAAAACGGCGGCTTGATTGGAGCGTAAAAAACCCGGACAGGGCTCTTTCGGCCCTGCCCGGCGGGATGTATGATAGAGCCTCTCCAGCGTTTCAGGAGGTCGCCGCGGCGATCTTGTTCCGGATGTCCTCGGCGGAATCCGCCCCCGTGATCCGTTCGACCACCTCGCGACTCTCCGCGTCGATCAGGAGGAGAAACCCGGTTCTTCCCGCGTTCTCGCTGAAATGCTCGCCGAGTTGGAGCGCGTTCGCGAGCATCGCGGTGTGCCGGGTCGAAGCCGCCGCAGGGAACGCCGTCGCCGCAGCCCGCCGGTTCGGGATGATTGTAGAGAGCCTCGAACGTGTTGATACCTTATTTCCTTGGTTTTCCAGCAATGTCTGGGAATCATTTTAGACATGAAATCCGTGGCGCTAGTCACGCCGGCTTCGGCGCAACGCGAACCGAAGCCGTGGCCAGACCTGAGAAAACGACTCGCCGGCGCCCACGAAAAGCTCAAACGGCGGGCGCCATCGGCATCAGACCTCATTTACCGCGAAAGGGGTTGAGGGGTGAGCGCGGCACTCTATTTGGGCTGCGCCGTTTTCGTAACCGGGGATACAAGGCAGTCCAAACTGGCAAAGGCGGCAGGTCTCAACGCGGTCGATATCTTCCAGCGCTGACGCCTTGATAATGTCATTGTACAAGGAAACCGGCATCCGACCTATGCGTCGTCAGGTGAGCCGTAGTCCCGCGGGTGCGAGACGATGGTGAATTCCTTGCGGTGTCACCCGTAAAATATCTGGGTGATATAGAGAAATTCACGTTTCCGACTGACGCCAATCCCGGACAGCTTGAAATCGGGATCCATGAGATCCTTACGGTAGGCTTCGTTTCCCGCGAGTTCCCGGTATAGCCGAAAGGCAATTTCCTTTGCCCGCTCATGGAGCCGGCCGGTTGTCCCTATGGAGACGGCGGCGACATACTCCGCCTTCTTCTTTTTATACCCTTCGCGTCCCAACCAAAGAATGAGGAGCCCCAGCAACGCGAATACCCAGGCAACGAGGAATCCCAGCGTAATCAGCGACCAGGCGATCGTGGCTTCGATCGGGTTCTTTATCAGTTCGGGAATCTTCGATGGTTTGGTGTGCTCCCAAAGTTTTTCCTTTCGCGACATTCGTTGACTGTGATTTCTCGCCAATCTCGAAAGGACTGGGTTCGGTTTGAGCTCCTTACGCGTATGTTTCGCGCGTTCCGCAGCGCACTGAGAAAAGACCGCGGCTTCGATGTTTTTCCGGTAGGGTCTCATACGTGACTCATGGTTGTTCCGGATCTGGAAAGGACTTTACATGTGTATCGAATTCCTCGAGTGCCAACGGTTTCATGCGAGACAACCCTATCGGGCCGACCCGAATCTCACAAGCCTTCCGAGACGGAAAAATCGTTCCGGAAGCGATTGAAATTCGCAACGAAGATCGAGTTTCGCTCCATGATCCAGACCGAAATGATGGAATATCGAAATTCAGCGAGGTGAGCCGTCCCAATTAATTGCGCGCCGGGAACGCGTGTTCCCGGGGTGGGCGGGGAATGGCTGCGCTCGCCTACGCGGTTTGGGTCGAACCGGACTGGGACGCCCAAAGCTACTTCAGCGTCCGTCCGCCCGTCCGTAACCCGGCGCCGTTCTCAAATCCGGCCAGGTCTCGTCCGCACGGGCGATCAATTCCTCGCTGTTGCCAGCCCAGCCTGCGTGGATGCCCGGAGTAAGATTAAAGAACAGCCGTCCGTCGATCACGTCGAACGCAGCCGGGTGCATATCGTCTTTGTAACCACTGGCCACGCCGAGAGCGCAGTAACCGCCATAGGCCGGAATATAATCCTCCGGAGCCTCCAGAAAGCGGTCCCGGTTCTCCTCCGACGAGAACTGAAAGATGGCGTCTTCCCATTCGGCGGTGATTTCCGGAGAACCTTCGACCGCTCGATCCTCCGTGAAATAGGCCACAACGTCGTACCCCTTCACCGCGATCCCATCCTCCGTACGATTGATCGGCCCGTCGCCGTCGAAGGAAAGCGAAAAGGGAAAAGACAACGCTTCAGACAGCATTCCCCCGGATCCGGTAAAAACAACTCCGGACAAACCTAACACCAGGCCGGCACAGACGAGTCAAGTCTTGCAGAAGCAGTCAAAAACGTAGCCCCCGGGGAATTTGTTTAACTCACCCCCCCGGCCCCTCTGTCCGCCTCGTCCCGAAAACCACCACCAACGCTTGACAGAGACCCCAAGGATAACGGATGTTATCACATGGCCATGGAAACCAAAGTTCGCAGAATCGGCAATTCGCTGGGGATTGTGTTGCCCAAGGAAGCGTTGTACACGCTCAAGGTGGAAGAAGGCGCCAAGCTTTACCTGACCGGGGGACCGGAGGGTTCTCTGCGGATCACTCCCGAACGCCCCGGGTTCAAGGAGAAAATGGAAATCGCCGAAAGCCTCATGCAGCGATATCGCAACGCACTCCGTGAATTGGCCAAATGAGCGACCCGGTTTGGATCGAAACCGCCGACGCCCTCGCCATTCACGGTGAGCTGCTCCAGCGCTTCGGCGGAGCCGCGGGTGTCCGGGACGAAAAACTCCTCGAATCCGCACTTGACCGCCCAAAGAACGTGCACGCATACGGCGAACCTTCTCTCTTCGAGTTGGCCGCGGCCTATGCGGCCGGCATCATTAAAAACCATCCGTTTCTGGACGGAAACAAACGGACCGGTTTCATTGCCGCCGCGCTGTTTCTCGAATCCAACGGCATGCAATTTCAAGCCCCCGAAGAACAAGTCGTCGAGCGCACCTTCGCCCTCGCCGCCGGTGAAATCAAGGAGTCGGATTACGCCGCGTGGCTCGAGCGGTCGTGCGGGACGGAGTAAACGCTTCCCCAAAATCTCATCGTCAGCCATCTTTTTGAAACTACGCTTCACACGGATTGCGCTCGTAATTGCGCCGGTATCGGGTGTTGAACGTGGCAACGGAGATTTACGCCAACGATGAAATAAATCCCGTTTCTTTTCGTCTTCCCATAAGTAAGCAGGCGGCTTGGGTTCTCGAAACCTTCCCCCTCAAACCAGATAACCAATCGAAAAGTCCAGATTCTATGAAATTCACCTTGCACACAAAGGAAACGGCGCCGGAGGCCTCGAAACCCATTCTCGATCAAACGGAAAACAACTATGGCTTCATCCCGAATATCCACGGGATCCTCGCCGAGTCGCCGGTCGCCCTCTCGGCCTACGCCCACATCACCGATCAATTGCAGAAAAACGGCGCGCTCAACGCTCAGGAACAGCAGATCGCCATGATCGCCGTGAGCGAGACCAACGGCTGCGACTACTGCGTGGCGGCGCACAGCATGGTGGCCGGCATGAGCAAGGTGCCGGAGGAGACCGTCAACGCCCTGCGCGAAGGCAAGGAACCTTCCGATCCAAAACAGGCCGCACTGGTCCGTTTCACCAAGGCCGTCCTCGAACACCGCGGATGGGTGCCGGAAGACGCGCAAAAGGCGTTCCTGGACGCCGGCTACACCCATCGGCACCTCCTCGATGTCCTGAGCGTCGTGGCGTTGAAAACCCTGAGCAACTACACGAATCATCTCGCCCAAACGCCGCTGGACGCTGCCTTCGAGGCGCATAGCTGGAGCAGGAAAGGTTGACGATCGGCCCGCGAACCGCATCAACTTGCGGCATCGCTCCCCTGATGAACCTTATCGCGGCAATAGCCAGCGGCGATAAGGTTGAATGAAGCCTTCGAACCCCACCCGCACTGGGACTTCTCCTTTTTCGAAAAAGTCGCCTCCGGCCTGCGTGAACTCATTTCCATGATGGAAGAACGGCTCGACGCCCTGGGGATCAAGTAGGCGGTCATCACCGCCTATCCGCCGCCGTTGAAATAGCGGTTGGTTCCCAGCGCCTCGACGGCTTCGCCGATCCGTTGAAGCGCCAGAACATAGGCGGCACGCCGCATGGAAATCCCGTGTCGATCCGCCACGACCTATGCTACAGGCGAAGGCCCGATGCGGCGGGCTCTGGTCTATCAGGGAATTTTTCAATCCACCACGAACTCCAGTTCGTACTCCCCCCACGGACGTCCATCGCCGTTGGGGTCGAGGGAGCCGCCGGTGTGGGCGTGGCGGATGGCGGCGCTGCTAATCGATTTTTGGCCAAAAGCGAACGTGCCCGCGTTCCAAAATCGTGAGACGCCGCGGCAGGCTCTTTACGAGGTCCGGCTTGAGCAGTAAGGATTCAAGGACATCCGCAATCTCATTGGCCCTGTCGTATTCCGGAACTCGAAGGACGAGTATGCCGGGGCAATCTTGTGGCGGGTGCGCGCGAATGTCGGCGAAATCCAGATCGCGAGTCACCAAAATAGCCTCCATCGCCTTCGCACGCTCCGCGATCAACGGATCAGGAGCATCGGCCAGGCCTATGTCTCTGACATGCTCGGCTCGATGTCCGTGCTTTTTCAAGACAGCCCATGCGGATCGCGGCAGGTTCGCATCGACGAGGAAGCGCTGGGACATCACGCCGAAAGCGGGTAAAAAGACCGTTCGTTGAGGAGATCCCCGGCGAATTTAAGGGCCGACCGGATCTGTTCCTCCGTGAGGTCGTACTCCCTTGCCACCTCATCGAACGACATTCCACCCGCCAGGCTTCCCACCACAATCGCAACCGGCACGCGGGTTCCCGCGATGACGGGTTTGCCGTGGCAGATCGAGGGGTCAATCACGATGGAGTTCGACGGATTCATACCACCATTGTCGCACTTACCCAGTCGAATGCAAGTCGGGATCGACCGGGTAACCGCGGGTGATCCAAATCTCATTCGAAACGGTGCGACCTACGGAATGCCGGATAAGAACACCATCGTTATCTGGATCGGCGATGCCTCGTCCGGCACGCCCGCGATCCGATTCGAGATCGATTGCGCCCGATGCCTTTTCTATCCGGAGGCATAGTCCCCCTACTTCAGCCACAAAGAGCACAAGGATCACGGGAGGAAAGGAGCTCCGTTGTCATCAATGGTTACCGTGATTCCTTGCCAAATCCTCTCCTCAATTTTCGCTATTCGCTGTTTGCCCCGGGTTCCATCCGCCGGCTTAAGCACGGCGCTACGGAGTGAGGGGCTGGTCGCGTAGGTCCGCGCTTAAGCCGGACCTTTCAAGTTGTGCAGGGTCACCGGGGTTACAACTTCAAAGCCCATTCGAACCAGTGAGGGACCTCAATTCTCAACTGATCACGAAGCGGTGGAATACACGGGATTTTGGCGGGCAGAATGCCCGCGTTCCCAATGATTCCGACGCCACGTCCCTCGCCGCCCGCTGCCCGTTGATCACCGCTCCGACTCGAAGAGGTCCGTATCGGGGTGGAACGACGCCCACGCGAACCAGAAGGTGTGGACGGTGTGAACCCCTTCGGGTTTTTCAACAACGCGGATCGAGCCGCCGTCCGAAGACGCTTCCAATACGATCCGGCCCGCCGGCGTCTCGTCCACCACGCGCCCGTCCGGCGCCGCCGCCACTTGTGCGACGGAATAAGCCCTCGCGAATCCGTCGGCTTGAACGCCGACGACGGGCTCCTTTTCCGGGAGGCGATCGTCGTCGCCACCCTTCGCCGGAAACATCAATCCCTCCCCTTGAAAGTACGCTTCATACGGATTGCGCTCGTAATTGCGCCTGTATCCGGTTTTGAACGTGGCGACTGTCGATCCCGGATGTTCCGCGCGCCATTGGTCGAACGTGGACAGCTTCCATGGCAGATGTTCCAGCGGCCGTCCCGCGTGCGGTCCGCTGATGGCCTTGAACGCGATCTGCGACCAGAGAGCATCGTGAGTTCGGTCGTACATCAGGACGTTCGAATTGTACAAGAGTCCGCTGATTCCGAACTCAAAGACCTCTCCATCGATCCGGCGGTCGAAGACGCTCGCCGAATCGCAGAGAGGGCAATAGATGGCGGTGAAATAGGTGTCTCCGAGACGGTCGTTCACGGCTTCATGCCAGTTCAAAAGACGGATCGGATAAGCGCGCGCCTCGCCTTCGAACGACACTCCCAGCACGCGGTCGTCGTTCTCGAGAAAATCCACCTCATCGACGGGAACCACATCGGGATCCGTCAGCGCCGGGATCCCGTCTTTCGGGGGTCCCCCGCGGTGGATCTCATTGAGCGGGACGCGAACATCGCTCATGTCGAACTGGTCGAAAAACGAATTGCTCCCTCCCGCTCGACCGCCGTTCGAAAGGACGAACAGAATTCCAAACGACAGCACGACACCCGCGATGCCGGCCCCTCCCATGATTTTGATCATTCTATGCATAATAGCTCCTTCCGACTCTCCTGTGTAAACCGGTTCAAGCATTCGACGACTCACTCGCCGGAAAATTCCGCCCCTTCGCTCCTTGGACCGGGTTTCCGAGCGCAACCGCCATTAACTCGCGTCCCCCAAAAAGTCCGGCTGAAAGCACGGACCTACCGCGTAGCGCCGTTCTTCAGACGGCGCACAGCACCCATAGCAAACAACGAGGCACTCGATTTTCGGGAATCAATACACCTTCCAAACGTCTTAAATGCGTCATGAAATCACTACCGGGACTGATCATATTGTTGTTCGCTCTGGCGGTCACGGCCTATGTCCCCCGTTATCATCACGGATTCCGGCACCACCGCTTTCACCATCGTCGCCATTTCCACCATCGCCGCGGGGGATTCTACGGGTATCACTATTATCACCATTATTAGCAGTGAGGCGCAGCCTCAGACCCAAGCGTAGCATCCCGCCCTGCGGGATGACCCCGAACCGGGAATCGATATTTAACCACAGACGAAGCAGAGCGCAGATGGGCACAGACAGGGGCGTGGGGTTGGTTGTTGGACGGCGCGGAGCTACGGGGAATCTGGAACTCGTAGCGCCCTGCTTTAAGCGGGCGTTTGGCCGGCGTGAGGACGACGGTTGCCGTGACGAAGACTCCGGCTGAAGCACGGAGCTACGGGCGAGTTCGGAACTCATTAAAGCATTGCTGAACGGTGAAGCTTCTCACACGGAGGTGAGCCCAATTTCCGTTGTATTCATGGATTTGTTAACCGCATAACAAACCAGAATTAATGACAACGTGAAATTCCCCCGAAACCGATCCGCAAAGATACCAAGCCTCTGCCTTTGAATCTGAGTCATCAGTCCTGCAATCTGTGGTCAAAAAATCCGTGATAAGCCGTCGTTTCTCAGCCATGCCAGATTGCTAAATCACTCCGGATCCTAATCTGGCTTCCGCCGTTCCGGATGTTCAAAGGAAAAATCCCCGGCACGGACCATGTCCAGTATCTCCTCGATCTTCGGGCGGTCTCCCCAATACGTTCCGTGATACGCGAGCCGGACGACGCCTTCCTTGTCCACGATCACCGTAGCCGGCCGGTTGATCCATTCGGCGTGCACGACGTACTGCATGGGATCGACGCCATAGGTAGCCCCCACGCCACACGCCAGATCGACGAGATGCGGCCACCAGCGGCCATCCAGATATCCCGCCTGCGGCGAGTCGTCACGGCTGAACCAATAAGTCGGCTGCATCTCTTCTCCGGTCATCACCCGGCTGCGAAAACGGTCGTGGCATTCGATGGTAAACACCTGAATATCCTCTTTTTCAAATTCCTCGCGCAGGCGAATCAAATCCTGAAACTCCCCGTGACAGACCGGGCACCAATCGGCGAAAATCCAGATCAGCACCACAGTTTTCTCACCGCGAAAGTCCGACAAGCGCCATGTCCTGCCCTCCGTATCTTCGAGTTCGAAATCGACAGCCGGCTCGCCTTCTTTCAGGCGCCGAAAATCATTTTCGTCGAGCGCAAGGTAAGCCCTGGCGAGACTGTCGTCGATGCCGAGACCGTTTTCGATCTGGTAAACCGAAATTTCGCACTGGTGGCGGACATCCCGGCTGGAGTCGTCGTTCGCCCGCTCGCGGAGCACATCCAGCGCGCGCTCCTCGCCGATCTGCCCGAGAGCCACCGCGGCCTGGCTGCGCACCGTTTCGTCCGGATCCGTTCGGAGGCGCTCGCTCAAGGCTTCGACCGCGGATCCGGCGCGAAGCACCCCGAGCGCCGTCGCTGCGACATGCCGGACGTGCGGATTCTCATCATCGAGAGACTCGATCAAAACCGGTATCCCCTCCTCCCCGAGCCGTACCGCGTCGCGAATCGCGAGCGTCCGAACCCGCCAGCCGTCGTCGTCCATGTCGGCGACGCCGTGGACGTCCAATTCCCGGTCGTAAGTAAACCCGTCACGCAACGGGTGAAAACGGTGCTCCCTCAATTCATCAAACATAGGCGTTTCAGTTTCATTTTCCTGCGCTGCTGCTGCGTGCAGGCCCGCAAGCAATCCGGCAAGACCAACCGCCGTGCCGGCACACGATCTCGCCAAAGCAGTTAAAAGTAAACGAACGCGTTCTTCATGCATCCTGGTAATGACGAGCGAACCCTTCGAATATTTCAGCTCGCCTGTTTGTTTACTCATAAATCACCCCACGTCTCCAGGTCCTCCATGCGCTCGAACAGGCTTCGGCAGGCCGGGTTGCCGAACACGGCATCGCAGCACCCCTGCTCCAGTATCTCTCCGGCTCCGTTCCGAACACAGACACAGGCGATGCGGTCGGTAACGCGCCGGGCCTGGTCGAGATTGTGCGTGACCAGCAGGACCGTCCGGCGCTCGCGCATGCCGAGGATCAATTCCTCGATTGCCTCGCTCGAACGAGCGTCCAGAGCACTGGTGGGCTCGTCCATCAGGAGCATCTCCGGATCCAGGGCCAGAGCCCGGGCCAGGCAAAGACGTTGCTGCTGCCCCGTCGAAAGGTTCCGCGCGGAATCCTTGAGCCGGTCCTTCAACTCCCCCCAAAGGTGCGCCTCGCGCATTGCCCGTTCGACGACTTCGGCCCGCTCCGATCGAGGTACACCTTTCACTCGGCGCACCCCGAAGAGAACATTCTCGGCGATGGACACCGGAAATACGCTCGGTTGCTGGAAGACCATCCCGATCCGCACGCGCAAGGCATCGGTATCGACACGGCGAGACAGAATATCTTCTCCCCGGTAGAGGATCCGGCCTCGGACGCGAAAGCCCGGCTGCAAATCCACCAGACGGTTGATCGTTCGAAGCAGCGTACTCTTCCCCGCTCCCGAGGGTCCCAGGATGCCGAAGATTTCGCCCGGCTGAACATTGAGCGAAACACGGTTTAGAATGCTCTTGCCTTGCGCGGTAACGGAAACGTCCTCCAGAGCCAGCACGGGCGCTTGCGAGTTCTCGATACCGCCGAGCGCAACGGTTTCTTCAGGATTCCCATCGGATTTCTGATTTTCAATCGGTTCCATGACTGGTACGGGTTTTCAGGCGCAGGGGCAGCGCCGTCAGGTTAACAACAAAAACGAGCATCACCAGCACCAGGGCCGCTCCCCAAAGTTGCTCCTGTGCGCCGGGATGGAAACTGTCCTGGGCCAAAACAAAAATATGGTACGGCAGGGCCAGGACCGGATTGTCGCGAATGCCGTCCGGCAAGGTGGCACCCGAAAACACCGCCGCCACAAAAAGAATGGGCGCCGTCTCCCCCGCCGCACGCGCCAACCCCAGCAGCGACCCGGTCGCCAGGCTTCCAAAACTTTGCGGGAGGATTACCGAGGTGATGATCCTCGAACGCCGCAACCCCAGTCCCGCCGCCGCTTCCCATTGTTCGGGAGGAATGGCTCCGATGCCCTTGATCAGCGACACCGTCACCGTCGGCAAGATCATCAACGCCAGCACCGCTCCGCCGGCCAGCCAGGACTTGCCCATCCCCAGGATCTGCACGAAGAAGAGCAGGCCGAGAATGCCAAAAAGAATCGAAGGCAGCGCCGCCGCAAGATGTAGAGTGCCCAGCAAACTGTTCCGTGCTCTTTTCGGGAGATACACGGTCTGCGCCAAGGCCAGTCCCACCGCCAGCGGTACGGCCAACGCGAGCGAGGTCACCACCAGGATAACGGTTCCCAGAATCTGGTACCGCAACCCGCCTTCCGCGCCGGCCGCGGTACTCGGATCGACCAGCAAACTCCAGCTCAACGCCCCGACCCCGCGCCAAAGGATCCATCCCATCAAACCCGACGCGATCACCGCGCAACCGATCGCCGCGACTCCCGCGATCCACGCCACACCAAGATTTAACACCCGCCGTCTCACGCCCGCCCCTTTCCTTTGCCCTGCAAAAACCGGGCGGTCCCCAGGCAGACGACCGTGATGGCCACCAGAATCAAACACAGCCCCATCATCGCGCCCCAGTGCAACGGGTCGCCGGCAGCCAAGTGGGTTTCCGGCCCGCCGAGCTTCGAGGTCAACGTCTGCCCCGGCTGAAAAATCATCTCCAACGAAAACCACTTCTCCGGCAACTGGTTGTCCATCCGTCCCACCACCAGAAACACCGCGATCGTCTCGCCCAGCGCCCGGCCCAGCGCCAGCAGGGCGGCGCCCACCACGGCAGGCCAGGCCTGCGGCAACACCACGAGGAGCACGGTCTCGCCCCGAGTCAGGCCGAGGCCGCGTGCCGCAGCGCGCTGATCCTGATCGACCCCGCGCAAGGCGTCGTCGGACAGCGTCACCGTCAAGGGCAATGCCATCACCGCCAGCAACAAGCCCGCCGTCAAGAGCGTGTCCCCGGTCCATCCCCCGAACGGCTCCACCGCGACGCCCACCCACTCCCGAAGCACCAGCACCCCGAACAGCCCGTACACCACCGACGGCACCGAAGCCAAAGCCTCCACAAGGAGTTTCATCCCCCAGCGCAGCCGGCGCGGCAGGTACTCCGACAAAAACACCGCCGCCAGCACCCCCAGCGGCGCCGCCACCAGAACCGCGATCGCCGCAACCGCGACCGACCCGTAAAGCATCGCCCCGGCGCCGAACAGTTCGTGGCGGTAAAACCATTCGCCTCCCAGCAAAAACCCCCACCCCTCGTGCCGCCATATCAGCAGCGACTGCCAAAGCAGGGTTGCCCCGGCAAAGAGGAACAACCCTCCCGAAAGTATCAGAGATCCCCATACGAGAGTCGCCCAGGGATCGCGGGTAAAACACCCGGTGCTGGCTAAAGCCGGGCACTCCTTTTCTATAGCATGCGCCCGCGTCACAACCCCGCCTCCTCCAGCGACAGGTAACCGTGCCTGCGTACCAGCCTCTGCCCCTCCGGCCCGAGGAGAAATTCGACCAACTCCCGGGCCGCGCCCTCGGGTTCGCCGTCGGTTACCAGCAACAACGGCCGGCTCAACGGATAACCCCCGTTTGCCAGGGCTTCGCCCCCGGGTCGGATGGTCTCACCCGAATCGTTGACGATTCCCAGGGCAAACACCGTCCGCCCGTCCACCCAGGAAGCAGAGAGTTGTGAAAGCGCACCCCGCGTGCGCGACACCTTGGTTCGCACCTCCTCGTTCGCCCCGACCTCCGGGTGGCTCACCGGCGGGGCCTCGCCCGGATCGCCGTACAACCATTCCGCAAACACCGACCACGTTCCGCGCCCGGGTTCCTTGTTAAAGAACACCACCCGGCGGTCCGGGCCGCCGAACTCTTTCCAGCTGACACCCGGCCGCTCGTAGATCACCTGCACCTGCTCGCGCGAGAGCGAACGCACACCCGCTCCCCAGACGTCCGGCCCGACCACCAACGCGACCGCGTCCACCGCGATGACCGTCTCATGGAAATCGATACTGGGATGACGCCGGCGGTCCTCGTCGCCGATCGCTTTCGAAGACATCCCCACCTCCGCCGCACCCGTCCCCACGGCACGAATGCCGCCGGCGCTGCCGCCCAACGTGTCGATCCGATAGCGGATCCCCCGTTCCTCACGGAGAATCTCCAGGGCCTCCGTGACCACCGGATTCATCGTGGTGGACCCCTGTACCCGCAGCACCTCTCCGAACAGAGCCGGCGAAATCGTCCCGGCCAGCATCACACCCCAGACCAACAGCACAAGCTTGCGGAAACCCATACCTCGCAAAGACGAACACGCCCTGTCGATATTCCCCCAGTCGGCCAAGTTGCTTTCGGAATCGGATTTTGGAACGTCTTATCAGGTTCTCATGGAAACCTGGGTGGTGGCGACCCGCAACATGGCGAAACCGGTTCCGGAGAATCAGCAGCATCCCCCTTCCCGGCATTCCGCCGCTTCGGTGGTGGCGGAGTAGTCGGTGCCTTTGGTTTCGCGGGGATCGCGTTTCGCCGCGCGGCGACAGGCAAACGGCTGCGCCTCTTCGGGCGGGACGGCTTCGTGCGGTTCCAGGAAGACGAACGCATCGGCGTAGGGAGCGTTTTGGAGAAGCCGGAAGGTTTTATCGCACACGGCGATCCGCCGGCCCCGGGGATAACGGTGTCCGTCGTCGTCGAGGGCCTCCTTGAACGGCCCCCGGTACACCACCGCCTGCCGGTGCTCAAAGCACGGTCCCTGCTTCCCTTTCCATGCCTGCACGGTGACGGAACGGAACTCGATGCCTTCCACGGCGCGCCAGGGTTCGGTTTCGAATTTCAAACACTCCATCCCGTAAAAGCCGGCGTCGGCGAAGGCCTGGATAAACGCCTCCTCGGTCAGGGCGCCCGAGATGCACCCGCTCCACAGTTCCGGATCGTTCCGCATCGCTTCGGGGACGGGCTCGTCGCTGACGATGTCGGAAATCACCGCGCGCCCTCCCCGGCGAAGGATCCGGAAAATCTCCTGGAAAAGGCGGGCTTTCTCCCGTTCGTCCACCAGGTTCAAGACGCAGTTCGACACCACCACATCCACCGAGTCGGACGCCACCAGCGGTCGTTTGACCCGCAATTCCTCCGCCAATTCGTCGGCGGCCAGAAAGGATGCGGCGTCGGTGATCGGACGTTTTTTCAGCTCGGCGTCGAGCAGTTCGAGATCGAGCCCGAGATCCTGGATGCGGCCCTTGCGAAACTCCACGTTCGCGAAGCCGATGTTTTCCGCCACCACCGGCGCGTTCCGCCGGGCGACTTCGAGCATGTCATCGGTCATGTCGACCCCGATCACCTTCCCTTGCGGCCCCACCACCTGGGAGGCAATGAAACAAATCTTGCCGGTTCCGGAACCCAAATCCAGCACCGTTTCACCTTCACGCAAGTAACGAGAAGGATCCCCACACCCGTAGTCCCGCTCGACTACCTCCTGCGGAATCGGCTTGAGATAACGAACATCGTACTCGACGGGACAGCAAAGGGCGGGTTCGCTGGCGTTCGCAGCGGCGGCATAACGTTCTTTAACGACGGATTCATTTTTCATATTTTTCGAGCACTGGTTGGGTGATTCTCTGATTCGGACGAGCCGGTCAGGAGATTATTCCCGGATTCCGGCTTCATCGCGCGAAGTCGAATCACCGGATCTCATCGTGCCTTCAGATTGCCCTGCACCAGGTTCCCTGGACATGGAATAAACTCCTTTTCGTTTCGTCTTCCCATGACGGAGATTTGCAGCCTGGTGATTCGAGATTTGAAAGGTCAATCCAGCATTCCTTCCGTCGGATCCAATCCATCCAAAACCAACCCCGGATGCCCCAGTCCCACTCTCTCGAGCAAGACCCCCGTCCCGCACCCGACATCCAGCACGCGCTCGTCACCGCGCAGTTCCAACGCCTCCAGGGTTCGCCCGACCGAAACGCCCACGTAATGCCGCCAGCGTTGGTCGTAAATACCCGCAAGCGAATTATATTCGTCCCTAACATCCATCTGACCCATCAGACCCATAAACAAGGAGAGAATTCAAACCTTTGAAACTCCCAGAACTTGATGCATGGATGCCTTTTCCCGACCCAGTCGGCGGTCAGTCGTTCCATCCGCGCACTGGAGCGAGACCTCGACTTTCGCCTTTGGGACCGCCCGGGCAAAAAGCACAGCTCACCTTCCCCGGAGAACGCTTGCTGAAGAAAGGGCCCCCCGTTTTCGAGGTGTTTACGGAGGCCCGTCAGGTCGTCGAAGACACCTGCCGTTGGGGGAGGAATAAGAATAGGTCGACGACGAAGGCCCTTAATAAACGCGAAAATCCCACAAACCGGGTTCGCCTTCGAGGATATGTACGCGCAGGTAACGGGCGCGTGCATTGTTTACGTCAATGTGGGGCGACTGGATTCGCAGCTTGTCGTTGCCGCCGAAGGGGCGCCAGGTGGAACCGTCGAGGGAGTATTCCACACGGTAGGCGTGGCCTTCGGTCGGTTTGACGAAATAAAGCTCTGAACGTCTCAGGTGGCGGGGTTCTCCGAGATCCAGTTTGAACCAGGGTTGAACATCGTCGTCCAGTGCCATCCAGCGATTTCCGTTGGAGCCGTCAATCGCGTTGGCGGGGGAAAAGGTTTCAATCCGGTTCAGGCGTGGGTCGTTGATCGGCGGAATTCGCACCTCGGGCCGAGTGGTGGAGGCGGTCGCGGATGCGTCCCGTGCGAGATTCGGAGTGTTGTAAAAGGGATTCGGACGAAGGGCGCCGACACCTTCGAACGACAGCTCGATCGGCTGGATCGTACCGTCGTCGTTAAAGTGCATCTCGGCAGCCATTACCTGACGGTTCGTTCCACTCCGCCCGTATTCAAGGTAAACGAAGTACCATTGATCGGAATCTTCGGGACTGAAGAAGCTGCCGTGACCGGGGCCGTAGATTCCTTTCTCATGATCGGTTGTGGAAATGATGTCTTGTTCTGGACCCTCCCACGGTCCCAGAGGCGATGTCCGGCTCATCATGTAGGCGTACTGGTAGCCTTCGTGGCCCCCCAATGTGTAGAAGTAATAGTAGATGCCGTCGCGTTTCAGCATGAACGGTCCTTCCGAATACCCGCCCCGTTTGGTCTGAATTCGCACGGGGTCGCCATCGAAGCCGGTGAAATCCGAATTCAGCCGCGCGATGTAGCGCTCGGACCACATCATGTAATAGGACCCGTCCTCGTCTCCAAATACTTCGGCGTCGATCGGATGTCCGGCCGTAATCGGGAAATGTTCCCATCCCGAGTCCGCGGTGATGTCTTTGCCGTCGAGTGTGCGGAACGGGCCTTCAGGGGAATCGCTGACAACCGCGACAATCCGATTGTCGAGGGTGGGGAAAAGGTAATAGCGGCCGTCTTTGTAGACAGGCGCGCTTGGAGCCCAGTATTTGGCGTCGAAATTCGAAGGGAAAATCGAGCCCGAGAAACTCCAGTTGACAAAATCCCTTGATTTCCAGACGACCGGGCGGCCGGAGGTGGCCAGGCCGTGGCCGTCGCCATCAGTCGTGCCGTAGCAGTAGAACATACCGTCGAATTCGACGACACTCGGATCGGCGTAGAGGGCGGGGATGAGCGCGTGGGGGAAGACCCTCTGCGCATCTTCGTCCGAAGGCGGACTGGCTTCCTCGATTAAATCGCCGTCGAGATAGGCGCGAATTGTGTCGCCTTCGATCTCAAGCCTGATGTCGTACCAGCGGCCGCTTTCGATTCGGCCCGGCACCCGTTCCGTGACAATGCCGGGAGCTTCGATTCCGTGGCCGGTATTGCCCCAACCGCCGATGTTCCAGAACGACTTGAACGTCGCGTCCGGTCCCGGGAGCCCAAACAGAATCAGGAAGCCTTCGCGGCCGCCCAGCTTGCGTGCTTGCAGGGTGATTGTGATGTCACTCCAGTCGGGGTCGCCAATGAGCGCCCGGGCATCCGCCACCTGACTGGTCTGGCGCAAGGCGCCCTCGACAACCTCCCAGTTGCCACGCCGGGTGTCCCAGGGCTCCAGCCCGCGGGAAAAGTCGCTCTCGAAAAGGGTTTCATCGCCCCGGACCACCTTGATGTCACGGAACTCAGCCTGTGTTTCCCATGTGCCTACGCCAACCATGCCGCGAATCTCCTGATCCCCGTGGACGGGGATGGTGCCGCCCCCCAGGGCGCAAGTGGTTGCCAGGATGGCGGCAATCCGCAGGACTCGTTTTCGTCGTGTCTGAACGTGTTTTGGTGCTGTCATCGGTTTATCGAAATTTCGGGTTTCGGGAGTGTGCGGTGCTCCGCGGAGTGATTAACGGCCTAACTGCGCCCAACCCCGGCCAGTTATCGTATTGGATTGTGGCGAATGCTTAGGTCGGCGACAATCCGCAACGACCGTTTCCGGATATGACGGTCAAATATGTGTGGCTCCCTGCCACCAGGAGCCCACCACGACAGCGCACAGATCGGCGCTCAGTCTTCGAAACCCAGACGGTAGTCAATTTCGGGCGGCGGGACTTCACCGCCTTCGCCTTTGAGGTAATGATCCATCCAGCGCATCAGACGCAGGCTGTAGTCCCAACGGGAAGCCGCACGCCGGTTGCCGTGTCCTTCCCCGCGATAGAGCACCAGACGGACCGGCGGCGGATTGTCCTGCAGGGTCAGATAGCGATAGAGAATGCGTGACTGGGTGGGATCGACGCGCGGGTCGGCGTCTCCGTGCAGGATGAGAATTGGTGTTTTGGCGTTTTCAACATGGCGTATCGGGCTGGCGTTTCGATACAGATCCCAATCCTCCCAGGGCCAGGTCCGGTAGTGGACCTGGTAAAGTTCCCGCGGAATGTCCGAGGTGCCGAGCATGGAAATTTTGTCGGACAGGCCGACGTTCATTACAGCTGCGGCAAAACGGTCGGAGTAATAAGTCGCCGCCCAGGCCGAGGCGTAGCCGCCGTACGATCCGCCGGTAATGCCGACCCGGTCGGCATCGACCAGCCCCATCTCGATAAGCGCATCGACGCCATCGACCAGATCGTCGAACTCCTCCATCGCCGGCCGGCCCTGCGACAGCAGCGCAAACTCCACGCCGCGTCCGGTGCTGCCGCGGTAATTGGGATAGAACATAAAATAGCCTTCGGCCGCGGCGTGCTGGGCCGGCAGGCTGTAGCCGGTAAGCCAACCGTTCGAGTAATGCGCTTCGGGACCACCATGTGCGGCCAGGATCAGCGGATAGCGCTCGCCTTCCCTGAAGTCCAGCGGCCAGACCAACAGGCCCTGGAGCGTGAGACCGTCGCGCGCCTGCCACTCGAACACTTCCTGGCGGGCCAGTTCCACATCAGCGAGCCACGGATTGGAGTCGGTCAAACGCTCGGGTGCGCCGGATCCTTCTTCAAAGGCAAACACCTCCGGCGGATGCGCCGAACTGCTGGCAACGGCCGCCAACCGACCCTGATCGCTGACACTCAGAGCGGTAAAGATCAGGCCCGGGAGAGACGCAAGATCACGTTCTCCGTCGCCGTCCACGGAGATCGCCGCCACACGCGATTCCACGCCTTCATGGCTGATGAAGAGCAGGGTATCCGGCCCGATCCAGTCCACAGCGCGCACATGACCTTCCAGATTCGGAAGCAAATTGCGCGGCGCCCCGCCGTCGCCGTCGACAACCATCAGGCGGCCTTCGGCGGTATCGTAACTGGTTTCGGTCGCGATCAGGGCCAGGTAATCACCATCGGGCGACCAGCGCCAATCACCAAGCTTGCCGGGCGTATCGACCTCACCAATCAGATTCCCTTCGACCGTGATAACGCGCAGGCTCTGGAAGATCAATCGGTCGTCGACCAATTCGCGCGGAGTCACCGAAACTGCCAGCCGTTCGCCGTGGGGTGACCAGCGTACCTGCTGAACCGAACCTTCGATCTCCAGCGGTTCGCCCGCTTCGCCGTCAATTTCGGCGATCCACAGCTTGCGCGGTTTCAACTGCTCTTCAAAGACGACCTGATCGAACCCCTTCTCACGCAGTTTGGTGACCTCCTCGGCATCGACCTCGGTGGCAATCAGAGCCACACGCCCCCCATCGGGGCTAAAGCTGTACCCCCTCACCCCTTCGCCGACCGACACTACACGCCGGGCTTCGCCGCCGTCGATCGGGATCCGGTACAAAGTGGCCTCTTTATCCCCGTCCCGCTCGTCGATAAAGGTAATGGCCGAGCCGTCGGGCAACCAACCCACGCCGCCGATGTTGACCTGTCCGGCGACAAACGGCCGGCTTTCGCCTCCGGCGCCGACCACGTGCAGTTCCCGCCAGGCCGGGCCATCGTCCTCTTTAGCCAGGTCCCGCGGGATGGAGCGCGTGTAGGCAATCCATCGACCGTCCGGGCTGATCGCCACACTTTCGACTCGTTCCAGCCGGGCGATCTGCTCCAGCGTCATGCCTTCTCCGAGTGCCAATTGCGGCAACAGAACAACGGCGGCGAACAGCAATGAGGACACACGGCGGCAGGCGTCAAAGAAGGATTCCATTGTATTAAGAAATCGCTTTTCAGGCGGGACGGGCACACGCCCGCTGGAACCGGTCTAAAGGAGCGCTTTCAGGGAAAAACGATAGCTGATCTGCGATAAAGGGGTCAAGATCAACGAATACGAGGGATGGATCAGATCAAAATGGGGCCAGGACTGTCGCCGCGATCAATCCGAGAACCAGCAATCCCGCGGTCGCCGTGATTCAGTTCCGCTTCCAATAATTACCGGCCACAGTCCATTCGATATCGAGATTGATCACCTCGCGTTCAACTGTCATGGTATCGGGAAATCCAAACTGCAACCCACCCACCGCTGATCATGACCAAAACCGACTCGACGCTCACCGCGAATGTGAAATCCTATCTCGCCTCCGTATCGGGCGTGAGACCAATCTGTCTCGCGGCGGTTGCCCTTTCCCTGGGGTTTCAGACCACCGCTTGCGCGAACGCCTATATCGACCTGAGCGAGGCACAAGCTCACCCGGGATTTAGATTCCAGGGGGAGTTCACTGGAACGATCCAGGACTCCGCCGAATCGGAACCGGTCAATGCCGCACTGCAGGTCTCGATCCACGGCGGCCAGGCCCGGGGACTTCTGTATTATGATTCCCTGCCGGACGGGATCGACAATCACCACGAAACAAAAATCAGAGCGGAACTCGAAGGCGTCTACCGCGACGACGAACTGGTTCTGCGCGGGGAAGGCGCGCCGCGATTCCGTCACACCGCGGACGGCTTCGTGGCCTTTGATAATGAACACGACAACCTTGGAGAGCTGAATCGGGTCGAACGCGAAAGCCCGACTCTGGGGCTGGCGCCACCGGATAACGCGATCACCCTCTTTGACGGCGAACATCTCGAACATTGGAATGATGGCGCCCGGATGGACGCCGATGGTCGCCTGATCGAAGGTGCGACCACCAGAGAATCCTATGGGGACTTTCATCTCCACATGGAAATGAAGCTCGGGTTCATGCCCGACAGCGACGGGCAGGGCCGCGCCAACAGCGGGGTTTACATTCAAAACCGGTATGAGGTCCAGATATTGGATACATTTGGCCAGCCGCCGGCCATCAACGGAATCGCTTCCCTCTACAATTTCCAGGCACCCATCGTCAACGCCGCCTACCCTCCTCTGACCTGGCAGACCTACGACATTCATTTCCGAGCACCCCGCTTCGACGATGAAGGGGAAAAGACAGAGAACGCGCGGGTCACTGTTTACCTCAACGGCGTGCTCGTTCAGGACGACGTCGAACTGCCCCAGGGAACCGGCATGGGCGGCACCCGCGCCGAAACTCCCAGGGCCCCCCTCTACCTGCAAAGCCACACCGGACCGGTCCGCTTCCAAAACATCTGGCTGATTCCGGATTCCTACGATCCCCCGGGGGTCAATCGCCTGTAAACGGACAGCCAGGCCAAATCGAGTTCGATAAAGGCGGTTCATTGATTGGCCGGCAGGCTAAGACCGCCGGGTTGTCAGGCATGATGTTTACACGGTTAGTTGACGAAACCTACCGGTCCGCGGCGCGCCGATTCTTGCGCCTGTGGCGACCCATGGCCGCCTGGACTCTCCTGGCGTGGCTTCTGATGGGTCTGGTTTTGATCCCGCTCCTGTCCGGCGCCCTGCTTCGGACCGTGCTCCGGGGGGAGCGGATTCTGATCGGCAACGAAGAGCTTCTGGCCTGGCTGCTACGACCCGAGGGCCTCGGTTACATTACCCTGGCGGGGGCGCTGCTGGTGATGGGGGCTGTCGTTCGCTACGCCGGCCTGTTCCGTATTATCACCGATGACCTGCTAGGCGAGGCCGCCACGGTGCGCCAGACCTTGTTCGCCCTGATCCCGGACACGGCCGCCCTCTTTCGACTCTGTTTGGCCGCGGTGCTGGTTGGTCTTGTTCTGCTGACTCCCCTGCTGCTGACCACCGGCGCGGTGTACCTGACGTGGCTGAGCGAGCACGACATCAACTTTTACCTGGCGGAAACCCCTCCCGAATGGCACCGGGCCCTGTTGACCCTGGCCCTGGTCGGCGTTCCCTGGGCCGCCGTCACCGGTTACCTGATCCTGCGCAGTCTGCCGACGTTGCCCGCCTTTCTTGACGGCCACCGCCCCGCCCGCCTGGCTCTGTCCCGAAGCTGGAAACGGACCCGAGGACAGACGCTGCGCCTGCTGAGGCTGCTCCTGCTTTGCATCGTGACCTGGTGGCTGGTCCGGGTGCTGGCCCAGACGGCACTCTTCGTTCCGGCCACCGCCGGCCTGGAAGCCCTGGCGGGCTGGACATCCTCGATCGTGCCCATCGTTTTCGCCACGGCGGCCTACACGTTGGCGGCTTTCGCCGTGGACGCCTTCCTTTCGTTCTTCGGGTTTTCCTTCGCCGCCGTCCTGTTAACCAAATTCTATTACGAGGACACCGACCTGCACCAAATCGCACCGCCGTCCGGGTTCGGCCTGACCAGCCTGCGCCGAGACACCATCGGTCTGCTCCGCTTCTGGCTGCACCCCTGGCGCTCCCTGCCGGTGGCGGCGGTCCTGATTCTGTTGAGCGGCTCGATCAGCGGAACGCTCCTCTGGAAGGTCTCGTTCGAGCCGGACTTCACCGTAACCGCCCACCGTGCGGGCGCCTTTATGGGCCCCGAGAACACGCTGGCCGCGCTGGAGGACACGATCGAGGCAGGGGCCGACGTGGCTGAAATCGATGTCCAGCGGACCGCCGACGGCGTCATCGTGGTGGTGCACGACGCCGACCTCATGCGGGTGGCGGGCGACCCGCGCCGGGTGGCCAATACGCCCTTCTCCGAAATGCAGCATCTGCTGCAGGGAAACGTCGACGACGGTCCGCCCGAACTGCGCCGCGTAGCCACCCTGGACGATTTTCTCGAGAGCGCGCGCGGCCGCATCGGCCTCAATATAGAATTCAAGTACTACGGCTGGGACCCCGATCTGGTCCCCGAAGTGATCGCCCGCATCCGGGCCCACGAAATGGAGGACGAGGTGGTGTTGATGTCGCTTGACCTGCGTTCCGTAAGCCAGGCCCGTGAACTGGCTCCTGGTATTCCAGTGGGTTACGTGGCCACCGTATCCCTCGGCGACCTGCGCCGGATCCCGGCGGATTTTTCGGCCGTGCCGCGGCCCGTCGCCACTTCACGATTCGTCAGGGCGGCCGCCCGGGCGGAAATGGACGTGCACGTGTGGACCCTGAACCGTCCCGACACCATGCTCGCCGCCATTCAGGCGGGCGCGCAGGGAATCATCACCGACGATCCCGTCATGGCGATCCGGATACGCGAAGAACTGGCCGATCTCACCCCGGTCGAACAATTGCTGCTGAGCTTTCGCGGGTTGCTGATTTCACCCAACCAGACCGCCGGCACACTGACGTCTGACGAATCACTCGACTGATCCGGCGAATTTCGGGAAGAAGGCTCCTGGGAGCTCTGGGGCTGATCCCGGTCGCGGCGGTGAGCACGTTTCTGATCTTCGCACTGTACGCCAGGGATCCACTGCCTTCGGCTCGATTGCGGGGACCACAAAAGCGCCCTTTCCTCCGACAATATCCCCGGCGCCCCTAATCCCCGATTCACGAAATTGAGTTTAGCGAATATTCGCTTGACAGAATATTCGCTCCGTGCGATTTTCGTGGCATGCGAGCTATCCAGGCCTACCAGTGTTTTTGCGATGAAACGCGCCTGCGGATTCTGAACCTCTTACTTGAGGGTCCGCTCTGCGTCTGTCACCTGACCGCGATTCTCGGTGTGCCGCAGCCGAAAGTGTCCCGCCACCTCAAGGCCTTGCGGGACGGAGGAGCCCTGGAAACGGAACGGTGTTACAACTGGACCATCTGCCGCCTGCCGGCAACGCCGAGTCCCCTGCTGGAAGCCAATCTCAAGTGCCTCCAGGACCTGCGGGGGGATGAACCGGTGTTCAAGGCCGACCTCAAAACCCGCAAACGCACCGTCGAGCGAATCCTCAGGAACCCCTGCGACGATCTCCCGAAAAAGATCCAGAGCCTGGCAAAGGACTGCTGCTGACCCCGAATCATCAATCAATGAAATCCAAAGTTCTCATTCTCTGCACCGGCAATTCCTGTCGCAGTCATATGGCGGAAGGCATTCTGCGGGCCGCCGCGGACGACCTGTTCGACGTTTACAGCGCAGGCTCCAACCCCAAGGGCCAGGTTCACCCTCTCGCCATCGAGGTTCTCAAGGAAATCGGCATCGACGCCTCCGGGCATAAGTCGGAGCACCTCGACAAGTACCTCAACGCCGGTATCAATACGGTAATCACCGTCTGCGGCAACGCCGATCAGGCCTGTCCCGCCTTTCCCGGAAAGGTCAATCGTTACCATTGGGGCTTCGAGGATCCCCCGCACGCCGTCCGCGACGGCGAAACCGAAATTGATGCCTTCCGCCGTATTCGCGATCAGATCAAACTCGTTTTCGAAGCCTACGCCGCCGGCTGCCGCGAAGCCCAAAGTTAACCGACCTCTCCACCGTATCATGAAGACCATACTCGTTTACGATCCGCCCATGTGTTGCTCTACCGGCGTCTGTGGACCCGATGTCGATCCACTGCTGCCGCGCTTTGCCGGCATGCTCACCCAACTGGAAAACTTCGGGGTGAAAGTCAAACGCCACAACCTGGCACAGGAACCGGTGGCCTTCGCACAAAACCCGCAAGTCCGCGCGATGCTGGAAGAAGAAGGTGTCGAGGTCCTTCCCCTTATCTTCGTGGACAACGTCCTGGAAATGAAAGGACGCTATCCCGAGACCGCCGAACGCGGCGCGTTCGTCAAGCGTGCCCGCCAAGCCGACTCAAATAAGACTTCAGGGGCAGCATAGAATGGATTCCAACGGACAACGACACCCGCACGCCCTGAACGAACTGCTCGACGCTCCCGCGCGCTACACTTTCTTCACCGGCAAAGGCGGCGTGGGGAAAACCTCGATCGCGTCGGCCACGGCGCTCGCATTGGCCGACGCCGGGAAACAGGTTCTCCTCATCAGCACAGATCCGGCCTCCAATCTGGACGAAGTCCTCGGATTGGAATTGAGCCGCGAGCCGCGGGCCGTACCCGCCTGCCAAAGTCTGTCCGCCCTCAATATCGATCCGGAAGCGGTGGCCGCCGAATACCGCGAAAAGGTCATCGGCCCCATGCGCGGGGTTCTGCCTGAAACGGCTCTCAAAGCGATGGAAGAACAACTCTCCGGGGCCTGCACCATGGAGATCGCCGCCTTCGATGAATTCACCGGCTACCTCAGCGACGAGGCCGCCAACGGATTTGATGTCATCGTTTTCGATACCGCCCCGACCGGTCACACGCTTCGTCTGATGGCGCTCTCGCAAGCGTGGACGAGTTTTCTCGACGACAACACCAGCGGCAATTCCTGCCTCGGGCCGCTGGCTGGGCTGGAGAAACAACGTCAAGCCTACGCCCAAGCCGTCGAAGTACTCAAGGACGCCGACCGCACCGCCGTCTTTCTTGTCAGTCGCGCGAACAGGAGCACGCTGAAAGAAGCCCGCCGCACCTGGAAGGAGTTCGCCGATCTCGGAATTAAGAACCAAAGCCTCATTCTCAACGGGTGGTACGCGCCGGCGGACGCCCACCGTGACGATCCCGTCGCGAAGCGCTGGCTGGAGAGGCAGAGCGCCGCCGTGGCGACCGAGGCCGCCTTCATCGACTCCCTGCCTCTCTTCCGCTCCCCACTCCTCCCCGGCAATCTTATCGGGTTGGACAATCTGCGCGCGTTTTATCAGGGCACGGAAATCGATTCGCCCGCATCCGCCGAAGCGGTCCAGCTCACCATTCCGGACCTGCCGGACCTCGGCCGATTGGCCGATCAGCTCGCACCGGCCGGCCGCGGTGTGATCATGACCATGGGCAAAGGCGGCGTCGGCAAGACCACCATCGCGGCGGCCCTGGCCCTCGCTCTCGCCGACCGCGGCGCCAAGGTGCGCCTGTCGACCACCGACCCGGCGGCCCATCTCACCGATGCCGTGGGCGACAAAGGGGACATCCCGCTCACCGTCGAACGCATCGACCCGAAAACCGAAACCGCCGCCTATATCGAAGAAGTGCTCGCCACCCAGGGGGCCGACATGGACGCGGAAAACCGGGCCCTCCTGGAGGAGGACCTGCGCTCGCCCTGCACCGAGGAAATCGCCGTCTTCCGCGCCTTCGCGCGCACCGTGGCCAAAGGAGAGGACGAGTTCGTCGTGCTCGACACCGCGCCCACCGGCCACACCCTCCTGCTTCTCGACGCCACCCAGTCCTACCACCGCGAGTTGGGACGGCAGACGCGTTCCACCCAGCAGGCGGAGGAGGTCGAGAAACTCCTCCCGCGCCTGCGCGACCCGGACTTCACCCGTGTCCTCCTCGTAACTCTCCCCGAAAGCACCCCTGTACACGAAGCGGCCGCCTTGCAGGCCGACTTGCGCCGCGCGGAAATCGAACCCCACGCCTGGATTATCAACCAGAGCCTGGCCGCCGCCGAAACACGGGAGCCGCTACTGGCCGCGCGCGGCCGGGCGGAAATCCCCTACCTGCACGAAGTCGTCGGTGAAAACCCGGACAAGCCCGTCTACCTGATCCCCTGGAGCCCCGTCGAGCCAACCGGACTCGAAGGCCTGCGCCAACTCGTCGGCAAGGTGCAAGCCGTCGCTTCCAAGCAATAATCCTCAAACTTTGTCACCACTTCACATTGCAACCAATCAACCATGACACTAACCAACCCGACTGGCACTCGGTTAATCCCAAAGTAGAACACGCTTCCAGCGTGTTGTCTCAGGCTGGAAGCCTAAGCTACTTCGAGCCAGCGCCTAAACCGAGTGCCATTTTAACCAACTATCATACCGAAAACACATGACCACCTACGTTTACGAAACCATCCCATCCGACAAAAACGAAGAGCCCAAGCTCTTTGAGATTCAGCAAAGCATGAAAGACGCCCCGCTGACTCGGCACCCCGAAACCGGTGAACCCATCCGCCGCGTCATCCTCGGAGGTTACGGCTTGATGAAGTCGGAAGGCGGGGATGCCAACGAAGGCTGCTGCGGCCCGAGCTGCGGCTGCCACTAATCAAGAAAACGGGAGTGTTGGAGGATTGGAGTGTTCGCGTTATGAAGAAAAACAAGCCTGTCGGAATCAGTTTCTTTGAAAAGAACCTCACCGTCTGGGTCGCTCTGTGTATGGTTGCGGGTGTTCTAATCGGAAAGTTTCTTCCCGGAATCCCTCAATTTCTGAGCCGATTCGAATACGCGCAAGTGTCGATTCCGATCGCCGTCCTGATCTGGTTGATGATCTACCCGATGATGATGAAGGTGGATTTCACCAGCATCAAGAATGTGCGCAAGGAACCCCGCGGGCTTTATGTTACCTGGACGGTCAACTGGTTGATCAAGCCGTTCACCATGTTTGCGATTGCGGCCTTTTTCTTCTACTTTCTATTCAAGGCCTGGATTCCGCATGAACTGGCCCGGGATTATCTCGCCGGAGCCGTTATCCTTGGCGCGGCGCCCTGCACGGCCATGGTCTTTGTCTGGAGCCACCTGACGAGGGGAAACCCCGCCTACACGGTCGTCCAGGTCGCGACCAATGACTTGATCATTCTTGTCGCTTTCGTGCCCATCGTGGTTCTTCTCCTGGGAATTGGCGGGGTCAGTATCCCCTGGGACACGCTGTTGCTCTCGGTCGTCCTTTTCGTGGTTATTCCTTTGGCCGGCGGAATCTGGACCCGGAGAGCCGTGATCAAACGCAAGGGTGAGGCGTATTTCCACCAGCGGTTCATCACCAAGTTCAACAACGTTACCATCATTGGTCTCCTCCTGACCCTTGTCCTCATCTTCTCATTCCAAGGGGACGTCATTCTCGGAAATCCGCTCCATATTCTCCTGATTGCGATTCCTCTGATCATTCAAACCTTCCTGATCTTTTTCATCGCGTACTTTGTCAGTAAAAAACTGCGGATCTGTCATGATGTCGCCGCACCCGCGGGCATGATCGGCGCCTCGAATTTCTTCGAACTGGCTGTGGCGGTAGCCATCACGATCTTCGGCGCTTCATCCCCTGTGGTTTTGGTCACGATCGTCGGCGTGTTGGTCGAAGTTCCGGTGATGCTGGCGCTGGTCAAGATCGCCAACCGGACGAAGCACTGGTTCCCCGCCAGAGAAAGAGCACAACCCGAATAGATGCAAACCCCATCCAGAAAGGACATTTCCCATGTTTAAGCGTTTTATTGTCGCAACCGACCTTTCCCCCGCCTCATTCGCCGTGGTAGGTTGTCTCGGCGCATTACGGGCCTACGGCGCGGAGCAATGCCTGCTCCTGCAATGCCTTACCTATCAAGAGGCGGCTTCGACGGCCCTGTCCTACCATACGGAACCGATCGAAGGAATGTTGCGGGAGCAAAAAGAAGTCCTCGAAAAGGAGGGGTTCGCGGTGGAAGCCAGAACCGTCGTCGGTTCCCCCAAACAGGAAGTGACCCGAATTGCGAGCGAGGAGGATTACTCCCTGATTGTGGTTGGAGCACAGGGACACTCCCTAATGGCCGAAAGACTCCTGGGGGGCGTTGCCTATGGCATCATCCACAACGCAAAAAAACCGGTCATGGTGGTGCCGGTCGAAAATAAACCGGGCGAAGAGGATGGTTGCGAGCCCATCGCCCACTGCGGCTTCAACGATCATGTCTTATTCGCCACCGATTTTTCGGAGATGGCTGACAACGCGTTCACCTTTGTCGAGCAACTGGTTGCCAACGGGGCGGGAAAGGTGACGCTGGTCCACGTTCAGGACAAGGTGAAGCTGGAAAAACACCTCAAGGAACGCCTGGAGGAATTCAACAGGATCGATCAAGGTCGCCTGGAGGAGCTAAAAGAAAGGCTGCTGAAAAAGGGCAGCCCTGAGATTGAGATCGAGATCCGCTATGGGAAGCCTTTTGCAGAGATCACCCGTCTGATCCGGGAACGCAACGCGCAGCTTGTCGTCATGGGAACTCAAGGACGCAGCTTTGCGGGTGAACTCTTCCTGGGCAGTGTCAGCCACAACGTTGCCCGTTCCTCGGTCGCTCCGGTACTGCTGATTCCAGCAGTTCGGTAAAGCGAGAGCCTACGGGAATTAATTTCCCTCATTGCGGCTTCCCTCCTTCCCGCGGGCCGCGATATTGCACGTATCATGGAGGGCGCCCGATGTGTAGCGGCGCATCCTCTCCTTCCATTGCCCGGGGATCCGCTCATCCACCCGGGCGAAGAGGTTTACGGGAGTACCGCTCCCTTCGCGAATCAGCTGCAGTGCCGTGGTCAACTGCAGCACTGTGCCGCGAATGATATCATTCAGGATCTGCGCTTCCTCCGAGTTGTGACTCCCGCCGTAGCTTCGCTCGATCATCAGGACCTGACCCGACTCTTCAAGATTGAGCGGTCGGAGCTTTTGACGGATCTCTCCGCGGATCTCCACACCAAATTCATCCTCGATCTCCAAAACGATCCCTGTGATCCGATCGCGAAAGGCATCGATGGTATCCTGGCTTTCCGCCCGTAAATCGATGGAAAGGTGGGCTTGTCGAAAGAAGTTGCTGTAGCTGACATCCTCCACCCGGCGCAGCCCAACCCCCTCTCCTCCGGAGGCGACGCGGCGGGCAAGCGTTCCATAGATGTAGCCCTCCAGTCCGCTCTGCAGTTCCTCGCGCTCCTCCTCCGTCAGAGCCGGACCTTCCACCGCAAGGGAAACGCTCGCGCGCCCCGGGATGACATTCCGGTTGATTCCCGGCTCAAGATGGATGTTGTTAACGTTCGGTCGCAGGGTCCCGATCCCGGCCCGCGTGCGCTCCGCATTGATGACCGCGACGCGCTCGCGAAACTCGCCGGCCAGGCGCGCGATCGCCACACCAGCATCGCGCCGATCCATCGTCCTTGTGGCCCCGGCATGGTTGAGCTCGCCTGAAAGCGTCCAGCGAGTGACCAGGGCGGGATCTTCGTTCCACTCCGGAAGCCCATCCCCCTGGAGAATGCCGACTGTGATCCGGACGTTCTCGAAGGCCTCCTCCAGTGCCAGGGCTCGCAATCTGCGATTCATCTCGAGGCCGGCCTCGTCCGACCGCTCCCCCTCGAAACCGAAGTCCTCCTGGTGGATCCCCATCACGGTACCCACCGGGACCATGGGAACTCCGGCGCGATCGAGATCGGGGCCCTGTTCGATATGCCTTTCGTAAGTATGCGGCGTATAGAACTCTCCGGGTTGGAAGCAGGCGGCAAGGAGCCCGTCGCTGTCGCCTGCTTTCACTCCTTTCAGATCGCACGCAAGATCGATTCTGCCTTCACTCTGGAGATCGCGCAAACCCTCGAGAACCGCCACCAGCTTCTCGCCAAAACGGTTCCCGTCGCCATCGGTCATTCCATAAATGGTTTCGAGCGACGCACGTCCGGTCACGGCCGCGCTGCCGGGCATGGAGACCCCACCGCCCGTAAAGCTCATCTCTTCGCCGATGAACGCGCTCACACAAATCCGGGGCCCGTCTCCCGATGGGACCAGATCCAGTTCGAGATAGGTTCTTAGATCGTTCAGCGTGTGCGCCACTTCGATACCGGAGGCGACCCCGAGACGCCCATCGAACATACCACCGTCCAGGACCGTATCGATATGTGAACAGAATGAAATCGCCCCATCCATCAGATCGGAGAACCGAACCCGCCCCTGGCGCAGCGCTTCCCGGTCGTCTTCTGAAAGAAGCATTCCGTGAATACTGCCGGCCCGGTCCACCGCCACTGTCAGGCCCGCACGATTCATCTGACGGATGGTCTCCACACTCGCACGGAAAAATCCGGGCGTCAGCGCCCGTGCGTCGATCCTGCCTTCGGAATCGAGCGACACCTTTGCCAGTTGATCGATTCGCCGCCGCAGACGAACCCCGAGTCCGCGAGCCTGGGAAAGCTCTTCGCTGGATTGCAGGTAGTGGAGCAGATCGTTTCCCTTGCGCAGTTCCCCTTCGATATCCCGGAGTGTCGCATAATAGGCGACAGTTACCGCCACCTCCGCGAGGGGTTCGAGCTGTTCGCTCGACCAGGCGGCATCCTCTTGAACCACCCGGTGCACATCGCTCTCATCGATCGGAACGCGAAGCCGCGCTTCGATCGCGGCACAATCCGCCGAACGGCTCTCCCGTGAGCGAACGAGCTCCCGCGTAAGCGTGCGAAAGGGATCGCCCCGTCCGGTATACATCCGCTGCATCCGATCGTGTTGCTCATCGCCGCCCAGAATGTTGTTGGCATAGGTCCAGGTTGCCGGATCGCCGATGCTTCCACGTTCGGCGCCACAGAGCGCCCGAACGATCGCCGCATGCCCTTCCACGGAAAGCTCCTCGAGATCCACCTCATTCAAGGTGCATCCCTCCCCGAGCAGCGCTTCGACCTCTCTTCGTTGAGTCGCGGTCAGATACCGTTCATCGAGAATCAGGTGTCCGAGAAGGGGCGCCTCAAGAAGCAGGCATTCGGGTGCGTTCAAAAGTTCCCGCATCTCCAGGGGAGGAAAGAGACGATCGGTTTCCAGGGTCGGATCTATGACCCGGTCGACAACCCGGCCATTCTCTTCATCCCAGAAGCGAAGAACGGGATAGACATGGCTCCGCGCCACGGCGAACTGAACACGGGGCGCGTGATGCAGAACAAACGGCCCCGTAAGAATCCGGTCCCCTTCGATCTCCAGCCCCGGGCAACTGTCGGAGAAAAGCCGGCGCAGGACCGGATCGGTCAAATCCGCCTTCTCGCAGAGAGAGTTGGGAACAACGATCGCATGCTCCCGCTCTCGCCAGTCCTCTTCGGCCAGTGCCTCCGGCGACATATCCCGCTCCATCGCCAGACCCCGCCAGATCGCGTAAGGCGGGATTTCCAGGGCGAGCAGATGATCGATAATCATGCTGGCGCGCTTTCCGCAACCGTATTCAGATATCGAGTACGGGAGCGCCAGGTAGGCGAGAATCAAATCAAGAACCGCCCCACTCTGCGAAAGGAGGGGGAAGCCGGTGGATCCGTCCCGCTCAATGGAAACAGACAAAGTTTCTCTTTCAGGTATCACAACGTCGTCTCAATCGTTTATCCCGGGCCCATCATTGAACCGGCCGGCCACTTCCGAGGCGCTAAGGTCACGGTCGTAGATCGCGACCTCGTGAAACACCCCGGTAATCCTTCCCGGCCAGTTCGGCGAATGTGAAGAAGGCGGCAAATGCACTGAGGGCAACCAGGATAGGGAAAAGCTTTTTCATTGTTCTGAATCCCGTATTATTTCAGATGAAAATCCACGTCAAGTATCGCGTCCCGAGCAGAAGCCTGCAGCAGCCCAAACGTGGGAACGACGAACGGGCGCGACCGTTATTCCCCTTTTGGCTCAACCGAGGGGCATCCTGGCCAGGCTCGCTCATTCTTGCGGCCGGATCTCTCTTCCGGTGGGAGATATCACAATCTCTTCGAATGCAAATTGCCGTCCGGGATTCGCAATAAGTTCCAGCGTCCAGTGAATGGCGATAAGCTTCCCGGAGAAGCTGTAAGGTCCACGGGGAAGGTAAACGCTGAAGGGACGACTCTCGTGAGCCGCCGGATTTTCAAACGGAATACTGCGTACGATTTCCGCTTCTGGATCGCCTTTCCCTTCCGTGTACCAAAGGAGATTCAGGAAAATCGTTTCCGGCGCCTCATTGAATTCCCAGGACACCGTTCCCTCGACTTTTTCACAGGGGTTAAAGGCACGCCGCTCATCCGCAAACTGTATGCTCAATTTCCCCATGTCACACGACCTCCTTTGGGAGGATTATGATGCGAAAAGACTCATCCAGGTCGGCCGAGCGCGAAATCTTTCCCTGAAACTGAAAATCCCACAGGACCTTTTTGTTGTGCCAGTCGAAAGTGGGCATCGTGTCGGACGGTATATCGATCCAAAGGTTTCCCTCCGCAATCGCGAGACGGTCGGACGCTTCGTAGACGAGCATGGAATAAAACGTGGACGTCACCGTAGTCAGCTCACTCGCCCCCTTGTACGTTACCTCCTCGATCCCCCTGAGTCTGACTTGCAGCGATTCCATCCGGTCGATGCGACCGTTGATGACCCAGGTCAGTCTCAGTTTGTCGCCAAGCGGGACTGCCTTCGAGCTTACCGTGACCTCGGGACGGGGGTTGAACAGGATTAGAAAATTGTAAACGAGAGTGATCAGACAGAAAACCCCGATCCCCACGAGTACAATGCCGGATAGGCCAAACAAGAGCATCCCCTGGGTATCACCGTCCCGCCACTTCCCCATGAGAAAGGTCAACTGTACAACCGCAAGGCCCACAAAGAATACCGTAATGACCAATACAATAACAAAAATGAACAATCGATTTCGCCCGAATTTGAGTCTTGTCTCCTGAAGGTCGGCTTTGCCCACCCTGGGCAGCCCCTGCACGGCCTCGCTCCTCAATCTGGCCGTCCCTCCACGCTCCGCCTCGGTTCCCTCAAAAACCGGCGCCCAATCCTTCTGCCTCGCGTAGCGGGTGCCGCGCGCCGCCAGGTAAATCGGAATGCCCCCAAGCAGCATGAAGAAAAGGGCGAGGAGGGTGAGAACAAGGGACGTTGAATATTCGCTTAACAGCAGCACAACTCCGCCCCCTGTCATCATCACTCCAACGGCCAGTACCAAAAGCCGTTCCAGTAAACTCACCCGGCCGCCGGCCCATGCGGATATGGGTTTGGATGGGGTCTCTCCTCCTCCCGGTCCTTTGGCTGATTCGTGCCCGTCCATTGATTGCTTCCTTTGATCCCCGCAGCCATCGAAATCCAGGTGAGGGGTATTCCAAACACACCGGCAACCGATCTGAAAGCGAGCAATTGGCGCCCACAATTTGAGAGTAACACCGGTACCGAGTCAACGCTTCTCATTTCGGCCCTTTGACAGAAACCAGGGAATAACCCATGCCCCGACTCGTCGAAGTGCAGCAAGTGCGGCGGCACGGAATAGGTATCGCCGGCACCGGGTTTATCCTGCAATCTCCCTCCATCGACATGCCAGTTCCCTCCGTCCTGCTATTCCTTAAGAGTCCGGTACCGGGCTATGTCAAAACACGACTGGCCAACGACGTCGGGGACCGAGCCGCCTGCGCTGTGTTCTGCTCCCTGGTCGAACGGCAGGTAGCCGCCCTTCCCCCGGGTTGGCCGCTGGAAATCCACTTTGCCCCGGCTGATGCCGAGGCCCGGATTCGCTCATGGATACACGGGGCGGATCGCTACCTGCCGCAGGTCGAAGGCGACCTCGGAGCCCGCCTGGCGGCGGCCTCGGAGAACGCCTTTCGCCAGGGAACCGAGCCGGTCTTTCTGATCGGCGCCGATTGCCCAAATCTCAATCCCGAAGACTTTTACGCCGCGCTCGATTCCCTGGCCTCCGGTTGCGACGCCGTGTTCGGTCCCGCGCGGGACGGCGGTTACTACCTGCTCGCGCTCAAGCGTCACACGCCCGAACTCTTTCGACAGATTCCTTGGAGTACCTCGGAAGTTCTGAAGCAATCCCTCGACAGAGCCAAACAAGCCGAAGTGCAAACCGCCCTCCTCGAGGTGAAAGAGGACATCGACGATATAAGCTCGCTCCGCCGCAGTCAGCCAACCTTGACGGACCTGCTGCTGAAGAACTACCGGTCCATGCATAAATCCCTTCGGTGACGGAATCATCTACGACTCGAAACGGTAGATAAAATTCTCGAACGAAAACCCTTCGTCCGGTTCGACGAGGCGCTCAATCACTTCTGTGAAAAACGTATTCGCACGGCCCAGATTCTTCTGGAGAGTCTCTACGGGAGTCGGTGTCTCGCCAATGCCGTTGGCGTAATCCACACCGAAGCCCACCAAGGCATAAGGCAGTTCCAGCTCGTTGGCCAGAACGGCTTCCGGACCACAAGTCTGGGAGATAAAATCCACCCCGGCGGCATGCGCCAGCACTCGAATCTCCGCCGCGCTGTTGAAACGCGGTCCCAAAACGGACCCATATGTTCCGCGCGACGGGTCTCCGAAAAGTTCGCCGGCCAAAGCCCCGACACGCTCGGTAACACCGGGGTGAAAGAAGCTCGAGGCCAGCAGGTGGCCCCGGTCCGGGGCGCCGGCACGATCGAATATGGTACAGGGCTCGCCGCTTGGAAGCCGGTTCTCGGGGAAGTAGAGGTCTTCCGCCAGAAGCGGACGGGCCAGCGGCCAGTCCCCCCGCAGCAGCCCACAGACGGAAAGCGAGACCACCGCCGTCGCCCCCGCTTCCTTGAGCGCCAGCAGGTGGGCGCGATGGTTGACATGGTGCGGCAGACGTTCGTGGCTGTCGCCATGCCGCGGAAGCACCAATACCTCGCGGCCGCCCGCAGGCCCCGAAAGAACCGTCGTCTCACCAAAACGCGTTTTGATCCGTACCCTTTGCAGGCCGGAATAATCGTATAAACCGGAACCGGTAATAAAAGCAAACATACACGGGATTATATTGTCCGGATCAAAAAACTCAAACCGGACAACTCACCGAATATCGTCGAAGGCCACGCACGCGCCGATGGAATCGGGTCAGGACGGGGACAAATCCCTTGAAAAGCGACCGGCATCCGTCATAGTATTTTCCGTTGTGCCGTCACCTAAAGGCGGATTTTAGTCGTACCGTTTTTGAAAAATCCGAAAAGTAAAACGTACCATGCGTGGATCACCAATTGGCACGGCGTTATTCTTTTCCCTGGCCGTTTCGTTCGTTTCCCCCTTGCTGGGGCAAACCGGAAGCGACGGCGCAACCCTTTCCCGGTCGTGGACCTCCACCAGCGGCGTTGCGCTGAACGCGGAGTTGATCGGCACCGACGGAAGGAACGCACTCCTGCGGCTGGAAGACGGGGGTCAAATCCACTCGGTTCCTCTGAGCCGCCTGCGGGAAAGCGACCGCGCCAGAGCTCTCGCCCCGGAAATCCTGCGCCTGCCGGCCGTCGATTTCAGCCGTCCCCCATCGGCTGCTCAAATCGGCGACCTGCTTCGATTCGGCACACGAGAGGAATGGTTTCCCCTCGCCGCCCATCTGCGGGCTCGCCTGCTGGCGGCCTATGGCTCCGAGTATAACGCCGCACTGGAACGCTGGTACCATCTCTACCGGTGGATCGACCTTTTTCAGGACGAGCCTTTCCACGCCGACCTTTCCCCGGACTCGGGATCGTTCGGGGAAAGTTGGTCTCCGGAACTCATGCTTTCGGTTTGTCGGGACGCCGAATTTTCCCGGGCGTTCTTTGATCTGATCACGCCTTACGACCGCATGGAAGAGGTGTCCCGTATTCTGGGAATGCTCCATCGCGCCGACCCGGAGGTTTTCGAGGAGTACAAGTCGCTGGCGCTCGCGATTGCCGTTGTTCACGATCAGGCCCCGCCCGGCGGCTGGCCGCTGAGTGTTCCCGGCGGTCTGTTGCCGTCAAACCTGATGCCGCCGCAGGACACATTCGCCTTTTTTGTCTCCAGTCACCGCGGCGGACGCCTGCTCCTGGACCCACGTCGTCTGCCGGCCAGCAAGCTCCGCTTCATGGTGGACCTGATTGCTCCCGAGGAAGAATTACTGTGGGCCCAGCAGGCCATTCGTCCCGGCGTGGCCCAGTTCGGCCAGACCTACTCCTCCGTCCGCTACGATCACCGACGTTACGGACCGCACCTTCCGGGATTTTCCGAACCGTGGCCCCACGACGATTACCGTCTGCAGACGATTCGCCGGGTGGGCGGTATATGCGGCGACCAGTCCTATTTCGCAACCCAGGTAGGCAAAGCGCTTGGACTGCCCACCATTTACTTTTCCGGCTACGGAGACAATGGCCGCCACGCCTGGGTCGGGTACTTCGAGGGAGCCAGCCGGGGCTGGAACCTCGACGTGGGGCGATACGCCCAGAACAATTACCGCACCGGCAACGCCCGCGACCCGCAGACCTGGCGTACTGTCGACGACCACGAGCTTCATTTCCAGCAACACCACCTCCACCACGCCCAGGCATATGCGAGTTCCCGTTACCACAGCACGTTGGCCCGCGAATTCCTTCTGGCCGGACGTGAATCGAGCGCTTTGACCGCCGCCCGCCGGGCCATCGATGCCGAGCGGCGCAATCGCGACGCCTGGAACCTGGTTGCCGAGATCAATCGCCGCAACGGCCGGACCGCAGCCTACGAAAATACGTTGCGCCAGGCGGCGAGCGCCTTCACCCACCATCCCCACGTCCGCGCCAATTACCGCAGCCTGCTTGCCGACCATTACCTGGAACGCGAAGACTTCACCCAGGCGCTGAATCTTCTCCTGCAAATCAGTCAGGACACCCGCCGGGATCGTCCGGACCTTAGCATTCACTACGCGCGCCGCTTTTTGGAACACGCCCGCGACCACGGCGATGTCAATGCCCTCGTCAACGCCTACCGGCAGATCCTATCGCAACTGCGGGGACATGTTTCCGGATCGAACTTCCTCCACGAAATCGCCATGCCCTTTCTCAATCACCTCCACGCCAATGGCCATACCAACGAAGCCCGTCTTCTTTTCGGCCAAACCCGCAGACAGTTGAATGTGCCGCAAAACACCCTGGCGGCACACCGCCTGGAGGAGTTAAACCAGGCGCTGCGCTGACCCACGAATCGGCGGCATCGTAGCCGACGCCGGCTCAAATGTGTTTGGAGTCGCCTTGATCTTTCCGGGCGTAGCCGTCGTCCTGCCGGCTGTGGTTCACCTTGTTCTTTTTCAGATAAGCCTGATAGACATCGTCCGCCGACATCCCCATGACCTGCGCCGCGGAAATCAGGAAGTGGAACAGGTCGACAATCTCCACCCGAGCGTTCTGCTTGTCGAATTCCTGGTAACGCGCCCACCACTTCCAGGGGACGGAATCGATCAGTTCGGCCGTCTCCTGTTGGATGGCCCGCGTGTAATTCAGAAGCCATTGAGCCTGTTCCTCATCGGAAAGTTTTTTCACCGAAACCCCGATGCGCTCGTTGAGTTTCTCCTGCAAATCGAATAGTTCGTCAAATTTGTCCATGGCGGTAATGAAGACCCATCCTCTGCCTCGCTGCCGACGGCTTCCGGCACCGCGAAAAGGCCAATCCCCATTTTAATGATTGTTTTTCTCAAGAAATGGTTTTTTGTGGGAATGGAGATTGCAAGGCTGAAAAACCGCGTGCCCTCAACCGATATTCAAATCGGGTTGAACCAAAGGCGGCACCTCATCGGAAGCCTTGCCCAAACGAGATCCGGCTCCGGATTCCTTTCCCATTGCGAAATCCGCCGAGCCGATCGATCGCAACACAATAGGTACACAAAGTACACATAAACAAGACAATGGAAGAGTCCAAAGACCAAGCAAACGAAAGTAAACCGTCGGAATCGACACCTGAGACCCCCAAGAAAACCGCCCCGTCTGCCTCCGAACGCCCGCCCAATCGACGCCGCCCCCGACGCCCTGCCACCGATGCGGGAGTATCCGCCGGGCCCAAGATCGGCCCGGTCCCGGTCAGCAAGCCCTACCCCGGGCTCGCCGCCAAAAAGGAATCGAGCGATACTCCCGAGGTCGCCCAACCGGCCGCCACGGCGAAGAAGCCCGCGGCCGAATCCGGCGCAGGCCCCAAAGCCCAGCCGGAAGATAAGCCGGCCGGCGAACGGGATCGGAACGCCCGCTCCCGACCGGAGAACAAATCGGCTTCCAAGCGGGAGCCCGTTGAGGAATCGCCCAAAGAAGCGGCTCCCAAGGCCGAGGCAAGTCCAAAGCGGGAGGAGAAACCGGAACCTACGGCCGCCGAGCGGTCGACCGGCTCCACCGATTCCGCTGACGCCGCGGAGGGAGAAGCGAAACCGCGCCGCCGGAGACGCCGCGGCGGAAGAAACCGGCGGGGCAATCGCTCCCGGACTTCCGAAAGCGGTGAATCCACGGGCGAGGAAACGGCTCGAGGGGACGAGGAAACCCGCCCGCAAGCCACCCGCGGCGGCGATGCCGGTCCGGAACAGCGATCCCGAGGCGGCCGCGGTCGCGGCCAACGGGGTCAACACCGCGGAGAACGCGGCGACCGGCGCCGCGGCGATGGCTCCCGTCCTCGACGCCGCGAGGGCGCTAAATCTCCGGCCGGTGGAGGCGCCTCCGGGAAACCCGGCGGCCTTCTTTCCCGGGTTGGAAGCTGGATTCGCAACATCGTAAACCCGGAAGATCAGGATAAAGGAAAAACTTCGGAAAGCGAAAAACCGGCGGGATCCCGGCGGGAAGACCGCGACGGTGAGCGCCCGAAACGGAAACGCACGCGCCGGGGCGGAAATCGCGGCGGCGGTCGCGGAAAGCCGGATGCCGATTCGTCGGCCAACACCGACGCTCCGGACCGGGAACGTGCGTCCTCCAGTTCCTCATCCCGCGAGCGGTCGGACCCGACTTCGTCGAAGTTCCAGTGGGAGAGCTCATCCCCCCAGACGCCCGCCAAAGACTGGCGGCCGGGTGATTGAACCTCATGGACGTCCTCCGTATTCGAGGCGGCAGGCGACTGCAGGGCGTGGTGGAAGTCAGCGGGGCGAAAAATGCCGCCCTGCCGATTTTCGCCGCCACCCTGCTGACCTCCGAACCGTGCACCATTCGCAACGTTCCGGACCTCAGTGATATCCGCTTCATGGCGGATCTCCTGAAGCGGCTGGGGGCGCAGGTAGACCGTCTTGATCCGCACACCTGGCGGATTCAAGCGGGCAGCGTGACCCATCGGGCTCCCTACGACCTGGTGCGCAAAATGCGTGCCTCCGTCTGCCTGATGGGTCCGCTTCTCGGACGGCTTCGACGTTCCTCGGTTTCGCTGCCGGGAGGCTGCGTTATTGGACCTCGCCCGATCGACATCCACCTGAAAGGTTTCTCCAAACTGGGATGTGTGGTGGACATCAGCAAAGGGTACGTTGAAATCGACGGCAGCCGCATGGCCGGCGCCGAGATCTTTCTGGGAGGACGGCATGGCAGCACGGTGTTGGGCACGGCCAACCTGTTGATGGCGGCGGTGCTGACTCCCGGACGGACCCGCATTGAATGCGCCGCGTGCGAGCCTGAGATCGTGGATCTTTGCCGAATGCTGGAGATCATGGGAGCCCGAATCGAAGGAATCGGCAGCCCGTCGTTGACGGTGGACGGAACGGAGAGCCTGCAGGGGTGTGACTACGCCATCATCCCGGACCGCATCGAAGCCGGCACCCTCCTTTTGGCGGCGGCGATCACCGAGGGTGACGTGACGGTAAAAAAGATGTGTGCGAGTCACCTCACCGCGCTTCTGGATAAGCTGGAGGAGGCCGGACTGCCGCTGGCGGTGGAACCGACTCAGGTCCGGGTTCGCTCCAACGGGCGCTTGCGCCCGGTTGACGTGATCACCCACCCGCATCCCGGATTTCCCACCGATCTTCAGGCACAGATGACCGCGCTGATGAGTGTCACCCCGGGCTTGAGCATCATCACGGAAAAAATCTATCCGTCGCGCTTCATGCACGTGCCGGAACTCCAGCGGATGGGAGCGGACATCGCCATCGACGGCGCCAACGCCATCATCAAAGGCGGAAATCGCCTCTCCGGAGCGCCGATCATGGCTTCCGACCTGCGGGCCAGCGCCGCCCTGGTCCTGGCCGGTCTGGCGGCCAACAACGACACCTGGGTCCAGCGCATCTACCACCTCGATCGCGGCTATGAAAAAATAGAGGAGAAGCTTCAGACCTTGGGAGCCGACATTGAGAGGGTGGATCAGTCCGCCATTCCCGAAAGTTTGCTCGACCCGGCATGAACCGGTTTCAGATTCGCTTCCTACGGGAATTTCCGGCAATCGGAATTCGCTTTTGCCCGGCAATACGACAAGTTTGGATTGGCCTATGAGCGACGCGGAAAAAGGCGCGAATTTCATCAAAACGACCCTGGAGGCCCCGCCCACCAGCGAAGAAGCCGTGCTTCGCCCCACGCGTTTCTCCGAATTCACCGGCCAGCGCAAAACCATCGAGCGGCTTCAAGTCATGGTCGGCGCGGCGCGGCGCCGCGGGGATCCGCTCAACCACATTCTTTTCAGCGGCCCGCCCGGGCTGGGTAAAACCACCCTGGCCCTGCTCCTGGGAACGGAAATGGAAAAAAACGTCCGAATCACTTCCGGTCCCGTGGTGGAAAAACCGGGTGATCTGGCCGGACTCCTGACCAACCTGGAGGAAGGCGACGTTCTTTTTATCGACGAGATCCATCGCATTCCGAAAACCGTGGAGGAGTACCTTTACTCCGCCATGGAGGATTTCCGGCTCGACATTATGATCGACCAGGGGCCGAACGCTCGCAGCGTGCGGCTCAACCTTCCCCGCTTCACCCTGGTCGGCGCCACGACCCGCAGCGGCCTGCTCACCACTCCCTTGCGCAGCCGCTTCACCCTGCAGACCCGCCTGGATTACTACGATCAGACCGACCTCCTGAAAATCGTCAATCGCACCTGCCGTCTGCTCGACGTCGCGGTCGATGCCGGCGGTGCGACGGAGGTTGCCTCTCGCGCCCGCGGCACCCCCCGAATCGTCAACAACCTGATCAATTTCGTGCGGGACTTCGCCCAGGAACGGGGCGATGGCGCCATCACGCGCGATATCGCATCGGCCGCGCTGGAACTGCTGGAGATCGACGCCCGCGGCCTGGATGAAATGGACAAGAGAGTCCTCCGCATCATCGCCACCCACTACCACGGCGGCCCGGTCGGACTGGCCACCGTCGCCATCGCGGCGGGTGAGGAGCCGGAAACCCTGGAAGAAGTACACGAGCCCTTCCTCATCCAGGAAGGTTACCTGCAACGGACCCCGCAGGGTCGGATACTCACGGCCCGCGGCTACGAAGCCATCGCCCTGAAGCCCGGTCACCCAACCCAACCGGGACTGTTTTAAGAAGTTAAAGGCAAAAAGTCGGAATTTATAAGAAACGATTCGCAACCGGGGAGGAGGATGATGATGTGAAGCAGGAGAGCTTTTCGCTCATTTAAACCTCTGCCTTATTACTCACCGCCTCCCGCCTCCAAACCCTTCCTTTTCCAGCAGCGCCTTCAGGGCTTCACCCTGATCGCCCTGCAACTCAATGGTTTTCCCTTTCAACGCGCCCCCGACACCGAGCGCGCGGCGGAGACGGGCGGTAAGGTCCCGAAGTGACCCGGTATCCAATGTTTCGAGACCTTCGATCACGGTGACGGTTTTCCCGCTGCGTCCGGCTTTTTCCTTACGCAGATGGACCCGCCGGCCGCGGCCGATCGGTTTTCGCGCCGTTTTTTCCGAAGCGACGGGCTCGGGGCCGGGCCGCCTGGAACCCGCAGGGAAAGCGGCGCCGTCCATGGCGGCGAACGGGTTGTGCCCCAGGCTTTCTCCGCCGCCGGTGGAGATCCTTTTTTTCTCGCTCATATATCCACCGCACCGCCGCCGGCGCTCGCTTCCTCCTCAAGGAAGGCTTCCGCCTTGGCATAACTCCGGCGCTCCAGGAAATGTATCAGCCGCGGCGGCAGACCTTCCCGCTCCGATTTGACGATCTCATCAAGCCGGGTCAGCGCGGAGGTGATACCCTCGCCGTCCCCGCGGGTGGTTGCCCGGTGCATATTCTGTAGTTCCTCCTTTACGGTAAGCAAAACGTTCATCGGGGAGCAAAGTATGTAAAACCACGCGCAAAGCCACAAGGACAAACAATTTTCAGGGATTCTTTCTTGTGTCGCCATTTGCTTTGATGCATCTTGAATGAAAATCGTGAGCCAAGCAAAAATGCATGCTGCAGGCAGCAAGACCAGGGATATTTCTTTCGCCAATATCGAAAATGCGGATCTGATCGACCGATATTACGAGTCCTGGAAATCCGACCCCGGGTCGGTCGAAG
Source organism: Opitutia bacterium (assembly GCA_050506795.1). Lineage (GTDB taxonomy): Bacteria > Verrucomicrobiota > Verrucomicrobiia > Opitutales > T3Sed10-336 > SLOW01. The sequence continues at coordinate 85,972 of JBJHCF010000008.1, forward strand.
GCGACTGGCGCGCTTTTTTCGAGGGCTTCGAACTTGCCGCAGCCAATGGGAACGGCGCCGTTGACGCGGAGAAAATTTCCCGTCGGCAGTCGATACGACAGTCGCGCGTGGACAGCCTGATTTACGCCTACCGGGGTCTCGGACACCTGATTTCCGACGTCGATCCCCTGCGCCCCGGTCCGAATTCCCACCCCAATCTGGAATTGGAAAACTTCGATCTCGCGGAAGAAGACCTGGATGACTCGTTTGATGCCGGACACCTGCTTGATGGGGGTCTGATGAAGCTCCGGGAAATCATCCAAATTCTCCGCGAGACCTACTGCGGTCACGTCGGGGTCGAATATATTTACATCCAAACCAAAGAGATCCGCCGCTGGCTTCAGCGGAAGATGGAACCGGTACGCAATCAGCCCGATTTCTCCAAGGCGAAAAAGATCCGGATTCTGCGCAAGATTCACGAAGCCGAGATTTTCGAGCGTTTCCTGCACACCCGTTATTCCGGCCAAAAGAGATTTTCCCTGGAGGGGGCCGAAACCACTATAGCCTGCCTGGATGCGCTCATCCAAAAGTGCCCCGAGTTCGGGGTTAAGGAAGTCGTAATGGGCATGGCCCACCGCGGCCGGCTCAATGTGCTGGCGAACATTCTCAAAAAATCCTATGAACTGATTTTCGAGGAGTTCACCGCGAACTATATTCCGGACTCGGTGTTCGGGGACGGCGACGTCAAATACCACCTCGGCTACGAATCGCGGCTCAAAACCGTATCCGGTGAACCGGTTGATGTTCGGCTGGCACCCAATCCGAGCCATTTGGAAGCGGTCAATCCGGTCGTGCAGGGCAACACCCGCGCCCGCCAGCGCCTGCGACAGGACACCGAACGAAAAGTGGTCCTGCCGCTCCTGATACACGGGGACGCCGCGTTTTCCGGACAAGGCATTGTGGCGGAAACATTGAACTTCTCCCGCCTGCCCGGCTACCGCACCGGAGGCACCATTCACCTGGTGATCAACAACCAGATCGGGTTCACCACGAAACCGTCCGAAGCCCGATCAAGCCTGTACTGCACCGACATCGCCAAGATGATCGAGGCGCCCATCTTTCACGTCAACGGCGACGATCCCCTGGCCGTCGCCATGGTGATGGAACTGGCACTGGAGTTTCGTCAGGAGTTCCAGCGGGACATCGTAATCGACATGTATTGTTACCGGAAACACGGTCACAACGAGACGGACGAGCCGATGTTCACCCAGCCGATTCTCTATCAGACCATCGCCAAGCACCCGCCTATCAGCAAACTGCTCACCCAGCGTCTGATCAAGGAGGGAACGCTTACCGAAGCGGAATCCAAACGCATTCAGTCCGAATACCGCAAGACCCTGGACGAGGCCTTCGACCGGGTGGGACAAGCCCAGGAAAAAGCGAAGAAGCAGAAAGAAACTCCCGAGGAAATTTCCTTCCGGGGCTCCAACGCCGTATTCCAGGAACCGTACAGCTTCGATCCCATTGAGACCGGAGTATCCATGGATCTGTTTGAGACCGCCGCCCGCGGCCTGTACTCGGTTCCCGACAACTTCAAGGTCAACCCGAAGATTCGGCGCCAGCTTGAGGCCCGTCGCAAGGCGTTCAAGGAAGACCTCCCCATCGACTGGGGATTCGCCGAGGATCTTGCCTACGGCACCCTGCTCCTGGAGGGCACACCCGTGCGCCTCTCCGGACAGGACTCCGAGCGCGGCACCTTTAGTCACCGCCACGCCGCTTTTTACGATATTGAAACCAGCGAACGGTTCGTGCCGCTGCTCAACCTCGCGGAAAAACAGGCCCAGTTCTGCGTTTACAACTCGACGCTTTCCGAGGCGGGAGTGTTGGGTTTCGATTTCGGTTATTCTCTGGACTACCCGCAGATGCTCTGCATTTGGGAGGCTCAGTTCGGCGATTTCGCCAATGGCGCCCAGGTCATTATCGACCAGTTTATCACCACCTCCGAATCGAAATGGCAACGCGTGAGCGGTATCGTTCTGCTGCTGCCACATGGCTACGAAGGACAGGGACCCGAGCACTCGTCGGCCCGGCTGGAGCGTTTTCTGCAGAACGCGGCCGAGGAGAACATTCAGGTCTGCAACGTCACCACCGCCGCGCAGTTCTTCCACCTGTTGCGACGTCAGATGAAGCAGCCCTATCGGAAACCGCTCATCATCATGACCCCAAAACTGCTTCTCCGGCACAAGGGCGCGGCTTCGCCGATCAAGAACTTCCTGCAAGGCTCGTTCCAGCCTATCCTCGATGATCCGGACGCGCCCAAAAAGGCGAAAAGACTGATCCTCTGCTCCGGAAAAGTCTACTATGACCTGCTGGAACACCGGCGCAGCAACAAGATCAAGGACACGGCGCTGGTTCGGGTGGAACAGCTGTATCCCGTGCATGAAGCCCGTTTGAAGGAGCTCGCCGAGTACTATGCTTCGGCCAAAGATCTGGTGTGGTGCCAGGAGGAGTCCAGGAATATGGGAGCCTGGTTTTCGATGGCTCCGGTTCTGGAAGAACTGTGGGGTCGTAAACCGCGCTATGCGGGACGCGACGCCAGCTCCAGCCCCGCCGTCGGCTCGCTTGCCCGTCACAAAAACGAACTCAGGGAGTTCCTGGCAGACGCCTTTTCCGAAAACAAATAAACATGGCTATTGAAGTAAAAGTTCCCAGCGTGGGGGAATCGGTCACCTCGGGGGTTCTTGCCTCCTGGCGTGTGAAAGACGGAGATTTCGTCCAGAGGGACGATCCCCTTTTCGATTTGGAAACCGACAAGATCACCCAGGAAGCCACGGCGGAAGCCGACGGGCGGATTAGCCTGAAGGCCAATGAGGGTGACGAGGTGGAGATCGGTCAAGTGGTGGCGGAGATCGATGACTCGGCAAATGCCGACGATGAAGCCGACGAATCGAAAGATGAAGAAAGCGCCGAGGAAGCGGAGTCGACTTCTGAAAAGGGCGGTCAGGAAACCGAATCCGGCAAAGGGAAAAGCAGCGATTCCGGTCACCCGTTGTCGCCGGCCGCCCGGCGGGCGGTCGAGGAAACCGGTGTGGACCCCGAGCGGGTCAAGGGAAGCGGCAAGGATGGACGGATCACCAAGAACGACGTCCTAGAGGCCGCCAAACAGGCCGACGATTCCCCGGACGAGGAAAAAGCGGCCTCCGAATCCACTACTCGGAAAGAGGATCCCGGCAAGGAATCCGCGGATACCGATAAACCCGTAACCCGCAAGAAACTTTCACCCCTGCGGCGTCGTATCGGGGAGCGTTTGGTCGCTTCACAACGCGATACCGCGACCCTCACGACCTTCAACGAAGTCGACCTTTCCACGGTCAAAGCCCTGCGGGCCCGCCACCAGGACGCCTTCACCAAACGGCACGGGGTGAAACTCGGCTTTATGTCGTTTTTCGTCAAAGCCGCGGTGCACGCACTTAAATCGGTCCCCGAGGTCAACGCACAACTCGACGGCGACCACCTGATTCAGAATCATTTTTACGATATCGCGGTCGCCGTCAGCACCGAGAAGGGACTGCTGGTGCCGGTGATTCGCGACTGCGATAACATCAGCTACGCGGAAATCGAAAAGCGGATCGCCGATGTGGCGCAACGCGCCAAGGAGGGAAAACTTCAACTGGAAGATCTGGAAGGCGGGGTGTTCACCATCACCAACGGCGGCATTTTCGGCTCGATGCTTTCCACCCCGGTCATCAATCCGCCGCAAAGCGCCATCCTGGGCATGCACTCGATCATCGACCGCCCGGTGGCGATCGACGGCACGGTGGAGATTCGCTCCATGATGTACCTGGCGCTCTCCTACGATCACCGAGTCATCGACGGACGCGAAGCCGTCACATTCCTGCGAAAAATCAAAGAAGTCCTGGAGGAACCGGCGCGCGCGCTGCTGGAGGTGTGACCCCCGGAACGCGAGCCCAAAAGCGAATATGGCGGAAAACTCATTCGACGTCACAGTCATTGGAGCCGGTCCCGGCGGATACGTCGCGGCCATCCGCGCTTCCCAGCTCGGACTGAAAACGGCACTGGTGGAAAAGCGTGAGACCCTGGGCGGTACCTGCCTGAACATCGGCTGCATTCCCAGCAAGGCATTGCTCCACTCGACCGAAATCTACGAATTCCTGCGGGACAAGGGCAGCGATCACGGCATCAAAACCGGATCGCTCAAGATCGACGTCGGCGCCCTAATGAAGAAAAAGGATACCGTGGTGGAAAACCTGGTCAAAGGGGTGGCCACCCTGGTTTCCAAAAAGGGGGTGACCGTCTTCCAGGGTGCCGCGCGCATCAAGGACGCAAATACAGTGGAGGTCGACGGCAAGGACAAAACGACGATCGAAACCCGCAACATCATTCTCGCCACAGGATCGCGCGTCTCGGAACTGCCCTCTTTAGAAATCGACGGCAAAACCGTGGTCACCAGCGACCACGCCATCGCGTTCGAGAAGGTTCCCGGCAAACTGGTGGTGGTCGGCGGAGGAGCTATCGGGCTCGAACTGGGCGCCGTCTGGTCCCGACTGGGAAGCGAGGTTACCGTGCTGGAATTCCTTCCCCGAATTGCCGTTGGGTTCGACGCCGACATTTCCAAAATGCTGGAACGGATCCTGAAGAAGCGCGGCATGACTTTTGTCACCGGCGCCAAGGTCACCGGCGCGGAAACCAGGAAAGGCAAAGTGGTAGTCACCGCCGAAAATAACGGCGACCAAACAACCTACGAAGCGGATAAAGTCCTGGTGGCGGTGGGCCGACGTCCCTGCACCGAAGGATTGGGACTGGAGGATGCGGGGGTGGAATTGGACGACCGCAAGCGGGTGAAAACCGATAAACAGTTCCGCACCAGCGTCAAAAACATTTATGCCATCGGCGACATCATCGCCGGCCCCATGCTGGCGCACAAAGCCGAAGAGGAAGGCGTCGCCGTGGCTGAGATTCTCGCCGGCAAACCGGGGCACGTGAATTACGACGTTATCCCGAACGTGATTTACACCGACCCCGAAGTCGCCTCGGCCGGGTTGGGAGAAGATGCAGCCAGGGAGAAGGACATCAAGGTCAACGTGGGCAAGTTCCCGCTCAGCGCCAACGGACGCGCCCTGGCCATGGACGCGACCGAAGGCCTGGTCAAAGTGATTGCCTGCGCCGAAACCGACCGACTCCTCGGAGTACAGATCCTGGGACGCAACGCCTCCGAGTTTGTTTCCGGCGCCGTAGCTCACATGGAATACGGCGGCAGCGCCGAGGACCTCGCGCGCACTGTCCACGCCCACCCCACAATCTCAGAAGCGCTCAAAGAGGCCGCGCTGGCGGTGGATAAGCGGGCGATTCACTCCCTTTGAGCACCGCCATGCGCTCGGGACGATTTCCCCGGGCCCCTACGGCTGAAAGCGCTCGAGGTAGGGAATATTCAGTTCCGCCTCCAACTCGCGAATACGGCTCAGGACCAGGTCGGTCTGGTGGGTGAGGTCCTGTGGATTCAAGGTGGGATATAACTCCCGCAGCCATTGGTAGGCCGCTTCGTCTTCGCCCATCCGCCGCAGAAGCTGGGCATAGATCCGCGCGGCGTAAGGCGGAGGATCTTTTACCTCGGAAGCGCGCCGGTAGTACTCGGCCGCCATTTCCACGTTCTCCATTCGTCGCAGGTAGATATTGGCGATATCCACCAGAATTTCGCCCCGCTCGGGATGAAACTCGAATCCGCGGTGCAGCAGTCGAATGGCGGTTTCCGCTTGTTCGTCATGAAAACGCCGCACCACCGCATCCGGAACGTTTTCGTAACCGCCGGCGCCACGCACACGCCACACCGCCATGTCGTAGGCAATCATGCGCGCGCCATTGAGCCAGAAGTAGACCGGCCGGGGATCGACTGTCGTCACCAGTCGGATCAAGGTTTCAGTTGCCGGGATAACCGAGGTGTCCTGGGTTTCCCAAACCGCATTCGTCCGAATCCAAAGCAGGTCCGCCACCACCGCGCGAAACCCGCCGAGCATTCCGATGGTGATCCCCTGCCCCAGTGCCGCCTCCAAATCCTCCAGGGCCAACGCCGGTTCCCTCGCCTTCAGTTCCTCCCAGGCCGGATCGGCGACCGGCCGCAAGGCCAGTCCGGTCAAAAACAGGACAACAAAGACAACGATGATGGCTTTCCAATTCATGCGCGGCCTGAAGATTTCCCGGCGCCCTCATGGCGTCGAACCGGATGATGCGGCGTTGAACAGCGGAGGCTCATATCTCCCTCTTTCGAAAACTGAATACCGCCAGCAGGTTAAAGACGACCACGTAAACCGCGGCGTACGCGATGATGCGCAGGGTGACCATCGCCGGGATGGACTCACCCAGAGCGACCTGGTCGCCGATATTGAACATTTGAAAATTGGGGAAGACGGACGCGAGGATGAACACCGCGATCCGCACCGGAAAAAAGTCGACCTGCGTCCAGGCATCGATGGCCAGGTATTGCAGGTGACAAATCAGCAGCACCACAAAAGAGATGATCACGGAGTACAGGTTGGTATTGGAGAAGCTGGCGATCACCATGGTGATCCCGCAGAGGATGGAAAACTTCAGCCACTGCACCAGGCCATAGATAAAGATATCGCCATAGGCCACCATGCGGCCCGTTTCAAAGGCTTCGGGATCGAGTTCCATCAAGGCGCTTTCCCTCCAGAACAGGAGCACCGTGAGGATCAAGGTCATCATGGCGGTGAATACCAGCAGCAAAGCCGAGGTCCCGATAAACTTCCCGAAAATGAACTCCGAGCGAAACACCGGTTTCGCCAGGATGGTGATGGCCGTTTTGTTTTCAATCTCGCTGAAGAACAACTGCGCGGTCGCCACGATCGCCAGCACCGAGCCGAAGAGGACAATGGCTCCAAACCCGAAATCGGCGATGAACTTGAGTTCGGGTGCCCCGAAACTGAAATCGCGCAGGATTTGCGAACTGAGAATGATGCCGAGGGCGATCACCACCAGGAAGCTGAAAAACTTCTGCCGCACCGCCTCCAGAAAAGTGTTCTTGGCGATGACCTTGATCCGGCCGGGAGAGAAAATGACCTTGTTCATGAGTGCTGCCTGTCCTCTTTGTCGTCGCCGGATGGTTCGCGGGACTCCGGCTCCGGCTTGGCCGATTGAGCCGCCTCGGCCCGGTCAGAGAGTTTTTCCCGGGCCAGTTCCGACCGGCCCACGTGTTCGAGAAAGACGCGGTCCAAACTGTACTGCGGCTGCTCCACGGCCACCAATGTGGATTCCCTTGCCCGCAACCAACCGGCCAATTCCTCGTTGAAATCATCCCGGTAATTCTGCACCACCAGCGACCTCAGGTCTTTCTTGCTCACCAGTTCGCCCAGTTCGCCCTCCAGGATCAGTTTACCCCGGTTCAGGATAGCGATCCGGTCGCAGATATCTTCCACCTGTGCCAGCAGGTGCGAACAGAGGATAATCGTTTTCCCCTGCTCTTTCAGGTTGAGGATCAGCGATGAAATCTCCGCCGAGCCCACCGGGTCCACTCCGGCGGTGGGTTCGTCCAAAATCACCAGGCGAGGATCATGCACCAGCGCCTGGGCCAAACCGATTCGCTGCAACATGCCCTTGGAATACGTTCCGACGCGGCGATGGGCTGCTTCCTTGAGACCGACCCACTCGATGACCTCGTGCACCCGGTCGTTGAGCTTTTTCTTGTCCACCTGGCAAATGCGTCCGAAAAACGCCACCAGTTCGTATCCGGTCAGGTAGCGGTAGAAATAAGGCGCTTCGGGCAGAAACCCGACGTCGCGCCGGGAGGAAACATCACCGCTCGGAGTTCCGAAAATCCGGCACGACCCCGAAGTCGGCGCCAGCAAACCGAGAATGACTTTGATCGTCGTGCTCTTACCCGAGCCGTTGGGACCCAGGAGGCCGAAAACCTGGTTGTCCGCGATTTCCAGGGACAAATTCTCGACCGCCCTAAGTTTCAAGTGACCAAACCCCAAAGGAAAATCCTTGGTGAGGTTCTCGATATTAATGGCTGGCGTCATAAAGTGTATTGGTTTGACCGCCTCAGCGGATGGTGAAATCGGAGCTCCCCTTCAAGTCGGACGACCGTTTCACTTCCGTATTCCGAATATAGGCCTTCATTTTATCCTGGATGTCGGCCAAAAAGGCGTCGACCTCCGTCGTTTCACCTTCGGCCTCCATGAGAACGCGACCATCGGCCAGATTCTTGACGTAGCCGGTAACATTGAAACCTTTGGCCGCTTCCCTGACCTGATAACGAAACCCCACCCCCTGGACGTGACCGGAAAAGTGAGCAATCAGATGCGATTTTTCCATGGCGAACTGATAACAAACGTCAAAACCGGTTCGATTTCAAAGAGAAAAGCGACCAAAGTCACCTTTCGTAGCCCGGTCTCAGGATTCCTCGTACGCCTTGAGGATCAAAGAAGCGTTGTGGCCCCCGAAACCGGAATTATTTGTCATAGCGACTTTCACCGGCGCAACCCGTTTTTCATTGGGAACGTAATCCAGATCCAATTCCGGATCGGGTTCATCGTAATTGATGGTGGGCGGCACTTCGCCGGTTTCGATCACCTTGGCGCACACGGCGGCTTCCACACTGCCCGCCGCGCCGAGAAGGTGACCGGTCATCGACTTGGTGGAACTCACCATCAATTTATAGGCGTGGTCTCCAAACGCCTTTTTCATCGCGAAGGTCTCACACTTGTCGTTGAAATAAGTGGAAGTGCCGTGCGCGTTGACGTAATCCACCTCTTCGGCCCGTATGCCGGCACTCTTCAGCGCCTTGACAATACACTCGGTCAAAGCGGTGGAGTCGTTGTCCGGTTGGGTGATGTGAAAAGCGTCGCAAGTCGCGGCGTATCCGGAGAGCTCGCAATAGATTCGCGCACCGCGAGCCCGGGCGTGTTCCAGAGTTTCCAGAACAAAAACCCCCGCACCCTCGCCCATGACAAAACCGTCGCGTGACTTTTCGAACGGCCGGCTGGCGCCCTGGGGGTCGTCGTTGCGGGTGCTCATCGCCTTCATGGAACAGAAACCGGCGTAACCGAGCCGCGTTATGGCGGCTTCGCTTCCGCCCGCGATCATGACATCGGCATCACCGGTTCGCATGATTCGCCAGGACTCCCCCAACGCGTGAGTGGACGTCGCGCAAGCGCTGACCACCGCGAAGTTCGGTCCCCGCGCGCCCAGCTCAATGGCGAGGCGTCCGCTGGCGATATTGGCGATCAGGGAAGGAATCATGAACGGTGAAACCCGCCGCGGTCCCTTCTCGAAAAGCACCTGTGCCTGCGTTTCGATCGTCCACATCCCGCCGATCCCGGACCCGACCAGCACACCGCAGCGTTCCGGATCCACCAAATCCATTTTTAGACCGGCATCCGCCACCGCCTGCAACCCGGCCCCCACTGCCAGTTGCGTGTAGCGGTCGTTGCGCCGGACCTCTTTCGGATCCATAAAGGACGAAGGATCAAAATCCTTGATCTCGGCGCCGATCTTGGAAGCGATATCGGTAACATCAAAACTGGTGATGTGATCGATTCCGCTTTTGCCCGCGAGGAGATTGTCAAAAAAAACACCGGTATCGTGACCGTTGGAGGCTATCACTCCAATGCCGGTAACAACAATACGGGGAGGCACGTAGGGATCGGGCATCTCGAATACCTGAAAACCAAAAGGATGGATCTAAAAACCGCGCCACTCAAGAGGCGCGGCCCATGGTGAAAGTGAGGCCTACCCCAATCAGGAGGAGGAGGCGGTTTTCTCCTCGATGTAGCTGATAACGTCTTTAACGGTCTGCAGCTTTTCAGCGTCGGATTCTGGAATCTCGCCCTTGATCTCGTCCTTGAATTCCTCTTCGAAGGCCATGATGAGTTCCACCGTGTCCAGGGAATCGGCGCCGAGGTCATCCAGGAAGGATGCTTCCGGAGTAACTTGATCTTCGTTAACATTCAGCTGGTTAACGATAATCTCTTTAACGCGCTGCTCTATGGTTTTTGAGTCTGCCATGATATGTGGTTGAAAATGAAAGGTTGAACGTTCTTTACGATCACATGACCAGCCCGCCGTCAACGGTAAAAACCTGGCCAGTCACGTATCCGGCCTCCTCGGAACAAAGGTAGGCTACCATACCGGCGATATCCTCCGGTTTGCCAAGGCGTTTGAGCGGAATCCGACTTGTGATTTCCCGGCTCACGTCCGCATCCAGTCCGGCGGTCATGTCGGTCTCGATAAACCCCGGCGCCACCGCGTTGCAGGTCACCGAACGACTGGCCAGTTCCTTGGCCAGACTCTTGGTGAGACCGAATATGCCGGCCTTGGAGGCGCTGTAGTTGATTTGTCCGGGATTGCCCATGAGGCCGACAACCGAGGAAATGTTGACCACCCGACCCCAGCGGCGACGGGTCATGGGACGGGTGATTCCTTTGATCCAATAAAAGCAACTGGAAAGGTTGGTCTGGATGACGTCCTCCCAATCCCCGTCACTCATGCGCAACATGAGGCCGTCGCGGGTAATCCCGGCATTATTGACCAAAATATCGATCACTTCATGCTCGGACAGCAGTTCGGCGGCCGCCTGCGCCACGGCGGCGCCGTCGGCCACATCAACCGCCCGGGCGGTCGCTTTCCCGCCGCGCGAACGGATGCCTTCGGCCACCGCGCCACAGCTCGACTCCGATTTACTGACGCAAATCACATTGACACCGGCCGCGGCGAGCGTCTCCGCGATCGCCTTGCCGATTCCCCGTCCGGCCCCGGTGACCAGGGCGGTACGATCCTTGAAGGTCAACACCATGGGTGAATCATGGACCAGAATGCCCGGCCGCTGGCAAGGCTTAAATCTTCAGCCGATACCCAACTTCTTGCGTCCCTCCTCCGAAATCATCTGGGGCGTCCAGACGGGATCCCAGACAATTTCCACGCTGGCCGATTCCACCTGTGGAAGGGCCTCCAGTTTGCCGCGGGCGTCGTCGGCGATAACCGGCCCCATGCCGCAACCCTGGGCGGTGAGGGTCATTTTGACCGCAACAGCTCGGCGACCGTCGGGGGTTTCACGGCACTGGAGGTCGTAGATCAAGCCGAGATCCACAATATTGATCGGAATTTCCGGATCGTAACAGGATCTCAGAGCCTCCCACAGCATTTCCTCGCGAAATTCGTCCGAGGCCGCCGCCGGGGGCGCACTCTCCTGACGCAACTGTTCCTCCGCCCCCTCGCCAAGGGCGTCGAGATCCTGCCCCGCTATACGGAACAGTCCGGAGTCCGCCCGCACCGTCACGGTCCCGCCCAGCGCCTGGGAAACAAAGACCCGGCTGCCGGCCGGAAGGGTGACGGCGTCGCCGGCCGGAATAAGAGTCGCCGGACAATCCCGGGTCAAGGTGACTTCCTGATTAAGCATAATCCCGGAATTTATAAATCCCGAAGCCGGCATTCGCAAGAATTGAGTTGTTTCCCGCGGCCCCAGGCGCGACGCTCAACATCACTGTGATTCTTCCGCTCTTCGACAGCAATCCGCGCAACGTTGTGGCCCCGGTCACCCTGACCGTGATCGTGGCCAACATGGCGTTGTTCGCTTTCCAGATGCTGCTCGCGCGCCAGGGATCGCTGGAGGTGTTTATCGTCGAGCACGCCTTTATCGCCGCTTCCGTCGGCTCCGAACCGCCGTCGATGGTCATGCGTACCGTCTTCACCTCGATGTTTCTTCATGCGGGGATCCTGCACCTGGCGGCCAATCTTTGGTTCCTGTTCATTTTCGGTCCCCCGGTCGAACACCGGCTGGGTTCCGCCAAGACGTTTCTGCTCTATTTTCTAAGCGGCGCGGGCGCGGCCGCCGCCCAGTTCGCCATCTCCCCGTCCTCCACCATTCCCATGATCGGCGCCAGCGGCGCCATCGCCGGAGTTCTGGGCGCCTACCTGCTGCGATTCCCGTTCTCCATGGTGATCACTCTCGTCCCCTGGTTGATTCCCATTCTGCCGATCCCCGGCTTTGTTTTCATCCTGATTTGGTTCTCGCTCCAATTCTACATGGGTCTTTCGCAACTGATGCAGACGGAGATCACCGCCGGCATCGCCTGGTGGGCCCATATCGGAGGGTTCCTCACCGGAATGGTCCTGACGACGATTCTCCCTGACCGGCGAAGAAGACGTTAGCTCGGGGATTCCTCCTAGCGTAGGTCCAGCAAGGGCGCGCCGTCGCCGTTGTCCGGGGAAACCACGGACAGGCGGTGGGAGAACTCACCGGCCAGGGAGCGGGAGAAGGTCTTGTTGACGCATTCGACCGTGTTGCAGTCGCGGCTGAGGTGCGCCAGAAAAACATCACGCCAACGGGCCTGGGCGGTATTCTCAATCAGGTCCCGGGCTGCCTCGTTGGAGAGATGCCCGTGACGCCCGGAGATGCGCTGCTTGACCGACCAGGGCCGTTTGGTGTCGCGACGGAGCATTTCACCGTCGTGATTGGCCTCGGTGACCAGTACGTCGACCTGACCAAGCCGCCGGCGAACCATGTCCGGAATATAACCCAGGTCCAGCGCCCAGCCGATACTGATACGCCGGGCGAACAGATCGTCTTGTCCGTGGCTGAAAATGAATCCCACGGGATCGTGGGCGTCGTGGGGAATACCAAAAGCGTCGATTTCCAGATCGCGGAAAACAAAACGGGATCCGGTTTCGAAAATATTCCAATCAAGCCGGCTCTTGAGGCCGGACTGAGCGGCTTCCGCGGTAAAGCCGTTGGCGAAGACCTTGAGCTTTCGATATCGGGCCAGGCCACGTAGTCCGGCGATATGGTCGCTGTGTTCGTGGGTGATAAAAACCGCGTCGAGGTTTTCCACCGATTCGCCGCAGGCCTCGAGCATCTCCCCGATGCGCCGTCCGGAAAAACCGGCATCGATCAGGACACGACAGTTCTCGGTCTGAAGGAATGCACAATTTCCCGCGCTGCTGCTGCCAAGAATCTTGAACCGAACGGCCATGGAATATGAAGCAAGGAGATTTCCGCCTGAAGGGCGAATGAAATTTGGTAACGGCAGCAAAATCCGGCGCGGTCATGCCGGGAGAAAGATTCACCGGAATCACCTTCGTGCCACCCACACACAGGAATCCTGAGGGCGAACCCGGAATCACTTTAATCCTTGAGCTTTCACCGCCTTCACCTTGATCTGGTGGCCGATGCAATTCGATTTTCGCCGGACAAAGATTATTTTCACCGTCGGCCCCGCCACCGAAAGCGAGGAAATGCTGGAAAAGCTGATCCGGCTGGGTGTTGACGTTTGCCGATTGAATATGGCGCACGCCAACCACGAATGGACGCGCGAGGTCGTTCGACGCATCCGATCGGTGGGCGAACGGGTGGGCCGGCAGATTGCCATCATGATGGATGTCAAAGGTCCGGAGATCCGCACCGGCGACCTGGCGGCGCCCATTGAACTGACCCCGGGAGAGATTTTCGATTTTGTGGTCAAGCCCGGGGCTGAAGGCGAAAACGACGAGGAGACCCGCTCGGTCGACGTCAATTATCAAAACCTAATAAACGACATTCACGTGGGCGACACCGTCCTGGTGGACAACGGCCTGATCCAGCTCAAGGTCCTGGAAAAACAACGGGCTCGCATCCGCTGCGAAGTGCTTTCCCCTGGAAAACTGGGGAGCCGCCGTCACATCAATCTGCCGGGCGTCAAAGTCAACCTGCCGCCCCTCACGGAGAAAGACCGGCGCGATGTCGCGGTCGGAGTGGAGGAAGGAGTCGATCTGTTCGCGCTCTCCTTCGTGCGCGAGGAAGGCGACATCGATTTGCTGCGCAAACTCCTCCGCGAACTGGAATCGAACGCCGGCATCATCGCCAAAATCGAGGATCAGCTGGCGGTGAGCAATCTGGACGAAATCATCCAGCGCAGCGACGGCTTGATGGTCGCCCGGGGCGATCTGGGCATCGAGTGCCCCTACGAGGAGCTTCCCATCATCCAACGCCGCGCGGTCAAGACCTGCCTCCACCTGGGGAAGCCGGTGATTATCGCCACTCATATGCTGGAGTCCATGATCCAGGCCCCCCTGCCGACCCGCGCGGAAATCACCGACGTGGCCAATGCGGTTTACGAGCAGGGAGACTGCGTCATGTTGTCGGGAGAAACCACCGTCGGGAAATACCCGCTGGAATGCGTCGAGGTGCTCGACCGCATCGCCCGCCGCATCGAACGCTCGGGCGGCGCCGGATTCGCCGACCGGATCGAGTTGACCAGCGACAAGGCCCGGATGTTGCGTTCAGCCGTCGTCATGGCCAACGAACTGGAAAGTGCCGGCCTGCTGGTTTTCACCCGTCACGGCCACCTCGCCACCATGCTGTCTGCTCTTCGGCCGCATCGCTCCCCCATTTTCGCGTTCAGCGGTTCAAGATCCACCCTGCGCAAGCTCCGCCTGCATTGGGGTATCGAACCGTTCGCCCTCGATTTCAACTCCGATCCCGAGGTCATGGTCGCCAGCGCCCTCTCCATTCTAAAAAAGCAGGGAAAAGTTCGTAAAGGCGACAAGCTGGTGGTGGTCAGCAATATTGTGGTCAACGACGGCATGGTCGACACCGTGCAAATGCGGTTCGTCGAGTAGAGCTCGCGGAACCACAATCGATCAGCCCAGAGGCGTCAAAGCCACGATCAAGTGCAGGCAAAGGCATGTGGCCAGCGCCGCGGCCACGTCGTCCGCCACCACCCCCAGACCTCCGGGATACTTTTGCAGATTGCGGATGCCGAGCGGCTTAAGGATGTCGAAAAAGCGAAAGAAGACGAATCCCAGCAAAATAATCAACCAGGCCTGCGAACCGCCCAGGACCGGCTGCCAGCCATTCACCTGCAGGCCGATGAAACACAGGGGCACGGCGACCATTTCGTCCAGAATCATCTCCGGCGGATCGACCTTGGCCATCCGGGACTCCCCTTCACCGCAAATCAGCACTGCCAAGTACACGGTGACCGCGGCCAGGAGGAGGAACCAGAAGGTCGGCAAACCGTAAAACAGGACGGTGAACCACACCAACCCGGCGACGGTTCCCAGGGTGCCGGGTGCTTTGCCCAGGTAACCCACCGGGCCGAGGGTTGAAAGATTGACCACCCACCGGGTCGGCAGCGCGCGGAGCCAGAGAGGGGATGGTTTCATGACTTGGCTTTGGCCCCGGCTCCCAGCTGCGGCCAGTACTTGATGAAATAACGCAATCCCGACGTTACCGTCACCAGCGTCGCCAGAAAGAAGAAGAACACCCCGGCCGCCCGGGTAAAATCACCGGCCCGCTGCCAGAATTGGCTGTCCCCAAACCAACCCGCCAGGTCGCCGCTCAAAACCGGCGCCGCCAGCAGGAGCCCCACCGCCACGATCTGGGTCACCGTCTTCTGTTTGCCCGCTTTCTCCGCCGCAATGATGATCCCCCGGCTGGCCGCCATCATGCGCATGCCGGTAATGAGAAATTCGCGCGACAAGACCAGCAAAACCAGAAACAGCGTGTACGCCGGGGCCAGCCGAAAGACCACGATGGCCACCATGGCGCCGACCACCAGGATCTTGTCCGTGAGGGCGTCCATCAGCTTGCCGAAGTCGGACACCAGTCCCATGCGCCGCGCCACCGCCCCGTCCAGCCAGTCGGTGATCCCGGCAACGATAAACAGCAACAAAGCCCCGGTAGCCGCGCCCGCGACGTTGATCGACATCAAGGCGGCGATCAGAAACAGAATCGGCACCCGCGAAAGTGTGAGGATATTCGGTAAGTTCATCCTGGATTCACCGGTCATCCTATCCGGTCAAAATCCGGATTAACAACCCCAATTCTCGGGCGACACTCTCACTCGCTCCCCTCAGGATCCTAATTGAGATTGTTCTCCGTCCACCGCGGGTGCATATTGTCGCCACTTGATGAAACTCGCAATTTATCCTGGGACCTTTGATCCCATCACCAACGGGCACCTCGACGTGCTGGAACGCGCCACCCGCATCTTCGACCGAGTGCTGATCGCGGTGGCCCGCAACGAGGACAAACAGCCGCTTTTTTCCGAAGAAAAACGCCTCGCCCTAATCCAGGAAAACCTCCACGACCACCCCCGCGCGGAAGCGGTGGTGTTCGGCGGCCTGCTGATTGAATTCGCCCGGGAAAAAGGCGCCGCCGCCATTGTGCGCGGACTGCGCGCGCTGTCGGACTTCGAATACGAATTTCAGATGGCCCTGATGAACCGGCGCCTGTACCCCGACATGGAAACCATTTTCCTCATGCCGCACGAAGCGCACAGTTACACCAGTTCCCGCCTGATCAAGCAGGTAAACGCGTTTGGCGGCGATATCTCCCACTTCGTCCCGCCCAACGTGGTAAAAGCCTTGCACGAAGTACGCCGGGTTTGATGGCATTGGCTGCGGCATGCGGTTTCAAAGAATAGCGATCGTCGGCAGCGGAGCGGTGGGGCTCTATTACGGCGGCCTTCTGGCGCGGGCGGGCCGCGAGGTTCAATTTCTACTGCGGTCCGACCTGGACGCGGTACGGAAAAAAGGGATCCGGTTGCTGCTTCCGGAGGAAAACCTTCAACTGCACCCGGTGAACGCCCACGAGACCACCACCTCCATCGGCCCGGTTGACCTGGTCATCATTGCGTTGAAAACCACCGCCAACCGGATCCTGCCCCAGCTGATTCCGCCACTGCTGAACCCCGGGACCACCATTCTCACGCTGCAAAACGGACTGGGCAACGAAGCCTTTCTGGCCCAACATTTCGGGGACGGGCGCATCCTGGGCGGCCTCTGTTTTATCTGCCTGAACCGCACGGCTCCGGGCGAGGTCACCAACCTGCACAAGGGCTCGCTGACCATCGGCTCCCACCTCGGCGGCTCCGATGATCGACCGGCGTCCGTGGCGGAACTGTTCCGGGCCGCCGGAGTCGCCTGCCTGCCGGCCGCCGACCTCCGCGAAGCCCGTTGGCGCAAACTGATCTGGAACGTTCCATTCAACGGCCTCACCATCGCGGCCGGCGGGCTCGATACGGAAAAACTGCTGGCCGAACCGGCGCTGACCGCCGAGGTGAAGGCCCTGATGCGGGAGATCCAAGCATCGGCCCGGGCATTGGGTATGGAAATCGAGGACTCGTTTTTGCAACAACAGCTCGAAGTCACCCAGACCATGGGCGCCTACCGGCCTTCCAGTCTGGTAGACTTCGAGTCGCGGCGGCCATTGGAAGTCGACTCCATCTGGGGCGCGCCTCTCGCGGCCGCCGCGAAAGCAGGAGTGGCCACCCCGCGCCTGAGCCTCTTGCACGCCCTGCTGAAACGCCTGGACCCGGCGAGAGACCCCTGACCCCAAAGAGGTGGTCGGTCACATTCCCTTCCGCTCCTATTTCCTTTGCGACGGGGTATCTTTCTGCTGCAATCACCGATTCGGTTTCATGACGTATTTCTCCTTTTTCCTCCAGTACCGTCGCATCCTCGCGTTCTCCGTCCTTTTGGCCTTTTTCTCGAGTTTCGGGCAGACCTTTCTTCTCTCGTTCTACCTCCCGGAATTCGTCAACAGTTTCGGGCTGACCGAGGGGCGGGTGGGATTGATGTACGGGGTGGCCACCGTGCTCAGCGCGCTCCTTCTCCCCTGGACCGGGAGGCATATCGACCGCATGCCGCTTCGAGGTTACACCCTGTTCGTCACCCAGGGCCTCGTACTGGCCGCCGTCGTGGTGGCCACCGCTCCCCACTGGATCTTCCTCTTCCTGGGCTTGATCGCCCTGCGTCATCTGGGGCAGGGCCTCTGCGGACACATCGCCATGACCACCGCCGGGAAAAATTTCGTGGAAAACCGGGGCAAGGCGGTGGCCATCGCCGGCACCGGATTTCCCCTGGGCGAAATGATCCTGCCTTCGGTAATCGCCCTGGCCATTGCCACCCTGGGCTGGCGTCTTTCCTGGGGCGTCTCGGCCCTGCTTATAATGGTGCTGCTCGTCCCGGTATCCATTTGGCTGATCCGCTCCAGCCAACGGCATGAAACCGCCCTCAAAACAGAGGAAAAAACAACGGGCGCCGAAACCAAAGGGACCTGGAAGGCGCGCGAACTGCTGGCCGACTACCGCTTCTACCTCATCCTTTTCGCCCTGGTGCCGGTCGGTTTTTTCAGCACCGGTTACATCTTCTATCAAGTCATGATTTCCGAAAGCCGCGGATGGGGCGGTCATGTTTTCCCGCTGGCTTTCGCCGCCTTCGCCATCACCCGCGCCCTCACCGCACTGTCCGTCGGACCGTGGATCGACCAGATGACCGCAACCCGCCTGCTTCCGGTTCACATGCTGTTCCTGCTTTTCGCCGGGGCAACGCTGGTATTCTTCTCCGGCGAATGGGCGGCCTATGTTTACCTAATCTTCCTCGGCGTGAGTATGGGCACCGGTCAAAGTGTGAGTGTGGCGGTTTGGGCGGAGGTGTACGGCGTGGAAAACCTTGGCGCCATCCGCAGC
The DNA here is from genome assembly GCA_050506795.1 of Opitutia bacterium. Taxonomy (GTDB): domain Bacteria; phylum Verrucomicrobiota; class Verrucomicrobiia; order Opitutales; family T3Sed10-336; genus SLOW01. The sequence continues at coordinate 104,430 of JBJHCF010000008.1, forward strand.
GTGGCCAGCATGGTGGGAGTTCTGAGCACCGCCCTGGCCCCGCTTATTTTCGGCGTCCTGCTCGATCTCGATGTAACAATTCAGGCGATACTCACCGGAAGCCTGGTGATGATTCTACTCCTCACAGCGTTCTGCTTCTACGCCTCCGCCGCTCTCGCCCGGACGCGCAGGCGACCCTCAGCCCCGGGCGGTTCCCGGTAGTCCCGTTAACCGCCGTCCCGCTCAGGCTAGAATCGACGGCCGAAACCGATATTGGCCTGAAGCCCGCGTGGGTAGTTGGAGCCGTCGAACCGGACCCGTTCGAGGGTGGAAGCGACATCCAGATGCAGGGCGCGGAAAAAGCTCATTCCGGCAACGACGTAGGTCAGTTCCTCGCCGGTCAGGTTCTTCCGGATACCAACCCGCGGGCTGGGCACCCACACCCGCCCCGGTTCATAACTGCCGAGCAATCCCGCCCACTGGTAATCGTCGCCGGTGGTATCCGTGGCGCTGTTCAGATCGATCGCCCCACTGAGCAACCAACGCCGACGGGGCGAATGCACCGCTCCCTGCAGCGTGAACTGGCGGTCCATGTTCCAGCGCTCGCCGTTCCGCCGGGCCTGGGGATTGGCGTTAAAAAAAGCGGAGTCGCTGGTGTCGGGGTAATCGAAGGAGGGTTCGTTGAGGTTGCGCGCCACCGCGCCCAGCATGTACCAACTTCCGAACCACGCCGCCCCGAGATCAACACCGAATCCATTGGTGGTTTTCTGATTGTCTTCAAACTCGTCCCGGGCGGTCTCCTCCAGGTCGTCATCGTTGAACAGGACGCCGCCGCGAACCAGGGTGGTGCGGTAGAAGTTCACCGTCGTGCCGGCATGTAAACGCCCGCGATGGTTCTCCCAAACCGGCCGGGAGTACCCCGCTCCAATTCGCCCCACCATACCGCCCTGAACGGCCACGCCCGCCTCATCGGTAGGCTCGATCCGCCGCCGGTCGCCGTTCACGACAATGACCGGTATATCGTCCGGATCGATGTCGAACTCGATCACGTCGTTCTGCGGATCGATATCTCTCAAATCGACCGAAAAAGCATCGCCGGTCGATTCGACCGCGGCCCGGGCTTCGAGAATCGCACCCGCGTTCAACGTCAGGGTACCGCGAAGGAAATCGGTACGAATCGCCAGGGGAGTGAGCGGCGCGGAGGCGCTGCCGGTGAGCTTGGCATAGGCTTTGTCGGTGAAATCACGCACCAATTCGTTGGCGAATTCAACAAAGTCGTCGAGTTCGGCAATATAGGCTTCCGCCTGTTCGGCCGTGGGAGCCGTCTCGGCAAATTGCTCGGCCTGTTCCTCGAGCAATTCGAACCGGTCCAACAAATCGTCGATCTCGCTATCGAAGTCATCGGCCTCCCCGATTTCCACGCCGAACCCAAAATCGAAAAGCGTTCCAAACCGAAACCGCCGGTCGCTCAACGAGGGAATGGCGGGGTTGACAACCGGCGGGGCGCCGCGCTGCGATTCCCCGAAAGGGGCGTAACTCGGCATCGCCATCGGCGTCCATCTCACCTCATCCCGCCGGCGGACGGGGCGCTCCACCGGCTCCTCAACCGACTCCCCTTCGACCTCGTTGATCGCCGGCTCCTCCACTTCCAACGCCCCGGGTTCGGCGTCCGGAACTTCGGGAACTTCGGCCTCGTCCTCGGCCAGGAGCCTCGAACCAAGCAAAACCAGAGCGCACAGGACCCAGGCCGGGAGAAATTGAATGAAACGCATGATAGATGAAATCAGGTTAAAGTACCTTAAGCTACTCCATAACGGAATGCACTAGTCTCGATCACGATAATTACTCAGTGAAACGCACCGGTTATAGTCTTTGGGATTCTCGATGCAAAACCTTTCTCGGTCGGGAGCCGGGAGGAATCGGCCCAGGCAACCCTCTCCTCACAACCGCAATCGCCGTGGCAACTATGGGATTGATTCCCCTCCCTGTGCCAAACAAAACTGGCGGCACCATGGACCTTCTTTTCAACTTGTGGCGGGACCACAGCGGATTAAACGAGGAAATTGCGCTGCTGACGGCACGAATCATCGGCATTGTCCTGGTTCTGTTTTTGAGCTGGCTGGCCAACCTGGTAGCCAAGAAACTCATCCTGCGCCTGGTCGACAGCGTCATCGGCAAAAGCCGCATCAACTGGCTGAAGGTCATGCAGGAGAATCGCGTCTTCGCACGCTTTTCCCACATCGCGCCGGCGGTGGTGATCTATTACCTGGCTCCCGAAGTGCTCCTTGGATGGGAGTCGGGGATCGATGCCACCACCCTCCTCACTCGGCTCTACTTGATCGTGGTTTTTATCATGGTGGTCGACGCGGCGCTGAATGCAGTGACCTCCGGCTACGAGCGCTATTCCAAAGGGACCCTGCCCATCAAGGGTTTCGTCCAGGCCATAAAACTGATCGTTTTCCTGATCGGCGGCATACTGATCGTATCCACGCTGATGGGACAGGATCTGATCGTGCTGTTCTCCGGACTCGGAGCCATGACCGCCATCCTGATGCTCATATTCCGCGATCCGATCCTCGGCCTGGTCGCGGGCGTGCAGCTCTCGGCCAACGACATGGTGCGCAAGGGCGATTGGATTGAAATGCCGCAACAGGGCGCCGACGGAGACGTGATCGACGTGTCCCTCACCACGGTGAAGGTGCAGAACTGGGACCGCACCATCACCAGCATTCCCTCCTACAGCCTCATTTCAGACTCCTTTCGCAACTGGCGCGGCATGCAGTTGTCCGGCGGCCGCCGGATGAAAAGGTCGATCTACCTCGATTTGCGCTCCATTCGCTTTGTGGACCGCGAAATGCTGGAGCGCCTCAAGAAAATCCGTCTGCTGGAAAAATACCTGGAAGCCAAACTCAAGGATATCGAAGCCTACAACCAACAGCGGAACATTGCCGACGATGATCTGATAAACGGTCGCCGGCTGACCAACGTGGGTTGCTTCCGGGCCTATTGCTCCGAGTACCTGCGCAACCATCCCAAGGTCCACCAGGAACTGATTCAGATATCGCGCCAACTCGATCCGACTCCGCAGGGGCTGCCGCTGGAAATCTACGCCTTCGCCAACGAAATCGCCTGGGTCAAATTCGAGAGCATTCAGTCGGACATCTTCGACCACCTCTTCTCGGTGCTGCCTTACTTCGACCTGCGCCTTTTCCAGCAACCCAGCGGAGTCGATCTGCAAAATCTCGGTGAAGTCCTGAGCGAGCGAACGCAACCCGCGGCGGAAAAGCAGGAGAGCTGACGCCCCCGTCGGCGGCGCTCACTCTGAACGCCAGTGCGCCACCAGTTCCTCCAGGCCGGCTTCCGTGGAAACGGCCGGATCATAACCAAGGTCGCGGCGGGCGGCGGAGATGTTGAAAAAATGATCCTTGGCCAGTTCGACCGCAACAAAACGGGTCATGGGCGGTTCTTCCTTTTTCCGCGCGGCCCCATAAACCGCCTCGCAAACCAAACCGATGGCGTAGGCGGCGCGGGCGGAGATCTTTTTCTCGATACGGGCGATGCCAAGGCGTTCCAGGAGGTCGTTTATCCAGTCCCAGAGCACAACCGGTTGGCCCTGGGTAATGAAATACGCCTTGCCGTCGGCGCGACCCGGTTGGTCGAGCGCGGTTTCGGCCAGCAGGTGGGCGTCGGCCGCGTTGGCCGCGTGAACGATGTCGACCCGGTTCTTCCCTTCGCCCACGATACGCAGGCGTCCCCGTCGAGCCCGATCGACCACCCGGGGAATCAGGTGGTTGTCCCCCACACCCCAGATCAGGTGCGGGCGCAAGGCCACCGTACGCAGCTTACCGGGATCATTGGCGGCCAGAACCGCTTCCTCGGCGAGCGCCTTGGTGTGGGCGTAGTGACAGAGCCAGTTTCGTCCGTACGGTAACGATTCGTCGGCGTTCATCAGCGGTTCGCCGGTGAACACCACGCTGGGGGTGCTGGTATGGATCAGTTTGCCCACCCCGTGCCGCCGGCACCCTTCGAGCACGGCGAGCGTGCCTTCCACGTTCGGACGAAAATAGGCGGCCCAACTTCCCCAAACTCCCGCCTTGGCCGCGACATGATAAACGACATCGCACCCCCGACAGGCCTCGATTACCCGCTCGCGATCCGCTAGATCCGCGCGAACGAACGCCACCCCCCGCCTCCGCAGGTCCTCATGTTCGCTCCGCCCGAGAACGGTCACCTCATCACCGCGCCCCAGAAGCCGGCCCACTATGTACCTCCCCAGGAACCCCCCACCTCCGGTTACCAAAATTTTCGCCATCAGATGATAATCTCCAAACTTCCCGCGGGGGTGCAAGCGCAGCTTCAGTGTCTTCAAGCCGTTTCCGGAACCGCGGATCACAGGATGTTCCGACCGAACGGACTTTCAATTTGCGCGCCTTGATCCGCATTCTTTGGCGAAAAGTTTCGAATTTCAAATTTTCGATCGGAAATGCTTTTTCATACGGCCTTCAACGACCAAATGAAAAAGCCGTCTTCGGGTCCGGATCAACCCCGGAAATCCCTTGTCTTATCAGGCGTTCGATCCTATAACCAAATGGCAAAAACATATAGATAAGTACGCTCAAACCAGAAACGACCCATGAATAGAAACGGAACCCGCGCGCTCAGTCTCTCCCTCCTCAGTCTTCTCCTCGTTCTCCCGGACAAAGCAGACGCGAATGATGAAACGTCCAGGCTGACGAACTACGTCAATCCTTTCATCGGCTCCGAACCGCTCCTGGATCCGGAATTTATCGGTTACCAACCCCCGGATGGGTGGAGGGTCTGGGCCGGCCTGACCCATCCCGGACCGGCCCTTCCGTTCGCCATGGTCCAGATGAGCCCGATCACCGAATTCGGCACCGGAAGCGGTTATCAATACGAGGACGACTTCATCCTGGCCTTCACCCACACCAACATGGGACATTGGAATTACGCCCATATTCCGGTGATTCCGGTAACTGGAACGCTCGATAACAGTCGGCTTGGGTCGCACTTTTCGAAGGATTCGGAATCGGCCACCGCCGGGTTTTACGAGGTGTTTCTCGACGATTATAATGTGAAGGTCGAACTGACCTCGACCCCGCGGACCGGCGCCCATCGTTATACCTACCCCGAAGGCGAAACGCCGACGGTTGTCTTCGACCTTTCACGCTCCAACGAAAGAGTGCGGAATTGGGAAATCCGGCAGGTCGGAGACAACGCCGTTTCCGGCTATCAGAACACCGGTCGCATCGTCCATTTTTACGCCGAGTTCGATCAGGATATCGCGGACTTTCAGGCTGGAGACCGTGATTCTCCGTTATCCGTTGTCACCCTCAGCGGCGACCGGAACACGGTGACGCTCAATCTGGCTTTGTCTTATGTGAGCATTGAGAACGCGAAGGAAAACTTCGAGGCCGAAGCCGCCGGCCGGAGTTTTGATGAATTGCGGTCAAGCGCCTCCGAGATCTGGGAACAGATCCTGCGAAAAATCAAAGTGACCGGCGGAACCGCGGCGCAGAGGGAACAGTTCTATTCCGGCTTTTACCGGTCGTTCCTTTTTCCTCATCTGCGCTCCGACGTGAACGGCGACTATCGCGATGTTCGGGGAGACATTGTCAGAGCGGACTTCAACTACTACGCCACCCCCGCTTTGTGGGATACGTTCCGCAACAAGTTGGTTTTAATGGGAACCCTTTTTCCCGATGTCACCACCGATGTTATCCGTTCGCTGATAGATCAGGGGGAAAAGAGGGGCTTTTTGCCGAACTATTTTCACGGCGACCAGGCAACCACCTTCATTGTCGGGTCCTATTTGAGAGGTATTCGCGACTTTGACGTCGAAAAGGCCTACGAGTTGATGCTGCGGAACGCCACCACTGAAGGCGGACCTCGGGAGTACATCGAGGAATACATGGAACGGGGGTATATCACCACTCCACATGTCGAGAATCCCGATGTCGGCAGCCGGGCCAAAGCAGCCGTGACCAAAACGCTCGAGTACGCTTACGATGATTTCGCTCTCGCCCTTATGGCCGAACAATTGGGCGACGACGAGAATTACGAACGCTTCATGGAGCGCTCCGGAAATTACCGAAATCTATTCGATCCCTCAACCGGACTCATGAGAGGAAGGCTCGAATCCGGGGATTTCGTCGAACCCTTCAACCCGTTCCACCCGCATTACTACTACATGTACCGTGAGGCGAACGCCTGGAACGCGTCCTTCTTCGTTCCTCATGACACCGAAGGATTGATTGCCCTGTACGAATCCGAGGCGGAGTTCGAGCACATGCTCGATCAGCTCTTCTCGATTCCCTGGAACCCGAATTATATCGCACGAAACATGTGCTGTTTTCTCGGTCAATACATCCACGGCAACCAACCGGCGCACAACTTCCCGCACCTGTACTATTTTGTGGACCGGCAGGAGAAATCTCAGGCGGTGCTGAACACCCTTCTGAATGAATTCTACGGGGTGGGCGAAGAGGGCAAAGCGTTGCCCGGCATGGATGATGGCGGTGAAATGTCGTCCTGGTATGTCTACAACGCCATGGGATTTTACCCTTATTCACCCGCCGAGGATTATTACCTGGTGAGTGTGCCCCTCTTCGATTCCGTAACGATCGACGCGGGTGAGGAGCCGTTGAGGATCATAAGAGAAGGCCAGGGAAATCGGATCCGGGAGCTCACTCTCAACGGTGAACCGCTGGAAGCCTATCGGCTGCCGGACCAGGCCCTGCGGACCGGAGGAACCTTGCGTATCGTCGTCGAATAAGGGTCGAATGGCACCCGGTTAAACAGGTTCATCGTTTGATTAAACCTAATCGAGACGAGATCACGCGTCCCTTTCCTGGATGGCGGCGCTCCCGGGCCGCCGGTGTGCCGGCAGGATGCCCGCGCGGCCATGCGGGAGCATGGCCCTCCAGGGGAAGGGCTGATGCGATCTGGCTCTGCTCCTTGATCACCGCCTTAACCGAGCAGCATTCACACCAGCGAGGCAAAGCCTCAGACCAGCAGTAGTGCACGCATCTTGCGTGCGAAACTCACGCTAGAAGCGTGATCTACTTCTTTCAACCTGATTTGAAAAACTTGACTCAACTACAACAACTTTTCGTGTTTTAGGACTCTAGGTCGTCGTTCGCGAATAACGGCGCGCCAGGGTGAGCCGGTGGATTTTGGCGTTGTGGCGCACATCGACCGGAAAGTGTTTTTCGAAGAAAAAGGTTTCGATGTCCCGGGTGATCTCGAAGCGCCCGCCTTGTTCCCGCAGCCGCCGGATGAGATCTTCGCGGGCCGCCGTACCGCGGGGAAACGCCCCGGGCTCCGGTTCGACCACCAGCGCCGGCCGTTGACGTCCCTTTTCCCCCACTCCAATCAATGCCGTACGAAAGACACCGGCCGTCTGGTTGAATATCGCTTCGCAGCAGTCGGTGTAAAGGGTTCCATCCGCAGTGATCACCCGCTCCGCCACCCGACCGCAGAACCAGAGGCGCCCGTGATCGTCCAGATAACCGAGATCCCCCATCCGGTGCCAGATCACGCCTTCCTCCTCCACCTTGGCCAAGGCAGTGGCTTCGGGAGCGGCGTCATAGGCTTTGGTCACCACGGCGCCGCAGACCAGGATCTCGCCGATTTCCCCGGCCGGCAGGTCGCGCAGTTCCTCCGCACGGGCCACGGGCCGGTCCGAGACTTCGACTATCCGAACCTTCATTCCGGGCAAGGGCCGGCCCACGCAGGTACCCGCGCCCCGTTCAGTGGCGCTTCGAGTTTCCTCCAGGATTTCCCTTCCGGAAATCGAGGAGACCGGCAAGGCTTCGGTGGCGCCGTAGGGACTGTGAACTTCGCCCCCCGAAACGATTTCGCGGTACTGTTCCACCAAAGCCGGCGGCACCGGGGCTCCGGCCATGAGAACGCGGCGAAGGGACGGCAGACGGATCTCGTTTTGCCGGCAGTAGCCGCCGATCTTTTTCCAAAGAACGGGTGAACCGAAACTGTTGGTCACGCCGCAGGCCTGGATCGCCTCCACGATATGAGCCGGATTGACCGTTGCCGGCCGGCTGGGATTCATTTCCGGGACTACCGTAGTCATCCCCAAAGCCGGATTGAACAAGGCGAAAACCGGCAGCATGGGCAGGTCCACCTCGCCGGGTTCGATACCGTAATGGTCCCGGATCGCGGTCACCTGGGCCTCAAACATGCCGTGTTCATAACACACCCCCTTGGCGGGACCGGTCGAGCCGGAGGTGAAAAGGATCGCGGCGGGATCGTCCGGCGCGCATTCGCAGGCGGGAAAAGGCTCGTCCTCGGTATTGTCGACGGCGGGTTCGCCGGCGCCCAAACGCATCGAAACGGTACGAAAGGCCCGCGAAAACACCCGGCTGACAAGCCGACCCAGGGGTATGGCAATCAACGCCTCCGGCCGGGTGCGCTCGACACAGCGTAAAAACCCGCGAATACCCATCCCCGGGTCGATCACCACCGGCACGGCGCCAATCTTGAACAGGGCGAAAACCACCACAATCAAATCGCGACCGGGCTTAACCATCAGCAGCACTCGTCGTCCCCGCCTGATGCCGTGGGACACCAAATAACGACATCGCCGATCGACCGCCTGGTTTAACTCGGCAAACGTCATGTCCGAGTAGGCGAGACGGCCGCCCCGCCGCCTCGGCAGACGGAGCGCCACCCGGTCGGGCTGGGAAGCGGCGCGCTCAGGGAGGAAACGGGCCACGTTGCTGGAATGCTGGCTCTTGGCTTCCATTAACAATTAAGGCCGCCATCGATCGGATGGGCGGCCTCATTCAAAAATACCAACCAAGCGGGATGACACCCGCCGGCTCAATAATCATAATAGGTAAACATGCCCCACAGGAAACTCACGTTGTTACCCGTATAGGGCGCGGCGGGATCCAGCTCCGCGCGGCGAAGCGCGAGCGTGGTTTTGGGAACGGGAGCGTAACTGCCTTGCTTGGACTCATACAACCCTCCCAACACAAGTGTGTGTTTCGTTCCCATACGTTCGCTCGTAACGCAAGCGGAGAACATGAAGGGGAGGACGAGCAAAGGGATGAGAAGGAAGAGTTTTTTCAGTTTCATGTAGTCGATATGAGTTTAATTCCTGTAAAGCATTCAAAGGAGCGACCCCGGTAAATTCAAGAACAAATCAGGCAAAAAAACCATAAGATCATTCCAGGAGGATCACCCGCAGACGCAGGAATCGACGAAATTCGCCGGATGGGTCCTCGATTCGCATAAAATCCCCCTGATTATTGGGTTGGGTATTCTCCCTGGAGTCGTAGAGGATTTCGTCCCAGGATTCCAGATCATTCGAAGCTTCAACGACATAAGCGATGTCCCCCAGGTTCGGGTCCCGACGAAAAACGATCGCCGCTCCCTCCTCCGTGTACTCAACCTCCGGCAGACCGGCACGGCTGGCCTGCAGGGGATCCCTTCCCAACGCGTATTCCACCAGGTTTTTCACACCATCCCCGTCGGGATCGGCTTCAGGGCCGGCCACGGACTGATCATCGGGATCGTCAAAATGGCTCGCCGCCCATTCGCCGTAGGTAAGGGTCGTCCCCGTTTCCCAAGTGACCCGCATGACCCGTCCGCCGTTCTCCTCCACCGTATCGACGGATGCGGTCAAAGGGCCGGAATAGGACCGGTAGGCGGTCCCGCGGAAATTTTCTTCGCCCACGGCATCGCGCAGGAAGAAGCGGAATTCGGCATTGCCGATCCGGCCGCCAAAGTCCGATGAGGTCTCGACGAAGAAACCGCCGCGGAACTCGTCACCGGCCTGCAAACCGGCTACGTCCAGAAAAATCGACACCGTATTGCCCGCTCCCAAATCCCCGCCGAATCCGCTCGTCCCGGGCAGCCGCAACACGGCGTTGCCGCTGTCAGTCCGGTTTTCGTAATTCGGAGATCCCGTTCCGCCGAAGACAAATGCCGCCCCGAGCCCGTCAACGGGATCAAACGTTACCGCATCCAGGATACCGGCGGATTCTCCTCCGGGAGCGACGCGACCGCTGCCGCCCAGGGCGCCCACGAATCCGGTTCCCTCAATCGAACCGTTCTCCCCGGCCGCCAGTTCCGCTGCCGCCGTCATTTCACCGTCAATCCGCAAAGCGCCTTCCTCGACCAGCACTTCCCCTTCCAGGGCACTGACGCCGGTCAGCCGCAAAGTGGCCAACCCGGTCTTAACGAACGATCCGGATCCCAAAATATTGCCGGCGAACAAGCCCGCGCTTTCCTGATTCACGGTGAGGATATGCCCTCCCCCCAGCAATAGGTCCAGGGTGCCGCCTTCGGGCTCTTCGACGTCACCGCTGAGGCCACCCACGGTTTGCTCGGCCTGACGCAACTCCACCCGGCGTTCGCGATCGGGATCGGTGAAGATCAAAGCTCCCGGACCCAGCCGCGACCCGGGTTCCACCACCAGGAGTCCGTTCTCAACCAGGGTTCCCCCACTCCATTCCGTGTTGGCGCCTTCCAAAATCAGCGTACCACCGCCGGTTTTAAACAAATCGGCGGGACCGGACAGGTTGCCCTCTAGCACCAGGGTTGAACCGGCGCCTTCGTCGCGATTGACATGGATGCCCGCCAGACCGCCCTCCAGCGCGATCGCGTTGGTAATGGTCGCCACATCGGTCGCGTCCGATCCCTCCTGACGCAGCGCTCCCTTGCTGGCCGACGCCTCGGGGTCGATGCCGGCGCCTTCGATCGATAGCGGACCGGAACCGAAAGTGTACGTGCGTTCGCCGGTCGATGTCAGACGCAATTGCCCCCCCGGGGACACACTCAACTGCGCCGTCTGGGAGGGTTGAGACGACTCCGTGACCTCCAACACCCCCTCCTGCACGGAAACCGTGCCGAGCAGCGTGTTGGGCCCGCGGGTCAAACGAAGAACGCCTTCCCCGCGCTTCAGCAGGGAGCCGCCCCCGGTCAATGAACCCTGGAACCTGGAATCCACGGCCTGGGCGACATCGAGCACCGTACCGTTGTCCAGGGTAATCGTGATGGCGCTGAGGTCATCCAGTTCGCCTTCGAGTAAAGCCACGGTTTGCACCGCATTGTTGAGGACCAGTAACGGTTCGGATCCATCAAAGGCGATCATTTCCAGGGGCCCGGTGCCCAAACCGGAACCCTCCTGCACGAACAGCGTTCCGGTCACAATCGTGGTTCCCCCGGTGTACAAGTCGTTGTTGCCGGTCAGCACCACCGTGCCGCCTCCGGACTTCAACAGAGTCCCGGAGCCGGACAAGGTTCCGGAGAGCGTCAGCCTATTGGACGTGCCGTCCACATGGACATGCGAATCGCCGGCGAATTCGATGTTGTTGGTGACCGTGCCTTCGTGCACGTCGTCTTCGGAGTCCCGCATTTCCAGTTCGGGATCGAGCCGCAACGCCCCCAGGCGGCCGGCCTGCGGCAGGACAACCGGACCTTCGTCAGGACCCAGACTATCGAGCGTCAGGTCTCCGCCAAAGGTGTACACCCGTCCGGGACCGTGCGACACCAGGCGCAATTGCCCCATGGAGGTCACGGACACACCGGAGGTCGCGGTCGGGACGGACGACTCCGTCACCCGCAATACGCCGCCGTCGACCACAGTCGGACCGGTGAAAGTTTTCCCCCCGCCGGTGAGTGAAAGCACCCCGGCCCCTTCCTTGATCAGGCCGCCGCTACCCGTAAGGTCCTCTCGGATACGCAAAGCGCCATACTCGCCGTCGGAGGTGACGTTATCCACCGCGATCCGCAGGGTGTCGTTAAGGGTGATCCCTTCAGAAATATTAAACTCGTGGAATCCGGTTCCGAACCCTCCTACCCTTACGATCGGCAGGTTTCCGCCGGCGCCTTGGAATGACAGTCCGCCCCCGGCCCCGACCAGGCGATTCCGGGAGGTGGTATCATTATCGAGAAACAGTCGCCCGATGGTTATATTCTGACCGAGAGAAACCTCGCGGTTGTTGTCGGCGGTGAGGTGGATGATCGCCGGTTCGCCGGCGCCGTTGGGAATCACCCCGCCGCTCCAGTTCGATCCCACGTTCCACAAACCGTCTCCCTGAGGCAGAAACACCGGCCCCTCACGCAGATCGGCAAAAACCGGTGTCGAACCATGGGACGCCATTACGGTTCCCTGCAAGGGCTCATCCAGCACTGCCGCATCGAGAAGGCTCCCGTCCAGCAACGAACGCTCCTCCAACCGAAGAATACCGTCGGCGAGATTGTTCGGGATCAAGCTGCCCCAGAATCCGTCGCGTCCGGCGACCTGCCCAAGATAAAACGTGGCGTAGCGGTCGTCGACCTCGGCGCCCGTGGACTCCACTACGGTTCCGGCCACCGGACGGGAGGCTCCATCCGCGTCATCATAGAGAAACAGGAAGCTCCGGGGCCCGGCCAACGATTCCCCGTAGAGCGAGCTCCCCTGCTCGGGTTGGTCGCCGAACGGCGTCACCCGAACCGGGCTGTGGGTGGAGAGATAAAAATGGAAATCCTCACCCCCGGCGCCATCGTTTAGAAGGATCCGCATACGCAGATCGTCTCCGGGCACGAAGCGGCGATTACCGGTGGGCTCGGTCACGAACCAGCCCTCGTACGATCCGGAACTGTCAGTCGTGAATTCCGCGTGACGAACCCCCAACTGATCCGGGGCAAAATCGGGCGCGTCGGTATTCCGGACGAATGAGCCGCCGTCGGTGAAAACCAAAAGCATATTGCCCGCGCCATCCTGGTCCGGGGCCTCGCCTTCCTCCTCGACGCGATTGCCGTAGCGGTAGGTGGCATTCGGCAGGAGCCCGTCGATGCGTACCCGATAGGCAAACGGCACACGATCGTTGTTTTCCGGCTCCACTCCCTGGATAACGCGCGGCATGAGAATCTCGGTCACCGCCGCCACCGTAAGCGGGGCACTGACCGCCGAATCAGCGTCGTCGGCCTCCGCCCGCAACCGGTATTGTCCGGGCGCATCGACCATCAGATCGTCAAACACCGCCTCTCCCCCGGAGGCCGTGCGGGTCAGCGTTCCGCTGAGATTGCCCGGCCCTTCCTCCAGGGAAACGGTGATGTCGCCTCCGAAGCTCAAGTCGGGTGTCCCGCCCTCATCACGCGCCGTCACCTTGAAGGGCATCAAAGGCTTGTCCGCCTGTCCGGCGGGATGCAGGTCTTCAAAGGCAAGCGTGATTTCCCCGGACAGATCGCCGCTGGCCACCAGAATTTCATCAATGCGCAATTGCGACCGCTGGCCGCTGTCGGGATCCAGGCGCACGCCGGTGTAATAGTACTTCCAGCGCAACTGCACCAGTGGCCGGTCCTCGGCATCGGCGGGCAGTGAAACCGGCCCGATCACTTCGGTGTGACCCGCATCCGGGTTTCTCTGGTATTCCACCGGCATACCCACGTCGTCCAGGACGTCGAGAAACGGCCCGCTATCACCGATCCGATACTGAAGTCGCAAGTTGTAAACGCGGCTGTTGGGCTGGACGGTTCCCGCACGCCAGGTAACCCGAATATCTTCCTCGCCGCGGGTATCGAGCGCCAGCAGGGCGGAACCAAGAAAACCGGCCTCCGGGTGATCCTGGGCATTCGAGGTGTTGATGAAAGCAAAGCCGTCACCGCCGAGGCCATTGACCCGGCTGCGGCTTTCCAGATCGTAGGGAAGTACCCAATACGAATCCATCGCCACGGCCAGGTCCGGGTCCTCGGACGCCGTTTGCTCGAAAATCATATTCGGCGGGTAGGTTCCGGCCGGCTCGTCGGCCGACCACTCATTAAAATGATAGGGGCCCGAGGAGATCACATGCGGAGTGGGGATGGCGTCCGCCAATTCAGCCTCATCAACCTCAAAAAGCGGGATGAGTGTGACATCCCCGTCGAGGTTCAAGGTAAGAGATTCGTCCGTTTCTTCGCGACCCGCCCAACCGACAAACCGGTAACCTCCGCGTGGCACGGCGCGCACCTCCACCGGGACCCCCTGGAAATAAGTGTTGGACCAAACCGGATCGGAGGAAGCCACGTTGGCGGCGGCCGACAGGTCGAATTGAAAGAGATCCTGAAACGGAGTTTCCAGGTGCACTTCCACGGCGAGGATGTTCTCGCCTGAGGTCACTGCTCCGGCATCCACCTGGTAAACGAAGGTGCCGACATCGGGCAAAGCGAAACCGTATTTTTCCGCCAGGTACCGTTGGGCGGCAAGAATTTCGCCGCTTTCCAGTTCCCGCCCGTAGAGGATCACTTCGGCGATATCCACCGGGAGGAAATCCGTGATCCCCTCCCCGGAATGCTTTGAGGCTCCCAGGGTCAAATTATTGACCGTGCCGCCGGTATTGCCCAACTGCACCGTAACCGAATCACCGGACAGCACCCGGGTCATGGTGTGCGTATAGGTACTATCCGCATCGATACGAATCAATTCCCACTCGCTGGAAAACGTCGTGTTGTTCCCCAGATTCACATTCGGCTGGGTGATTCCAAGTCCGCGTCCGCCGCCGCTGCCAACATGGTAGAGCACGTTGCCCAGTCCGGCGCCGTTGGTTCCCAGGTAACTGTCGAAACCCCCGCCGTTGTCACGTACCCGGGCCACCAGAAAGAGGGTCATGCCGTCACGGTAATCATCGATGGGGGCCTCAAGAAAGTTGTTTTGATTGCCGAAACTTCCTCCGCCTCCACTGAAGCGAACGACGGGACGACCGTTCAGCTCGTTATCGACCAGGAGCGGCTGCGCGGAATTCGATCCTTGCACCGCATGGCTGCCGTTGCCCGAAAGATCGGTCCAAGACGTCACCCGAGCGCCGCCAAAAGTGGAGCGGGTGGTCATGTCCCCATCGGCCGCGAACCAGGCGCGCAAGTCGTCGAATTCGGGAAGCGTCCCGGAGAAGCCGTACTTCATGCTGAGAAAATCCTGTACTCCGGCAACCTCTCCCGCGGTGAGTTGACGGTCGTAAACCAACACTTCGGCGATGTCCACCGGAAGGTGGTCGGTAATCCCCTCGCCAGAATGTTTCGACGCCCCCAGGGTCAGGTTGTTAACCGTTCCTCCGGTGTTGCCGAGTTGCACACTAACCGATTGTCCCGACATCACCCGTGTCATGGTGTGGGTGTAGGTACTGTCGGCATCGATACGAATCAGTTCCCACTGGTCCGATGCGGTATTGTTGTTGCCCAGGTTCACATTGGGCTGGGTGATTCCAAGTCCGCGTCCGCCGCCGCTGCCAACATGGTAGAGCACGTTGCCCAGTCCTGCGCCGTTGGTTCCCAGGTAACTGTCGAAACTGCCGCCGTTATCACGCACCCGGGCCACCAGGAACAGGGTCATGCCGTCACGGTAATCATCTATGGGAGCTTCGAGGAATTGATTACTCCCGTTGAACCGTACCACCGGCCGGCCATTGATTTCGTTTTCAATGAGAACGGGTTGATCATTGTTTGACCCCTGCGCGGCGTGCCTCTCATTGCCCGAGAGATCACTCCATGCGGTCACCCGGGTGTTGCCGCTGCCATCCGTTCTCGTGTCCATATTCCCATCGGCGGCATACCAGGCCGCCAGGCCGGATACGGCGCTCGGGCTGCTCAGGGCGCCTGCCAGCGTGGTGTGGTCGATGTCTCCTTCCGGAAGACGATGGCGCACCACCTCCTCTCCGTTGAGGTAAACCACAGCGCCGCCGGCCAAAGTCATTTCGAGGTCAAGAGACTCCGGAAGGGTTCCCTCGGTCCAGTCAAAGCTCTTGCGAAAATAGGTAGTGACGTGTTTGTCACCGGCGTTGCCGCCGTAATCGATCACGGTGTTGAACGATGCCTGGTCGCCGTAACCAAAGGCTCCCGGTCCTTCGTTCCAGCCGGAATCGGAAAACCCCGAGGTCCTCCAGGCGGTTCCCTGATCGGAGCCGTCGTCGAGAAAGCGCCAGTTTGAACCGGCGGCGAAAACCGGAGCCTGATACAAACTTCCGGTCTCGATTCCCGGACGGGATCCGTCGACGGTGAAGCCGTTGATTTCCAGCCATCCGCCGATTTGCGCCGGGTCCGACACCGAAACCCGCGCCGAACCGGGCAGATTGAAAACCTCCTCGATGTGGCCGGCCACGTGAGCCGCCCTCTGTTCGGCGAAACTTCGCATGAAGCTGCCGTTATTCGTCCCGCTCCCCCATCGCGCCCAATGCTCGCTGCGGTAGGGGGCAATGCGGGCGTTGAACTCGTCCAGCGCCGCGTCGACGCGCTCGGGGTGGAAGTGCACCGCCATCTCCGCCAGGCGGTTGATGAACCTATTACGGAAACCTTCGTTATCGAGAAGATTCTGGAAAAGGTTGGTCGGCCAGGTCCAGGTACCGAAACCGCCAAACGGTTCGACGCTTCGATTCTCCACGGTGCGCGCCAACGAGTTCCGCCCGGCGTCACCCTCAAACCCGAAATCCAGGTCCAAAACCATCCAACGCCAGCGGCCGTCATGCCCATAGGGCGCATCGGGTTGGTACCCGTCGGTTCGCTTTCGCCAAAAATCCCTGTTGTTCTGTGGCCAGTCATGGTTACCGGCATACACATGGACCGCCCAGTAGGTCGCGAAGTTCTCGATGTCCATCAGAGTCTCCATGTGCGCGAAGTGCACTGGATCGGACAGATCGTTTTGTATGGCGTAGTTGTACATCGCCAGGTAATCATCGCGATCATCAAGAGTGCCCCGTTTGACCATCAGATTCGGTTTGGGCAAACCGGCGTAGTACGGGCCGTCCGTCATGGTAACGTACGCGGGATCGACTTCGGGAAGCACATCCAGGATGACCACGTCGTCGGGATCCATGTCGTAATGGCTGGCCACATAATGCTGATCCAGGCGCTCTCGAATATTCTTAATTCCCCAAAAGGTGCCGTTGATAAAATAGACGATGGCCCGCGAATAGGACTGCGAATCGAGCGGCAGTTCACTCAGCAATGATTGCTGCAGGGCGTCCTGGAAAAGCGTCCCATCCCAGTCGTTCCCCGAGTTCCGCAGGATAACGCGCTGGAAGCTTTCCACCGGGGCGCCACTTCCGCCGCGCTGGGTCAATCCGGGCAATAAAGGGTAGTCAAACGAGTTCTGCTCGTCGTAGGCGCCCCGGGCGTACAATCGCAGCGAGCGTCGCCAGGAAAAATACCGCGACCAGCCGCCATGAGAGCGCAAACCGACACCCTGGGCGAGTTCACGGGCGCCGTTGTCTCCGAATATCTCCAAGTGGGCCGGCCGCTCCCAATCCATCCCCCGTCCCTGATAATTCGCCGGTATCCAACCGCTGTTGAAAGAGTTGGTCTGCGCGTACCAATTGTCGGCATAAATTCCCGGCACATATATTCCCGAATGATAATCGAAAAGATTCCTTTCGTCGGTAACGATAGACAGCACCAGGATGTCATCGTAACGGGACTCTCCTTCCGGATGAACGAAAAACGTGTGGGTTTCGGCACGACTTGGCAGAGCGCCTTCCCGAACCGCGACGGCGCGGACGGGTGTCCCGGAAAAAACAGCGCCCGGGGGAGAGTGCGGGTTGCTGCTGAAGAGTTGTGTGATGCCGGTAATCGGGTTGGCGTGACCGGACCGGTCATTGATTTCAATCGGCCCGGCATAAACAAAGGTCTCCAAGGTACGTTGCAGCAGAGACCCGTTGGGGTAGCGGGTTTTGTACGGATATGATACGGTTGACCCGCCGAGTTCGTCCGGATTGGGTTCGGTCCCGTCGAGCGTGTAAAGAATGGTCACCCCATCGGGAGCGCTCAGGGACAGTGAAAACGGGTCGGTGTAAAAACCGCCGGTATGCGAAAAAACGGGAGGAGGGAGGATCTCATCATATCCGGGCGTGGTATTGGCCTCGCCCGGGGTGGGTTGATCGAAAAAGAACCAAGCGTCCCCCTGCCCGGGAAGCCGGCCCAGGGAAACATCCCCGGGTATGACCGTCGGCGGAAGCTCGTCGACCCGGGTTCCGTTCGGATGGGTCAGAATGACCTCCTCACCGGCGGAACTGATACTGTAGTTGGTGTGCAGCGGAGCCGCAGGATCGGTGCGGTCCTTGCCCGAAGCCCAGACCAGCAGGAACTCATCCGGACCAATAACGCGCGCGGGAAAAACCCAGCGGAACGGCCGATCGTAGTCGTCGGAAAGCCCCCACCCTTCGAGATTTACGGGCTCGGAACCGAAATTGTGCAGTTCCACCCAATCCTCAAAGTCGCCGTCCTCGTCGGCCACGATAGACCCGTTCGAAGCCATGACCTCGTTGATGCGAATCTGCTGCGCCTCAAGCGGCGCCGCCAACGAGGCGATAAATACAGCGGCGGCGCACATTCGCGCGCCGCGGGTAAGGAGAACGGAAGTCAAAAGTGTGGGGACAAGTGTACGATGTAACATAGCGTGCTGGAATTTCAAACGCAGGAAGATTGACCCCTTCCGGAGTGCCAACGGACAAAACAGCTTTACAGTCAAAAAGCGACCGCAAAGCAGGCTTTTCTCCGAACTTTCAACTTCCTGAACGGCAGGAAAACAACTGGATTCGATATAAATCCCTATCGCAAAGCGGAGGAAAAGTCACCGTTTTATCCCGATTCACCCATAAAGGGCCGGCAAACAGGGCTCCCGCCCTCACTCCCGCATGGCCCGCTCCACCAACTCCCGATCGAAATAATTGCACCCGAGCCCGGCATCGATGACCAGACCGGTCCCGTTCATCCCGCTGGAGCGTTCGCTCAGCAGGTAGAGGATGCCGTTGGCCACCTCCGCGGTGTCCAGGGCGCGCTTGCGGAAGGTCATTTTCTCGGCGTAAAGGTAACTCTCGATGTACCCGGGTATGCCGGCCGAAGCGCTGGTTTTGAGCAATCCGGCGTTGACCGTGTTGAAACGGATTTCCGTGTCGGCGCTGAACGATTTCGCCAGGTTTCGCACCACACCGTCGAGGGCCGACTTGATGGGCGACATGTAACCGTAGTTTTCGGCCGTCACCAGGTGCGACGAGATGCTCACCGCCACCACCGAAGCCCTGGGGTCCAGGTAAGGCTTGAAGGCTCGAGCGATGTCCACCAGCGAAAAACAGGAAATCGCCGTCGCCTGCAAAAAATCTTCCCGACGGGTCTCGTGGAAGGGACGAAAGCCCTCGCTGTAGTTGGCAAAGGCGATGGAATGGACCATTCCATGCAGGGGACCCTGCTCCCGTCCCACCGCTTCGGCCAAAGCGTTGATTTCCGACTCCCGCTCGACGTCGCAGACATAAATCGGGACATCGCCCGCCAGCTTGCGCACCTGTTCCCGTCGCTGCTCGGAACGCACGCTGTAAACCACCTTCGCTCCTTCCTCACGCAGGGCCTTGGCGGTGTGCCAGGCCACGCTTTTACGGTTGGCCACGCCGAATACGAGAATCGTTTTGTCCTGAAGATTGAGAAAACTCATGGTCTGCGGCGGGGATGCGTTCACTTCTTCTCTTCGATCAGTGCCAGCCCGAAATCAATGGTCAGGATCTTGCGCGTCCCGGAGGTGATCAGTCCATGCAGGAAATGAAATGGACCGTGCACTTCCTTCCAGGTAGCCACAATCGTCAACTCGTCGCCCGGGCGGGCGATGTTCTTGAACCGGGCGTCGCTGATGCGGGTGAGCACGGGGGTTCGCCCGGCCAGATCGCCGCCTTCCCGCTTGACCAGCAGAATGGCTCCCGCCTGGAACACCGCTTCACACAGCAGCACCCCGGGCATGATCGGATTCCCCGGGTAGTGTCCGGTAAAGTGAGGTTCGTCCGGACGAAGCACCCGGCGGGCGGTCAGGGAGTCCCCTTCCTCGCCGATGACTTCATCAACGAACAAAAACGGCGGACGGTGCGGGATGGTGCGATAGACTTCATTCATGGCGGCGATCAATAAAAATGAGCCGCCACCGTTACCGCCTTCCCCACCGAAACACAAGCCCAACTCCCAGGTCCGAAGCGGGACGGCACAGTGATTGGAACGGATGGTGGTTGGAGCCTTGACAAAGAACCGACCTCTGTGCATGCTGCATGCATGGCATCGAAAACGATCTCCTTATCCGTCGATTCCTACAATCGCCTCAAGGCCGCCCGCAAGCATCCCGGGGAGAGCTTTTCCTCCGTAATCCGGCGGGCGCGCTGGGATGACGCCCTGCCGCTGGGCGACGGGAATGAGATCCTTCGGTACTACAAAGAGTTGGAATCGTCCGGTATGACTCCCTACCTCGACGAGAAAACCCTTGCCAGGATGGACGAGCGCACCAGCCGCGGTCGCACTGTTCGCACGTCCACAAACTGGGAGCGGTAGCCTATGTTGCTCGATACCTGTTTTCTCATCGACCTGCAAAAGGAGTTGAAGCGCAACGAACACGGCGCGGCTCACGCGTTCCTGACGAACTGGCGAGGCGACTATCTCGCTTACAGCCTGATTACACGCATGGAGTTCCTGGAGGGTTACGCCGATTCGGGAATGGAAATCGCGGATCGCTTTCTTCGTCCCTACAAATGCCTTTTCCCCGACCTCGAAACCGCATGGCGAACGAGCCGGATCGAACGGGCCCTCAGGTCCGATGGCAATCCGATCGGCGATCACGACGCCTGGATCGCCGCGACGGCATTGCAACACAGCCTGACCCTTCTCACACGCAACCGGAACCATTTCGAACGCATCTCCGGTCTTCCTTTGGCAGGGTACTGATTCTGCATTGTTTTGGCGGTAACGAATCCTCCAATACGAATGCTACTCGGTTAAGGCAGTTCATCGTTTGATGAAGCAAATAAATATAGCGAAAATTCGGCTCACACGGAGGCACTAAGACACGGAGATTTCTACCGGACATACCTCCGTGAGCTCTTACCGGCCTGAGCTCGTCGAGGACGTGTCTCCGTGTGAGAATCTTCACCGTTCAGCAATGCCATAAACCCAGGCGTGGTTTTTGGTCTACAGGATCATGCCCAACGAACCTATACAGGTTCGCCGTAATCAATGGGCCTTGCGGTCCGGGCAGGGCAAGCTTTTTTCGGTTGTTTACAGCGGCCGGGGGCGGCGACCAAGAAGGCAAGAGTCAGCAGAACAACTCGCTGTGCGAACCAGTACGCACAAGGATCAGTTCCGTCGCGGTCGTTTGATAGATCAGTAACCAATCCGGGCTGATATGACATTCGCGGCAACCGGCGTAATCACCGATCAGATTATGATCGCGGTAACGCTCGGGCAGCTTGTCGCCTTCCTGGAGCGAACGGAGAACCTCGGCCAGCTTCTCCAGGTCTTTTCCGGAAGAATGAAGCTTTTTGAAGTCCTTCTTAAACGGCTCTTGCGAACAATCGTCCGCATCAGCTCTTGAGCTCTTTAAATAGCTCTTCGACGTTGTCAAAGCGCTGCAAGCCTTCGAGCGGTTCGTTGATCGCTTCGATGGTCTCGGCGTTGGGCAGGTGACGCACGAACTCAACGACCTTGTTCCGTTCTTCTTCGGGAAGGCGCTGGATGTCTTCGATGATTTGTTCGGCGTTCATGAGGACCAATATCGGCGATTTCTCCTGATTCTTCAAGTCTTTCCTCTCGCCAGAACATCACCAACTACCGGCCCAGCAATTTTGCGAAAGATTCCAGACACAAACCCCAGTCGCTACAGATTGAGATATTGCCGGATAGCGTCTTTTACGAAATCAAATTGCTCCGTGGTAAGCTTGCCAAATCTCCGGCTCAGCTTATGGCGGTCGAAACTGGCCAGACCCTGGAAGTGCCTCGCTGTTTGCTGGGGGTTCCGTGGCCTAACATAAGCATGGCACTACTGGATTTGGCCTTTTGCGTAGCTCCGTGCTTCAGCCGGAGGCTCTTTGACGGGAACCGCCGTCCGCACACCGCACAGACGCCCGCTAAAGCAGGGCGCTACGGATTCCGCCCAGTAGGTCCGTGCTTAAGCCGGACATTTCCGGGGGTGCAGGTTCCAGGTGGCAGATCTGGCGCCCTTTGGGCAGGATGGCGAACAAATCCAACCGAAAATCACGCGGCCGCAATTTGGCCAAAAATACGACGAGAATTTGAGCGGCAACAATTAGATAACACTTATAAAAAATATAAACAAAATCCAAAAGGCAAATAAAAAGCAAATCCAAAAGGCAAATTTAAGTCTCTTTTTATCTGAACTTGAAAATCTATGATAAAACGCTAAAGAAATAAAAGCGGCACACAGAAAGAATCCTGAAATAATTTGAGCGAATTCAAAAACATCAAACACAACAAAAAGTATAAAAAACACATAAAACAGCCTGCGCCATTTTAATTTATTTTGCTTTATACCAACCCAGATTTCATATTTTTTCACCTGGTCATCCAGGCCGATATTCACACCCTTAAACGTATCAATTAAAAACAGGAAGAATAGAAAAATAATTATAATATCTGGAATCATCGTTACAGTCAAAACGTGGCGCTATTCTGGTCCCTTCATCGTCGCTCATAGCGAATTTGCAGTCATCCGCTCGAATCCTGAAGTTCAGGCTAATCTTGTGGACGGACACCGTTCCTAACCCATTCTCCCCCACCCTTCAATTCTTCTCAACGACAACCTCTGATAAAAGATAAACGTTTCGCCCTTGAACACGAATGAATCGAAATCCTATTTCAACCGCTTCCATTTTAATCATAACAACACTTCCCGGCAATTCCAGCCCACGTTCTGTTCCAAGCCGATCCTTAATATCACTGTAAACACCACCCAACGTTAGATCAAAAGCAGGAAAAACGAATGTCGTTTCCTCAAACGGCCAATCCTCATCAATATATTTCTCCAGTTCATGATGTAACAAGCTCCTGCCTAATACATATTTATACATTTCATCTCTTTTAAAGAAAAACATTGCTCGGTTTCCATATACATGCACTTGATTTAGCCCAATCAAGAAAACCCCTGTTGGGTAACCAAGTAACTCTCTCATCACTCTAGATGAGGCCCCGAATTCAATCTCTAGAAACCCCTCTTCTGGCAAAAGCTCCAGTCTTTCCGAGCGTACGGGTGTACCTGAATAAAGATTACCCATCGAGCTCGCCACAAATAGGGAGCAGAGCATGATCAAAAGCCCAGTCAGTTTGGTATTGTACCTGATTTTATAAATCCTCATAGTTGCCTTGCGATTGTGGCACCTCAATCTTCCAGGGAGGAACCAAGCGTTTGCAGAATGGACACTTCATTATAAAATACTTTCGGTAAAGGGCTTTTTCATAATGGATTCATAGTTTCCAAGCCAATCTCCCGGAAGTTTACCAAAAGACACAAACCGAGCAACTCAAAATGTATCCGGTTTCGCTCTGACCTCTTGGATCGTAAACGCGGTCGGACGTTAGCCAACCCGCTCCGCGGAACCGGTGATTTCGCCGGCGGGATCGATATCGCGTTCGTAATCCACTTCGGGAACTCCAAAACCGAAGAGTCTTAGAAAATCATCGCGGTAGCCATCGATATCGGCCAGGGCGGAAAGATTCTCGCCGGTGACCTGATCCCAGAGGCGTCGCACCTGGTCCTGAACATCCGGTCGCATTTCCCAATCGTCCAACCGGATTCGCCCTTCCGCGTCGAGTTCGGGAGCATCACCGCCGTAAAGCCGGTCGGCGAAAAGCCGATGCGCCTGCTCCACGCAGCCCTCGTGAGTCCCCTTCTCTTTCATCACTCGGAAGAGCAATGCGATGTAAAGGGGCACCACGGGAATCGCGGAGCTGGCCTGGGTGACCACCGCTTTGTTGACCGATACGAAGGCCCGGCCACCCGTTTCTTTCATCCGGGCGTCGATGGCACGGGCATGTTGGTCAAGATCCGCTTTGGCCCGTCCGATGGTGCCGTGATGGTACATGGGCCAGGTCAATTCCGGTCCCACGTAAGAATACGCCACCGAAGTGGCTCCGGGAGCGAGGACGCCGCCTTCCATCAGCGCCTGTATCCACATTTCCCAGTCATCACCTCCCATCACCGCCACCGTGTCCTCCACCTCGTCGGACGTTGCCGGCTCCAGAGTGATGTCGTGAATGATTCCCTTGTCGATATCCACCGTCCGGCTGGTGAACGCTTCCCCGATCGGTTTGATCACGGAACGGTGTACCTCACCGGTGACCGGGTGGGTTCGCCGGGGAGAAGCCAAACTGTAAATCACCAGATCCACCGCGCCTAGATCCCTGGCGATGGTCTCGACGACCTGCTGTTTGATCTCGTTGGAAAACGCATCGCCGTTCACACTTTCGGCATACAATCCCTCCTCTCGAGCGAACCGCTCGAAAGCGACCGAATTGTACCATCCGGCGCTGGCCGGCTTGCCGGTCGACGGCGGGCGTTCGAAATAGACACCGAGCGTGCCGGCGTCCGAACCGAAGGCCGCCGCGATGCGCGAGGACAACCCGTAGCCGGTGGAGGCGCCGATCACCAGCACGTTGCGGGGTCCATTCGGGAGAGCCGGTCGCCGGCGGACGTAATCGATCTGCTCCCCGACATTGGCGGCACAGCCGTCGGGATGAGCGGTGACGCATAAAAAGCCGCGGATTTTAGGTCGAATAATCATACTCAAGCCGATTCGGATTGGGAGGCGGTGAAGGCATGGCCAAAATCGATTTCCTCCTGTAAAAGCCGCTCCACCACGTCAGCCGCCGAGTAGGAATCCTCTCCGGTTTTCAGGAAGCGACAGATTTCGGAAAGGTCGTCGCCGGCGGTAACCAGCGGCAGTTCCTCCCGCCCGTCCGCCTGCACCTGACCGAGACCGACGGTCGCCAGGAGCCCATTGCAAACGCACTTGCGACCCACCGTTTCCACCGCTGACCCGCCCTTGCGCAGGTAGTCCTCGACCGGTTCGCCCGGACAGCGATAACCGACCTTGCCGTCCGCCATCCGGTAGGGGCGGCGCAGGTAACCCAGATCACAAATCCGGGTGCGCTCCCGGTAAACCGCGTCTTCGGATACCGTCCCCTCGATCCGGACCACCTTCAGGGGGAATCCGGTGGGCGACGCGAGCGGGTCGGTAAAAACGCTGACGGTTCCGGACCGGCTGCGATTGATCATTTCGTCTTTAATCTCAGGCCGGATCCCCGACTCCCGGCAAAACGCGAACGCCGTTCCCACCTGGATTCCGGCGGCGCCTTTGGCGCGCGCCTCCGCCAACCGCCCCGGCCGACCGTAGGAGCCGGCCAGCCAGAAAGGCAGTCCGAGCGCCCTGATTTTTTCCAAGTCGGGCAGATCACGCTCCCCGTAAACCGGTTGTCCGTCGGCGGTGAGTTCGCCGCCCGTCCGGGGCGGCGCGTTGTGTCCGCCGGCGGTCGGTCCCTCCACCACAAAACCGTCGACCTGCCCATTCGACTTGCGGGCCAGGGTAATCGCCAGGGTGGTCGAACTAATAATCCCCAGAAATCGCGGCCGCGCCAACCGCGGCGCAGGCCGGCCGCAAAATTCGGACGGATCGAACGACGACACAAAGGTCTCACCCGGCAAGGCGCCCTGCACATCGACCTTCATTTCCACCGGCTCGCCCCGGGACAAGCCGTCGAGCACACCGGGAATGGAGCGGGGAATTCCCGCCCCCATCAAGACGTAGTCGACCCCGGCCAACATGGCGCCAAACAAAGTAGGCAGGGTGGGCATTTGGATTTTTTCCAGGAGATTGATCCCGACCACACCGCGGTGCCCCTCCTTGGCCAAAAACACCTCCACAAAAGTCGCCACCACCGTCAATTCGAGCAGACTCCGGGGCTGGCGAATTCCGGGCATTGAATGGAGATTGAAAGGTTCTTCCTCGCTCTTCCCCTCCCCTGCCTGGAAGCGACTCAGGACGCGTTTCACGACATCCGGAATCGGAAACGCCTCCAGCGCCCGTTTGAAGTTGTCATCCAACCCTTCGGATTGCAGGCGACGCGAGAATATCGTCGGCAACGCCGTTCCCGCCACCACACCCAACTGGCCCGCCAGGGAAACCGCCCGCGCCAAAGGCCACCCGGAAACTCCGGCACCCATGCCGCCTTGTATGATCAATGGAAAACCCATAGCTCATGATGTCCAATCATCCGGAATAAAACAAAGCGCAATCGCCTCCGCCTTTTGACCTGGATCAAGTATGCCTTCATCTAATGAACATTATCATTTCGACTCACTCCAGATTTAGAATTGAAAGAAGATGACGCGCGAAAAGACGCGCAGGCGCAGAGGGAAATACCGATTCAGTGTAAATGGCGCGGTTTAGGCGGTGGATCGAAGCAGCTTTGCCGAATCGCATCGGCTCTTCCCTGATCGGATGGGGCTGCGGGGATTGCGCCCCGCAGCCCTTCCACACCACCGGACATGCGGTTTTCCGCATCCGGCGGTTGAACCCGGCGGAGGTCATGGGTGTGCCTCCGCGATAGTCCACGGCAG
>JBJHCF010000009.1:0-129800 GCA_050506795.1 Opitutia bacterium
AGTGAGCACACGCACACCGCAAAAATCAGCCTGTTTCCACATCATCTTGCGAAAAACCTCCTGATCGAGCCCCTCCAGCAAGTGCTGTTTGCCCACGATCCGGCTCATGCAATGATACACCGCACTCCTGTCCCCCTGAACCTTGATTCTTCGCGATGCCATGCCCCCACCATCCCCAACCCTCTCAGACTGTCAATAATAAATAGCCTGGCTTTTTATTTAATTAGATTTAGTCAGAGAGCACGTCACGGACTTTGCAAAACGACTAGATCTCAATTCTCGCAGCTGCCGCCGAATCGAGTAGCCAGGTCACTTTTTCTGAATAATGACTCAGTAACTGAGCTGGCCTGAGGTCAGGCTGGCTGATGCTGGAAAATATGCTTAGAAGTGGCACCGCCTTTGACTCGCCCATCGCCATCACGACGATTATTCCGCAACGCGAAAAGCCGTGGGGAGTAACGGTGAGCCTTGAGCCTCGTCCCGGGACTTCGACCGACGCGAAATTCTCTTTGACCTGACTTGCCAACAACGGGCTGTGCGGGAAAAGCGATGCGGTGTGGCAGTCATCTCCAATCCCAAGAAAGCAGACATCGAAACATTCCGCGGGCCCTCGCTGCTTGTTCCACATATCGTTAAAAACATGTGCCGCTTCCGCGGGCGACATGTCGGTGGGCCATGGGTATTTATTTTCCTCCTTGATTTCGTAATGCCTTAGCAACAAACGGTCAAGATTCCCGAAGTTACTCTCATCGCTGGAGATTGGCACCATGCGTTCGTCACTGGTGTACCAGACGCCATGGTCAACAAACTGCTTGGGAATCGCGTTATGCTCACGGCAAAAATCGAAGAACGCCTTCGGCGTGGATCCTCCGGCCATGGCCAGGCTGGGCTTCGGAACGGTGCCGTGTCCACAATGGTCTTCCGCCAATTCCAGAGCCAGGCGGAAGAGTTCTTCTTCCTCGCCGACGACCACCGATCCATAAGGGGTTTTTCCTGTTTTCATATTAGAGGCCTTTCTCATTCACAGATGGGCAAACTTTCGGTCGTGAGAGCCCGACCTGCTCAACAGCAGTCTCACGAAATCCCGCGCCAAGTCAAACCGGTATCCGTCCCCGGATTAAGCCCGTTTGGCTAAGTCGAGCAGGTCCTTCAAGCTCACCTTTTCATCGTAGAGGGCTTTTCCCACGATAACGCCATCCAGATTTGCAAATCGTCGGGCGATATCGGCAAAATGTTGGATATCCTCGCGCCGGGAAACGCCTCCGGAGGCAATAACGTTCGCGGGTACCGTTGCCAAGAGTTCCTCCTGGGCCGCGAAATTGGGTCCGGTCAGCGTTCCGTCAGTGGCTATATCAGTGTAGATCAGAGTCCCAACCCCCAAATCAACCATGCGTCGAGCGAGATCCAGCGCTCCGATCTCAGTGGTGTTTACCCACCCGTTCACTGCTACCTTTCCGTTTCGCGCGTCGATACCGACCGCGATTTGCTCTCCGAAATCTCTGACCAAATCCCTGACAAATCCGTCGCTTTCGCAGGCGCGGGTGCCGATCACCACCCGTGAAACCCCTATTTCAATCGCTTCTTGCACCGCATCCCGGGTGCGTATTCCTCCGCCCAACTCCACCTGCAATCCGGTGGACGCTATCCGCCTAATCGCATCCCGATTGGCCGGCACCCCTTCAAAGGCGCCATCCAGATCGACCACGTGGACCCATTCAGCACCCGCCTGACACCACAAGTCGGCCGGTTCCGCCGGGTCTTCATAATACACCGTAACTTGATCCTTCTCTCCTCGGTGGAGGCGCACGCAACGCCCTCCCAGAATATCGATCGCCGGATAAATCTTCATTGGAAACACAACACCCTAGCTCCAGTACGACTCTCAAGGCAATTCCCCATTCACCCGTTCTTTTCACCTGAATAAACATTCGGTCGGGACCATCGATTTGATTCATGGTCACGCATTGTTGCTTGACCCGGATTCATGTCGTCCGTAACAAGCACCTTCAACCTGTCCAGGCCGGCGGCAAAAACCCTTTGCACCTCCAGGCCCGGGAAACAAAACAAGAACAATAAGCCAACAAACCTACAGCCATATGAAAAAACTCATCGCCTCACTAACGGTCGCGACCCTCATGACTTCGGTATTTGCCATCGCCCAGACCGATCCCCCGGCCGGCATCAATTACAACTATATTGAAGGCAATATCGCCTTCTATCCGGATGCCGATGGCCAGGATTTCGTCGGCCCCCGCGTCCGCGGCTCGTTCCTGGTGGCCCCTCAAGTCTTCGTTTTCGGACAGTTTCGCTACCTTACCGACGACATCGATTATACCCAGGCCCATTTGGGCGCCGCCTACCGTCATGCGGTGGCAAACGACACTGACATCTACGGCGGCCTGAGTGTCGAGTATGCCGAATTTGATTTCCCAGGCCCGTTCGGCAGTGTCGATGAGGTCGGTTTCGGAGTCCGCGCAGGCCTGCGCCATAGACTGAATCAGGATTTCGAGCTGGCGGGTGAGATTCGCTACGTCAATTTCGGTGGTGATATCGACGACGATTACGTCGGTTTTACCGGCACTCTTCAGTATTTCATCCAGGAGAATCTCGGTTTGATCGGCGAAATCGACGTTGAAGACGGCGAAATCGGGTTCCTCGCCGGGGCGCGCTTCAATTTCTGATTCCGGCGTCAGCGCACGAAACTTCAAAGGGTGCTTTCCGCGGGGAAAGCACCCTTTTCTGCTAAGGCCCGCCCCACTCTATTCTTCACCCGGCAATTGCCTTTTCGGCCGCAATTGTACCACTCAGAAGCACAAGCGGAATTCCTCCCCCCGGGTGGGCACTGCCGCCGGCGAAATAAAGTCCGCGCGCCCGCCCGGCGTTGGGCACGCGTCTAAACGCCGCCGAGAGCCGATTCGAGCTCGCTCCATACAGCGCTCCTTTCCATGCGTTGAAGGTCTGCTGAAAATCATGCGGGCCTCGCGTCCAGCGCCAAAGCACATCCGAAGGCTCCAACCGAAGCGGCCCGTCGCGCAAAAGTCTTACAATTTCCTCATCATAGCCATGCCAGACATTCCCCTCGCCATCCCCGCTGGGTGCGTTTACGAGCACAAACCAACCTTCTTTGTCGGCCGGAGCCATGGCAGCTTCACATTTGGCGGGCGCCGAGACATAAACGGTCGGCTCGGCGAGGGGTTTTTTGCGGCGAAACAATTCCTCAAATTCCCGCCGATAATCCCGACAGAAAAGGATATTGTGGGGCGCCAACTCCAAATAACGTCGATTCAAAGCAAGGCAAAGGACGTAGCCGCTGCTTGATGGCTCCTCGCTTTGCCGCGAATTTCGCCACACCCGGGCCCGGGGATGTCCGGCCAGCAGTTCGCCCGTCACAGCCGACATCGCATCGGCATTGACGATCACGCTCGCGGCCTCGCGTACCGAGCCGTCTTCCAGCTCCACGCCATCAACCCGATCTCCGTTCGATGAAAAGCGCACCCTTCGCACGGGAGTGTCGGTTTCGATACACACCCCGAGATCCCGGGCCGCTCGGGATAGAGCTTCGGCCAGTGCGTACATGCCGCCGCGGCAACGCCAGGAACCAAAAGCGATTTCCACATAAGGAATCACGTTAAAGGCGCTCGGCGTTCGATACGGATCCGAGCCGTTGTACGTCGCGAAACGATCAAAAAGCTGTACCAGCCGGGGATCCTTGAAGTGCGCACTTACCACCCGGTGCATGCTCCCCGGTCGCATCAATGCGAGCATACCGGAAACGTGGCACGGGCGAAAACGCCTCAAAGCCTGCCAATCCAACGGATTCCTCAAGAAAAAGGGTTCGCTGATCTCCCACAACCGTTTGCCGTATGCAAGAAACCGTTCGGCCGATTTCCCTTCCCCCGGAGCGAAATTCTCAACCGCATCACAAAACGCCTCCACCCCGCCAGGAGAATCGAAGCGCGACCCGTCCGGAAAGAAGTACCGGCATCCGGGCTCCACTCGCTCAATCTCGAGGTAGTCTTCACGGGAGAGACCTACGTCAGCGAAAAGGCGCTCCAACACAATCGGCAGGGTCAGAACCGAAGGTCCCACGTCGAATCGAAATTCCTCCCAGCTCACTTGATCGCACTTGCCGCCGACCCGGGAATTTTTCTCCAGCACGACAACCTCCCTGCCGTCATGGGCCAACCGCATGGAAGCGGCCAACCCTCCGAGGCCTCCTCCAATGACAATCACCGTATGCTTATTCGACATTCTGCAGTTGCTCGCGAATTCGCTCCAATTCGTTCTTGCAATCGATTACCCGTCGCGAAACGCGAATATCCGAAGCCTTGCTTCCGATGGTGTTAATCTCCCGGTTAATTTCCTGCAGGAGGAAATCCGTTTTTCGCCCCACCGCGTCATTGGTCTCGCGCAACAGAATCTCCAACTGATCCAAGTGGCTCATTAGCCGGGTCACTTCCTCGGCGATATCACATCGGTCGGCAAACAACGCCACTTCCTTCAATACCCGATCGTCGTCCAGATCCAGTTCCAGATCGGCTTGTCGCAGACGCCTGAGGAGCAACTCCCGGTAGGCCGGAACCGTTTCCTCCGCCAGCCCGTTAATCTCCCTCACCCACTCCCGGATCAGCGCGGCCCGTTCCTGCATATCGGCCGCGAGGATGGCTCCCTCTTTGCGACGCATTTCGGACCACGCTTGCAGGGCCTTGTCCAGGGCCGCGTCCAGGCGCTCGCGAAAGGTCTCCGCCTCAGGCAGCCTCCCGGAATCACTGCAGTCCCGCACGATCCGATACAACAAGTCCGCATCCGGCGCAAAAGTAACGTCATGGCGTTCAGCCAGGTCCCGCAAGCGGTCCAGCACATTGCTCACCATCGAATCGTCCCAGACGATCTTCCCGGTTTCGTCCAGCCGGCCCATTTGAATCGAAAGGTAAACCTTCCCCCGCCGGCAATAACCACGCACCTGTTCCGCCACCCCGATTTCGAGGTCCTTCCATTCCCGCGGCAGCGAAACCGAAACATCGAGATTCCGCTTGTTGACCGACGAGACCTCCACCGACAACTCGTAAGAATCAAAGGCCGCCGCGGCACGCCCGTATCCGGTCATGCTTATCATGGCGTCACTCGCGGCCCCCGGCCTTGATAAACCGGGATGCCTCTTGCACATCCTTGTCTCCGCGTCCGCTAAGATTCACGACCAGCAAGGAATCGGAGCTCATTTCCGGCGCGCGTTTCATAACGTATGCCAAGGCGTGGGAGGACTCCAGGGCCGGGATGATTCCCTCCAAACAGGCGCAGGCCCGAAACGCTTCGAGCGCTTCGGAGTCTGTGGAATAGGCGAAATGGATACGCTCCTGGTCGCGATAATAGGCGTGTTCAGGCCCGATGGCCGCGTAATCGAGTCCGGCGGAAACGGAATGGGTGAGTTCGATCTGGCCTTCGGGATTCTGCAGGATGAAGGTCTTGCATCCCTGCAAAACCCCGAGCTTCCCTCCTTCAAACCGGGCCGCGTGTTCACCGGGCGTGATGCCGCGTCCTCCCGCCTCCACCCCAACCAGGCGAATCTCCGGATCGTCCAGGAAATCGAAGAAAAATCCTATGGCATTGCTGCCTCCTCCCACACAAGCCGCCAGTTCATCGGGCAACCGCCCTTCGGCCTCCAGAATCTGCCGCCGGGTTTCCTCCCCGATCACTTTGTGGAAATTGCGAACCATCATCGGATAGGGATGCGCTCCAAGAGCGGATCCGAGTACGTAATGGGTGGACCGGACATTGGTGACCCAGTCACGCATCGCCTCGTTGATGGCCTCCTTCAACGTCCGTTGGCCGGCGTCGACTCCGCGAACCTCCGCCCCGCAAAGGCGCATCCGGTAGACGTTGAGCGCTTGCCGTTCCATATCCACGGCACCCATATAAATCACACACTCCAACCCGAGGTTCGCGCAGACCGACGCCGTGGCGATACCGTGCTGGCCTGCTCCAGTCTCTGCTATGACCCTCGTCTTGCCCATTCTTTTGGCCAGCAGCGCCTGGCCGAGGGCGTTGTTGATCTTGTGCGCCCCGGTGTGCAGAAGATCTTCCCGTTTCAGATAGATCCGGGCGCCGCCGAGATGCCTGGTCAGGCGCTCGGCAAAATAAAGCTCGGTTGGCCGGCCCGCGTAGGTACGAAGACGTGCGTCCAGGTCCGCGCGGAAAGCGGGGTCGTTCCAGGCTTCCTCATAAGCCGCTCCGAGTTCCTGAAGCGGGGTCACCAGCGTTTCGGGCACGAACATGCCCCCATAAAGCCCGAAATGTCCGGTTTTGTCGGGAAGCGCGTAGCGCCCCGCTGCCGTTTGCACCGTAGTCATATCCGGCCAAGTTACCGACGGGCTACCGGAGAGTAAAGTGTTATCAAAACCCCTGAGGGGATGTTCAGGTCCTCCTTATTGCGACCAGCGTGATATCGTCCGCGTAGGAAGAAAGGTTGCCGGCAAAACGATCGACGGTTTCGATGATGCCAAGATTGAGCTCCTGCGCCGGACGATTACGCAGAGTCTTGACCACATCCGCCAGCCTGCCGGTCGAAAACTCCAGCCCCTCTTCGTTACAAGCCTCTGTTACTCCGTCGGTATAGAGCAGAAAGATATCCCCGGTTTCAAATGGGATTCGTTTCTCCTCGATCACGCTGTCAAACAGGTCGTCCGACACCATTCCGACCGCCATCCCTTCCGAAGCCAGCATTTCGGTGACAAAGATTCCGGCCTTTGAGTCGTGCCGCCCGTGGAGAGGACGTTCATGTCCACAGCGGCAGAACGTAATATGCCCGGCCTGCACGTCGATCACAGCGTAAACGAGCGTTATAAACATATCCCCGCGCATGTCCGGCGCCATGGAGCGGTTGAGTTCGCACAAAACGCGTGAAGGCGACGCATGAAGGCGCGAGTAATGGCGCAAATTGGTACGGCAAATCGTCATCAACAACGACGCTGGAATCCCTTTTCCCGAGACATCGGCCACCGCCACCCCCAGTCGTCCATCATCAAGCGGAAAGAAGTCGTAAAGGTCGCCGCCCACTTTCTGGGCGGGCACATAAAACGCGTCGATATCGAGAGATTCGATCTGCGGGAACGTGGTGGGTAGCAGCATTTGCTGAATGTTGCTCGCAAGGGTGAGGTCGACGTCCAGCTTGCGCTTCTCAAGTTGGAGGTTGAGAAGAAAAGAATTGTGAATGGCCAGGCCCGCCTGTTCGGCCAGGGTCTGGATCAAAGAAACATCGGTCTGGTTGAAACTGAATCCATCCGAAGGATTCGCAACCGCAAGCACACCGATCAGCTGTTTGCGGAAGAGAATGGGGGCGGCGATCATCGATTTGACCACCAGCGAAGAATCGTCGTGTGTGACAATGCGCTCATCGTTCTCTCCGTCCTCCACCAAAATCACCTCTCTGGACTGGGCAGCGGAGCCAATGACCCCTTCCCCGATTTGCAGGACCTCCGATTTCAGCACCTGTTCGATGAACTTCGCCCGGGTGGTCAGCTTGACCCGGGAACTCTCCGGAACCGGGCGCTGGGGCGGAAACAATCCCTCAACCGCAACCCCCTTGAGCTTCCCTTCCGGAGTGAGCTCGAAAACACAGGCACTGAGCGCACCACTACTGAGAATCGCGGCGTGAACAATGCGCTGGTAAAGCTCATTCTTATCCAGCCCCTCTCCCAACGCCTCGACCATGTCGTGCATGAAATCGAGCACCATCTGTTTCTCCTGGCGGAGCCGTTGATTTTCCTCGTCCAATCGCACCATAGCCCGACGGGACTTCAGGCTGAGAATGCCGAGCGCGACCGCAAAAACCACCGCAATCGTAAGTATGACGTCTAGCATTTGACCGTGCCGCTACCCTACTGATCCCATTCCCCGCCCTATTTTGACTCAACCTGATTCTTGAGGTAAGCAATGACGTCCTGAAACTTGCTGCGGTTTTCCTCGTCAGCCTTCACCAGATTCTCATGCGCCTCAAGGACCATTCGAGCCTTGTCGGATTGAGACTCGTCCTCCTTGCCCGCGGGTAACGCCGCAGTGCCGCCACTAACGACCCGATCCCCCGCGTCCACCTCCATGATCCGATGCAAACCCAGATTGCGGATAAGCTCTAAATTTCGTTCGCCCAGGCGACAGAGAAGCACCCGTCCCGGAGGCTGTTTTCTGCGGAGTTCAAGGGCCACGCCCGCCAGGATTCCAAGGAAGGTACTGTCCATTCCCGAACAATTGCGGAAATCGATCACAAAACGCTGACAGCCGGAGGAGATCACCTGATCAAAAAAATCTCGCAATGGCCCGCTGTTGGCGAAATTAACACGCCCATTGACCTTGACGATGGCGGGATCGGAATAGGCGTCGACCAGAAAGGCCGGTTTTTCCTTATCAGACATAGTACGCCATCAATGCCAAACAGTTTCAGGATTTTAGAATTTCGCGCAGGACATAGGGAAGTATGCCCCCGTGACGATAATACTCGAATTCTATCGCCGTGTCGATGCGGGCGATCAGTTCCAAGCGATCAACGGCACCGTCGGCCCGCTCAATCACCAGGGTGACGGTCTGCCCCGGCTTCATATCATCGGAAATCCCCTCGGTGGAGAAGGTTTCGGACCCGTCCAATTCGAGGGTTTCCGCGCTGACTCCTTCGGGGAACTGCAGCGGCATGACTCCCATTCCGATCAGATTGCTGCGATGAATGCGCTCGAAACTGGTCGCCACCACCGCGCGAACGCCCAAGAGGCGCGTCCCTTTGGCCGCCCAGTCCCGGGAACTGCCCATGCCGTAGTCGCTGCCCGCGAAGACGATCAGGGGAATCTCCCGCTCGGCGTAACGACAGGCCGCATCATAAATCGTCGCCGGTTCCGCCTCCGGCATCACCTTGGTGAAACCGCCCTCCTTGCCGTCGGCCATCTTGTTCTTGATACGCACGTTGGCAAAAGTTCCGCGGGTCATGATGCGGTCGTTTCCGCGCCGCGCCCCATAGGAGTTGAACTGAGCCGGCTCCACATCTTTGGACAGAAGGTATTTCCCCGCCGGGGTTTCCTTTCCAAACGCTCCGGCGGGAGAAATATGATCGGTGGTCACCGAATCCCCCAGGATGGCAAGCGGCCGCATACCCTTAACATCCTCCGCCTTTCCGGCGTTCATGGAAAAATCCTCGAAGTAGGGAGGCTGTTGGATGTACGTGCTGTCCTCGTTCCACTGGTACAATTGCCCCCCGGCAACATCAATTTCCGCCCACTCCGGATTCTCATCGAGCACGTTCTCGTATTTGCTCGTGAACATCTCTGGGTCGAGACCGCCGGTGATTGCTTCCTGGATTTCCTTCCCGGACGGCCAGATATCCTTGAGGAAAACCGGCTTTCCGTCGGAGTCGGTGCCAAGGGGGTCGTTGTCCAAATCAATATCCACTCTCCCGGCCAGAGCGAACGCCACGACCAGGGGCGGCGACATCAGGAAGTTGGCACGTATTGCCCCATGAATGCGGGCTTCGAAATTCCGATTGCCGGACAGGACGCTGGCGGCCACCAGGTCCCCCTCTTTAACGGCGCCTTCGATCGCGGACATGAGCGGACCGCTGTTGCCGATACAGGTGGTGCAACCGTATCCGACCAGGTTGAAGCCGAGTTGATCGAGGTAGGTGTCGAGTCCGGTCTTCCGCAGATAATCGGTCACCACCCGCGAACCCGGAGCCAAACTGGTTTTGACGGCCGGAGAAACGGTCAGGCCCTTTTCCACCGCCTTTTTCGCCAGCAATCCGGCCGCCAGCATGACACTCGGATTACTGGTATTCGTGCAGCTGGTGATGGCCGCGATAAGAACCGAGCCGTGGCGCAGCCGGATGTTTCCTCCGTCGGACGGACCGGTGGCCTCAAAATCAGACGTTTCAATATCGGTAGGCCGGTTGTTCACCATCTCCAACTCGCCCCAGGTCTCCGCGACCGTGCCGTCCGGACGAGGTTCCTGGCTGCCGGATCCGACATCCCCGGCGTGCACGGTGACATCGTTTAGCGCCACCTCGACCTCCGCGTCGCGGTCGGCGGCGGATTTCCCAAAACCACCCGCGGAAGGGCCGCTGGTGAAAAGCTCGTCGAAACGGGACTTCAGCTCTCTCACCGGCATGCGATCCTGGGGTCGCTTGGGTCCCGCAATCGAAGGCTCGATCTCAGCAAGGTTCAACTCGAGCACTTTAGTGTAATCGATCTCGCCCTTCTCCGGCATACCGAACATGCCCTGAGCGAGATAGTACTCACGGACCGAATCAATCAACGCCTCGGGGCGGCCGGTGGCGCGCAGGTATTTGAGACTTTCTTCATCCACCGGGAAGAACCCGACGGTGGCGCCGTATTCCGGGGCCATATTGGCCACCGTCGCCCGGTCGGCAACGGTCAGGCGCGCGGCGCCGTCGCCGAAAAACTCAACGAACTTCCCCACCACATTTTCCCGGCGCAACATCTCGGTGACCCGCAGCGCAAAATCCGTGGCAGTGGCGCCCTCGCTCAAGGCGCCGGTGAGATGCACTCCGATCACTTCGGGAGTCTGGAAATAAACCGGCTGACCCAACATGCCCGACTCGGCCTCAATGCCGCCCACACCCCAGCCCACAATACCGAGGCCGTTGATCATGGTCGTATGGGAATCGGTGCCCACCAGCGAATCCGGATAGAACAACCGCCCGCCATCGAACTCACGCTCAAAAACCATTTTCGCCAGGTACTCCAGGTTAACCTGATGCACGATCCCCACCGACGGTGGAACCACGCTGAAGGTCTTAAACGCCTGCTGTCCCCATTTGAGAAAACGGTAGCGTTCTATGTTGCGTTCAAATTCGATTTTGACATTCAAGCCGAGCGCGTCCGCGGTCCGAAACCGGTCCACCTGAATCGAGTGATCCACCACCAGGTCAACCGGAACCAGAGGTTCGATCATATCCGGATCCTTGCCCACCGCGGCAACCGCGGAGCGCATCGCGGCCAAATCAACCAGCAGCGGAACTCCGGTAAAATCCTGCAACACGATACGCGAGACCACGAAAGGAATTTCCCGCTTGCTAGGGGAGGCCGCCTCCCAGCCTGCCAACTGGGCGACATCCTCCTCGGCGATCCGTTTCCCGTCGCAATTCCGCAACACCGACTCCAACAGCACCCGGATCGAAACCGGCAACCGGGAAATCTTTCCCAGGCCGGCTTCCTCCAGCGCCGGCAGCGAGTAATAATAACGCCGGTCACCGGCTTCGGAACCGAGGGTTCGCAATGCGTCAAAAGAATTGTTCCGGGAACTCATAATAAGGTGTCGCTAATTCTAAATGATAGGTCCGCTGAGCGCGGAATCGCCAAACGGGATCAGGCTTCCTCCAGCGCCTTCTTGACCTCGTCGAAATCGGGGAACTGTAACGGGTCGTCACTTGTGAACGAGTAGGCAATCCGGCCTTTTTCATCGATGACAAAAGCCGAACGTTTGGCCACGTGTTTGAACCCGAGAACGTCCTCGAAGAGCACGTCGTAAGCGCGGCAGGCCTTGCGGTTGAAATCACTCAGCAAAGGGAACTTAATGCCGTTCTTCTGCGCGAATTGCTCCAGAGTGAACGGCGTGTCGACGCTGATGCCGTAAACCGCCGCATCGAGTTTTTCATATGCCGCCATCGATTCGCTTACCGCGCACATCTCCTTGGTGCAGGGATCGCTGAAGGCGAAAGGGAAAAAAAGCAGGACCGTCTTTCGCTTCCCGAAGTTTTCGCTGAGGTGGACGTCTTTAAGACCATCCGCGGTTTTCGTCTTCAAAGTGACGTCCGGTGCCGAGATTCCTTTGTCCAATGCCATAACAAATACCTTTAGTTGTGTTTTCAGTCGAATTGCTTCCCCCCCCGATCAGGCCGCTTCCAGCGCAACCGGAGTCAGGTCGCGGCACGACGACCAGCGGGTCGAAGGCCTGGAGGAAAGATTTCCCTTTCCACACTCTTCAAAAGCATGCACAAAAAACACCTGCCAAGGCAAGAGGCAATTGACGATTTGTCTCTGTTGCCTGTCAACACGTTAGCCGTAATCATGTCCGTCGCAAGCGACCTGCAACTTCTTCAAAACGCCACCGATACCGTTATCAGCCCGGAAGAGCTGGATCGGAAACTGGCGCTGGGCCGTCCGCTCCGGGTGAAACTCGGCCTCGATCCCACCCGTCCGGATCTCACGCTGGGACACGCCGTGGTGTTCCAGAAACTGCGTCAGTTCCAGGACCTCGGTCACGAAGCCCACCTGGTGATCGGCGACTTCACCGCCACAATCGGCGACCCTTCCGGGCGCTCCGCCCTGCGACCGCAACTCACCAGGGAAGAAGTTGAAGCCAACGCGACAACCTACCTGGAACAGGCGTTTCGAGTCATCGATAAGTCCAAAACCGTCATTCACCGCAACAGTTCCTGGTTCGACCGCATGTCGTTCGAGGACGTGCTGATCCTTACGCGCAAAATGACGGTCGCCCGCATGCTCGAGCGCGACGATTTTTCCAAGCGCTACCAGGCGAACGCTCCGATTTCCATTGTTGAGTTCCTCTATCCGCTGGTGCAGGGGCATGACTCGGTGAAGCTGGTTTCCGACGTCGAACTGGGCGGCCGTGATCAGTTGTTCAATATGCTGGTGGGACGGCAACTGCAGAAAGACGCCGGCCAGGAGGAGCAGGTCGTGATCTGCATGCCCCTGCTGGTGGGCACCGACGGCACCCAGAAGATGTCCAAAAGCCTGGACAATTACATCGCGTTCAACGACCCCCCAAAGGAAATGTTCGGCAAGATCATGTCGATCGCCGACGACCTCATGTGGAGTTATTTCACCCTCCTTCTGGGCAAGAGCCCCGAGGAAATCGGGGCCATGAAGAAGGAGCATCCCATGGAGATGAAAAAGCTTCTGGCGGAAACCCTCACCGCCCGCTTTCACTCTCCCGAGGACGGCCGGCGCGAGCGCGCCGCATTCGAGCAGGTTTTCTCCCGGCATGAAACGCCAGATGACATGCCGGAGGTGACCTGGAGTTCGGTGCAATCGGGTGCCGGAGAGCCCACCCTGCTCGACGCCTTGAACGCGAGCGGGTTGCTGCCGAGCAAAAAGGAAGCCCGGCGCCTGATTCAGCAGGGCGCGGTAAAGATCGACGGGGAGAAGATCGAAACCCCTGAGCACCCGCTGCCCGCCACCGCCGGAACCCGCGTAATCCAGGCGGGCAAGCGCAGATTCTTTCGCTTGATTCCTTGAGAAGCCGCCTTACACCGCCCCGGCGCGCCGGGCACGGGACCGCGCCTTGCCGACACTCGCGGCGGACCCGGATTCGGTCGCGTTCACCGGGTGGTTGGTCAGGGTTTCCAGGAGCTTTTGCAGGGCGGGCGTCATCACCTTCCCCTTGCGGTGAAGGATCGCCAGCGGCCGACTGCGGCGCTTGGCATCGATTTCCACCGCGGCCAGGGCGCCCCGGGCCACTTCCTGCTTCACCGTAGCCGCGGGCACGATCGCCACGCCGGCATCAATTTCGACCGCCCGTTTAACCGTCTCGATGTTGTCGAACTCCATGACCGGATCGACGGTCAGTCGCCTCTCCCGGAACATGGCGTCAATTCCTTTGCGAGTGGGAATATCCGCGTCGAATCCGACGAATTTGTTACGCGCGATCTCTTCGAGCGACACGCTCGATTCCGAGGCCAGCGGATTATCGGGATGACAAATCAGCACGAGGGTGTCCTCGCGGAAGGGAATAATCTCGATTCCTTTGGTTTTTACCGGGAAAGCAACCAGGCCGAGATCGAAGGAATTCTGCAGAATATCCTCGTAAACGTGATTGGACCGGCGGTATTCCACCCGCAGGTTCACCGCCGGGAACTCCTTCAGGAAGCGTTTGATATAGGGGGGCAACTCATGCAATCCGATGCTGTAAATCGTGGAGAGATTGATCGGTCCGCTGACCACGTTCTTCATTTCCTGCAGCTCGCTGTTCAAGGTCTCGGTAATCGCGAGGATGCGCTGGGCGGCCGCGTAGAGCTTTTTTCCCTCGGGTGTCAGCCGAAACTGTTTCTGGCTTCGGTCAACGATCAAAATATTGTAGTGCTTCTCCATGGCCCGGAGCTGCTGGCTGACCGCCGACTGGGTGATTCCGTTCAACTTGGCCGAC
The DNA here is from genome assembly GCA_050506795.1 of Opitutia bacterium. Taxonomy (GTDB): domain Bacteria; phylum Verrucomicrobiota; class Verrucomicrobiia; order Opitutales; family T3Sed10-336; genus SLOW01. Next base: position 14,158 of record JBJHCF010000009.1, read on the forward strand.
TTGGAAAAGCTCTCGCTGTGCACCAGATCGGAAAAAACTTTCAGATTTTCGATATGCATCGGGTCAATAATGACATCTACTAATCAAAAGTCAATAGATCCAAAAGCCTTTCTTATGCTCATATCCTACGAAACTTTCGCCGCCCGGGCCCGCGAGCTCGAGAAAACGATCGCCGAATTCTGCGCGGACGCGGGACGCTTGGCCTCGGAGGTCAAGTTGATGGCCGTAACCAAAACCCACCCGCCCGCGGCCGCCGAATACGCCGCGCGCTACGGCCTTCCATGCGTGGGTGAGAACCGTGTGCAGGAAGCGGTCACCAAAATTGAGGAGGCGCGAACCGAAATTCCCTGGGAACTGATCGGGCACCTCCAGTCGAACAAAGCCGCCCTGGCGGTCAGGAATTTCGCTCGCATCCAAAGCGTCGACCGGAAAAAACTCGTCGTCCGCCTCAACGAATGCTGCGAACGGGAAAACCGGTCCCTGCCCATTCTGCTTCAGGTCAACGCCGGCCGGGACAGCGCCAAATTCGGGATTCCTCCGGAGGAGGCGGCAGGCTTGCTCAAGGCGGCGCTGGAGGCTCCCCGGCTTCAAGTCCAGGGATTGATGACAATAGCGCCTCTATCCGATAACCCAGCGGTGGCCCGCACCACCTTCGCGCGACTGCGGGAACTGCGCGACGAACTGCAGGACCGGTACCGGATCGCCCTGCCCGAATTGTCGATGGGAATGAGCGCCGATCTGCGCGAAGCCATCCGTGAGGGCTCCACCTGTGTGCGTGTCGGCTCGGCGTTATTCGGTCCACGCCACCCATAACGCATCGTCCGCCGCGGTCCGCCAGGCATTCGCCATGCCTTTATAGATTGCGCCAAACCGGATTTTGGGCTTCTTTACTGGCGTGGAAACTCGACCGTACAGTCGGCCTCTTCAAGCGGCCCTTCGCACCCTGATCGACGACCCGAATCCGGTGGTGCGGAAAGCCCTGCTGGATAAACTCAAGGAGGATGAAGCCTCCGGGGGAGCATTTCTGCGCGAGATCGCCGAAGGTGACAATCGCGTGCTGGCCGTCCACGCCGCCCGCTTCCTGCGGGAACTCAAATTCGCCAACCCCCAGGCGGAGTTCTTCGATTTCATTCAATCCCTTAATTACGAACTGGAAACCGGATCGCTTTTGCTTTGCCGGGTGATCTACCCGGACCTCGACATCGGTCGTTACTGCGGCTTTCTGGACGAGGTGGCCGCCCGCGTGCGGGAAATCATGCTTCCACCCATGTCCGCCCGGGAACAATGCCGCTCCCTCAACCGCGTGCTGTTTCACGAATACGGCTTTCGGGGCAACGCGGAGGCCTATTCCGATCCGCGAAACAGCTTTCTTACCGAGGTGATTGGTCGCAAGCGCGGAATACCGATCACGCTGAGCATTCTCTACATCCTGATCGCGCAGCGTTGCCGGCTCACCTTGGAGCCGGTGGGTCTCCCCGGGCATTTTCTTGTCGGGTGTTTCTCGGACAAAATGCCGTTCTTCATCGATCCCTTCGCCGGAGGCGCCTTCCGTTCGCCCGACGAGGTTTTCTCCATGCTCCGTCGCCATAAGATCCCCCCCAAGCTGACCTACCTCGCACCCATGCCGGTGCGCGAAGTGCTTTGCCGCAACTGCCGAAACCTCGTCAACCAATACCGTGCGGCCCAAAAGCCCGACCTCTCGCGACTATTCGCCCGCTTTGTCGATGAATTCGAAGCCACCTACCGCCGCCACGCAAAATCCTGAGCAAACGGTCTTCACCCTGGAGGACCTGCAAACCTGGAACTACGAGGGGGTCAGCCTCGCCGTGCTTGGGCACCCGGTGGCCCATTCCATCAGCCCGGCGATGCACAATGCCGCGCTGGCGAAGATGGCCGAGGCCGATCCGCGATTCCAGCGCTGGCGTTACTTCAAATTCGATATCCCGCCAGGCAACCTGCCGGCAGCCATGCCGTTGCTTCATCAGCGGGGCTTTTATGGCGTAAACCTTACCATTCCCCACAAAACGGAGGTCCTGCCCCTGCTGGACGAGATCGACCCGGAAGCCAAACGGATGGGCGCCGTGAACACATTGCGTCGCCTGGAATCGGGGTACGAGGGATTCAACAGCGACGGTTACGGACTCTCCACCGCCGTGGCCGAAGAGCTCGGTATCCGCCTGGCCGAAAAACCGGTGGTCCTCCTGGGCGCGGGCGGTGCGGCGAGAGCCGCGGCGGTCCAATGCCTGACCGAGTCGTGCCCGGAACTCTGGCTGGGCAATCGCAACCCCGACCGGCTTGCCGCGCTGCGAGATAATATCGCCCGGTTCAAAAGCTCGTCCACCAGGCTCGAGGCTTTCGCCTTGACCGATCTTCCGCAAGGTTTCCCGGACGATGCTCTGATAATCAATGCCACCTCGGTCGGACTTCGTCCCGATGACCCGTCTCCGCTCGATCTCACTCGTCTGCGCGGCACCTACGCCGTTTATGATATGATCTACAATCCCCCGGAAACCTCTCTGATGGAATCCGCGCGTCGTCTCGGCATGCCGGTCGCCAACGGTCTTTCCATGTTGGTGCATCAGGGCGTGCGCTCCCTGCAAATCTGGTCCAACGCCACCGTCCCGGTGGATGCCATGATTCAAGCCGCTCGACATCGCGCCTGCTAACTCCTGCTAACTCCGCCCGAACTCCCGCCGGCCGGCCCACCTTATAATCCGACAAACCTTCCTGTATCCATGCTCACCGAAATCGCCTCGATCGATGAACACTTTCCCTGGTTCTTCACCTCGCTCTCTTTTATATTCGGCGCCATTGTCGGAAGCTTCCTCAATGTATGCATCTACCGGATACCGGCCGAGAAGTCGGTCATCACTCCGGGCTCGCACTGCGCTTGCGGCAAACCGATCGCCTGGTATGACAACATCCCGATTCTTAGCTGGATCCTCCTGCGGGGGAAGGCACGTTGCTGCGGATCCCGTTTCAGTTTCCGCTATCCCTTGGTCGAACTGCTGACCGCCGGTCTTTTCCTGCTTTGCTGGATCCAGTTTCCACCGGCCATGGCGCTATGCGGATGGGTATTCGTATCCATCCTGATATGCTCCACCTTTATCGATCTGGACCACATGATCATTCCGGACCGATTCACCATTGGAGCCGCCATGGTGGGCCTGGGGTTGGCGTTCCTTTTTCCGGTTTTGCACGGCCAGACGGAGGGATTGCTGCTGATCGACAACCTCCGCGCACTGATTATCGCCGCCATAGGTCTCCTGATCGGATCGGCTACCGTATTGTGGATCGCCCTGGTTTCGGAGATCGTGCTTCGCAAGGAAACCATGGGGTTCGGCGACGTTAAATTTCTCGGCGCCATCGGCGCCTTCACCGGGTGGGAGGGGGCAATTTTCGCCATATTCGGCGGTGCGATCATCGGCACCGCGGGACTCCTCGTGTTCCTCGCTCTACGGCCGTTCTTGCCGAAGAACCCCGATCCGGAGTCCGGCCTTCTCGGGCGGCCCATTCCATTCGGTCCCATGCTGGCATTGGGCGGATTATTGTATTTCCTATTCCTGCGCGAACCGGTCGATGCTTACTTTCTGGAAAACGCCGAAATGCTTTTCGGAGAATTCTCGCCGTAAAAAAACCCGCAGTTCTCACCGCGGGTTTGTGGAAACTCAATGTGATGGTGGTTACGCCATCGCCTTCAGCGCCGCTCCCGGTTTAAACTTCACCGTTTTCGAAGCCTTGATGGAAATCGTTTCTTTGGTGCGGGGATTGATCCCCTTCCGCGCCGCACGTTTGGCCACCGAAAAGGTGCCGAACCCGACCAGCTGCACTCCCTTGTCTTTCTTGACCCCCTTCTTGATCGCATCCAGTACCGAATCCACCGCGCGTTCCGCCGCGGCTTTCGATGTTTCCTTACCTAGCGTCTTCTGAACTTCTTCCACGAGTTCTGATTTGTTCATTGCTTGATTCCTTTTCTAATTGAATTAGTGGGCTGCAATCCTACCCCACGCCATGCGGAGCAGTACGATGAACCGAAAACAAGGGGCTTTCCCGGGTTCAGTCAACATTAATCCGCCTGTTTATGCGGATTCCCGGGATGCCGTTCGCCGAACTCGCCGGAACTCGGACCGCTTTCCCGATAGACTTCCCCACGACGTCCGTAAGCGAACACCTTGAGAAGGTATTCCATGGCATCGACGCGGCCGATCCCGCGCTCCCGCTCAAGCTGGTCGGCGCGCTTCTGCAACTGTGCAGCCATCACCGCCGAGCGACCGGGATCAACCCCGTGGGATTCAAGAAACGTCTGCAACTGCCGGCGTTCGGTATTCATCTAAGGTCGCGGATTCTGACGCCCCAAAATTCGGATACATGCCTTTCCGTCCGGACGCAATGAGAGACCCTCGGCCTGTTCGGCAACCGAGCGATCCACCAGGACAAAAGCGAGCCGCTCCCCATCACGTTCACCGAGCGAGGTGATACGCCCGGCCTCCTTTCCGTTGTGATAAACCGGACAGGGAATCCGCTCGGCCGGTTCTTCCAGTCTTGCCGTCACCAGGCCGCGCCGCAACCGCCCTTTATGCCGCAATCGCGCCATAACCTCCTGCCCGGTGTAACACCCTTTTTCATACGATACCGCAATCCGTTCCAGACCCCCCTCCTGCGGAAGCGCGCCGCAAGCGACATCCAACATCGCAGCCGGCATTCCGGAACCTATCCGCTCGAAGTGAAAATCCGATTCGCCGGCCCATTTTCCCGCACCCGCGGCCAACCGATCCTTCACCAAATGGGAGATCGATTCCCACCGGTCCGACAGGACCACAACCTCGAACGCCCCGTTTGCCGACCACCAGGCCGGAACAATCCAGATCCAGTTCTCGGGCCGGGTGTAGGTTCCGGGCTGGGGAACCTGCCAACCGAGAGCCTCGATCAGATCCCGCGCACCAGTCCCCCAAAGCGTCAGCGCCTTAACCTGATCCGTGTGGTCGTCGACTATGACATCATCGGAAAAAACAAACGTCTCAAGCCGTTCCTGCAGCGCCGAGGCCGGGGTTATGCCGCTGTATAAAATAAACCGATTTCCTTCCCCCCGAAGCACCAGGCTGTCTCCCTCGAGCCCGCCCTTGGCGTTCAGCCAAAGACCGTATGTGGCGGCATTCGCCACCGATGAATCGAGATTGTTGCTGAACTGCCCCTGGAGAAAAGCGAACGCATCCTCCCCGGAGACTTCGACCCAGGCCGCAGGTGAATATGAATAGGCCAACAAATCCGCCATGGAGCGCATCGTCCTCCTTTTCCATCGCGAGCGCAATGCGGGAATCCGCCCGCGCAGACTACAGACTCATTGCGCCGCCCCATAAGATCCCCTTTTCACTCCATTAGATTTGATAAGACTTTCTGATTTGACATTGACTCAACAATAACCAGCCCTTATCTATAAAACCATCAGCCAACACTTTCTCCCGCTAGTCGGGAGTTTTGGGGTAACTAAGAAAGCAGTACGGGGCGGACCGTTTTGGGGTAGACGGTCCGCCTTTACTGTTTTTTCGCACAAGAAAACAATTTGCACCCTTCCGGCCATTGGACATATTGATACAGGTTGTGCAGAAAGTAACCGACATCAATGTTTTCGAAACCCGGCCGCTGCCGTCGCCCATTGAGCTGCTGCAGGAGATCCCGCGCAGCCAAACCCAGGAGGAGCTGATCGTTCGCAGCCGGGAGGAAATCCACGAAATTATTTTCGGGGACGACAAGCGCCTGTTGTTCGTGGTGGGCCCCTGCTCGATCCACGACCCTGAGGCGGGGCTGGAGTACGCGAGACGCCTTTCCGGGCTGGCTCGAGAGGTCTCCGACCGGCTGCTGCTGGTGATGCGGGTCTACTTCGAAAAGCCGCGCACAACGGTCGGATGGAAGGGGTTGATCATGGACCCGAACCTCGACAATTCCTGCGACATTCCTCGCGGGCTGGCCGGGGCTCGGACCTTTCTCGGGAAGGTGCTGGATGAAGGTTTGCCCACCGCTACCGAACTCCTGGATCCGATCACGCCGCAGTACATCGCGGACCTAATCAGCTGGTCGGCGATCGGAGCGCGCACCACCGAATCGCAAACCCATCGGCAAATGGCCTCGGGCCTCTCCATGCCGCTCGGATTCAAGAACGGAACCGACGGAAACATCACCACCGCGATCAACGCCATTCGCGCGGCATCGGAGCAGCAGACTTTTCTCGGAATCAACCAGGACGGGCGGTCCTCGGCCGTCACCACCCGGGGCAATCCCAGTTGTCACCTCATACTGCGGGGTGGCTCCAGGGGACCGAACTACGAAAAACCCTTTGTCGACGAAGCCCGGACCGCGTTAAAGGCCGCCGGATTGATTCCGGCGATCATGATCGACTGCAATCACGGCAACAGCAGGAAGGATCCGGAAAATCAGTCCCTGGTCGCCGCCAATGCACTGGGTCAGATCCAGGAAGGCGACACTTCCGTCATTGGATTTATGGTGGAAAGCAACATCAACCCCGGCAAACAAGCGTTTCCCCGGCCGCGGGAGGAACTCGCCTACGGGGTATCGATCACTGACGGCTGCCTCGGTTGGGAGGCCACGGAAGAATTGATTCGTGACACCTACCGGGCCCTGGAATCGCGCTTCGCCGTCAACGCCTGAAACCGGCTCAGGCTTCAAGAATCCGGGTCACCTCCCCCACCGATCGGGTGTTCAAAACCGATTCTTTCGTCAGCCACCCTTTGCGGGCCACCAAAATGCCGGTGCGAACGAACCGCAAACCGTCAACCGAATGGGCGTCCGGATTGATACTGGTCATAACGCCCCTGGCGGCCGCTCGTTTCCAGTAACGCCAATCCATGTCGAGGCGACGGGGATGCCCGTTGATCTCCAGGATCACCTTATTGGCGGCCGCGGCATCAATGATCTTCGCATAATCGACCCGATAACCTTCGCGCGCCAGCAGGAGGCGCCCGGTTAGATGTCCGATCATGGTGACACTCGGATGTTCGATAGCGCGAATGATCCGGCTGGTCATCTCCTCCTGCGTTTTGCTGAACGAGGAATGTACAGAAGCCACGACATAATCGAGCTCGGCAAGAATCGAGTCATCGAGATCCATTCGGCCGTCGGGAAGAATGTCGCACTCCACTCCGGCGAACACGTGTACCTTGGATTTCCCGGACGCGTTGAATTTGCGAATCTCCTCCAACTGGCGGGCCAGACGCTCCTCGTTCAACCCGTTGGCCTGAAAGCTCGCTTTGGAGTGGTCGGCAATCCCTATATAATCCCAACCGAGATCTTCGGCGGCCCGCACCATCTCCTGCAGAGAGTGCCTACCGTCACTCGCCGTCGTGTGATTGTGAAACGCGCCGCGGAGGTCGGACGCCTCCACCAAACTCGGCAACTCGCCCGCTTCCGCCGCTTCAATCTCATCCAACCCTTCGCGCAATTCCGGCGGAATCTCCTCCAATCCCAGGAAGCCGAACAATTCCGCCTCGCTGCGAATCGTACTGGGATCATCGGGAGTGCCGGGTTTGGGATTCCTGGAACGCCCCCCTTCCTTGCGCGCGGGTTTTCCTTCTTCCGCCGTCAATCCCCACTCGCTGAGGCTGAAGCCAAAAGACAGCGCACGTTGTCGCATTTTCACGTTGTGGTCCTTGGATCCGGTAAAGTGATGCAGGGCGAACGCGAACTGGTCCGCCGGCACCACGCGCAAATCCGCCTGCAAGCCGCCCTGGAGTCGAATGCTGGATTTGGTTTCACCGGATGCCGTGACCTCGGTCACCGCTTCCTGACCGGTAAACCAATCCATGACCGGCCGGGCATCACCGGCCGCGACAATAAAATCGAGATCTCCCACCGTCTCCAGGCAACGCCGCAAACTCCCGGCATGCTCGGCCCGCTCCACTTCCGGCAATCCGCGCAACCCATCCAGAATCGGCTCGGCGACCTGAAACGCCTCCCACCAGAGGTGTCTTTTCGCGTAAGCTTCACGATTACGGATGCCGGAAAGAATCTTTTCTTCCGATTTCTTCCCGAATCCCTCCAGGGCGGAAACCCGCCCTTCGCTGCAGGCTGCGGACAACTCCTCCAGGGTGGTAATACCCAACTCGCTGTAGATCGCCTTGATTTTTTTCGGTCCGAGGCCCGGAACCTCCAGCATGTCGAAAAGCCCCGCCGGCAATGAAGCCTTCAATTCCAGGTACAGCGGCAACTCCCCGGTTTCATGCAGCCGGACAATCTTCTCCGCCAAAGCCTTTCCGATCCCGGAGACCTGATCCAGACGCTCCTCCGCGATCAAGACCCCGAGATCCTCCTCCAGATTCTCCAATGCACGCGCTCCGCTCGAATACGCGCGCACCTTGAACGCATTTTCCCCGCGCAACTCCAGCATCACTCCGATCTCACGGAGCACATCGGCAATTTCGACTCGGTCCATAATTTTCGCCCCAACAAACCCACTCCCCGAACAAATGTCAAAACCCTCCACCCGGCGGCAAACGTCGAGGTTCTGATGCCGGGTCTCTCAATCCCGGGCGGTCACGGATTGGGTATGATCTTCCGTAGAAAGTGCGAACGATGGATCGGGGACGGGCCGTTTTGGAGGATGGCCTTGCGGTGGGTTATGGTGCCGTAACCTTTATGGCAGGCAAACCGGTACTGCGGATATCGGTCGTCGAGACGGGTCATGATCCGATCCCGGGTGACCTTCGCCAGGATGGAAGCGGCGGCGATGACCAGGGATTTGCCGTCGCCCTTCACCACACCACTGTGCAGGAAAGGAAAGGGTTTCAGCGGCAGGCCGTCCACCAGGAGCCGAACACGCGATCCGTTTCCGGGAATCGGATCGAACAGCTCCAGACCGTCTCCGCAAAATTCGAATCCCCCGGAAACACCGTCCGCAGACAGCACCGCTTCAATGGCGCGACGCATGGCCAGCCGGGTCGCGCCCAGGATATTCAGTCCGGCGATTTCGTTCACCGACCCTTCTCCCAGACCGGCCAACAGGACTCCTTCGGCCACCAATTCCTGGATTCGCGCAAAAGCCGCTTCGCGTCCTTCCGCCGAAAGCCGCTTGGAGTCATCGACCACCTCCGCCAGAGCCGCACAAACCCCGCTGTTATAGAACTCCCGGCGGATAAAAACCGTTCCCGCGACCACCGGTCCGGCCAAAGCTCCCCGACCGGCTTCGTCAACGCCCGCCAGGAATTCCCAATCTCCGGCGCACGCCAGATCGAACCGATGTAAACTGTTGGAAACGGATTGCTTCATTCTAAATCCCGCAACTGGATCAACCGATCCCCCGGACCATGGCGAATTACGATCGCTCGAAAATCGGTTTCAGCGGCGGCAACTCGATCTGGCCTCGCACCCCCTCGGCATCCACCACTTCGTGGGCGGTACGAAAATGCAACTTGGCGAAGTCGGCCAGCGCCTCCGCGCCGAGCTTCCGAATGATCTCACCGGCCTGCTCCTTGACCCTGGCGCTCGCCCCCTTCTGCAGCTTCTGGCCAAAGCGGTCCGACAGCTTTCCCATCTGCCGCACGTATTCGGCGCGAGCCACCACCGATGCCGCCGCCACCACCGGATCGGATTCGGCCCGGGTGCGCATTTGCAGGTCGAAATCCGTGTCTTTGAAATACCGCTGCACCAGCGGTTGTTTGCTGAACTGGTCCAACAAACCCCAGGGAACCGGTTTTTTCTTGAGAGCGACCTCCAACGCCTTGGCGTGCTGCCAGGCCATGAGCCGATTCACGTTGGCTCCCGGTTTGGCCATCAGCTCGTTGTACTTGCGCATGCCGCAAAACACCACTTCCACCACAACCCCGGGAGTGGTCCGGATCATTTTGTCCAGCTTGACGATGGGGCCGTCCGAGATCTTCTTGCTGTCTCGAATCCCCGCCTTCAGCCAGGCTTCCACCGCAGCCCGATCGGCAATGACCGTGGCACAGACAATCGGGCCGAAAAAATCGCCTTTGCCGCTTTCATCGAGACCGGCATGAGACTCGAACCATTCCGGATGGTGGACCTCGTCATAACCGAAGCGAGCCTCCCCGGTCACCTGCGGTTCCAGGACATCAACGATGAACTCCTCGGTGCCCTTTCCCTGGATCACCACCTTGCCGCTGGTGTACCCGACCACATTGACCTTGGGTCCCTTAAAAGCAAAACGCGCATAAGCCACCTCGTAGGGGTCCCACATTTTCTCCTGGCAAACCCCCTGCAAGAGCGCCATGCGATCATCGTCCAACTTGATCGTATACAGGGTCTTCCGGGAGGCCTCTTCCGGGTTTTCCGATTTCTTCTTTTTCATGCCCGACGGTTATAGTCACGCCCGGGATAAAATGACGACTCCTTTTCGCCCGGTTCAGCGCTCTCCCAGTCCCCGCAGCGCGTCGAGGATACGCCTCTCCCGCTTGGTCGGCCGGCCCATCCCTTTGCTGCGCATAAACGGATCGCGCATGGCGCCCTGTTCCCGCTGCCGTTCGTATTCGGACGCGGGGGTCAAGTCCTCCATGAACTCCGGAACCCGCGCCGCTCCGACCCGTTTTTCCACCACATCGAGCACGCGCAAGGTCCGGGTCAATCCGGGTTGCCGCACCGAAATCACCTCTCCGGGTCCGACCGTACGGGACGGTTTCAAAGCCCGCCCGTCGATTTTCACCGTTCCCGCATTACATGCCTGGACGGCCACGGAACGCGTTTTAAAAATGCGCACTGCCCAGAGCCATTTATCGATCCGCACTTTACCGTCTTTCCGGTCGTTAGCGCTCATAGAAGATCCACTCGCGGGTCCTTTTGACAACACTGCTGCACAGTGCCAAGGTAGCCAATTTCCAAACCAAGTTAAAGCGAAACCGCCAATTCGAACCCACCCGCATGCCGCATGTTGTCACCGCCCACAACAACTCACGAAATCCTGCCACCAGGCCAATGGCAGGCCCGCGTCACCGCGCATGAGGCCCGGTTATCCCCGTGGGTGGAAGCACACCGCCGCCGCACCTCCCGCGGAGAGCGCCACCCGGTCTACGATTTTCTGTTCGAATACTACTCGTACCGGCCGGGACTCCTCCTGCGCTGGGTACCGGGGCTCGGAGTCACCCTGGATGGAGAGGAGGCCGACGCTTTCCTGCGATGGCGGGATTTTGCCCGTACGGAGGCCGGAGTCGCGCTGGATTCCCTGCGTCTGACCGAACGAATCCGGCAAACCGCCGCCTGGATAGGAGAACTCCTGCGCCGCTGCCGTGAGCGCGACGGGCATTTCGGCTGCCACGGCCTCCACGAATGGGCCATGGTGTACGAAACCCCGGAAGTTCGTCACGACTCCCAACCCCTGCGTTTCTCCCCCGACGAAATCCGGGAAATCGTCCACGCACAGACCATCCGCTGTTCCCATTACGACGCGTTCCGCTTTTTCACTTCCGCGGCCAAACCCCTGAACCGCTTGCAGCCGTGCAAGGAAACCCGTTTGGACCTGGAGCAGCCCGGGTGCCTCCACACCAACATGGACCTGTACAAATGGGCCTACAAATTGGCGCCCTGGACCCCCTCCGAACTGGTGGCCGAAACCTTCGAGTTGGCCCGCGACATCCGCAAAGTCGACATGCGCGCCAGCCCCTACGATCTCCGGCATCTCGGATTCGAACCCGTTAAGATCGAGACCCCGGACGGCCGCCGGCAATACCAGGACCTGCAACGCGCCTTCGCCCGCCGGGCCGGACCGCTCCGCGACCGCCTGATCGCGGTCTGCGATCGGATCACGGCATTCCCCTTGCCTTAAACCGCCGGTTCGCGCTAATTCAGAATAACCGGTCTCCATTCAATTCTTCCGCCATGGCCGAACTCGACATCGACTCCGTACAGAAGCAAATCAAAGTTCGTCCGATCACCCTGGAGGACTTTCCCGAACTCGTCCGGCTGCAGAAACGGTGTTTCTCCGGTATGACCCCGTGGAAACCGGAACAAATTGAAAGCCAGTTGAATCGCTTCCCCGAAGGCCAGATCTGTATCGAGTTCGACGGACGACTGGTCGCGTCCTCTTCCAGTTTGATCATCGACTTCGACCCCTCGACCGAACGTTTGAGCTGGGACCAGATTTGCGACTTCGGCTATATCGGCAACCACAACCCGGAAGGCGACACGCTGTACGGCATCGAGATCATGGTGGACCCCGACTTCCGCGGCATGAAACTCGCCCGACGGCTCTACGACAAGCGAAAGGAACTGGTAATCGAAAAGAACCTGATGCGCATTGTCATCGGCGGCCGGATTCCGGGTTACAAAAAACACTCCCGGGAGATTTCGGTGCACGAATACGTGCAAAAGGTCACCAACAAGTCGCTCTACGATCCGGTACTCACCACCCAACTGGCCAACGGTTTCGTCCTTAAGCGCATCATTCGCGACTACATCGACGAGGACAAGGATTCTTCCGGTTACGCTGTTTTCCTCGAATGGTCGAACGTCGACTACGCCCCTGATGTCTCCAAGCGGTACCTCCCCACCAAACCCCTTCGGATCTGTTGCGTGCAATACCAGATGCGGCCGATTCGATCCTTCTCCGACTTCGCGCAACAGTGCGAGTACTTCGTCGACGTCGCCTCGGACCGCAAGAGCGACTTCGCCCTGTTCCCCGAGTTGATCACTTCACAATTACTCTCCTTTATCGAAGCCAAGCGCCCGGAAGTCGCGGCCCGCAAGTTGGCCAAATTCGCCCCCCAGTACCTCGAGCTCTTTTCCGACCTGGCGATCCGTTACGACGTCAACATTATCGCCGGCTCCACCTTCGTCCAGGAAGAGGACTACCTTTACAACGTGGCCTTCCTTTTCAGGCGCAACGGGGAAATCGAAAAACAATACAAGATCCACATCACCCCCAACGAACGCGAATGGTGGGGCGTCACCGCCGGGAAAGATATCCAGGTTTTCGATACGGACCGGGGCAAGATTTCCATTCAACCCGGCTACGACGTCGAGTTTCCCGAAGTGAGCCGGATCGCCACGGAGAAAGGCGCGCGCCTGATCTTTGTGCCGTTCTGCACCGACGAACGCCACGACTACCTCCGCGTGCGCTACTGCGCCCAGGCGCGTTGCATCGAAAACCAGGTCTACGTCGCCACGGCGGGCACCGTGGGCAACCTGCCGCATGTGAAAAACATGGATGTTCAATACGCGCAGTCGGCCATCCTCACGCCCACCGACTACGTCTTCGCCCGCGACGGCATTGCCGGCGAGTGTACGCCGGACGCGGAAACGGTTCTAATCCATGACCTCGATCTGGAGATCCTCAACCGCCACCGCCTCAGCGGCACCACGCGCAACTGGAACGACCGGCGGACCGACCTTTACCGGGTCGTCGACGCGACGAACCCGAACCGGTTTTCCTGGGAGCCGCCGAAAACGTGAACGCGGTCATCGGCGGAAGCGCCGACACTACGATCAAGCGCCTTAACCGCGTGGCATTCGGACTAGGCCGAATGGCAAGGATAGGCCATTGATCGAAGCAGCGTGGTTCTACTTTGGCAAGATTACCAAAACCACGCCCGGTTTAAAACATTGCTTAACGGTGAAGGTTCTCACACGGAGCCACGGATCTCACGGAGGCGGGTCCTGTAAAAATCTCCGTGACTTTGTGCCTCCGTGTGAGCCCAATTTCCGCTGTATTTTTTGCTTCATCGAACGATACACCGCCTTAACCGAGTACCATTCGGACTAGGTCCGTTCGAAATTTCTGAGGAATTCGTCCTTCCAACGGTAGCCCTCAAGAAGCGTCGGATCGTCGTCGCCCAGTATTCGGCGGGCGGCGTACAGGGCTTCCACCGAGGCCAGACCGGTTTCCGGATCCTGGAAGAGCTTGCTTTTGCGCGGGTAAGCCGTGACGAGGCCGGCGGGCAGGCTGCGGCGAACCGGTTCGCCGGTCAAACACCCTTCCAAATCGGCGGCGTAACGCCAGGTGCCGTCGAGCAGCAACAACGGCCGCTCGGCGTCGGCCGAAGTCAAAACCGGCGCGTCAGGAGTCAGCAGCGTGTAACCGCCGGCATCAAACCGGAAAGCACCGGTCGCCTTGTAAAACGTGATATCCGGGCGCCCGTGCAAAGGCACCAGACTGCACTTGGACAGCCGTTCCTTTGGATGGCGGATCACCACGGTTTTTATGGCGGACATGTCTTCAGAAAATCGGCGTGCCGGGGTGATTGACAACTTGCAAATTCCCGGAAACCGCGTTCGCATTGCCGCCACCGCTCAACGCCGTCTAAAGAGCGGCGCTACTTTCCACCAGCAATAACAAAGGTTCTCACACGGAGTCACCCCCCTCGACGAGCTCAGGCCGGTGAGAGCTCACGGAGCCGGGTCCGGCTGAACTCTCCGTGTCCGTGCCTCCGTGTGAGCCCAATTTCCGCTGTATTTTTTGCTTCATCAAACGATGAACCGCCCAACCGAGTGCCATTCACTCTAACCTGCCTTATTCGCGAATAATCCAGGCTAAAATCGCTCCCCGTACCAGCGGGCGGCGCATTCGAGATCGCGATTCGTGAGGCCATGGTCGCCGGGAAAGCGTTTGTGGGTGACCGCGGCGCCGAACTTCTCCAACAGAGTTGCCAATTGCTCGCTGTTCTCCTTTGGAATCAGCGGATCATTCTCGCCGGAGACCATGAGAACGGGAGTGCCGCCCAGATCGATCGGAGTGTCGGGCTCGAACGGGGTCATGGCCCGGAACAGAATCGCGCCGCCCAAGAGGCCGGGGCGGGAGAGCAACAAACTGGCGGCGATATTGGCTCCGTTGGAGAACCCCAGCGCCACCACCGGCCGGTCGCGGAACCCGTACTCGATCCCAGCCGCCTCGACAAAGGCCGCCAACTCGGTCGTTCTCACCCGCAGGTCCTCCAGGTCGAATACGCCTTCTTCGATCCGCCGAAAGAACCTCGGCATGCCGCGCTCGAGCACTTTCCCCCGCGGACTGAGTACGCCGGCCCCGGGGGCGATGGCCTCCGCCAGAGGCAACAGATCGTTCTCGTTGCCGCCGGTGCCGTGAAGGAGCAGGAGCACAGGACGGGCAGGATCACCTGGCTCGTAAACATGGATGAAATCGAGGTCTTCGTTCATAGGGCAAAGGTACACGATTGCGGAAACCAAGAAGAACGAAAAAAGAGTCCCTCCAAAGCGGCAATCGACTCGGGAGGATCGTGTGCCGGGGTGTGTTCCAGGAAAACTCCTTCCGGCGGATTATGGAGACAGCCTGCCTTGATCTCAAGATGCCTTCGATCAATCGCTTGGGAACCCTCGAAGATCCCGCGGCCGAAACCGGGCGACCGAGTTCCAAGCATAAAGAATAACTTATTTTAGAGTTGATTCTCCTGAAGAATTGCTTATGCTTGAAGTTTAGGCCCAAATGTTATCCAGAAAGGTTTTTTATGAAAAAACACCTGTACCTTTCACTTATCCCGGAGTCTTTGATCGCCTCGATGCTGCCTCCGGATGAATTCGGTGCTTATTATGCAACCGGAACGCATCGGCATTCGCGTGGCCGGGCGATTTTCTTCGAGGTTTCACGGGACTTTCGTTCGGACTATTTTCACTTGGATGAAATCGACAAGCGCTGTGTTCCGCATCCCGATGGACGACCCCGTAAGTCGACTTATCTTGGCGTCTACCGGGTGCTGGAGCATGTTGGGCGCGAATTCCTGGGGAAGATCTATCTCGTCACCGCCGACGGCAGGGTCTTGGGCCTGGACCCGGCCGAAGAGGCTCCCGAGGACGGGAAGCTCGGACTTCACCTCTACCAGGAACTCTGTCCGTTGCGACCACGTGTGGCGAGCAACCTCGGTCCGCGGGCCTTTGGCGCCAAGCTCACTGATCGCAGCCAACCCGTATCCGTAAACCGCATCGTCTTTTGTGAGCTTCGGCTCGACGAGTTGGCGGAGAATCCGGAAAGGGGCAAGGCGGATGATCTGCCGTACGCGAGCATCGCCCATTTAAGGGATTGCTTGCTGTTGTTGCGCGATCGTCCGGAAAAGGAGGTCAAAGTTGTCGTGCGTACCATGCCCGAGGATTTTCTCTATCGAACCATCCTGGGCGGTTTCTACGTGGCGGATGCGTCGGGTCTGACCTACTACCCCATGCCTGAGCTCGAGGTCCTGGAAAGGGATCATCACGAATGGGAACGTTCCGCGATGTCCAGCCTGCCCTGAGATAACGCGAACCCATCCGCCCCTCACTTTGGCGTCCTGCACAGCGCCTGGGCTGTGCTTCAGTTCCCTTCCAGCTCGTCGAGTTCCTCGGGGGTGTAGGGCACCCAGCGGCGTTCTTCGAGTTCCCCGCGCAACGCCTCGACGGCGTCGGGTGAGACCGGATCCTCGCTCAACCCGGCGAAAGCGTAGCGCACGTAGCTGGCAATCGCCGCGATCTGATCGTTCTCGAGATGGCTGGCTCCCGGCATGATACTGTCGAATCTTTCGCCGGCAATCTCCACCGGTCCGCGCATCCCTCCCAGGATCACGCGCAGCAGTGTATCGGGATCGCCATGCACCCGGCCCGCGCCGACGAGCGCCGGAAAAGAGCCCGGCACCCCGGTTCCGTCGGGCTGGTGGCACTCAAGGCAGGACATTCGATAATACTCACGCGCGGCGACCAGGTGTTCCGGCAGTTCCGGCAGGGCGACTTCGGCAACCGCGGTCGCCGCCAGCATCTCCTCGACCGGTGGACGGAATGCAGCTGGAAGCTGATCGACCAAGTCGACCAGCACCGGCCGCTGCGGGCCGGCCGCGACGCGTTCGGCGATCGCCATCAATTCCTCGGCATACCAGGTGTCCAATACCCGCTCATCCAGGGTCCGGGCGGCAGCGATCAGGGTCATCGATCCCTGCCGGCGCATCGCCAGACGGGCCGCCTGCCGCAGGGCACCCCGTTCGAGCGCATCCTCGCCGGCCACCAACGCCCAAACGATCCGCGCCACCGGTTCGTTAGGAACGGACTGGGCGGCCAAAGTGAGCGCGAACAGGCGTTCCCTGGGTTCTTCGACCAACATAATCAGGCTCGGCAACGCCCTCACGACAGCGGGATCTTCCGCACCCAGGGCAAGAAGCGCATGACGGCGCAGCAGCGGGTTGGCGCTCACACTGAGAAGGTTCGTGACGGTGTTCCGCGCATCGCTTCCGGTCCGTTCGAGCTGATTGAGCCCTTCAAGCGTCCAGATGGCATGGACCGCGGCGAGAGGCTTTTGGCCGCCGTCGGATGTGGCCTCGGAAGAAACCAGATCGACCAGCGCCGGAACGACGTCGGCCTCTCCTCGCTCGACCAGCAGCCGTTGCGCGTGCAGCCGGATGTGCTGCGACGGAGAACTCAGCGCGGCCAGCAGCGCCTCCGGATTGCCGGCATCAAGGGCGACTTCCCGACGAATCTCGCCGTCCGCGGGCACGACGCGCCAGATGCGTCCGTGCTCCCGGTCGCGTAGCGGCGTCACATACGCGTTGCCGGCTCCCGGACCGCGGTGCCCCGTGTGGTAGGGGCTGTGCGGATGATCGTATTCAAACCTGGGATTCCAGAAACGGAAAACAACGTTGTGCTGGGCGATCGGATTGTACCAGTCCGCGATCCAGACCGCGCCATCCGGACCGGCACGCACCGCGACCGGGGCGACCCAGGCGTCGGCACTCGCCAGGAGATTATTGCCGCGAAAATGCACCGCCTTGAGGGCGTCGCGATCTTCGAGTTGGCCGATGCCGACCAGGTGCACGGTGGGGTCGGTCACAAGAACGGAGTCGGGTCCGAGCAGGTCGCCGAAAATGTTGTCGTTGTAAAAGGCATGCCCGGCAGCCGACGTGTAGCGATTGATAAAATCGACTTGAGTGAAGTCCCGGGTGTTCGGGTACACTAGCGTCGAGGTATCGGCGCGCGGGGTACGGGGCTGCTCGATTCCGGTTCCGGCATAAGCGGAAGCCGGAATGGAGACGATCCACGAGGGATTGTTGTTCGCCGTCGAGCCCATCACGTCACCCTCTTCGGTCAGTCCTATGCCCCAGGTGTTGTTGGTCGTGTTTTGCAGCAATTCGAGTTTCGAAAGGTCCGGGCGAAAACGGAAGACGGACTGCCCGAACTCATGGTGCTCGCCGTGCAACTCCATATCGATGCCGCTGTAACCGACTACCGCGTAGATCCAGTTGTCGAGCCCGTAGTGAAAATGAGAGGTCGAGGCGTGGGTGTCCCAGATCCGCAACCCGGTGGCAAGGACCTCGCGGGTATCGGCCTTGCCGTCACCGGTCTCGTCGCGCAGGAAAACGATATCGCGCCCGTCGGTGGCAAGAACACCGCCGTTGACGAAGACCGTGGTCGTCGCATGCCGGAGCCCCTCCGCGAACACGGTCATCTTGTCGGCGCGCCCGTCGCCGGTAGTGTCTTCGAGAATCTTGATCCGGTCCATTCCGGTGCCCGGCTCTTCGGGAACGTCGTTCGGATAGCCGAGAGCTTCCACCACCCAGGCGCGCCCGTGCTCGTCCCAGTCGATCGCGATCGGATTGACGACCATCGGCTCGCTGGCAAACAGCTCCAACCGCGTGCCGGCCGGGACCTGGGTATGGGCGGCGCTCTCCTCGGGAGAGAAAGGGGTTTGCAGCGGGAGCATGGGAATGTCCGGAAAGGCGCGATCCTCCAACTCCGGCTCGACATGAACAATCTCCGGTAATTCAAATGACCGGAACGCCTCCGCCCGTTCATCGCCCACCGCCCAAAGGATCGCCCGGTACAAGAGGGTCTGGAACGTCCCTTCCTCCCACACCTCGGTGCCATGGCCGCCGGCCGTGTAGAATACCCGCCCATTCTCTTCTTCGCGTACCCAGGACCAGGGCACCGGCTCGGTTTCGCCGGCATTGAGAGGCGGTCGCACCTGGAGAACATGGACGTCGTCGGCGAAATCGACGTGCCGGTAGGTCTGGTCTTCAATCTCGGATTCCCGAAGCTCAAGGGTGACAACATGCTCCGTATCCACCGTCTCAGGAGTAAAGGAATGCACTTCGAAATTCTCCAGGGCGGCTCCGATCAACGCGGTCCACTCCGGTGAATCCGGAAAACTCTTGCTCGCACTGTGAACGGCGACCAGGCCCCCGCCGTCGCGGATCCAGGGGATAACATCGGCCGGGAGCGCCTCCTGCCGGTTGGCGTAGACCATGAGCGCGTCGTGCCGGTCGAGCGTTGCCCGGTTGAGCCGGTCCAGGTCCTCCAGATAGCTGAGGTTGATCCCTTGAGTCCCCAGGACGAGCTTGAGGGCGCGATAGCGCTCCAGGGGCTGGTGCTCACCGTCGTCGCCCACGAAGAGCACTTCGAGGCGGCGAGGGTCCGATGCGGGTTGAGCATGGATGAAAGTGGCGGAGGTGACGGCGGTGAGAACAAGGAGAAGGATTTTGTTTATCATCGATTTGGTCCAAGGAAGGCTGACTTTTCCGCGAAACACACCTCGCCAGAATCAAGGAAACTTACCGAGATGTGTGGTCACAATTATATAGAGATCTATCCTGGCGGGTATAGCCAGCTTCGTTCAAGCTTTTCTTTAACCCATGCGTGCGTTTTTCCGACGCTTGCGAAATCGAAGTCGCCGATATCTGTAAATTCATTCCCTTCTAATGAACGCTATTAAACTTTCTCCAGATCAGACCGCACTCTGATGTCGCTGAACGGCGCCTGGCGGCACCGCTTGCCCAAGCGCAAATTAGATTCCATGGCATTCGAGGTTTCCATTTGGGTGAGTTTGTGAATACTTCAAGTTCTCATTATGGGTGTTAGCGGAAAAAATCTCGCGCGGTGGTATCGGGAAGTGGCGCAACACCTGGCCGCCGGTTTGCCGTTGCCCCGGGCGGTGGTGAACGCGGGCGGTCCGGCGCGAAAGGACCGCAAACGCATGGAGGAGGAACTGACGGCCGGACGCTCCTGGCAGGAGGTCCTCAAATCCGCTCACTGGCTGCCGGCTGAAGATCGGCCTCTGCTGGGCGCGGCGGGGGAAAACGGACGCCTGGTCGAGGTGCTGGGACCCTTGTCCAAAAAGCGGGCCTTGCTGGCCGATCAAAACCGTCGCGCGGTCGGGGCATGCATTTACCCGCTGCTGGTGCTGCATTTCGGCGTGCTTGCGGTGCCACTACGGTTGCTGGTCACCGGGGATACCGACCTCTACCTGCAGCAAGTCGGCATCGTTCTCATTCCTTTGTGGGTGGTCGTGGCAATCCTGACCTGGGGGGCTCGCGGCCGTCACCGCTGGCTGCAATTCGTCACGCGCTCCATCCCCTTCTTTCGCGCCTACAGCAAACGACGGGCGCTGGCGGATCTCGCCTTCACGCTGGAGGGTGGCGTGATTGCCGGGCAGTCGATCCTGCGCGCCTGGGACAACGCGGGATTCGCTTCCGGCGATCGACGTCTGCAACAGGCCGCCGCCCAAATCACCGCCGCCGCCCGCGATGGCGAAGAGCCGGGCGCCGCCCTGAGCCGGGAGAAGGCCTTTCCCGAGGATTTCGTCTCGCTTTATCTCACGGGCGAAAAGACGGGACAACTCGACGATAACCTGGGCCACCTCGCACGGATCTACTCCGAGCGCGCCTCGGACAGTCTGCGAGCGGCCACGGCCTTTTATCCCAAAGTCCTCTATTTTCTGGTCGTCCTCTGGGTGGTCTACACGGTGCTGTCATTCTATGCCGGATACTACGGGCAAATCGGGGAATTCGAGCGGTTCTAAGCCAGGGAACAGCCGAGCCGGAAGCGAAACCACCGATGCGTCGGGTGAATAATTGACTTGGCGGCCTTCAGGGATTTCACTCGTTGCCGAAGAAGGTAATCCCATGTTTGAAAAACGATTCCGCATAACCCCGTGCCTGCTGCTGCTCGCAGGGGCCGTGTCTCCGTTATTCGCCGGTTCCCTCGCCTGGACGTGGCATCAGCCGCTGCCGCAGGGGAATTCACTCACCACGCTGGCAGCGGGGGATGATTTTCTCATCGCCGCGGGATTACAGGGAACCGTTCTACGTTCCGAGAACGGCGAGAACTGGGAGCACATCGACACGGGCCCGGACGAAACGTTCTTTTCGTCCGCCTACGGCGACGGTCGCATTCTGCTGGGCGGCAACGGGGTGATCCTTTCCACTCAGGACGGCATTACCTGGACCGAAGTACTCGACACGGACGGCGTCATCGTGCAGGGCATCGCCTACGGCGAGGGAACCTGGGTGGCCGTCGGACGGTACTTTAACCAGGAGGAATCAAGAACCGACAGCACGGTTTTCCGTTCCTTCGACGGTGTTGAATGGGAGCGACATGACTTCGAAGCGGGAGAGAACTTTTTCGTCCGTGACGTCGCCTTCGGCGCCGGCGACCGATTCGTGCTGACCGGCAGTCCGCCGGGTGCGTTGAGCAGCAGCGTGCTCGTATCCACGAACTCCGGCCAATCCTGGACACCGGCAAACGATCCCCTTGAGTTCGCGGGTCAGTCGTTGACCTGGAACGGAGCAAACTTCGCCGTCGCGGGCGCCAACGGCGGCGTGGCCTTTTCGAGCGATGGGTTGCAGTGGGAAACGCGAAACGCGGACAGCCCGATGGCGTTGCGCCATATTCTTTACGCGGACGGACTCTGGGTGGCGGCCGGGCTCTCGTTTCAAGGAAACCGGGAACCGGGGCTTCTCTATTCGACCGACGGAGTCGAGTGGGAAGAAACAGTTCTGCCCTATGCCAACAGCACCCCAACCGCGATCCTCCATTTCGCCGGCCAGTTCCTGACGGTCGGCCTCGATGGCGCCACCCTCAAAGGGAATCACCCGGAGAACCTGCAACCGGTCGCCAATGGCCTTCGCCGCCCCCTGAGCGGCATTGCCCACAACGGCGCCAGGTATGTCGCGGTCGGCGGACCGCCCCCACCGGAAACGCGCTTTTCCACCAATCCGATTCCCGGCAACACCATTGGAGGCGAGCAGACCATCCTCACATCCACGGACCTCCAGACCTGGACCGCGCTTGAAACCGCCAGTGACGAGCCCCTTTTCAGCATCACCTACGGCAATGGACGTTTCGTGGCGGTGGGAAACAACGGCACGGTCCTGACCTCGGACGACGGACTGGAATGGACCGCGCGCGATTCCGGCACCGAAAGCAACCTCACGGGCGTGGCTTACGGCAACGGATATTTTGTGGCGGTGGGACGCAACCTCTCCTATATCGGTATTTCCCCTGACGGCATTAACTGGACGGAACCCGACCATGTCCCGGCCATCACCGAAGGTTTGTCCGATGTTGTTTTCGCCGACGGACGTTTTGTTGCGGTCGGATCAACGAGGGACGGCGTATTGCATACGACGAACCCTTTGTCCTGGGAGCGCGTCTCGGGCTCGTTCGACGAGGCAATCCTGCTATCGGTAACGCACGGGGCCAACGGTTTTGTCGCCGCCGGGTTCACTTCCATTTCCTCAAACGCTCCGTTCGTCCTGTCCTCCCAAAACGGGATCGACTGGACACAGGAAACGATTGAGGGCGCTCTCCCGATTACCGCCGTCACCGCTACGCCGGACGGTTACCTCGCCGCGGCCAGCTTTTTCGATTTCAGTTTCGGAAACACCGCGTTCCATACTTCGACGGACGGCCAGGTGTGGACTGAAGTCCCCGCATTCCCGCGTCCCCGGTTGATCTGGGACTTCGTGGTCACCGGCGACGGCGCCGTGGGAGTCGGCGACGGAGGCTCCATCGTGTCCACCTCCTTCACCGATCCCATCATTGAACAACACCCCCAATCCCTTTCAGCCTTTTCGGGTGAAACCGTCGAGTTTACCGTGGCCGCAAGTGATCCCCTTGGCGGCGAGCTTGCCTACCAGTGGCTCTTTGAAGGAGACGCGATCGTATCCGATACCCGCATCAGCGGAACCGAATCAAACACGTTGCGTATCGAAAATGTCCATCCGGACGACGCGGGAGAGTACCGGGTGGTGGTCGGCAACGCGCAGGGAACGGTCACCAGCCAGGCAGCTTTGCTCACGGTGCAGGCCCTGCTCCGGGTCAGCCTCGATTTCGACGAAAACACGCCGGGATGGGGGGTCACGCGTTTTGACTCCGTACAGGAAGCGATCGACGCCGCACCGGCGGACGAGGCCTCCACCCTTGTGGTCGAACCGGGCGTCTATTTCGAAAATCTTCGCCTCCACGGCAAGCCCATCACCTTAACCGGCACCGACCCGCGGAATGCGGAGATCGTGGCTTCGACCGTTCTCGACGGCTCGGCGCAGGCGGACAGCGTGATTGCCATCATTGACGGTGAGGACAACCGCACCCGGATCCGCGGATTCACCATCCGAAACGGAACTCCTTCCGGGTTCAACCTTCGCGGCGGAGGGATTCGCATCGAGCATAGCACCCCCGTTATCGAGGACAACCGCATCCTGACGAACGCCGGCGGCGACGGGAGCGCAGGGGGCGGTATCTTCGCCATGGGCACCAATCTCCCCGACTCCGAATTCCTAATCATTCGCCGAAACGAAATCCGGGACAATACCGCCGAAATCGGCGGTGGCATTTTCCTGGTTCACCGGTACGTAAAAGTATCTGAGAACCTGATACTCGACAACAGCGCCTACCATGAAGGAGGGGGGATATTCGCCGCCGAAATCCAAGCCGGACGCGGTTACCTCACCCAAACCGCGATTTTTGTCGAGCACTGCGTCCTGCACGGCAACCGGGCGGCCAACAACCCCGCGGCCGTCCTGCAACGGTTTGGCGAGAGTGATTTCGTTAATAACATCGTCGCCGAAAACCGGGCGATCGCCGCTCTTGACCCCTTGGCGCGTCCCTACGGAGCCTATCAGACCGTGATGACCGAAGGCAACTTCAGCGTGCGCTACAACAATTTCTGGCAAAACGCAGTGGAAGATCGCGGCGCGGAAAACCTTCCCTTTGGCCAGGACGGAAACATCGCCTTTTCCCCCTTGTTCGCCGACCCGGAGAATTTTAATTTCCGGCTGCGTTCGCAAGCCGGGCGCTGGGATCCAGCGATTGAGGATTGGATCATCGACGTCGAACACAGCCCGCTCATCGCCGCCGGAGCGCCGAACACCGACGGTTCCCGGCCCAACCTGGGAGCCTACGGGCTTTCCGAAACCGCCAGTCTGGCGCCGGAACAGAGCGTCGTCTCGATCGCCGCGGTCTCCCCCGGCGACCTGGCCCGGTCGCAGGAGTTGCCTTTGCAGGTGGTGCTGGGACGAACGGGCTCCCTGGACGAGGCGCTTGCATTCGAGTTGAGCGCCGGCGGCGACGCCGAAGCGGGAATTGATTTCACCGAGGAAACTCTCCCTGCCGGATTCTCACCCGGCCAGGCCGCACTGACGTTTGAAATCGCGCCTCTGCCGATCGAATCCGTACGCGGGCATCGCCAACGCATTTATTCACTTGAACCTTCCGAAGCCTTCCTGCCGGGAAATGAGAACACCGCCATCATCAACCTCTGGGATCACCCCTACCATGACTGGGTGGCGACGCACTTCTCGCCCGGCGAATGGGAAGACCCGCAACGGGTCGGACCCGAGGCCACGCCCGGCCAGACCGGATTGACCAACCTCCACCGGGCAGCCTTTGCCATCGGGTTAGAGCCATCACAGAGGGATCGGCTGCCACAGGTGTCCGAGGTCGGGGAATCCGTTGGAGAAGACGCCATCAGAAAGATTCGTATCCAGTTCACCCGTCCGGCCCCCCACAACGGTTTCGAATACTCGCTCGAAGCCGCCGAGTCCCTCCCCCATTGGAGCCCGGCCGAACCGCTGACGGTTACCGTGGAACCGCTGGAAGCGGAGAACGCGGAACGCGTCACCTGGGAGTACGAAAGCTCCAGCCAGTCTTTTTTCCGAATCCGCACTCGATCGACGGGAAACCTGTACCTGTTTCCATAGTAACCCGTTTCGGATCAAACGTTGAAACGCCTTAACCGTGTCAATCCTCCTAACGGCCCATCCAACCGCCGTCCACCAGGAGGGTGGCGCCGTGGACGTAGGCGGCGGCAGGGGAGGCCAGGAAAACGACCGCGCCTTTGAAATCCGCGGGCTCGCCCCAGCGGCCGGCGGGGATGCGTTCGAGGATTTGACGGCTGCGGCTGGGGTCATTGCGGAGGGCTTCGGTGTTGTCGGTGGCGATATAACCGGGGGCGATGGCGTTCACATTGACGCCGTGCGCGGCCCATTCGTTGGCGAAGGCTTTGGTCAATTGCCCCACCCCGCCCTTGCTGGCGGCGTATCCGGGAACGGTAATGCCGCCCTGGAAGGTGAGCAGCGAAGCGGTAAAAATCACCTTCCCCTCGCCTCGCGCCACCATCTCTTTACCGATTTCGCGGGTAAGGATGAACTGGGCGTTGAGGTTGATTTCGATGATTTTGTCCCAGGACTCGTCCGGGTGCTCGGCGGCGGGCGCGCGCAGGATCGAACCCGCGTTGTTGACCAGGATGTCGATCCGGGGATGCGCCTTCTTCACGGTCTCGATGAAGGCATGCAGCGCTGAGCGATCGGAAAAATCACAGGCATAACCGCTGAAACGGCGTCCCAGAGCGACAACCTCCCGTTCCACCTCGCTGCCGGAGGCCTCAAGCGTGGCGCTGACCCCGATAATATCGGCCCCGGCCTCCGCCAATCCCAACGCCATCGCCCTCCCGATTCCACGTCGGCACCCGGTGACCAGAGCCGTTTTTCCAACAATTTTAAAGTTGTCGATCACGCTCATAAGATTTTTCCTTCGCACGGCAGCGACTCAGCCCGGTTCATTTCTCCGGATTGCCGCATTGTATCAGAATTTTCATGACATCTCCGCCGGTCGACATCAAATCAAGCCCTTTCTTGATATCCTCCAGGGAATAGATGTCGCTGATCAGACGATCGAGGGGCAAATCACCCGAGGCCGCGAGCTCGATGGCGCGATCGAAATCCCGGTTTTCGTAAACGCGCGCGCCGCACAAGCGCAACTCACGCCAGAAAAATTGAAAGAGGTCGATCTCCGGCGGTCGGGCGAAAATCCCCACCGCCACAATCAATCCGCGAGCCTTGGGCAAACGGGTCATCATTTCGGCCCCGGAAGGATGACCGGTCACTTCGAAAACCACATCGGCGCCGGCGCCCTCGGACAACTCCTCCACCAGCGCCGGCAAATCGACCGCCCGGGGGTCAACAGCCTCCAGTCCGAGCGCTTCCAGGTGTTGTACCCGGTAGGGGTTGATTTCCGACACGATCACCCGCGCCCCGTCCCGCCGCGCCACCAGGGCAATCAGCGTTCCGATGGGACCGCCCCCCAGGACCACGGCGAGGTCGTTTGACGCCAACTCACCCAAACGAACATCGTGACAGGCCACCGCGAGGGGCTCGATGAGCGCGGCGCGGGAAAGCGACAAGGCCGCGGGCACCTTCCGCGCGGTGTGCGCCGGGACGACCCAGCGCTCCTGAAACGCGCCCGGAGTGTCGATACCGAGAAAACGCAGGTTTTCGCAAATATGATCGTGTCCCGCGCGGCAGGTCGGGCATTCGCCGCAGGGGTCAAGCGGCATTACGGTGACCCGATCCCCGGCCGCGAAATCGCCGACCCCGTCGCCAACCGTACGCACCACCCCCGACATTTCATGCCCCATCACCTGCGCCGCCGCCACCCGCCAGTCCATTTTACCGTGGTAGATTCCGACGTCGGTACCGCAGATGCCGCAATAAGCCACTTCGATCTCGATTTCTCCGGGTCCGGGCGCAGCCGGAGCGGTATCCCCGATTCTAATGACGTGGTTTCGTTCGTAATAAGCGGCTTTCATGGCAGGTCGATGGTAATCAAAGAAAAAGGACCCGGCAAACTCAAAACCGTCGAAGAAGCCACCCGGGGATTTTTATTCGGCCTCTGAAGGCCGCACGAAAAACGTTTGAGATTCCTCGCTGAGAAATGCGGGGCGCAGCTCGGTCACACTCATAAGTGCGGCAAATTGTCGGTATTTCCTTACCTTATAAGAACAGCCTTGCAAACGGCTCGCATAGCGTCTAAGAACAATCCGCAATGTAACCGAAGGTTTACGCTATGCGATACAATACACCCACTATAATCACGGTACTCTTCGCCTTTGTTTTTGGCTCGATCGCGCCAGCGATCGCGGCTTACGACGCGTTTCTCAAAATCGAAGGTGTGGAGGGCGAATCAGCCGACAAAGATCACGGAGGATGGATCGATATCGAATCGTTTTCCTGGGGAATGAACCACCCCGCCTCCACCAGTGGTGGCGGCGGAGCCGGCAAAGCCAATTTCATGGAACTCGACCTGGGCAAACATCTCGACAAGGCCACGCCGCTGCTGATGCTCAGGAGCGCGGAGGGTCGACACATTCCGGAAGCGCACCTGGTTCTCCGCAAGCAGGGGGAATCCGGTCACGTTTTCTTCGAGATTGAATTGAAGAATGTGTTTGTCACCAGTGTCGGCATTCAAGGCGAGGCCGGCGACACGGTGCCCAGCGAAACCCTTTCGCTCAACTACGAGGAGATTAAAATCACCTACACGCCACAACGCGCGGATGGTGGCCCCGAGGAACCGGTTTCCGCCGGATGGAACGTGGCGGAGAACCGGCGGGTTGATACCGATTCATGAACGAAAAGGCCATGCGCTGGCAATTACTGCTGCCGACCGTATTCGCGCTGTGGCTGACGTGCTTGAGCGCGCCGGCGGCGTACGACGCCTTTCTCAAAATCGACGGCATTGACGGCGGATCGGAAGTCGACGGCCGCGAGGGATGGATTGACCTGTTTTCGGTTGCCCAGGGAATGAGCCGATCCATGAGCCTCGTTGCCAGGGACGGCGCTTCCAAACCGGAATTTGACGAGTTATGGCTCGCAAAACCGGTGGACAAAGCCACTCCACTGCTGATCGAGGCCTGCGCCGCAGGTAAACATTATCCCGAAGCCATACTCGATCTTGTCCGCGCGGATTCCGCCGCCACCCGTTTCTTCCGGGTACGGCTGGAAGACGTTTTTATCTCCCGGACGGAGATTCAGGGAAACGCATCCGATGGCCACACCCTGGAAAGCATCGGGCTGACCTATGGCTACCTGGAATGGTCCTATGTGGAATTCGATCTCACGGGCCAGGAAGTCGCGGAGCACCTGGCCTACTGGAATCTCCTGGAGAACCTGGGCGGCAGCTCGGTCATTCCCGCAAACGGCGGCAGTCCCACCGATCCGCATGATGGGTTCCGCCGCGGGGTCGCCTTTAACCTGTCGGGCCAGACCGGCGCCGGCACTTTGAGCTGGACCAGCGAAAGCGGCAAAACCTACGGAATCTACTACAGCCCCGACCTGAACGAACCGTTCGACACATTGGTGAAGACCGTACCCTCCGAAGGCGATGACACCACCTCCACAACGGTCGATCTGGTCGGCAGCCGGGGATTCTTCATCATTCGGGAAATCGATTAACCGAACACGATCAGCTTAGCCATATCGAATTCCCAACGGCTCTTCACCCGGAGGGCCATGCTCCCGTACGACCGGATTCGCCGGGAACGCGGGCATCCTGCCCGCACCGGCGGCGCGGGAGCGCCGCCCTCCACGCTGGAGGCCATGCTCCTGCCTGGCCGTAATCGTCCAGGACGGACGTCGTGACCCGTTCCCTTCGCCCCCCAACGGGCCCCCTCCGGAACGACCGCTTTCACAGATCAACCCGATATCCAGTCGGGAATTGAAGTCATTCCTGGATGTTCTCCAAGGCGAAGCACGCCGCCATATCCGAGGCCAGGCCGGCGACATCGTCGGGAGAGGTATCCCATGAGCACATGAAGCGGCAAAGCCCCGGTCCGTCCTCGCCGCCGCGGCCGATGAAATCGTAAAACCCCCAGCCTTTCGCACGCAGCGCGGCAGCGGTTTCGGCGGGAAGGTGCAGGAATACGGCGTTGGCCTGAACCGGGAAGGCCGGTGCAAGACCCGGAATTTCGGAAATCCCTCGGGCCAGTTCCGCTGCCATTGCGTTGGCGTGCGCGGCGTGTCGCAGCCAGGCGCCGTTTTCCAAAATTCCCGCCCAGGGGGCGGCGAGGTAACGCATTTTGGATGCGAGTTGTCCGGCCTGCTTGCAGCGGTAATCGAACTCCCGGGCCAAATCCTTGCGGAAAAACACCACCGCCTCCCCCACCGCGAGACCGTTCTTGGCGCCGCCGAGACAGAGAACATCCACCCCGGCCTCCCAGGTGATCTCTCTGGGCGCCGCGCCCAGCGCCGCGATCGCATTGGCGAATCGGGCGCCGTCCATGTGCAGGCGCAGATCGAATTTCCGGCAGAGCTCGGCAATGGCCTGCAGTTCTTCCGGAGAATAGATCGTTCCCAGTTCGGTGGGCTGGGTGACGCTGACCACGCGCGGTTTTGGATAATGGATGTCGGTACGGCGCCGCACCATGCGTTCGATGGCCGGAGGGAAGATGCGCCCGTTTTTTCCGGGAAGCAGAAGGAGCTTGGTGCCGTTGGTGAAAAATTCCGGCGCTCCGCATTCATCCGTTTCAATGTGCGCGGCGTCGTGACAGAGCACGCTGTGATAGGAGCGGCACATGGAGGCGAGCGAAAGTGAATTGGCCGCCGTACCGTTGAAGGTGAAGAAGACATCGCAGTCGGTTTCAAAAACCTCGCGGATCAGGTCGGTGGCCTTTTGCGTCCACCGGTCATCTCCGTACCCGGGGACAAAACCCCGGTTGGCTCGCTCCATGGCCTCCCATGCCTCCGGGCAAATCCCCGCGCAATTGTCGCTGGCAAAGGTGTAACGGGTTGAATCGGATGCAGGCATAGCAGCAATAAAAGCACTATCTCTGATGGGATTGCGGCTGACGTGCAAGCGTTTATGCCAACGACGGCGTTTCACCGCGTCCGACCGCCAACGGGTGCACACGATTGAACAGAAGCCGCGTAGCGTTCCACCGGAAATCGGCGGATAATGAGCGCTAATAAGAAAAGTTCCATCCGCGCGCATCACACCATCCGCACAACCACGTTTTTCCGGCATTATCCAACCTTCTCTCAGGCAGTTTCCACCTTCAGAGATCCCCCGATAACCTCGGTGGAATCCCGCCGCGATTTCTTATGGCTTACTATTGCTCTCGGGTGCAAACGCGTCTAGCGTTCATCGACGCGATGGAGCGACGGCAGAAACTCTTTTTGGAGAAGCTCACGGCTTCCCGTATTTTTCAGGATTATAAACAGGCGTTTGAGTCGGGCACGGGGTTGCCGCTGGCGGTCACGTCCTCGCAATCCTGGGGTCTGCCCCACCGATTCGGGGAGAAGGAAAACCCGTTCTGCTCCCTCATGGCAAAGTCCAGCAAATCCTGCGCCGCCTGTCTGGAGGTGCAAAAACGTCTTTCGGACGAGTCGGAGCACGGCCCGGTGACCCTGACCTGCTTTGCCGGACTCTGTGATTCGGCGGTGCCCATCCGCATGGGTGAGGACCTGATCGGACTGCTGCAGACGGGGCAGGTATTGGTCGAAGCTCCCGACGACGCCGGATTCAACCGCATCACCCGCACCCTCATCCAATGGGGCATCGATGCCGACTTGAAAGATCTGCGCGAAGCCTATTTCGCCACTCGCGTGCTCGAACCGGAACAGTATCGGTCGTTCGTGAACATGTTGCACATTTTCGCCGAACACCTGGCCCTGGTGGGGCACCAACTCGAGATTGCCGCAGAAAGCCGCGAAAGTCCGGTCATGCGCCGCGCAAGGGTCATTATCGAGGAAAAGCAGGCCGATGACATCACCTCGCGTGACGTGGCCAGGATGTTGAATACCAGCACCTTTTACTTCTGCAAACTGTTCAAAAAGGCCACCGGTCTGACCTTTACCGAATACCTGACCCGGGTAAGGGTGGAAAAGGCGAAGAATTTTCTGCTCAATCCCCATCTGCGCGTGAGCGAAATCGCCTACCAAGTGGGCTTCCGCTCATTATCCCAATTCAATCGCTCGTTTCGCAACCTCGTGGGCCAGACGCCTTCCGAGTACCGGGATGCGCGCGGGGTGTCGCCTTCGACCTGACCGGCAACCTTCCATGTCGCCGGATCGCCCATTCCACCGGTGAAACGGCGTGGTCGCCGTTGGCTCGCATCGCCTCCACGTCCTCGATCGCCTCAAAAAGCCGGCGGCAGGCCACCGGGTAGGAAACGCCGGTCAGATCCGCGATCAAGCGAGTCCCGCGGTCGATCAACTTCTTGTTTCCCGGCGCCACACAGGTCATCCAATTGCCGGTCACACGTCCCATTAAGGCCATGGTGGCGGTTGAAACGGCATTCAGGCAGAGTTTGAGCACCACCCGCTCCCAGAGGTCCAAAAACGAAGCGGCCCCCGGGCAATCGATCACCAGGTGAGGCTCCCCGGGGAAAACGGACGCTGGCCCGGCAAAATTCACCACCGCCGTCCGGGCGAAGGGTTTCTTCAAACGCCGAAAAGCCTCGTTCGTGGTCGAGGAAGCCGGAGAACCCGTCTGCAGCGCAATCAAGGCGTCTTTTCCCCTGTCGTACCGCGAAGGATCGTCCTCCGCGCCGATGCGAAACCGGAACAATTCGTCCCGACCCAGCTTCGAAGGGTGACGGACCAAGGCTTCCGGAGCGCCCAATTCGGCATAAACGGTGGAACCCCACTCCAGGCAACGCGGTTCGCGCCCCAGGAGGTCCCGCCAGGCTTCCTCCGTCGAAAGGGCCGGATGCTTGAGAAAGGCCCAGGAATCCGGCGCGGTGGGGTCGTCGTACTTGCGAAAAGGCGGCAAACTGAAGGTGGGCGACCTTTCGGTGGTGTCCGTAAGAATATCCAGCAGATAGTCGAACGCGGCATAAGTCACCCGGGCGCCACCGGAGTAAACGTCATGCTCTAGCTCCGTCCAGCCGGCCAGGGCGGCCAGGTTTTCCGGCGTCCGCAGGCGATCGAGCACCCCTTGGAATCGACCGGGGAGATTTTCAGGTTCCGGGACCGCAGGGTCCAGGCTGGCGCGGACCTTCGCCGGCAGCGAGGCCTCCAGAAAACGATGCAGGCCTATCTCCAGAGCGGTTCCAACCACCAGGAGCTCCGCCGTCGTCGCCTGCATCCGGGTGGATCCGGCGATGGCCATCGGTCCCGTGGCAAGGTCGAGCCGGGTGATGCGGTTGTCCTCCAGAACCTCCCGGGAACGTTCCACCGTGGCCGCCAGTACCGACGCCGGGTTGTTGAAAACAAAAAACACCTCGGCGCCGAGAGTCACCCCTTCCCAGGCCGTTCCGATCACAAACGAAGTCTCGCCGCCCTCAGTGATCGCAACCACCACGTCGCCCTCCCCCACGCCGCTCTCACGGAGCTGGTGCCGACCGAAACCGGCGAAGTCTTCGAACCCTTCCACCGAACGGATCAGCGCGTAGTCCCCGCCGGCCATAATGCTGCGGGTCAGGTCCTCCCGGTCGGGTACCGAATCGGCCAGACCGTGCCGCAAACGCCGCCAGGCTTTCCGCCAGGCAGCATCGAGCAGGATACTCAGTCTTCCGGTAGCGCCGCACCCGGTAAAAACAATTCGCTTGTTCTCGGATATCGCCCGGGTAAACGCCTTGACCAAGGCTTGGAACGGCGCGCCGCACATCACCCGGCGCAGCATCGGCACGAGGTCCAGGTCCACGGAAAGCAGGAGATCGATTCCCTCGGCGGTATCGGCCGCCAACACCCGGTCCAGGTTCGCGGTAAGCGGATGTGACTGCTCCGTGGGCAATGCGCCCAGATGAAACTCGGTCTCCCTCGCGATAAAATGGTCCGCCTTCTCCCGGGCTCCCGGATTGCTCATGGGATGACATTGTCTTTTCAGCGGCCGTTCTCGTCGATGGCAAAACGCGCCAGTTCAGCGGAACGGCCTCCAAGCCACCGCCGTTCCGCTTTTCTGCTTTACCGGAAAAACCCCTTTCACCTACACTCCAGCCGTCACGGAGGGCCGGTCGGGAGCTCACGGATCGACTCCTCCACGCAACATTAAACCACTCATCCAAATTTGCCATGAGAACCAAGCCTTCTTTCTTCCTTCGCACCCTGATCGCGGTTTCCCTGTTCTCGGGAAGCAGCCTGCTTTCGGCCGACATACCCGACCAGCAGATAAACGGTCCGGACGACAACGGTCCCGTATTCACCGCCAAGGGACGATCCGAGCTCGGCTTTCATGCGAGTTATTCCATTCTCGATCCGGACGGTCAGAGCAGCGTGGATATTCTCAGCGGACACCTGGATTTTTCCTATTTCATCCTGGATAATTGGGCGCTCCGGCCACAGTACCAGGTCATCCGCTACGACAACGGCACTTCGCTCACCGCGCACGTGCTGGGATTGGGGGTCGATTTCCACATTCCCCATGAGAACATCGCCTTCTATTTCGGCGGCGCTCCCAGTGTCGGTTTTGTCAGCGCGGATGATTCGGACAGCGACACGGAGTTCCTGATGGAGCTCCGCGGCGGAATTAAACACTACCTGTCCCAACGCCTGGCGCTGAACACACAAATCTCCTACTCGTTCGGCAGCGATTACTCGCTGACCCGGGCCACCATGGGATTATCCGTACTGTTCGGAGGAAACTAATCGCCCTCCAGGCCGAAGGTCGGTTCGAAATAACGCCAGGACACCGGTTCGCCGGTTTCGTCCAACTCAACCGCCACCGAAAACGGCGGCGGCTGATCGCTTGGCCGCAGCCTCTCCGCCCAGGGATGCAGGGTGCGAAAGCGCAGGTCCGAATACAAGACGGTTCGCTCTTCGTTCTCGCGCCCGATTTCCTCCATCGCCGCATAAACCGCGAACCACTCCCAGGTGGCGAAAAACGATTCCTCCGCGCCCCAGCGCCGCAATTCTTCCCGGTCGGCCCGCCGGTAGGTTTCAAACCGGCCCTCCGGGGCGGTTCGGAAGAGGTGAAAGGGTTCGACGAGGTATTCCTGTTCGGTCTCAACGATGAGTTTCCAGCGAAAGGGAGTCAGAAAATCGGGATCGAGATGGATCCGCTCAAAAACCAGCCCGTCGTCATCCAGCGCCGAGGAGATACGTGCCTCGAGAATGGTTTTCACTCCAAAATTCGTAAACGGGTAAATAAAGATAAACCCCAAGGCCACCAGCCCGTACCGCGGCTTGCGGTGGGACCCGACCAAAAGCGACCCCAGAAAAAGCGCCAGGACCGTAACGGTGAGCAATGGATCAATGATGAAGACGCTGCCCAGGGCGTAACGATTGGTGGAGAACGGGGCCAACACCAGCGTTCCGTAGTTATTGATCCAATCGAGAAAAACGTGCAGGAGCACACAGGCATAGCCAAAAAGAAAGAGCTGGGGAAACCGCCAGGACCGGCGTCGAAAAATCCAGAATGCCCCGGCCACCACGGCCGCCACCACCAGCCCGCCGAAAAACGAATGGGTGAATGCCCGGTGGTGGAGCAGGTAAAATTCGGGATCAGAGCTGAGAAAGTTATCGATATCGGGCAGCCACGCCGCGAGCATGCCGAAGGGCACGATCGCTTTGCCCGGAAAGCGGCGACGCACTGCCTGCCCCGCCAGCCCGCCGGCGACAATATGAGTGACTGGATCCATATGCCCGGCATCCTAGTGTCCGAGGTCCCGATGCCCATTGCAAAATCCACCCCTGAACCGTGATGGCGCGGAAAAATTCGGGAAAAAAGTATTGAAACTATGATCACATGTCCCTAGCCCTGATCTTCGGGGGCCGTCGACGCGGTCATTCCCGGATGTCACTCAAGGAAGCAACCATGGCCAAAGAAACCACCAACAGCAGAAAAAGCGCGAACGCTGCCGCGTCGGAACGGGAACAGAATCTCAATCTGGCGCTTTCCGCCATCACCAAACAATACGGTGAAGGCTCTATCATGCGCCTGGGAAGCAACCGAAGAATGGATGTTTCCGCGATTTCCACCGGATCGCTCGCCATTGACCTGTCTTTGGGCATCGGGGGCCTGCCCCGCGGTCGCGTCTCGGAAATCTACGGCCCGGAATCTTCGGGTAAAACCACCCTCGCCCTCAGCCTCATCGCCGAGGCCCAACGGCAGGGCGGGCTGGCGGCTTTTGTCGATGTGGAACACGCCCTCGACCCCAAGTATGCCCGGGTGGTTGGCGTGAACCTCGACGACCTCCTTGTTTCCCAGCCCGACAGCGGCGAAGACGCTCTCAACATCACCGAAAGCCTCATTCGCTCCAACGCCATCGACGTGGTCGTCATCGACTCCGTGGCCGCCCTCGTTTCAAAGGCGGAACTTGACGGGCAGATGGGCGACGCCACAGTCGGCTCCCAGGCCCGTCTGATGAGCCAGGCCATGCGCCGTCTGACCGCGGTCATCAGCAAAACCCAGTGCGTCTGCCTCTTCACCAACCAGATCCGGGAAAAAATCGGCGTCATGTTCGGCAGCCCCGAAACAACCCCCGGCGGCCGCGCCCTCAAGTTCTTTTCTTCCGTCCGCATGGACATCCGCCGCATCGGTCAGATCAAGGATCCCGGCGGCAAGGTCATTGGCAACCGTACCCGCCTCAAGGTGGTGAAAAACAAGGTCGCCCCACCCTTCACCGAGTGTGAGTTCGATATCATGTACAACGAGGGCATCTCCACCACGGGATCACTCATCGACCTCGGCATCGAGCACAAGATCCTGGAAAAGAAGGGCGCCTGGATTTCCTACAACGGCAATCTGATCGGCCAGGGTCGCGAGGCAGCCAAGCAGCACCTGATGGACAACCCGGAGGCGGGAAAAGAAATCCACGTCGCCGTAACCGAGAAAATGAAGGAATCAGCCACCCCCGCCCGCAACGCCGCCAAGTCGTCGGCCGAAAAAGCCGAAACCAACGGCGAATAGCGGGGAGACTGGATGAATTAGGAATTGAGAAGAGAGAATTATGAATGCTGTACTGGCAGCCAGGTGAACCGTTGATTTGTGTTAGTTATTACTAATAAGCAATTTGCAGAACACGCGATATAGGTCGTGGAAGTTCGATGAACGGAACCGAGGCTAACCACGAAGGACATGAAGGGGGACTGAAGGGCGAGGAGCTTTCCGTAGCGCCCAGCTTTAGCGGGCGATTTGTGAGGCGTGCGAACGGCCGGTACCGGTGAAGAAAACTCCGTCTAAAGCACGGAGCTACGGGTACCGGAATTCGTAGCGCCCAGCTTTAGCGGGCGTTTTGTGCGGTGTGTGGACGATGGTTCCCGGGAAGGGGTCTCCGGCTGAAGCACTGAGCTACGGGTACCGGAATTCGTAGCGCCCAGCTTTAGGCGGGCGTTTTGTGCGGTGTGCGAACGGCCGGTACCGGTGAAGAAAACTCCGGCTAAAGCACGGAGCTACGGGTGCCGGATTTCGTAGCGCCCAGCTTTAGCGGGCGAACCGCCGCGTCGGTTTTGCAACTGTCGGCCGGAAGCGTCCGCACGCGTCCGACATAATGGGTAGCGCGACGGAGGAAGCGGACACACTACGGGGCTCTGGTCTCTCGGAATCATTGACTCTTCATTCATAATTCTTCATTCATACTTTGATTGATGGCCCGGCCATTCTCGTGTTGAAGAAGACCTGAGAATGAGTAGCGAAACAGAAACCATCGTCGCGCCTTCCACCCCCTACGGGGAGTCGGCGATTGCAGTGATACGCGCCAGCGGTCCGCTGACGCCCGCTTTGCTCCACGGGATTTTCAGCCGTCTTCCGGAGCCGCGACGGGTCACCCGCGGGGTCTACCGAGACCTGCAGGGTCGCGCTGTAGACGACCTTGTCTACTGCTATTTCCAAAAACCGGCGTCGTACACCGGGGAAGACGTCATGGAACTCTATTCCCATGGAAACCCGCTGATCGTTCAGAGGATCACCGACGACCTCCTGGCGCGCGGCTGCCAATCCGCCGGCCCCGGTGAGTTCACCCGCCGCGCCTTTCTCAACGGCCGCATGGACCTCAGCCAGGCGGAAGCGGTGATCGATCTCATCCAGGCCGGATCGGAACGCGCGCTCGAAGCTGCCAACCGTCAGTTGCGCGGCGAACTGGGCCGAAGGATCCAGTCCCTGACCGACACGCTCCTGCAAATCCTTGCGGAAATCGAAGCCTACATCGATTTTCCCGAAGAGGATTTGCCGGACGAAAACGCCGGCGGCCCCGTCACACGTATCCGTACCCTTCTTACGAGCGTTAAAGAGCTTGCGGCCACCGCGCGCTACGGAACCCTCCTGCGCGAAGGCGTCGGAACCATCATCCTTGGCGCTCCAAACGCCGGCAAAAGCAGCCTGCTCAACCGCCTGGTCAAACGCGACCGGGCCATCGTGAGCGATCAGCCCGGCACCACCCGGGACTTCCTGGAGGAACGTCTCCACCTGGCAGGTTACTGTATCCGCCTTTTGGATACGGCAGGTCTGCGCGACGAAGGCGATCCCATTGAACGCCTGGGCATGCAGAAAACCCTGGAACAGGCCGACGAAGCCGACCTGTTCCTCCTGGTGCTCGACGCCACCCTCCCCCACCCTCCCCTGCCCGAATCCCTTCGGGCGCGCCTGACTCCAGGTAACACCCTGGTGATCCACAATAAAGTTGACCTCCTGGGTAAAGGCCAACCTGCCCCTTTTCTCCCGGAGTGCCGCCAGGTGGCCCTCTCGGCGCTAACCGGTGACGGACTGGACTCCCTGGAAACGGCTCTCGAATCTCTGCTAAGAAAAGAAGCCGAATCCCCCGGCGCCGACCGGATCGCGGTCAGCGCCCGTCACGCCCAAGCATTGGAGCGCGTCCGCCTGGCATTGGAAACCGGACTGGCACACCTCCTCGACCACCAACCCCCCGAACTGGCCGCCAGCGAACTGCGCGCCGCCCTGGACGCCCTGGGTGAAATTGTCGGCCGCATCGATAACGAAGCCATGCTCGACAAACTCTTCGCCACGTTCTGCATCGGAAAATGAAAGCGCGAACGAACCGTAAGCCATTGTCCTCCAGGAGCCTGGCTTGCCGATCTCTTTAAAGGCAGGTATCTCACACGGAGGCACGGAGCCACGGAGATTCCTTACAAACGGTGACACCCCTTCCTTGTTTATCGGCCCAGTTTCGTACACCTCTATCATTCATCCCCTTTCATAAACGCCTCCCCCTTTGTGTCTTCGTGCCTTGTGAGAAAATCTCCTGTCACTTCCCTGAAACGGTTGTTTTCATATCCGGACCGTTTTGGAGTCTATGGGCGAAGCCCGACCGACTCCCGCTGCCTTACCTCTGCAAGTTTTCTCGCAAACGGGCTGAGAGCGGCTTAGGTTTGCGTCTTTTCAGCCTTTGAGTACCTGTTTCCTTTCAGAATGCACGACTTTACCAGTAAACGTTACGATGTGATCGTCTGCGGCGCCGGCCATGCCGGCACCGAAGCCGCGCTGGCTGCGGCGCGTATGGGCGCGCAAACCCTGCTGTTGAGCGGAAATATCGACACTATCGGCCAAATGAGCTGCAATCCGGCTATCGGCGGACAGGCCAAAGGACACATGGTGCGGGAAATCGACGCACTGGGCGGAGAAATGGGCGTGAATGCCGACGTCACCGGCATCCAATACCGTAAGCTCAACGCCTCCAAAGGGCCGGCTGTGCAGGCGCCGCGCACCCAATGCGACAAAAAAGCCTACCAGTTCCGCCTGAAACATACGATAGAGCTCCAGGAGAACCTCACGCTGTTCCAAGCAACCGTGAACAGCCTGATCTTCGAAGGAGACCGTGTGGTCGGGTGCCGCACCAATCTTGACGTTGATTTTTACGGCCAAACCGTAGTGGTCACCACCGGAACATTCCTTCGGGGTCTCATGCACGTTGGAAAAAACAAGAATGAAGGCGGCAGAATGGGGGACTATAGCGCAAAAACGCTCTCCGCCAGCTTTCTGGAAGCCGGAATCGAGCTGGAACGGCTAAAAACGGGCACGCCGCCTAGACTGCTGGGACGCAGTATCGACTTTTCGGTCATGGCGGAACAGAAGGGGGATGAGGAGCCGAGTCTCTTCGGATTCTACGACACCCGCAACGGGGAAGATTTGTTCCACGTGGAACAATCCGAAGAACGCCGGCTGGGGTGGACTCCGGGCGAGAAGCAGGTTTCCTGCTTTATCACCTACACCACGGAGGAAACCGAGAGAATCGTTCGCGAAAACCTCCACCTGTCCCCAATGTACAGCGGACAGATCGAAGGCACCGGCCCTAGATATTGTCCGAGCATTGAAGACAAGTTCGTTCGGTTCCCTGACAAACCCAATCACCGTTTTTTCCTGGAGCCGGAAGGGCGCAATACGAATGAGTATTACATCAATGGCTGTTCCACCAGCCTGCCGTTGGATGTGCAGATCGCGATGATCCACAGTGTGCCCGGTCTGGAGAAAGCCGTTATTCTCCGCCCGGCCTATGCCGTGGAGTACGATTTCGCCCCGCCTACGCAGTTAAAGCCGTCCCTGGAGTCTAAAAAGGTGGAAAACCTCTTTTTTGCGGGACAAATCAACGGAACCTCCGGATACGAGGAGGCCGCGGCGCAGGGTCTGGTGGCCGGGTTAAACGCGGTGCGCAAGGGCAGGGGAGAGGAGCCCATGGTTCTCGGACGGCACGAGGGCTATATCGGCGTGTTGATCGACGATCTGGTCACCAAGGGAACCTCCGAACCCTACCGGATGTTCACTAGCCGGGCGGAGTACCGCCTACTTTTCAATCACGGCAGCGCGGAGCTGCGGCTTCGTCACCACGCCCGGCAGCACGGCCTTTTATCCCCAGCTCGCCTGGATCGAATCGAAGCCAAGGCCAAAGCGATTGAGACCTGGATCCAGCGATTGGAGTCGGAAAGGGCAGGGGAAGGGACCTTTGCCGAACGCGCGCGCCGCCGGGAATCAAACATTCCCTTCCCGGCGGATTTTCAATCGCTTCCCGCCGCGGTTCAGGAAGAGGTGCTCTACCGGGTCGTATATCGTGGGTACCTCGAACGCGAATTGAAGCAGATTGAAAAGCTTTCCCAGGTAGAAAACGTGCGCCTCCCGGAAACCATTAACTTTCTCACTATTAATGGCTTACGAAATGAAAGCGCCCACAAACTCGACGCCATTCGTCCCCGAACCCTCGGCCAGGCCAGCCGCATCAGCGGCGTCAATCCCGCCGACATCAACATCCTGATGGTTTATCTCGCGGGCAAACGGAAGAAGAGCTGAATTCGTGTTCTCGGACCGTTGAATTCACGCCAGCGCGGCGCAGCTGCAACCAGGCTTCCCTGACCACAGCTCATGATCGACTGCGGAAATCGGTCTGCACCGCAGAGACGGGAAGGGCGCAGAGGATCGGAATCGAGACCGATGAATTGCCAGTATCGGCTGTTTCAACCTCAATGGCAGCTCAAGCGGTCGATCTCACTCATGCTCTGAATGGAGATTTGATCGAGTCCACAGTCTTACCTCTGCGCTCTTCCATTCTCTGCGGTGCAGATACTATTCCTTTCAGCAGTAACTTGATCGTAACAGTTGCCTCGTTCCCGTATCGGCAAAAATAAGCGTCATACTAGGCCGAAAATTTTGCTCAAAAAACAGAAATTTGCGGTTTGTAGTACAGATGCCAAAGTGGATCGACCGGGAGCGATTCTTCGAATGCGCGGAATGTACCGCAGAACCCGGAGTCTGTCCGGCTTGGCAGACGGACAGTTGATCGTTCTATTTTGGTGTGAGGTTAACGAATCATCCAAGTTAGCGGAATTTGGTCTCACACGGAGGCACAGAGACACGGAGAGTTTGACCGGACCCGCCTCCGTGAGCTCTCTCCGGCCTGAGCTCGTCGAGGGCGTGCCTCCGTGTGATCATTTCCTCTCCCGGTCTTGTTATGGGTTCGTTACCTCCAGTCTTCCAGTCTCAGTCCTGGGAAGTCCTGGAAGTGCCGGACATTCAAAGTGGCGAGAACTAGCCCGTGGTGAAGGGCCGTGGCGGCGATCAGCAGGTCGAAATCCGCCCGGGGGAGTCCCGCGGCTTCCTGTTCGGCTTTAAGCCGGGCAAAGACGGCGGCAACCCCTTTGTCCACGGCCAGTACCGTGAGACGATCCTCCAGATAGTCGCGGTACTCCCGCCAGAGACGGTCTGATTGTTTTTTCTCCAGACCGTAAAGCAGTTCGGCTTCCGCTATGGCGGGGATTGCCAGAGCCGAATCGCCCAGTTCCCGCCAACGCCGAATCACCACTGGCAGCGGGTGAGGGCGCAGCCGCTGGGAGTAGACGCTGGTATCAAGCAGGTGAGTGATGGTTGCCATTTAGAACGGGGTGGGGCGGTTGCGGGCGGGATTCCTGGCCGGCAGCTCCAGCTCTTCCGTAATCGGCCCGTAACGGGCCTGGGCCTCCTCCACCGTATCCCAGACCGACCCGGAGGACTCGTCCACCGGCACTATTCTCACCAGGGGCTTTCCCCTCCGCGTAACCGTGCACGGCTCACCGCTCCGGGCCACCTGGTCGCAAATCTCGGACAGACGATTCTTGGCATCAAACAGACCAAAGGACTTCACAAAAGACAATCTAGCTGTCTGGCTGTTTTTGTCAATCCTGAGTGTGGACGATTCGTTATCGGAAGCAGGGTAGCGAATGGCACGGTTAGGGCGGTGGATCGAAGGCGCATAGCTAAATCGCATCGGCCGTTCCCCTGATAGGGG
This sequence comes from Opitutia bacterium, assembly GCA_050506795.1. Taxonomy (GTDB): domain Bacteria; phylum Verrucomicrobiota; class Verrucomicrobiia; order Opitutales; family T3Sed10-336; genus SLOW01. Next base: position 55,769 of record JBJHCF010000009.1, read on the forward strand.
TAGGGACGACGCATTGGTTTGCGTCGCCCCTCCCTCCGAACCGGACTGGCGGATCTCTCGCATCCGGCTCTCCAGTCAGCGCATTTTGCTCCGTTATGGAGACTGGAACTCCTTCACACGGGCTTCTTCCAGGCAGAAGAGCCCGAGCTCTGCAAAGTAGCGGTTGGGCCAACGTTGATGATCCACGCCTCGGGCTCTCCCACGAAGCTTCTTTCGCTTGCGCAGGATCGCTCGCAGACGTCCTCGCACCCAGCCATCCATCTCTCCAAGGGCTGCCGGTTCGGCTTGTTTGAAGTAGCCATACCAGCCTTTCAGGCTCGGATTGATTTTCTGAATGATTGCGTTCATGCACTCTCCGTTGGTCCGTTTGGTCAGGGGCTTGAGACGGGCTTTGAGCCTCTGGCGGCTTTTCGGCCGGATGTAGCGCGCGATGCGGCCGCGTTTGTTTCGCCAAAACCGGTAGCCGAGGAAGTCGAAGTGACTCCCCGATTCGGTCAGCGCCACAACCCGCGTCTTTTGCGGGTGCAACTGCAATCCCGCCTCTCTCATCCAGCTTTCAACTTCAGCCAGCGCTCGTTGCGCCGTCTCCGCGTCGCGGCACAGGACGACCATGTCGTCGGCATACCGCACCATTTCGTAGCCCTTTTCCTTCAGCAGATGATCCAGAGGATTGAGGTAAATGTTCGCCAAGAGCGGGCTGATGATTCCGCCTTGCGGCGTGCCTTCCTCCCTTTCGGCCTCCACTTCCATTCCCTCCATCACGCCTGCTTTCAGGAATCCTTCGATCATTCCCAGCACACGCCTGTCGGCGATGCGTCCCCCGACCAGCTTCATCAGCCGGTCGTGGGGAATGGCGTCGAAGTAACCTTTGATGCCGATGTCCACGACGTGCGAATAGCCGCTTTTGAGCAGCGTGTCCACCTGCCGCAGAGCATCTTTGCATCCGCGTCCGGGACGGAATCCGTAACTAGCGGGAGAAAACTCGCTCTCGAAGATCGGTTCGATGACCATCCTCAAGGCGGTTTGCACCACCCGGTCGCGCACCGTCGGGATTCCCAACGGACGTTTCTCCGGGCTGCCCGGTTTTGGAATCCAAACCCGTTTGATCGACTGGGGTTGGTAGGCGTTTCGTTCGATTTGCTCTTTCACGGCGAGCAACCGAGTTTGGCTGTCTTTTGCGAAACGTTTTACCGTAATGCCGTCCACGCCACAAGCCCCTGCGTTGGAATGCACCTTTGCCCAAGCCAATTCAAGGGTCGTCGCCTTTGAGACTTTGTCGATAAGGCTGAACCACTTGTTTCCTTTGACCCCCTTGTCGAGGGCTTCCAGCATCTTCTCGCTCCATATCCGGCGTTCGGCCTTATGGCGTTCCCACAAGTCCTCTTCTCCTTGTTTATCCGTTTCCGAAACTGACGGAGATTTTCCTTCGCTTTCCATGGTCATGGAAGATTCGCCTTCCTGCCGTCCTTGGCTCCACCGGCGTTACCCGGCTTCATCACTACTATGACGGCTCTGACTTCTGACGGCGTTCGCTTCCCGAACTCCTGATTCCGCCAGATCTCCATACGTCCACATGATACCTTCCCCGCGTTCTCACACCAACCACCCGCCGACGCCCATGACTGCATCCTTGGCGTCGGTCCTGACGCGTCATGGTCGCTCCTTCCGGAGCAGGCTTCGCCAATCCCTCGCAGGCTCGCCGCTTCAGTAGGCCAAATCGTGTTCACTCTCGTTTGGGACCGCAGGTCCGCTTCCGGCTGCTCCCCACCCCGCCTCACGGCGACGCAGTTGCCTTCAGCTGATCTTCCCCTTGACGCTTCGGAAGATTTTGGACTTTCACCATTCGATTTCATGTATGTGTATTCGCACGAGGGCGGCGCTCCCGCGCCGCCGGTGCGGGCAGGATGCCCGCGCTCCCAACCCGGCGGCGCGGGAGCATGGCCCTCCAGGCGAATTGCCGATGCGATATTTGCGAGCATTGATCGGCATGTCTTACCGAAGATTCTCAAATCCAAAATCTGCGATCTGAAAAGCGTTTTCAATCCGAAGGCAGGTTTCCTCTGGATTCCGGCGGTGTTGTGTGATACTGCAGGACAATGCGTTATATCCTGGGCCTCGACCTCTCCACTCAAAGTTTCTCTTCGGTGCTTATCGATCCCGACGACAACCGGGTTGTCGATACGGAATCGGTGAATTTCGGCAAGGACCTCGCCCACTACCGCTCGCCGAACGGTTTTCTGCCGGAGACGGAGGACGGTCAGGTCCACTCCGATCCGCGCATGTGGCTGGAAGCGCTCGATCTGTTGCTGAACCGGATCCAGGCGAAAGGGATCGATTTGAGCCGGGTGGCCGCGGTTTCCGGCGCCGGGCAACAGCATGGCAGCGTCTATCTCGACGCCGGCTGGTTCGACCGTCTGGCCGCCTTGAAGGCCGACGAACCATTGGTGGATCAAATCGCTCCCGCGTTTTCCCGCGCGACGTCTCCGATCTGGATGGACAGCTCGACCGGCGCGGAGTGCGCGGAAATCGCCGCAAGTCTCGGCGGCGCGGCGGAAGTCTGCGCCCGAAGCGGGTCGGTGGCGATCGAGCGGTTCACCGGGCCCCAGATCCGGGCGTTCTGGAAGCGCGATCCCGACGGCTACCGGCGCACCGCCCGTATTCATTTGGTCAGTTCGTTTATCGCGAGCCTTCTCGCCGGCCGCGATGCGCCCATCGACCACGGCGATGGAGCGGGCATGAACCTGGCGAATATTCATACTTGGAGCTGGGACGACGACCTGGCGAAGGCGACCGCGCCGGACCTCATTGAAAAACTGCCACCGCTGAAACCTTCGGCGACCGTGGTCGGAACGGTCGCGCCGTATTTCCAGAAAAAATACGGCTTCTCTCCGGAGGCGCAGGTCGTGGCGTTCACCGGGGACAATCCCAGCAGCCTGATCGGCATGGGCGCCGGCACACCCGGCCGGGTGGTCATCAGTCTCGGCACCAGCGACACCCTGTTCGCCGCGATGGAGGAATGCCACACCGATCCGCAGGGGTTCGGTCATGTCTTCGGCAATCCAACCGGCGGCTACATGAGTCTGCTCTGCTTCCGCAACGGTTCGCTGGCGCGAGAGAAGGTGCGCGACCGCCTGGGCGCGAGCTGGGACGATTTCGATGTCGACGGTTTGAGCACCACGCCGCCCGGAAACAACAACAACCTGATGATTCCCTTTTACGGCGCGGAGGTCACCCCGCGCGGCTCCCTGCCTGAGCCGGCGCTTTCGGGCACCGATGCCTTCGTCCGCTACGAAGACAAACCGGCCGTCGTGCGCGCTTGCCTGGAGGGACAGTTCCTCAACATGTGGCTGCACACTCGCTGGCTGGCGCAGGAGACCTCGTCGATTTCACTGACCGGCGGCGCGTCGCAAAACAACGGCATCGCCCGAATGGTGGCCGACATCTTCGGCGCCGAGGTCAACCGCCTGGCGGTGTCGGGCTCGGTGGCGCTCGGTGGCGCGCTGCGCGCGGGGCAAACGGCGCTCGGACTCGACGGAGCCGCGCTGGAGCAGGCCTTCTGCCGGCCGGATCCGGGCTCGACCGTACGACCCGATGCGAAGGCCACGGAGGTCTATCGCCAACAGGCGGAGCGTTTTCGCGAACTACTCGAAAAATCACTGCGCCCGCCGGAGGCTTGACAAAACATTAAACCAGACCAGACTTGGTCTGGTGAAGGTCGTTAATATCCAGAACGCCAAAACCCACCTCTCCCGGTTGCTGGAGGACGTGGTTGCGGGAGAGGAGGTCGTGATTGCCAAAGCGGGCAAACCCATGGCTCGGCTTACGGCGTACGAAGAGACCCGCAAACCGCGGACCCTTGGGCTCTTGCGGGGAACGGTCACCGAAGCCCCCGACTGCTGGGAAGCGGATCCGGAAATCGAAGCGTGGTTTTACGGCGCCGACGACCAATCGTCGCAGGATCGCGTCGCGGAAGACCGGAAATGAACCTCCTTCTCGATTCCCATGCCTTGCTTTGGGCTCTGCACAATCCCGGAGAAATGCGGTCCGCCGCCCGCCAGGCCTTGGAGAATCCGGAAAACCTGGTGTTTTTCAGCGCCGGGGCGGTGTGGGAGCTTGAGTTGAAAGCGGCCAAAGGAAAACTGGTGTTGCCGAAAGGATGGCTGGAGGCGGCGGGGGAGACCGGTTTTCGGGAGTTGCCGGTGACTGCGGAGGACGCCGCCGCCAGCGCCCGGCTGCCCTGGCATCACAACGATCCCTTCGATCGCCTTTTCATCGCCAAGGCCGCACGGCGAGGTTGGAGCCTGGCCACCCGCGACGCCTTCTCTCCCCGGTACGCGGTCCGTATACTGCCGGTATAAAATCCCACGCCTGTATGGCGGTTAAGAATATTGTCCGATGCCGCAGGCTCTGGTCTATCAGGGAATTTTTGACCACAGATTTCTCAGATGACCACCGAATTAAAGGCGAAAATTCCGGGTCTTTGAAAGAATTCATTGGCTAACAATGACTGAAACGATTGGCTGAGAAAGGACCCGGAAAAGCTTTCGCGTTTCAGCAGGGAGCCCTGCCTTTATCCAAAAAAAGTCCGTTTTGAAAACCACTAATTGACGCTAATTCACACTAATCAAAACAAGAACCTGGCATAAAAGTGAGGCTTACCGTGGCTTCAACCTGGGCGAATGGAATCGATAGACGTGGTTTCAGGTAAAGCATTTATTAGTGCTGATTAGTGAATATTAGTGGTAACCCCAACTCCGGAATCAGGGTTCACTGTTTCTTCTCTGCCAGGATCTGTGGTTCAAGGTCGATTCTTGATTCGGGGTCATCCCGCAAGGCGGGATGCTGCGATCGAGGGCCATAAACGTCGCATTCATCTTGGCCTGTTCGAATCGGACGGGGCCTCTCTGTATAGATTTGGTCAATTGTTCCTTTCCGTGAACCGTACCGGTTTCACCGTCGTAATTGGCATCGCGGCTGCTGAAGGTACGGTGGCGTTGATCCGGTAGTTGAAACCCGGCGCCAAAGTTCCCTCGCATCACAGGGGAAGGCATCAAACCGAGAAAATAGACATCAAATGGATATTAGAAAAAACAACACCCATTACATTCCGCTGGTCGTTATCGCCGCTTTCGGCGCGGAGGTGGAACGGATCGTTTCCGCCCCAGGCACCCTGTTGCACGCCGGGCATCCAATCGTCCTGATCGGGGAGCAGGTGATCGCGTGAAGGACGACCTGTGCGAACCTTTCGCGGTGGCGGGCTCGGAAGAAATCACGCGCTTTGGCGGGTGCCGATCCTTCCTCGATGCGATACCTGTCAGTGACACCCAGTCGATCGATGCGGATTCCCCTGGCGACCGCCATTCCTCATGAAGCGTCTGCCTCCTCGTCACCGGGACTGCTCCTGGAGATCAATGCGGGAACGGGCGTCAGGCAGGAAGCCCTTGGAAGGTTGATTCTCCGGGGATTCTTGTGCTCATTGTGGAACTCACGACACTGGTATCACCGAATGAAGATCCCGAACGCCTGCGACCCATCACCGCCCGTTTTATCCGAGCACTACCGCCGCGTCCTGCACAACAGGCGCCAGAGTCTGCTCGCCGACCTCGACCGGGTGCCGCACGGTCGCGCTCCCTACGACCTGGAAATCGGTTGCGGGCACGGGCATTTCCTTTCCGGCTACGCCGCGGCGCACCCGGAAAGGTACTGCATCGGCATCGACATAGCCGGCGGACGCCTGGAACGGGCGCGGCGCAAGACGGACCGTGCCGGACTCGACAACGTAGCCTGGATTCAGACCGAGGCACAACTTTTCCTGGAATGTCTCCCGGAAGCCATTCGGTTTTCACGCGTCTTTATTCTTTTTCCCGATCCCTGGCCCAAAAAGCGGCATCACAAAAACCGTCTGGTTAACCTGGATTTTCTCGACCGCCTGGCGAACGCCTGCACTCCCGCCGCCGAGCTTTATTTCCGCAGTGATCATTTTCCTTACGTGGATGCAGCGGAGAAGGCACTCATCGCCGGCGATGGCTGGAAGCTGCGCTACGACGCCGATTGGCCCTGGGAACAGCCGTCGGTGTTTCAGGATCTGGCGCACGATTACCGGTCGTTAATCGCTACCAGGGCGTGAGGCGCAGAGGCAGTGACTCTTCCCGAACGATTCGATCAAACGGGGATCAGACGCAAAGTAACGCACCGGCCGGACGAGACGCTCAAAAGAACTCCAACCAGCCAATCAGAAAGAACTGCAACAACGCCATGCAGAACACCAGAACCAGTGTTGCCACAAAAAACGCGTCGAGCGCCATGGTTCGTCCATTGCGTCTGCGTCTGGGAACGGAGTTCCGCCGTACCGGTTTCTTGAGTGGTCGCCGGCGGTAGAGAGATTCGGTGAGGTTGTCTTTCGGCGGCATGACGACTAATCGGCTTTCGGGGAACCGGTAACACACCCGAATTCCTGAAATTCAGTCTTTGAGTTCCCTGTAATCACTGCGGTTAATTCCGTTCCCATAATCCGACCTCACTTCTCATCCAGGGCCTCCCGCAACAGTTCGGCCTGCCAGGGCAAAAGCAGCTCGTCCATTTTCGTCTGGGTGCGGCTGAGCACAGCCAGTTGTGAGCGATTGGCGATAAGCGACGGATCGATGCCCAGCTTCGTCGCCTTACGGTCGCGCACCTCCCGCAACGCCTCTTGCCGCTCCAGTTCCTCGGTGCTGAACGGGTGGCGGCGGCGCCCCTCGTTCGGGCGGCTGGGAAGGGAATCCGGATCGCGTTCCCGTCCGCGCTGGACCGCCTTTTCCAACGCTTTGCGATGCCGGGCGAAAAGACGGGCCGGCAACGCCTTGTGCCATTCGGTTCCCGGAGAACGTCCCGCCGCGGCGGCCACGTCCACCATAAAGTTGTTGTTCAGAATTTTGAAGGGCGGAAGATCGGCCTTTTCGGCTGAGCGTTCCCGCCAATGCCACAGTTCATAGAGCACCGCCTGACTGCGCGGGGGAAGCCGGGTGGAGCCGGCCAGCCGCCAGGCGTTTTCGTCTTTTTCGCCAAAACCGTCGACCGCGGCTTCAATTTGGAATTCGCAGCGCTGCCGCAGCCAATCAACCCGCTTTTTCCGTTTCAACTCCGCCAGCATCTTCTTCCGGATCTCCTCCAGGTAGAGAACGTCTTCGGCGGCGTATTCGAGCATCTTTTCGGGCAGGGGTCGCTTCGACCAGTCGCTTTTCTGATGCCCTTTGGGCATCTCAATGCCCACGTAATGCTCCACCAACCCCCCCAAACCGGTCTTGGGCAAACCGAGCAGCTGGGCACCGAGCATCGTGTCGAAAAGGCGCTCCGGACGAAAGTTGTAGTGATCGGCCATCAGGCGCAGATCGAAATCACTCCCGTGCATGATCAACAGCCGGGTCCTGAAAACCTCCATCAGGGCCCGCATGTCAAGACCTTCCAACACGTCGACCAGAAAGATGCGATCACCCGCCTTGATCTGGAACAGGCAAATCCGGTTCCGATAGTGGTACATGTTGTCGGCTTCGGTATCGAGCGGAACTTCATCGAAATCCGAGACAATTTCGACCAGCGCATCAAGATCCTCCTGCCGGTCGATCCATTCGTAGGCTTTGGTCACTCGGGTTTTTCGGTCGGTTCGATTCGGCAAACGAAAGAGTCGGCGCCAGGGCGCCCCGGAGATAAATCTCATGGCCCCCGGCCGTCCTCCCTTTCGGCATTTGAAAAACTGATCACACCCTTTTTGTATTTACGATCCTGAGCGTTTTCAAGTCCGGTGTCGGAAACGTCGTGGCCCGAGAATTAAAAGCGTGATAGGGTTGGGACATCAAACCATGAAAGCCATCGTACTCTGCAGCGGCGGGATGGATTCCGTCACCGCCCTCTACCAGGCGCACCGCGAACACGAGGTGGCGGGAGCGCTGGGATTCCATTACGGTTCCAAGCACAACGACCGCGAACTGCCCTGCGCCCGGTACCACGCGGACAAACTCGGCGTGCCCTTCCGGGTGGTGAGCCTGGATTTTATGGACGCGCTCCTGGATTCGCACCTGCTGCGCTCCGGCGGCGACATTCCCGACGGACACTACGCGGAGGAAACCATGAAACAAACGGTGGTCCCATTCCGCAACGGCATCCTGTTGTCGATCGCCGCCGGCTACGCCGAAAGCGCCGGGGCCGGAGGCGTCCTCATCGCGGCCCACTCGGGAGATCACGCCATCTACCCGGACTGCCGGGAACCGTTTATGGAGGCCATGGGCCGCGCCATGGAAACCGGGACTTACCCCGGCATCCGCCTGTTGCGCCCCTTCATCGCCCTGGATAAAACCGGAATCGTCCGGATCGGCGTGGAGCTTGGGATTGACTACGCCCGCACGTGGTCCTGTTACAAAGGCGGGGAACGCCATTGCGGGGTCTGCGGCACCTGTGTGGAACGCCGGGAGGCTTTCCTCCAGGCCGGAGTAACCGATCCCACCGAATACGAAAAAACTCCGCCGCTGCCGGCGGGGCCCGATGCCACGGGGCGGACCGTTGACCGCACCGGGCTCGCCGGTCAGTAATCGAATCGTGCGGATTTCCGAAATATTTCATTCCATCCAGGGGGAAGGTCAACTGGCCGGCATTCCTTCAGTCTTTGTGCGCACCTCGGGATGCAACCTGCGTTGCGGCTGGTGCGACACCCCCTACGCGTCGTGGAATCCGGAAGGGGACCAACTCACGATTCCGGAAATTCTCGACCGGGTCCGGGCCTACACTTGCCGTCACATCGTCCTCACCGGCGGCGAACCCATGGTCGCGACCGAGCTCCCGGAACTCGCCGCCGCCCTGCGCGAAACCGGACATCATATCACCATTGAAACCGCCGCCACCGTGCCTCCGAACGGAATCGCCTGCGACCTGGCGTCCCTCAGTCCGAAACTCGCCAATTCCGATCCCGGCCCGGAAGCGCCGGGAGACTGGCGGGAGCGACATGAGGCACGGCGCCTGAGACCGGACGTCATTCGCGCCTGGATCGACGCCTACCCATACCAGCTGAAATTCGTGGTGGCGGGGGAGGGTGACCTTCGTGAGATCCTTGACCTCCTCGACACCCTGGACCGGACAATTCCCGCCGAAAACATCCTGTTGATGCCCGAGGGCACCGACCCCGCCACCCTGCGACGGCGGGCGAAATGGATTGCGGAAATCTGCCGCGAAACCGGCTACCGCTACGCTCCGCGGCTCCACATCGAATTGTTCGGCAATACACGAGGAACGTGAGTTCCGTTAACGTAGCGCCCTGCTTCAGCGGGCGTCTTTGCGGCGTACGGACGGCTGTTCCCGCGAAGAAGCCTCCGGCTAAAGCACGGAGCTACGGGGAGTGTAGCGCCCTGCTTCAGCGGGCGTCTTTGCGGCGCACGGACGGCTGTTCCCGCGAAGAAGCCTCCGGCTAAAGCACGGAGCTACGGGGAGTGTAGCGCCCTGCTTCAGCGGGCGTCTTTGCGGCGTACGGACGGCTGTTCCCGCGAAGAAGCCTCCGGCTAAAGCACGGAGCTACGGGGAGTGTAGCGCCCTGCTTCAGACAGGCAGGGCGCCAGGCACGGCAAGTCACTCCTTGATTGCTCCCGGCTGAACCGTCGGTTAAGCAGTTCCCATGAAAATCGTTCGTTATATTGATCGGAAGGGAAATCAGGGACACGCGGCCCGCCAGGATGACGGAACCTGTCTCCGTCTGGACGGGGCTCTCTTCGGGCGGCTCACCGTCACCGACGAGCCTATTGAACCGGCCAGGATTCTGGCGCCCGTAACGCCTCCTCTCATCCTCTGCATCGGACTCAACTACCGCAAACACGCCGAGGAAACGGGGGCGAAGATACCCGACTACCCGGTGGTGTTTCACAAAAGCCCGGCCGCGCTGCAACATCCCGGTGAACCGATCCGAATCCCGACTTTTTTGCCGAGCGACAAAGTCGACTACGAGTGCGAATTGGCGGTGGTGATCGGACGTGACTGCAAAAACGTCAGCCGGGAGAACGCGTTGGATTATGTTCTCGGATACACCTGCGGCAACGACGTCAGCGCCCGCGACTGGCAGAAGGAAAAGGGTGGGGGACAGTGGTGCCGGGCCAAAAGCTTCGATACCTTTGCGCCGCTGGGACCCTGTCTGGTGACCCCCGATGAGATCCCCAATCCCAACGACCTGCAGATCCGCACCCGTCTCAACAAAGAGACCGTGCAGATGAGCCACACCGGGGACATGATTTTCGACGTGCCCACCCTGATCGCCTTTCTCAGCGGCAGCACCACGCTACCCGCGGGCACCGTCATTTTGACCGGCACCCCCGAAGGCGTCGGCATGGCCCGCACCCCGCCCCTGTGGTTGAAAAACGGGGACACGGTGCATGTCGAAATCGAAGGTATCGGCTCCCTGGAAAACCCGGTGACCCGCGAGGGCGATTGAACCCGCCCGGATGCCCCGCTGTCGGGGGTCGCCGGGCGGCTCCGCCGTCCTATCCTTTTAACTCCTTCTCGACCGCGGCCCACCGCTCTTCCGGCAGGGTGGCGCCCATGACCTGGACAACCTCCGCGCCAAGACGGGAACCGAATCGCCCGCAATCCGACAGGTCGCGGCCCTGGAGCCAGCCGTAGAGAAAACCTGCCGCCCACAAATCGCCTGCGCCGGTGGTGTCGACAACGTTGTCCACCCGGACCGGATCAACGCGCACCACCGTCTCACCCCGAGCAATATAGGAGCCCTCTTTGCCTACTTTGACGACGGCGGTGTCGCAGAGTTCGGCCAATTCCCGCACCATGGCCTCGTAATCGGTGCCCTTGCCGGAAAACGCGTTGGCTTCCTCCTCGTTGGCGAAAACCACGTCCACGTAGTCACGGAGGATGCCGGGAAGAACATCCTTGGTGGCGTTTACCACCTCGAACGAAGCCAGGTCCACACTGATGGTACAGCCCGCTTCTTTGGCCGAATCGAGGACCTTTTGCATCAGGTCGCGGTTGAAAAGCAGGTACCCCTCGATATGGGCATGCTGACAATCCCGGAAATCCTCGACGCTCACCTCGTCGGGGGTGAGGGTCATGGCCGCGCCAAGATCGGTGCGCATGGTACGTTCGGAGTCGGGTGTCACCAGTGAAAGACAACGACCATTGGGAACCCCGCCGTCCTTAAACCGCGACGTGTCGCCGCCCAGGTCGGCGAATCGCCGTTTATAAAATTCCGCTCCGGCGTCGTTGCCAATCTTTCCCAGAAAGGTGGCGGGAACCCCAAGGCGGGCCAGCGTGAAGATACTGTTTCCCGCGGAACCCCCGGCGGCTTCCACCAACTCGCCCTCGACCTTCGCCAATAGCGCTCCCATGCTTTCCGTATCCACGAGTTCCATGCCGCCTTTGGCCCCCTCGATGCCTTCCAGGAAGGCGTCTTCCACCCGCGCCAACGTATCCACGATGGGCGAGCCTACTCCGATGATTTTGTATTTTTTCTCTGCCATAAATCCGTAGTTTTCGCACCGCCGCCAAACGATCAATCGCAGCGGCACGAATTACCATTACCTCCCAAGCCCGCCCGCAGGGCAACGAGAAAAGCCGCCCTCAATGTTGGCTCAGGCCGGTAAAGAGTCCATATCGCTGAATTCGATACGTTTCCATTACCGTTTTCGACAAGGAAACGCGGATACGCACGCTCTGCGAAAACCATCGAAAAAGGCACTTTTTCGTTTCGATTACTCTTGAAAAAACCGTTACAATTTCGTAACCAAATGAATTCCATTCATCATCGCATAGCAACCGATGATGAAAACCGCAGCATAAAACCCTTAGTGTAGAAAACGAAAAAATGAAAGACCATTCATCTCGATCGATACGTTTCGCGTCTCTCGTAGGAGCCGCCGCCTTGATGATACCGGCCGGTTTGAACGCGCAGAATGACGCTATGGATGCCTTGGAACCCGTGCTTAGCTCGGTGAGCGATCTCCGGCTGAAGGGCTCTTTTGGCGCCGAGTTCGGAGCCTCAAGCGCCAATCGTAACCGCGGGGGCGCGGGCAACACGGAAAGTTTCCACACTTTCAACATCTCGCACGTTCGCTTCGGCGCCGAGGCCACCGTGTACGATGACTTCCACCTCGATGCCACTGTGTCGCTGCTTCCCACTTTCGGGAATGTTATTCACGACCTGGGAGGTGAAGGTGCGGGCGTTAACCTCTATCACGCGACGCTGTCCTACACCGGCTTCGAAGTCACGGATTTGACTTTCGGATACATGTTCCCTCGCTTCGGATTGGAGAGGAATACCGCGGACGAAGATATAATTACCATCACTCGTACCGCCCTTACCGGTTTGGTGACTCCCTTCCAGCACACCGGTGTGGCCGCTCACGGTGATTGGGACATCTTCAACTATCACGTGGGACTTTACAACGGCGACGCGGGCGGGGGAACCAACCCATCCCAGCAATATCCGGTCGGTTACCTCTTCAATCTGAGTGGCGGGGTGGACCTTGATGAGTACGCCGCCGCGCTTCATGAGGACCTTTCCGCCGACCTGCGCGTAGACTTCCTCTACAACGACGAGGTCGGCACCGGAGCCGGAGGGGAAGCTTTCAAAAACGCAGTGGCAATTGGAACCAACGTCAGTTTCCTGGGCATCGACGTCACCTACGAATACATGTGGGCCCGCGCGACCAACAACCTCGGATTGCCGGTTCGTCCCAAGGTACACGGGTATTACATTATGCCGTCATACTACCTGACCGATCGTTTCCAGGCTGTGGCCCGTTATGAACGGATGCGGAACACGGAAGGAAACGTCATTGGAGGCGCCTTCTCACACAACGTCTACGCCGCCGACGTCGCGGGTATTTCCACCGGAGGAAACAAATACCAGGCCATTTACCTGGGCGGTAATTACTACCTCCATGGCGAAAACGTCAAACTGATGGCCGGTCTCGAGCTTGCGGAGTTGCGCAACACCACAACGACCAACTTCCAAAGCCGTACCCACACGGCCATGACGGCGCTGCGCATGCAGTTCTGATTCACCTCACGATCTGTTATTATCCATCAAGCGGGCTCCTGAAAGGGGGCCCGCTTCTTTGTGACCGATCGTACAAATCAATCCGTTTTTTCCAGGTCGTAGCCGTCCTTGCGGTCGAGCACCTTCCATCCGGCCTCGGTCAGTTCCTTCCGCAGGGAGTCCGCCCGGGCAAAGTCCCGCGCTTTTTTCGCCGCCCACCGTTCGTCCGCCAGTCGCCGGATATCGGCGGGCGTTTCGGTCGCCTCCTTCGCATCGGGTTCGGCATGCAGATCGAGTCCGAGAGCGTAAAGGAGAAAGCCCAAAGCTACTGCGCGTCGCCTTGACCCCTCGGGGCCTTCGCCATCGCCGCCCTCCGGCATGCCCACCTCCCCAAGCGCCCGGAAGAGTTCGCCCAGAGCCGCCGGAGTGTTGAGATCGTCGAGCAACCGCTCCCAGGCGGGCTGGAAGGTCCCCAGCGAGTCCGGCCGGTTTTCCAGGAGAAAGGTGCGGTTATAGAACTCATCCCGAGAAACCCCGGCGGCCTGCATCACCGCATCCGCCTTGCGCCGGAGTTTTTTCAGGGCGCTCTCCGCCGCCTGGAGCGAATCCAGTGTGAAATTGAGCTGCTGCCGGTAATGGGCGGAGATTAACTCATAACGCAGCGCCATGGGAGAAAATCCTTTGGCTTGAAGATCCTCCAGCGTGTAGAGGTTGCCCAGGCTTTTGCTCATCTTTTTGCCGTCCACCATGAGGTGGGCGCAATGAAACCAATGGCGTACGAACGGCTTCCCGGTGCAGGCTTCACTCTGGGCGATTTCGTTTTCGTGGTGGGGAAAAACCAGGTCGACTCCGCCGCCGTGCACGTCGAAGGTTTCTCCCAGGTAATCCATGCTCATGGCGCTGCACTCCAGGTGCCATCCCGGACGACCCGCCCCCCAGGGGCTGTCCCAGTACACCTCGCCGTCCTCTTCCTTGCGGGCTTTCCACAAGGCGAAATCGGCGCCCGAGTCGCGTTCGTATTCGTCGGCGTCGATCGGCCCGCCGGCGGCCGGCTCACGGTCGGTGGTGATCTCGCGCTCCTTAAGACGCGACAGCTTGCCGTATTCGTCGAACGAGGACACCCGGAAATACACCGACCCGCTGTCCGTGGCGTAAGCGTGACCCGATTCGATCAATCGGGAAATCAGGTCGATCTGACTCTTGATATGATCGGTCGCCGCCGGCTCGAACGCCGGTGGCAGCAGGTTTAGCTTCCTGGCGTCATCGTGAAATCGCTCGGTCCATTTGCGGGTGAATTCCTTTAGGGGCACGCCTTGCTCGCGGGACTCCCGAATGGTCTTATCGTCGACATCGGTGAGGTTGCGCACGTGTTTGACCGGAATTCCGGTCATCTCCACCGTGCGACGGAAGACATCCTGCTGCAAAAACGTTCTTAGATTGCCGATGTGCGCAGGACCGTACACCGTAGGACCACAGCAGTAAAAGCGCAGGGCTTCGCCGTCCTCCGGACGGATTTCGCGCAGGGAGCGAGTCAGGGTGTCGTACAGATGAACAGGCATGATTCGGCAAAAACGGATGTCCCCACAACAAACAACCCAATTCCGTAAAAGATCAAACCAATACCAGGACCTTTTCATCTGAAGCCGGCCATCCGCCTCAAAACCCAGTTAAAATCACCGGCATTTGAGATCCAAAATAGACGGATGATCCCAGTCGCCACGGATTTCAGTGGGCAACTGAGTCGATTTATCGCTAGTATCCCACTCCATGAGCAACGCTTTTTCTCTCGATCTGACCTCGCGCCCCCGGCGACTGCGCGCCTCGGCGTCGCGCCGGGCACTGGTGGCGGAGACCACACTTTCTCCGTCGGATTTCATTGCACCCTTGTTTGTCATAGAAGGGGCGGGCGAGCCCCAACCGGTGGATGCTATGCCGGGAGTATCCCGTTTGCCTATTGGTAAACTCGTGGAGGAGTGCCGCACCCTGAGCGCCCTGGGCATTCCGGCGGTGGCGCTTTTTCCATGTCTGGATCCGAGCCTGAAGGACGATAACGGAACGGCCGCGCTTGACGAAAACGCCCTGATTCTTCGCGCAGTGCAGGCGGTGAAACGGGAAGTTCCCGGTCTTGCCGTAATCACGGACATCGCGCTCGACCCGTACACGACGCACGGTCACGACGGTCTGCTGAACGAAACCGGAACCGACGTTTTGAACGACGCCACGGTGGAGGTACTGGCGAAAATGGCCGTCCTTCACGCCCGGGCCGGAGTCGATTGGGTGGCGCCGTCCGACATGATGGACGGCCGCGTCGGCGCCCTCCGCCGCGCCCTCGACTCCGCCGGCGCCGTGAACACCGGAATCCTGGCCTATTCCGCCAAATTCGCCTCCGCCTACTACGGTCCGTTCCGCGAAGCCGTGGGCAGTGCCGTGCCCGCCGGACGTCCGCATCTGGACAAGCGCACCTATCAGCTCTCGCCGGGAAACCGCCGCGAGGCCCTGCGTGAGATCCGTCTGGACGAGCAGGAAGGCGCTGACGTGCTGATGGTCAAACCGGCGGGCCCTTACCTCGACATCATTCGTGAGGTGCGTGAAAATACGGCCTTACCGGTGGCCGCCTACCAGGTTTCAGGTGAATACGCGCAGATTCACGCCGCCGCCCAACGCGGCTGGCTCGATCTCAAAGCCTGCCGCGACGAATCCCTGCTCGCAATCAAACGCGCCGGGGCGGACATGATTCTTACCTATTTTGCCCGCGCCGCCGCGGAGGAACTCACCTAGCCGCCGGTCGGACTTCGCCGAACGGCCGCCAGCGGTTCACCCCTTTTTACCTCCGCGCGGACGAGACTCCTCGTCCTCGTCGTCCTCGAGATCGTCCAGTTCCTCGTCCTCCTCGTCGTCCCCCAACTCATCCAGGTCCTCTTCTTCATCCTCCCCGACGATCGTATCATCATCGTCGTCATCTACGTCTTCATCGTCCTCCCACCGAAGGGATTCATCTTTCTTGAGTTCCTCCTCCTCGTTTTCATCGATATCCGGAAAATCGTCGCTGACTTCCTCCTCGATGGCACGCGCCTTACCTTCCTCCTCGTCGTCAGATTCGTATCCGGCGGGAACGTACTCCAGAATATTGACGATTTCGGTGAACAAATGAACGGCGCTCCCCTCGATGAAGTTGGAATTCTGTTCCTCACGGATCTCCTCCTCGATTTCGTCCATGGTCAACTTCTGCTCGAAGTCGATGGTGTCATTGAGAAGCTTGACCCGCAATTTGGTAATATGATCGATAAAATCGGCGTAAGGACCGGTTTCTTCATCAATAAGGTTGGGCAGGGCGAACAGGTGGTCCTCGGTGTCGAGAAAAGACTCGTTGGCCCGGCGCAGATGCACGCGGCCTTCCCCCAGATCCTTTTCAATGCGGAACGGAAAAAACGCCGCCTCCAACAGGTTAGCTTCGAAGCCGTAGTCGTTGAGTGGTTCGATCAAGTCGATGATGTAGCTCATCTGCCGGGGATCGATAATACTCAATCCGTCGACATCCCAATGAACATCGTCGCTAAGCTCATCAACCCACCAGTTGAGATCCTCTCCCAACCGCACCACACACCACTCAAGCTGCCTTTTTGTTTTCGCCATAAAAAAATTCGCCACCTTCCTGAGATTTTTGGTTCGTAACCAAGCTTTGCCCTACAGCAGGAAAAAACCCGCACCGGCGGTCAAGTCAACCTGCGAAATGATGAATTTTTCGCTATTTTCCCATGATTTGGCTGGCGCGACAAATTCCGGCGCTGCAGGCTGGTCGAATCACGCAGTCACCGGCGCCGCCGCGGAGTCAATTCCTACCTCGCGGATACACTACGTTTACCGCCGGAAAAAATCGGCACTTATGGGATTCTGGTACGACAAGACGATCAAACCGTATCTTTTTCGGAAGGATCCGGAAGCCGCGCACCATCTGGCGGTGCGAGGGATGCACCTGGCGAGTTCCGTGCGACCGCTCTGCCGTTTGATGGCACGTCTTACCCGCCCGGGAGGGCGGTGTCGCCCGATCGAACTTTTTGGACTGCAGTTTCCCAACCCGGTCGGCCTGGCCGCGGGATTCGATAAGGACGGAGTCTGCTGGCCCGCGGCCGCCGCGCTTGGATTCGGCCATGTGGAAATCGGCACGGTGACGGCGCAACGCCAACCGGGCAATCCGCGCCCGCGTGTGTTCCGTTATCCGCAAGAGGAGGCCGTCATCAACCGTATGGGTTTTAATAACGACGGCGCCGAAATCATCGCTCAACGTCTGGCCCGGCAATCCCGTCGGGACCGCACCGTTCCGCTGGGGATCAACATCGGCAAGTCGCGCGCGGTGGGGATCGACGACGCGGCCGATGATTACCTCGCCTCCTTTCGTGCGCTCGCCGATCACGCCGACTACATTGCGATCAACGTCAGCAGCCCCAACACTCCGGATTTACGCCTGTTGCAGGAGAGTTCACATCTCGCAGGGTTGCTCGGGACGCTTTGTGATGCCAACCTGCGCCGTACTCAAAACGAAGGGAAGACGCGGGTGCCTTTGCTGATCAAAATAGCACCCGACCTGAGTTACCGACAGATCGACGCGCTGCTGGAGACCGCGGCCAACCTGCGCCTGGACGGTGTCATCGCCACCAATACCACACTGGACCGGCCCGGCCCCTGCGCGACGATGCGTGAATCCGGAGGACTGAGCGGCCGGCCTTTGCGCACCCGGGCGACCGACATCGTGCGCTACATACACCGGCACACCGACGGAAAACTTCCCATCATTGGAGTCGGGGGAATTCATGACCTGGAAGCCGCCGGGGAAAAAATGGATGCCGGCGCCTCCCTGGTGCAAATCTACACGGGCATGATCTATCAGGGTCCTTTTTTCGCGCGGGACGTCGCGCGCGCCCTGGCCCACCACCAGCGAGCGGACTGGGTCTGAGACCCTGGTTTGGCCGCCGCAGCAGACCCCCGTAACATCCTGTGGAAATGTCGCGACGTGCCGAGCCGGGCATTTTCTCCTCGCGGAAGTCCGAAGCGCCCGTTAGGTTCCCCATTTTTGTATCATGGTGAACGAGCGGCATATCGACGTGGACGAACTCATCGCCAAGGCCCGGGTCTTGCTCGAAGCACTGCCTTACATTCAGCGCTTCAAGGGATCCACTTTTGTGGTGAAGTACGGAGGCAGCTTCATGGACGATCCCGATCCGGAGGTTCGTTCGCGCCTGGCGGTGGACATCGTTTTTCTGGCCGCGGTCGGAATCAATGTGGTGGTCGTGCACGGAGGCGGCAAAGCCATCTCGCAGGCCATGGAGGTCGCGGGGCTGACGCCGGTTTTCAACAACGGCCTTAGGGTAACCGACCGCGATGCGATCGCAGTGGTCCGTAAGACCCTGAACGACGTGGTTAACACCGACATCTGCTCCATGATCCAGGCAAAGAAAGGGTCGGCCGCCGGCATGCCGGGCCAGTCCATCATGCTGTGCCGGAAACTGCAGGAAGACGATGAGGGGCGCTCCATCGACCTGGGATTCGTGGGCGAAGTGACCGAAGTGAAGATCAAGCTGATCAAAAAAGGCCTGGCGGAAAACCGCATCCCCGTCATTTCGCCCCTTGCCAGTGACGACTCCGGGCAGATTTACAACGTGAATGCCGATCTCGCCGCCGCCCGGGTGGCCGGAGCTCTCCGGGCCCGCCGGCTGGTGTTTATGAGCGATGTGCCCGGACTTCTGGCCGACGCTTCCGACCCGGACAGCCTGATATCGACTTTGCATGTGGACCGGGTGGAATTCCTGAAGCGTTCCGGCGTCATCGACAAAGGCATGCGGCCCAAGGTCAATGCCGCGGTTCGGGCGTTGAGCGAGGGCGTCCAACGGGTCCACTTCATCGATGGTCGCATGCCCCACAGCCTATTGCTGGAGATTTTCACCGACCGGGGGGTGGGCACCGAAATCGTACACAAGTAAACGCCAATGGAATCGTTTCAACACGAGGATACCCAGGAGCTCTACGAAAGATACATCCTGAAAAACTACGCCCCGGCACCCTTGACGCTGGTGCGCGGCGAAGGGGTTTACGTATGGGACAGCGACGGGCGCCGTTACCTTGATTTCGGCGCCGGCATCGCGGTCAGCGCTCTGGGACACGGCCATCCGGCCTGGGTAGCCGCAATCAAAGAGCAGCTATTTCGTCTGACTCACGTAAGCAATCTCTATCGGAATCGCAACCAGGGACGTCTGGCGAAAAACCTGGTCTCCCGGTGTGGTCCCGGCCGGGTGTTCTTCTGTAACAGCGGCGCCGAAGCGAACGAGGCCCTGCTCAAGCTCGCGCGCCTCCACGGCGTTCGCAAAACCGGCCGGGAAGGAGTCTGCTACAAGGTCGTTACCGCCCTGAACGGATTTCACGGACGCACCTTCGGCGGCATGAGCGCCACCGGACAAGAGAAAATCCGCCAGGGTTTCGCTCCGCTGCTGCCGGGGTTCTCTTTCGGCAAGCTGAACGATCTCGCCGATTTCGAACGATTGATCGATGATGAAACCGCGGCCGTGTTTCTGGAGACGATCCAGGGGGAGGGCGGCATTCACCCCTGCACTGTCGAATTTCTCCAGGGGATCAGGGACCTCTGCGAAAGGCGCGGGGTACTGCTGATTCTCGACGAAGTGCAATGCGGCATCGGGCGTACGGGACGGTTTTTCGCCTATGAAAAGGCCGGGATTCGCCCCGACGCCATCGGCATGGCAAAGGGACTCGGAAGCGGTTTTCCCCTCGGCGCGATTTGGGTCGATGAAAAATTTGCCGACCTGTTCACTCCCGGCTCACACGGTACGACCTTCGGCGGAACACCCCTGGGATGTGCCGCCGGACTGGCCACCCTGCACGTAATCGAGAAGGAGGGCCTGATGGAAAACGTGCAACGGAACGCCCCGGAGTGGATCACGGCCCTGCAAGCCCTGCAGAACGAATTTACGGACCAGGTGCTTTCCGTGCGCGGCGAGGGGTATATGGTGGGCGCCCAGCTCGCGGTCAACCCCCTCCCCACGGTAGCTGCAATGCGGGATCGCGGTATGCTCGCAGTGCCGGCCTCCGGAAACGTAATTCGTTTTCTGCCGCCGCTTATTGCAACAGCAGAGCACCTGCGCCAGGCGACGGAGATCTTTCGCGACGCCCTCTCTGCCACCGGTTGAGCCTTTTCCGGCATGAGCGAATCGCCCCGGCCATCTCGAAAACCGTTCTTCACCAAAACGATTCTGCCCGTCCGGTACTGGATCGTTTGTCTCCTGGCACTCGGAATTGGGGTTCTGTACTTTGCGGGTATCGAATGGGACCTCCACGCCTTCCTGGATTGGATACGGGATCAGGGACCGCTGCCGTTTTTTCTGGCCCTCGCTGTTTTGCCCGCTTTCGGGTTTCCCATCACTCCATTTTTTCTGGTGGCCGGAGCCGCGTTCGGTGTCTGGACCGGTATCATCGGTTCGGTCATTAGCCAGGCGCTGAACCTTATTCTTTGCTTTTGGCTGGCCACCCGCTACCTGCACGGTTTCCTCGAACGTCTTATCGCGCGGACGCCTTACCGTATTCCACAGATTCGCCAGGAAAACCGGTTAAAGGTGACCCTGCTGATAAAGATCACCCCCGGACCGCCGAACTTTCTCAAGAGTTATATTCTCGGACTGGCCGGCATTCCCTTCGGCATGTTTTTCCTGGTTTCCCTGCCCACCTCGGTCGGTTACGGCATCGGGATCATCGTGCTGGGCGATTCGCTGCTCGAAGGAAACATCGGCCAGTCAATCGTTGGGATCTGCATTCTGGTATCGTTACTGATCGGCATCCGACTCCTGCGCGAGCACCTGTTGCGCCGAAAACGCCTCCGCGAGAGGAATGAGATCGAGACACCGTCACCGGAGCCTGAAGCTTAAAGATGACCCGCGGTTAAAACCGCCCCCGTCCGTACTTCGATTCCCAGTAGAGCAGGAGGCCGAAGCCGAACACCATACCGCCCAGGTGGGCAAAGTGGGCGATGCCGCCCAGGGCGCCGGTCATTCCCGCCAGGATGGAAACAGCTCCGATGATGATAACGAGGTACTTCGCCTTCACGGGAACCGGCGGAATCAGGAGCATGATCATCTGATTCGGATAAATCCGCCCGAAGGCGACCAGAACTCCAAGCACACCTCCCGATGCCCCAAGCACAGGAGAACCTCCGCCCGGAGCCAAAACGCCCACCACCAAGTGCAATAAGCCGGCGCCCACCACACAGAAGAAGTAATAAAAGGCGAACCGCCCGCTGCCCCAGAGGTTCTCGATTTGCACCCCGAACATCCAAAGCACGAACATATTCACCAGGATGTGCATGAAACTGCCGTGCAGAAAGCCGTACGACAACAGTTGCCAGGGATAAAAACCGGGACCTCGCGGATGGTCCCCCAACGGCCAAAGAATCAGCCGGTTGATGACCTCGGCCGGAGCCATATCCTGCAGCAGGAACATCACGGCGCACGCCCCGATAAGGGAAGTAGTGACCGGCGGAAATGCTTGTTGATTCATTGACATCCCTTGACTCATCGCCGCAACCCTACCGCAATTCGCGACAAAACCAAGCCGGAACCACCGTTCCGATCGAGTCGATGTGCGCCATGGGGTTAAGGGTCACCCCTCCCGGCGAGCGCGGCAGGGTGTCGCCCAACTTGTCCGCGGCATGGGCGTGCGCCCACTCATGAATCGAAACGTTCATACCAGAGGACTCCATTTCGCGGTCGCCGCGTCCCGGCGGCGAGCCTTTTCAACCCAAAAAAAGCGGCGGGCCGTAACCCGCCGCTTTGTGAAAGGTGAATTCCGAAACTTCAACTCCGCCGCCGGCGGCGTAACATGAGGGTTCCAGCCAGGGCCAGGAATCCGAAGATCGCCGCGTAGGTGGAAGGTTCGGGAACAACGGCGAGATCATTGCCCCCAAGGTAATTATAATCAATATGATACCCGTCGGGCAATCCGATGACATCGACAAACTCGGTTCCGGTCAGAAGAGCATAGGACGCGAAGACATGTACCCCGGAAAGGTTATCTCCAATCTGCGACAGTTCCAGGATCGCATTTGTGATATCGAGTTCACCCAAAACATCAAGGAAGTCCACCTCCGAACCGTCGAATTCCACAACGAACGTCCCCTCGATTTCGGCCGAAGCTACCGTTAGGCTTCCGATGGAGGTCCCGGGATTAATGAACGCGCCCGCCGCGATAGACACCGGTGCTCCGATCATACCCGTGCCCATGAGCGTGGCGTTCGGCTCCACACTGACACCGGAAACATTCGCCAGGGTTCCATTAAACGCCACCGAGCCGGCGCCGGATATGACCACGGATCCGGTGCCCGCCATATCCTGTGATATTCCCAAGTCAAATCCGTTCGTATCGATGTGGAGGCCACCGGCGGCAATAAACGCGCTAGACAAGCCGTGAATGAATTCAGGATGGCTCGCGTTGGCAACGATCTGACCTCCGTCAAAGGTCACGATAGAACTGCCGTCGCCCCCCAGGATCCGGGTCGTTTGGAGGGTGCCGCCTTCAATCGTGAGTTCACCCTGCGCACCCTCCTGAACTCCAATGTGCACGATGCCCTGATTGGTGTTGATGACACCGGTGTCCGAGAGGGTCACACTGCCTGTGCTGTCACCAATCTCGCTGATCCAGAGGTTGCCGTTCTGAAGATCGATCAACCCGCCGCTCTGGTTGATAACGCCATTCCCGGCAAACGAGCCCAGAACCATATGCTGCCCCTCGCCGCTTCGGGTAAGGGTTCCCCCGGACATATTCAGAATACCCGTGCCCCCTCCGTCCTGACCGAGAGCGAACCAGTAGTTCGAGTTGAACTCCCCGCCGGACAGGTTAAGGATTCCGGTGGATCCCCAGTTTCCAATGCGCGTCGGTACTCCGGCAGCGACGTTGACTTCCCCGTCCGACAGATTGTACGTCCCTTCACTTCCACCGCCGGAAGCGATCCAGAATTGTCCCCCGTTCGCATTGAAGGCGCCCGAGTTGTGGTTGACCGTGGCGGTACCCCCAAAATCCGCCGCGATAAAATGCCCAGTAGAATTGAAAGTGCCGCCATTCAGGTTGATGGTGCCCTGGTTCCCACTCTGGAACCCGACAAAGATTAATCCATCCGCCACGTGGCTGAAGGTGGCGCCGGATTCAATCGTAAGCGTACCCGAGGAAACCGGTTCGCCCGAATCCGCACGACCGATATTGGTGTTACCACCGCCCACGTTTTCAAGCACCGTACCCTCTCCTGATACAGTCACGGTCCCCTCGTTTCCCTCACCGGTCAGACCGCCAATCCAAAGCCAACCGAGGTTGGTAAACGTCCCGCCTCCCTGAATCTCGGTGTGGCCGCCGCCCTGCCAACCGGAACGCAGTTCGAACACGGTATGGGCGCCATCAGAGTTCCACACCGCGGTCCCGCCGTTGCTGATGTCGGCGAAGTTGTCCTCGCCCGGAACCTGCTGCGGATCCCAATTGGCCGCGTCCATAAAGTCACCCATGTCCGCGTTGTCCCACACTACGGGCGATTGCGCGGAAACGGTCGTGCCCGGCAGGAATCCCACCAAACAAACCGCCCCCAAACCGAGCGTAAACAAATTCACCAGGAAGTATTTTGCGATGGTTTTCATGATTTTTACTGGAGTTCTCACACCGGGCTTCGTCCGGAAACAGAAGTTTTCTCCAAGTGAGATCGGAACGAATCCGATATAGAATTTTTAGAGACAATGAAGCAGAACTGAATACAGCAATCAGGCCGAGCTGAGTCAATCGAAAAGACCGCTGTCTCAAGCCATATCTTTATTTGACGCAAAACTCCCCTGGCCAAACATACCGCTTCCAACGCGGTCTATATGGTGCACCCCCCGACAGCCTCGTTTACTTCGAACGCTGGAACACTTATCAACTGCTGCTTCGTGCCGGCCGATTGCCACAGCGCAATTCCCCCAGCACGTCGAAAAAGTGGGGGAAGGTTTTGGCGCAGCAGCCGGGGTCTTTGATGTTTAACCAGGGTTTGCCGTCGCCTCGCAGGTCATGGCTGCCCAGAATGGCGAAGCTCATGGCGACCCGATGATCGTTGTAGGTGGTGATTTCCACGTCCGGGATCAACGGGGCTGGGTGGATTTCCAGGGAATCTTCCGTTTCCCGGACTCCCTGACCCAGTTTGCGCAGCTCGAAGGACATGGCGTGCACCCGGTCGGTTTCCTGTTTCCGGGTGTGGGCGATGCCGCTGATCCGCGTGGGACCGTCCAGCAGCGGCGCGATAGCCGCCAGCGTCAGAAAGGTATCCGAGATCGCGGTGAAATCGCGATCCACGCCCTTTGGTCGCGCGGTTCCCGCGGGCCGGCGGGCCCAGAGACCCTCCGGTTTGGCGTTGATCTTCGTGCCGGTGGCGGCGAGCACCTCGGCAAAATCGACATCCCCCTGAAGCCCGGAAAAGCGCATGTCGCGCACCAGCACCTCACCTCCAACCGCGGTGGGCAGGGCCAGAAAGTAACTCGCAGCGGTGGCGTCGCCTTCCACCGGGTACAATCCGGACAGGGGAGGGCGGTAAGGATTGCCTGCGGTCACGGAAAAGGTGTCGCCCGTCTTGGTCTGGTAAAAGGGCTGACCGAACTGGTGCATCATGGCTTCGGTCATATTGACAAAAGGCCGGGAGACCGTGCCCGATTCGAGCTGGATTCGCAAATCCGCCCGTGCCAGGGGGGCCACCAGGAGCAGGGCGGACAACATCTGGCTGCTGGCCTGGGCGTCGATGGTGATCTCGCCGCCGCGAAGACCGCGGGTTTCGATCTCCAGGGGAAATGACTCCCGTTCGGATGCGCTGATCCGCACCCCGAGGCGACGCAGAGCCGTCACTAACCCGGCCATGGGCCGATGTCGCATTTGCGGCACTCCATCCAGACGATACCGTCCACGGGAAGCCACCGCGCAGAATGCGGTGAGGAATCGGGCTGCCGTGCCCGCATTTCCCACGTGGAGGTCCGCCTTCTTCACCGGAATCACCCCTCCCTGCCCGTCGACCTCGATGGTGGCCGCGGTTTGGTCGTCGCGCACCGAAAACCCGAGATCCTTGAGCGCCTGGATCATGATCAGGGTGTCCTCGCTGAACAGCGCGTTCTCCAGGCGGGTCGTACCCTCCGCCATGGCGGCCAGCAGCAGGGCGCGATTGGTGATGCTCTTGGACCCGGGAAGCGTCACCGCGCCGGAGACCGGCTGCGAGATGGGAACGATGGGCAAACTCCTGAGCATGGCGGGTTGAAATGGAATGAGGTTGGTCGGCATGTGATAAAGCAGTCGATGAACCGGATCTCCGGGTTACAGTTTGTCGCGATAGGCCTTGCCCCGGTCGAGAAAGTGGCGGGCCAGGTAGTAGTCCTCGTTGGCGAGGGCGGTTTGGAAGCCGTGAAGTTCGTCCTGATAAGCCCTTAGGGCTCGCAGGATCTCGGACCGGTTCTGCTGCAGAATTTCCCGCCACATCTCGGTGTTGCCCGCGGCGACCCGGGTGGTGTCTCGCAAACCGGTGCCGCCGAATTTGATCCACGACGGATCCTTGAGACCGAGAAAACTGCACAGGGTGGACGCGATGACATGCGGCAGGTGACTGATGTGGGCGACGATTTCGTCATGGGCCTTGGGGTTGACGGTCATAACGTCCGCCTCCAGTGCCCGCCAGAAAGCGACCACCCGCTCGGCCGCATCGGGATCGCTTTCCTCCAGGGGCGTAACGAAACACGGCCGGCGAACGAACAGATCGTCCCGGGCATGCTCCATCCCTGACTTTTCCGACCCGGCCATGGGATGGGAGCCGATAAATCGTCCCTTGTCCCCGAGCAGGTGATGGCTTTTGCGGCAGATGAGACTTTTTACGCTTCCGACATCCGTCACGATCGCCCCCCGCGGCAAACTGCCACAAATCGCACCCACCAACTCTGGAATCCGTCCCACCGGAGTGCAGATAATCGTGAGCTCCGCTTCCCGGCAGGCCTCTTGCGGAGCCGAAAAGACACTGTCACACCAAGAGGTTTCTTTCAGCTGCAGGCGGGCCTCCGGCCGCCGGGCCCAGACGGAGATCTTATCGGCCACCCCATGCTTGCGCACTGCCTGAGCCAATGAGGCGCCGAGCAACCCGGGAGCGAGTATGGAAATCTGTTTAAACACTTTTTCGCGGCTTTTGCGCGGCGCATGAAAGGACTGCACGGTCCCGATACTGCGGCCGCCGATTGTGCGGTGATGTTATTCCGTGAGCGTTCTTGAAATCAATGCAAACGAAATGCTATTATCTTGTCTTTTAGCCTTTGAATCTTTTTTTACGGCGACAGGAGCGAAATGCCCTATAAAAAAACCATAAGCAAGCGAGAGAAGCTCAGGCGAGGAGCCTATGTTTTTTTCTTCTCAGTCATTCTCGGAGTCATCGGATTTATTTTTTATCTGATCTTCGAGCCTGGAGGCGGCCCCCGAGGACCGGTCGGAGCCCAAATCGAAGCGGTCGCCCCGGCGGAACGTCAAGCTCTGATGGAGGAAAGCCGTGAACTCGAGGCCCGGTTTCGTCAAATGACCTCCGGCGAGGAGCCGCCGAACGAGGAAGCCGTTGCGCTCCTGCGCCGGGCCTACGACAACCAGCGTCGCGCTCTGGTCAACAACCCGACCGCCCCCCAGGAAGAACGCAATCGTCTGGATCGCCTGCAACGGGATCTGATGGAATTCGAAGGCGCCTACCTGGGACGCCGGGTGGCGAACCTGCGGGAGGAAGCCGCGAACCTGCGGGCCGAAGGCGACTTCGATGGCGCCATTCTTCTCCTGCGGGAAGCTCAGGAGGCACAGGAACGCATCAACCGGGAAATGCGAAATTCGCCGCACGCCAGCACCGCCGCCGCCACCTCGCTCGCGCGGGACATCGTCAATTGGCGGGCCGAACCGCTGGTTCGCCTCAGCCGGGAATCGGAGGACCTGGCACGGACCGCGGTGCGCGAGGAACGTTGGGCGGATGCGCTGGAGTATTTCACCGACGCCCGCGACGCCCAGGTCAGGATCAACGAGGAGTTTTCCCGCACCCCGTTTGTCAATCGCACTCGCGTTACCAGTCTCGAATCGGAAATCGCCGACCTCCGCACCCATGAAATCCGCGCGGCCATCAATTCCAGCCGGGAATCGGGTTCTCAACTGCTGGCCGAAGGTTCCTTCGCCATGGCTGCCGAGCATTTTGCGCAAGCCGCGGCACGTCAACGAGAACTCAATCGCGAGTTCCCGGGAAGCCGCTTCGCATCCAGCGCAGCGCTCCGCGAATTGGAGGCGGCCCGGGAAACGGCGCTTAGCGGTGATCTGGCGAACCAACTGAACGCGGCGGTGGAAGCCCTTGAAACCAGCCTCCGCGACTGGCGCGGTCTCGAAGCCGTGCAACACCTGAACACCGCACTCACCGCCAGCGAAAGGTTGCGGGCCGATTACCCGCTGAGCGAGTTCCGCGACGAAGATCTGGCCTTCCGCATCACCTACCTGGACAGCGTGCGCGGCCGCCTGCCGGACCTCCTGGAGGACATCAGCCCAAACCTGCGTCCGGTTCCGGAGCACCCCGGCAGCTCCATTTTTTCCCGAGAGGTCTCCCAGGAACTGTACCGCGCCGTGATGAACCGCAATCCCAGCCGCCAGATCGGTGAGCAACTCCCGGTCGACTCGGTCAACTGGGACGAAGCGGTCGAATTCTGTCGCCGCCTGTCGTGGGTGCTGGCCCGGGACGTTCGTTTGCCCACACGGGAGGAATTCCTCGCGGCGGCAACAGAAGGAGAAGCTGCCGCCGGACTGGCCTGGCACCTGACCAACAGCAACGGAGAATCTCATCCGGTAGCCGCCCGCGACCCCAACCGGCATGGAATCAACGACCTTTGGGGCAACGTCGCCGAATGGCTCCAGCCGGCGGTTAACCGGCGCGCTCCGGTGGCGGGCGGCAGTTACGACGATAACCTGGCGGATCTAACCGAACCCCCAATCGAACAGGTGGACACCAACCAGCGCTCGCGTTCCATCGGCTTCCGCTTCGTGGTGGAGATCGAAGAGCAATAGCCGCTGGAACCCGCCTTGCGGCCATGAGTTGTCGGCCGGTTTGGATCAGTGACGATTTTTCTGAAATGGGCGTTGACAGGCCGGGGGGGCCGGGTTCTATTGTCGACCCTTTATGAAAGTCGTAACTTCACTGAAATCCGTAAAAAGCCGTCATCCCGGTTGCCAGGTTGTGCGCCGTCGCGGCAAAGTTTACGTCATCAACAAACTGAATCCTCGATTCAAAGCCCGCCAAAGGTAAGGCAATCACCGACTTTTCTGCTGTGAAAAAGGATATCCATCCCACCCTGAACCACGTCGCTTTCGTCGACGTTGCTTCCGGAAAACGATTTCTCACTCGCTCCGTAGCCCGTTCTCCGCGCAAAGAGAGCATTGACGGCGTGGAACACTTCGTGATTCTTCGGGACATCACCTCCGATTCCCATCCGGCCTACACTGGAGAAAAACGCATGGTCGACTCCGCCGGCCGCGTGGAGAAATTCGAAAAGAAATTCCGCCGCGTGCGCCGCAAGGACTGACGCCCGAGCCAACTGTTTCTTTAACGAAAAAGCCTTCCCGGGATCGGGAAGGCTTTTTCATTTTTCGCTGAGTGGCACAGCCGGCCACCGCACCGGGCGGGAGGATGTGACCCCCCTCAGTCCAAGGTGTGGACCACCAGACCGCTGCGCAGCTTGGGTTCGAACCAGGTGGTTTTGGGCGGCATGATGTTGCCGGTATCGGCGATGGTCATCAACTGTTGCATGGTGACCGGGTACAAGGCGAAGGCGACCTTCATTTCTCCGCTGTCCACTCTTCGCTCGAGTTCCTCCATACCGCGGATGCCGCCGACGAAATCGATTCGTTTATCCGTCCGCAAATCGCGAATCCCCAGAATTTCGTCCAGGACATGTTTCGACAGGGCGGTGACATCCAACGCCCCGATCGGGTCGTTGCCGTAGGCTTCCGGACGGGCCTTCAGAGCATACCACCGGCCCTCCAGGTACATGCCGAAGGTGCGCGGTTTCTCCGGTTTGGCGGGCCCCGGCCGAACCTCTTCCACATCGAAAAAGGCCCGCAGCTTTTCCAACAGGGCCGCCGCCTCGAGACCGTTGAGGTCCTTGACCACCCGGTTGTAGTCGATGATGTTCAACTGGTTGTCCGGAAACAGGACCGCCATGAAGAAGTTGTACTCCTCACTGCCGGTGTGTCCCGGATTGTTCTTCCGTTTTTCCGCGCCCACCAGCGCGGCCGCGGCGGTGCGGTGGTGTCCGTCCGCCACATAAAACGCCGGCACTTTGGCAAACAACTCCTCCAGTCGCTGGATGGTCGGATCGTGATCGATCAGCCAGAACCGGTGCCCGAACCCGTCATCGGCGACAAAATCGTATTCCGGCTCTCCGTCAACCACCACGCTGACGATACGATCGATTTCGTCGACCGCCGGATAGGTAAAAAAGACCGGCTCGGCATTGGCGTTGGTCACACGAACGTGCTTCATCCGGTCCTCTTCCTTGTCCTTGCGGGTGAGTTCATGCTTTTTGATGACCTCGTTGAGGTAATCCTCCACCGCGGCGCAGCCGACGATGCCGTACTGGGTCCGTTCGCCCCAGGTTTGGGCATACACGTAGTACATACGCTTGGGGTCTCGGACCAGAAACCCCTGGTCGACAAACCGGCGGAAATTCTCCCTCGCCTTGTTGTAAACCGCCTCGGAGTAATGATCCGTATCCTCCGGCAGTTCGATCTCCGGCTTTACCACGCGCAGAAAACTGTGCGGATTGTCGCCGGCTTCACGGCGCGCTTCCTCCGAATCGAGGACATCGTACGGGCGCGAAGCGACCTCGCGGACCAATTGTTGCGGCGGCCGGTAGCCCTGGAATGGTTTCAGTATAGCCATAATTGTCTCTGGTGAAAAAAGGCCCACTTTTCCGGCAGGCGACCGGTCAAGGCAAGAATAAAGGTCCGCGCCCTGTGACTGGTTCGTGGTTCCTGGTTCGTGGTTCTTGGCTTTTGTTTAACGGGAGGATGCGCCCCCATGACCAGTCCTCATTGGTGAAGCAACCAAGAACGAAGAACGAGGAACCACGAACAGGGCGCCGCCCGCCATTTTTTGCTTGGGATTGCCGCCCAACGGAATCATTGATGGAGCTTTCGCCTTTGCCGCTATGAACGTCACCGGTCTCGCCATCGTCCCACCGCCAGACGCCTCCGCCATGCCGCGCGTCACGCCCGAATTGCTCGCCTCGGTTCTGGCCCGTTACTCCCGCAGCAACGACGGGTTGCAGGCCATTCTGGCCAAAGTCGATCTCGATGACCCGGATGCCTCCATCGACCGGATCCTTCGGTTCGTCGACTACGGACACGCCTCCATCGGCGGCCTCACCGGCGGCATTGCAATGGCGGTGGATGATGTTTCCATGTGGCTGGCCTACAAGATGTTCGAAATCTCTCAAATGGCCGATGGCCAGGAGTCGAGCACGCGCTACATCACCATGAGTTCGACCAACCTGCCGCAACCGGACGTGATTGGCTTGCCGCCGGAATTGGCCGATGACTGGACCGGGTTAATGGCGGCTTCGTTCGAGGCCTACACGGAGGAGTACCAGCGGCTGGACCGGCTGGCGGAGAAGAACCCCGATGTGGTCCGGTACCCCAAAAATTCCAAACCGGCATTGATCCGCCGCCTGCGCAAGAACTTCGCCCTGGATCGCGCCCGCTATTTTGTGCCGTTCGCCACCCACACCAACCTTGCCCTGGTCATGTCCTCCCGAATGTGGGCGGAAACGGTCAAACACCTGGATTCCCTGCCCCAGCCGGAAGCCCGCCGCGCGGCGGAACTGCTGCGGAACGAACTGGAGAAAATTTCCCCCCGCCTGATGCGCCACAGTCGGCGGGATGCTTCATTCGCCGCCCAGGCAGAGGCGGACCTGGAATACAGTTTCGAAACCGGCCTCGCCGGTCTGTCTCCGGACCACCTGCCCGATCAGGTCTGGGTGAAAACCGATGCCGCCGCGCCCCCCTTTCTGCCGGAAACCCAGCGCGCGGCCGACGCCCTCCGCGACCGCGGCAACCGCTACAGCCGGGTGGGACGGGCTCTGCGACGGATGCGCGTGACCTTTGCGTGGAATAACCTGGCCGTGGCCGAACTGCGCGATCTTAACCGTCACCGCACGGGTCACCGCTTTACCCCGCTCGTCCAGCATGGGTTTTATTTGCCCCCCGAGATCGACGCCGCGCGGCATCGGGAGCTCCTGGAACGGCAAACCAACCTGTTGAAACGTCTTTTGGAAATGCGTTCTCCGGCGTACCCCTACGCCCTGTTGCTCGGCAGCCAAACACCCTTCGAGCACAGCACCCAGGCGGACAAGTTCGTGTATGAAGCGGAATTGCGCACGGGTATGGGCGCTCATTTCCGCTACGCCGAACACCTCGCCGCGGCGCTGCGGGAGTTCTACAAGTCGGTTCCGGAAGTCCAGCCCTGGGTGCAGGAAGGAAAGGCCGAACCGGAGTGACCCGGCGGCAAAGGCTTGATCTCGGGGTGATTTTCTCTCTAATGAGCTGATCATGCGGTTCCACGCGGTATATCATTTCGGACTATGCGCCTTGGTGCTGCTCGCGCCATCGCTCCTGCCGGCTCGCGATATCACCCAACCGGATTACTCTCGCCGGGTACCCTTCGAAGGGGAACGTCTTTCCTCGCCGTCGAGGACCTTTGAGCAAAACTCCGCCATTGCCGAAAAACGATTTCCGGTGAACGAGTGGCATGCCCGCTACAGCACGATCGGCCGCCAGCGCGCCAACATTGAAATGACGGCCCGCGAACGTGAAGTTCTGGCCCACCGCACACTTTCCTTTGACCGAATCACCCCCTCGGTATCCCAATTCGATGGACGGCAGGCCTACCTGCGGAATTTGAACCAGGTCGAGCGCTCGGTGGACAGTCGCATCATGGAGGACGCCAGCGTCCGACGCTTCGATGGCCCCATGCGCGAGATTCAGGCCGAGGTGGGTGGAAGCGAAGACCTTTCCCTGAGCGACCTGAACCGGTTCTTTTATATGCGCAACCGCCCCGGCGCCGACGGCTCCGGACCTCCGCCCGTCCAGCAACCGGGAGTAAGTCAGTAATATGAACCGCTCCACCGGCTGAAATGCTTAGCCTGCTTCTGCCGGCGGCTCGGATTCTTTAGGTAAGCGCCCCTTAGATGATTCCTGGGCGGGAGTGTGAAGGAAGGCGTGGAGGCGGGCGGCGGATTGCGGTCCGATACCATCCACCTCGGCGATTTCGGCCGGCGTGGCGCGTTTCAGGCGTTGCATGGAACGAAAGCGGGCCATGACCGCTGCCTTGCGTTTGGGACCGAGCCCGGGAAAATCGTCGAGGATCGATTCCCGGATCCTTTTGCTGCGAAGCTCCGCGTTGAACGTATTCGCAAAGCGGTGTGCCTCGTCGCGAATCCTTTGGAGCAGGCGCAAAGGTGCACTGTTGGAGGGCAGGTTGAGGGGGGCCCGTTCGTCGGGAAACACAATGGTTTCCTCCCGCTTGGCTAGACCGATCAGCGCTGGCGGCTGGAGGTTAAGGGAAAAAAACGCTTTCAGCGAGGCGTTCACCTGACCCTGTCCCCCGTCGATCACCACCAGGTCGGGAAACGGTTTTCCCTCCTCCGCCAACCGCCGGTAACGTCGCCCGACGACCTCCTCCATGGCCCGGAAATCGTCGTTTCCCTCGAAGGACCGGATCCGGTACCGCCGGTATTGGGTTTTGTCCGGACGGCCGTCGGTGAAACGCACCATGGAAGCCACGGAATAGGTGCCCGAGATATGCGAAATATCGAAACATTCAATTACCCTGGGTGATCGAGCCATTCCCAAAACCTCCATCAGTCCGGCCAGTTCTCCGCCGGGACGAACCCCGGCAAGCGGGTCGCGGGTAAACTTGCGGGTCTTGAGCAGGGTCTTTTCCAGGGCCAACACCACATCGCGCAACTCCGCCGCCATTTCGTACTGCCGTTTCTCCGCCGCCGTGGTCATGTCCGATCGCAGGCGCTCCAACCATTCCCGCGCCTTTCCCTCCATAAAGGCACAGGCGTTTTCCACCCGATCGCGGTACTCATCCGGCGAAACTTCGTTGGGAAACTCCGTCAGTTCGCGCCGAACGTCATCGTACAGCCGAAAACGCCCGTCAGGAAGGCGGGCGGGTGAGGCATCCGCCAGGATCACGCCGAAACGTCGTCGCAATTCCTCGAGCGTTTTACGAAGCGGGCCGGCGTGAGCGAACGGGCCGAAGTAGCGTGAACGCTCGTCCGTGCGATGGCGCACCAGCCGAAAACGCGGAATGACCGCCTCCAGGTCCACCCGCACCAGGAGAAAGCGTTTGTCGTCGGTGAAATCGGTGTTGTAGCGCGGTTTCCACTCCTTGATCAGGCGGCCCTCGAGAAGGAGCGCCTCCGACTCCGATTTAACCTCGATCACGTCAAAGTCCCGGATCATGGAAATCAGAGCCCGTATCTTCGGTTGGTGAATGCGGCTGCGCGATGGCTGGAAATAAGTGGATACGCGTTTTTTGAGATTCTTTGCCTTGCCCACATAGAGAATCGTCCCCAGCCGATCCTTCATGAGATACACTCCGGGACCGGAAGGCAGTTTCCTGACCTTTTCCTTGATTTTGCTGGCGCCGCTCTCTGGCATTTTCCGGAAACCGATGTATCCTGATTATTGCATTCTTTCAACCCGCTCTACCCTGTGACTATATTCAATAATGGGCTCCGGCAAGAATCTCGAGATAATCACCATCGGCAATGAATTGCTGCTTGGCCGCGCCTGCGAAAAACACCTGGGCTACCTGGCCGCGTGGCTCTATCCCCGCGGAGTGCATATCCGGCGCAGCGTGGTGGTCCGCGATGCACCCGAGGAAATCGAGGACGAAGTGCGTCGGAGCTGGGAACGGGCGGACATGGTGATCACCACCGGGGGTCTCGGCCCCACCTCCGACGACCTCACGCGGGAAGCGGTGGCCAGGGTGCTGGAAGTGGCGTTGTTACGGGACGAGGAAACCGTCCGTCGGCTGGAGGCCTATTTTCGAGAGCGCGGGCGGTCCATGACGCCGAACAACCTGCGCCAGGCCGATCGGCCGCAAGGATCGGAGCTGATCCCCAACCGGAACGGCACCGCTCCCGGGATCTGGTACCGCCAGGGTAAAAAGGTCCTGATCATGCTCCCGGGACCGGCGGAAGAACTGCACCCCATGTTCGAAAACGAGATTTTGCCCCGGCTGGATGCCGCGGGGCTGGTCGAGCCGGAAGCGCCCTTCGTCGAGATTCGTACCGCGGGTTTGGGCGAGTCGGTATTGGAGACGACGCTGGAACCGCTTTTGAACCGTTTCCCCGGAATCAAAATCTCCTACCGGGCGCACAGCGCCCTGGTTGACGTCCGTCTCAGTTCCGAGGACGGCGCCTACAACCGCGAGGCTCTGGAGGCCATTGGTGCGGAATGCGCCGAGGCCCTGGGTGAAGATTTTGTGGGCTTTGGCTGTCAGATGCTCAGCCGGATCCTCTCCGACCACTTGCGCGAACGCGATCAGCTCCTGGCGGTGGCCGAATCCTGCACCGGGGGGCTGCTGGCGAGCTGTTTTACGGATATTCCCGGAGCTTCCAAAACCTTCGCCGGCGGAGTCGTGGCCTACACCAACGCCGCCAAAGTGCAGCTCCTGGGGGTTCCGGAATGCCTGCTCGCCCAACACGGCGCGGTGAGCCCGGAAGCCGCCGCGGCCATGGCCACCGGTGTGGCGGAACGCCTTTCCGCCGAATACGCGCTCAGCATCACCGGTTTCGCCGGTCCCGGAGGCGGGAACCGGGACAATCCGGTCGGCACCATTTATCTGGGCCTGCACACCCCCGAAGGCGTCTGGTCCCGCCGGGTCAACTTCCCCGGCAGCCGCACCACCGTCAAGACCCGCGCCGTCAACGCCGCCCTCGACTGGCTGCGCCGCGAACTGGCCAACCCCGCCCCGGCCGCAAGCCGGAGCTGAGCACAGAAACCAAGAGCCATACGCGCGGATGCATCAGGTTCGGTCCGGGAATTGATCGAGCCTTTTTCGTGGCCAAGCAGAAAGAATTTCGGCAAATTCCGGCTTCATCGAAGATGGCGGACAAACCATTCACATTTATCGGAGGATCCGACGATTTCCTGGTTGAGCGGGCCGGGAAGGAACGTTTCGAGCGGATGACCGCGGACATCGAGGACGATCTGGCGATGGAGGTCGTGGACGGCTACGCCAACAACGTGGGCGAGGTGGAGAAGGCGGTGAACCAGTTTGTCCAGGCGGTGGACACGATGCCGATGTTCGGCGGGACAAAGGTGGTCTGGTTCAAGAGCGTGTGTTTTCTCGCCGACTCGGTCACCGGCCGGGCCGAGGGCACTCTGAAACAAGTGGAGCGGCTCCAGGACGTGCTCGGGCGGCTCGACCCGGCGGCGGTTTCGGTTCTGGTGACCGCCTCACCGGTGGATCGTCGTCGCACCTTCCCAAAATGGCTGGAAAAGACCGCCGACTTCCAGTGGCTGGCGGCCGCGGGAAGCGGCCGCAATGAAGACCCGCGCGCCCTGGAGGACCTGGTTCGCCGCGAGTGCGCCGCCTTCGGCGTCGAAATCGCGCCCAACGCCCTGGCACTGCTCACCGCCAAGGTCAACGCCAACACCCGTCTGATGGTGGAAGAAATCCGCAAGCTGGCAACCTACCTCGGGAAGGAGGGCGGTGTGATCGAGGAACCCCTGGTGGCCGAGCTGGTGCCGGATTTCGGCGAAGGTGACTTTTTCGAGGCGGCGGAGGCCTTTTTTTCCCGCGACCTGGCGTGGACACTGGACGCCCTCCGGCGCCATTTTTTCGCCGGCCACGACGCTCGCGGCCTCATCACCACGCTGCAGAACCGCAACCGGATCCTCATCCAGCTCAAAACGCTGCTCGACGCCGGCGAAATCCGGATGGGTTACCGGGGACTGGACAAAACCAGTTTCGAACAGGCGGCCCGCGCCCACCGCGAGGCTTTCGGCGATTCCGAGACCAAATCCCATTTCAATGTCTTCACCCAGAACCTCTGGTACCTGGGCAAACTCTCCGACGGGGTGAAAGGTCTGACGCTGCGGCGCCTGATCGACCACCAAACCGAATTCATACGCGCCTTCGAACGGATTCTGACCCACCCGAATGAGCAGGAGGAAGTCATGCGCGATACGGCTATCCGTTGCCTGGGAGAGTAGGGGAAACCAGATCCAAGCTGCTTCGTGGCCGCTAACCTTTTTAACGTGCGTTCCAGGATCACAGGGCGTACAGTTTTTCGCTTATGATTCCCAACGTGCTCGCAGAACGGTACGCGTCCGCGCAAATGCAATCCATCTGGTCGGCCCAGGGGCGGGTTTTGATCGAACGCGATTTCTGGATCGCGGTCATGAAAGCCCAGCGCGACCTCGGTCTGGATATTCCGGAGGAAGCCATCCGGGCCTACGAGGCGGTGCGGGAAACGGTCGACCTGGAATCGATCGACCGGCGGGAACGCAAGACCCTGCACGACGTAAAAGCGAGAATCGAGGAATTCTGCGACCTGGCCGGCTGGCAGCACATCCACAAAGGGCTCACCAGCCGGGACCTGACGGAGAACGTGGAGCAACTCCAGGTGCACCGTTCTCTGGTCAACCTGCGCCTGAAAACCGGCGCCGCGCTCGGGATACTGGCGGAGCGGGCCCGGGAGTATCGCGATCTCATCGTCACCGCCCGCACTCACAACGTGCCCGCGCAACCGACCACCGTCGGCAAACGCCTAGCCATGTCCGGCGAGGAACTCCTGCACGCCTTCCGCCGGCTGGAATCCCTGATTGAAAGCTATCCCGTGCGCGGCTTGAAAGGGGCGGTCGGCACCCAACTCGATCTGATGACCCTGTTTGGCGGAGATCGGGCCAAAGTGGCCGAACTGGAAAATCGGATCCTGGAGTACCTGGGATTCCGTCACGCCCTGGCCAATACCGGTCAGGTGTATCCGCGCAGCCTCGATTTTGAAACCGTCAGCTGCCTGGCTCAGCTCGGCGCCGGCGCCGGCTCGTTCGCCCGCACCCTGCGCCTCATGGCCGGTCACGAACTGGCCAGCGAAGGTTTCCTGGAAGGTCAGGTCGGCTCCTCGGCCATGCCGCACAAGATGAACAGTCGCAGTTGCGAACGGATCAACGGATTCAACGCCATCCTGCAGGGTTACGTCGCCATGACCGCGGCCCTGGCCGGCGATCAGTGGAATGAAGGCGACGTGTCCTGTTCGGTGGTGCGCCGGGTGGCGCTGCCCGACGCGTTTTTTGCCATCGACGGTCTGCTGGAAACCTTTCTGACCGTCCTGAACAACATGGAGGCCTACCCCGCGGTGATTGAGGCCGAGAACCGGCGCTACCTGCCCTTCCTGGCCACCACCACATTCCTGATGGAAGCGGTCAAGGCCGGTGCCGGACGCGAGGAGGCCCACCAGGCGATCAAGGAACACGCTTTGGCGGCGGTGCGCGCGTTGCGCTCCGGAGAGACCACGGAAAACGATCTGCTGGAACGTCTGGCCGGCGATGCCCGCCTTCCCTTGAAACGTTCAGCTCTGGAGGCCATCCTGGCAAACCCGGAGCGCTTCCTTGGTACCGCCCCGCAACAGGTCGATCGTTTCACCGAGGAGGTCGATACCGTGCTGATACGTTTTCCCGACGCCGCCGGCTACAGACCGGGCCGTATTTTGTAGTTTTCCCGGGACCACGGAAGCGGGAAACACCGCGGAAAACTTAGCGCCGCTCCCGATCAGTCGAGAGTCGGTTCGGTTTCCTCCGGAATCCAGGGTTGCCGGGTCTCGATGCGCAGTTGACCCGCGCGGCGCAAACCCTCACGGACCTGATGGGAACTCAGATGCGGCACAATATGCCGGAGGGCCTCCGGATTCCCGCCATTCGACATGGAAAGGTAACACCAGGCGTAAGCATCCACGAAACTTTGCGGCACACCGCGTCCGTAATAATACATCATTCCGAGATTGTACTGCGCGCGCGCGTAATTCTGCCGGGCGGCCTGGCGGTACCACGAGACCGCTTCCGCCGAATTCAACGCCACGCCTTCTCCATTGGCGAAAAGCACCCCCAGGTTGTTCTGGGCCGGAGCGTAACCCTGGTCAGCAGCCCTGCGGTACCAATTTGCCGCTTCGGCCTGATTGCGCTCCACCCCTTCCCCATGGTCATACAGCATGGCGAGATTGTACTGGGCGCGCACATGTCCCTCTTCGGCCGCTCGGCGATACCATTCGGCGGCTTTCTCCAGATCCTGCCCCACGCCTTCGCCCCGATCGTAAATCACTCCCAGACGGTACATAGCGTTCACATACCCCTGATCGGCGGCCATGCGATACCAGCGAACCGCTTCAAAATTGCTCTGCGGCTCGTGCCGCTGCTTTTCGTACATCCACCCGAGGTAATACTGAACCCCCACCTCTCCGGCTTCTCCTTCGTCGATAAGATTCTGCAGGGTGCGTCCGGCGGAATTTTCCGATCCTGGATTGGAATTGGCCGTCAGACAGCCATTGAAGAGTGACAGGGCTAATAGGGCGCCCAGGAACGAAAAAATAGTGCGCGGTGAAATCATGCGGAATAGAAATTAACTCCAATAGATGACCCCAGAGAGGTCGTTGTTTCAAACTAAATCCGGAAGTAGAACACCGCTAATAGCGGTTGGTCGCACCGAAATAACTCAGAAGCCAGACTTCCTTCCAAACCCGGTACCGTCCTTCCCAGGTGATTTTCCCGTGTTCGTCCCGCAGATGGGCCGGAATCAGGAACCCGAGATCGGTATTCACCCGCTCCAGAACCGCCTGCTGATGATTCATGTCATCCACCGGATCGGTCTCGATCGGCGAAACCTCCTCACTGACCGATTTCAGCCGCTTTTGATGCAAACGAAGCAAACTTGTCGGGCTGCGCCTCCAGGGGCAGCGAACCACCTGCCAGTTTTCCGGGTAGAAGCCGCCGAACGGAAGAAACAGATTGTCGGTGATCAATCGGGCGCCGGACGCGGTCTGGGAGAGGAAACTGCAGCACGCCGAAACCATTCCCGAGCGACTGGGAATGAAGATGACCTGAAGGCGAATGGTCCGGTCCGGATTATCGTACACACAACTGCGAATTCGCAGATCCATCCCCAAATCCGCTTCCAGAGCCTGCGATTTG
This sequence comes from Opitutia bacterium, assembly GCA_050506795.1. GTDB lineage: Bacteria > Verrucomicrobiota > Verrucomicrobiia > Opitutales > T3Sed10-336 > SLOW01. The sequence goes on from JBJHCF010000009.1 coordinate 95,064, forward strand.
CGAAAGTGATTCTCATGAAGCCAGTCACGAATCCAGGTCACCCGTTTCTGCATCGGCCATTCGAGGCCGCTGACATTGCGGGAAAAGCGCGGGAAAAGCGGGATGTCGCTGCGACTCAAGGCGGTTACCGCGAGCCAGTTGTAAAGCGTCTCCAACAGGAACCAAGCCAGGAAAAACGTGGTGGCCAGTACCCAGAAAGGCCTGCCGCTCCAGCCAAATGATTGCGCCAGGTAGGCAAAGGCCATGGACAGGACGATCCACCGGAGCCAGCGGCTGAAGATGGCGATGATCGGCGACGCGAATTGCCGGTTCAACAGAATCAGCGCCACCGCCAGTACGGTTCCCAGAAAAATCAGATATGGTACGGTGTCCATGCTTACTTTCCGAGACCCTGAACCAAGGGGAAAAGATCCGTTTGCCGTTCAGTAAAGAACCGCGGTCGAGGTCAGTTCAACCGTAACGGCATGATGACACAAATGAAGCTGTCCAGAGTCTTGAAGACTCCCGGACTCAACTCATCCTTGATTTCAAGGAAAACCTCATCCTGTGGCAACGCCTTGAGGGGATCCATTACGAACTGGGGGTTGAACGCCACCTGGATCTCGGGCCCGCTGTATTCAACCGCCATGGACTCGTGCGCCTCACCGAAATCCGGACTGGAGGCGGTAATCTCCAGGTGGTTGTCGGCCACTTTGATCCTGACCGTGTTGGACTTGTCGCTGGTCACCAACGCGACGCGGTGCACACACTGCAGCAGCAATTCCCGGTCGATCTTGATTCGCTGGTGAGTTTCTTTGGGCACCACCTGCTGGTAGTTCGGGTAACTGCCCTCCACGATCTTCGAGACCAGATAAATGTTGTCGGCCAGGCCCTCGGCTTCGGTCTCCGTGCCGATTTCGAACGCCACCTGCCGCTCGTTGAAGGCGATTTTCACATCTTTGCCCTTGTCGAGCAACCGAAGCAGTTCGGTCACGGTTTTGGCCGGAATAATGATGTTGCCGGCATGCTCGGGAGGAAACTCCAATTCCTTGCCAATCAATGCCAGGCGTCGCCCGTCGGTCGCCACCAGGTTGAGGCGCTCATCCTGAAAACTGAAATAAACCCCGTTGAGAATGTAGCGGGTTTCATCGCTGGATTGAGCGTAGGAAACACTCTTCAGCATGCGCACCAGATCGTCCTGCCGCATGACGAATGAACGCTCGTCGGTGAAGGCGGGAAGCGGAGGAAACTCCTCCTGCCCGATTCCCATAATGCGAAAAGTTGAGCTTCCGGAGGCGATTTTGGTCTGGTGCCCCGGGGAGGAATCCAGCGCCACATCGACATTTGGGAGCTCCCGAACGATGGTGGCCAACCTTCGGACCGGCAGGGTCACCGCTCCCGGTTCCTGGATATCCGCCTTGATCCGACAGCGGATTCCCATATCCAAATTCGTGGTGCTGAGGGAGATAAACCCGTCACTTGCCTCGATCAACACGTTGCTGAGGATCGGCATAGTCGCCCGGGAGCCCACCACGTTGAGCACCTGTTGCAGACCGACGCTGAAATGATCGCGGTTAATCTTAAATTTCATGCTGGGCCATAATTAGGGAAATTTAGTTCCGGGTGACAACAAGATTTAACTCACATGCTTAGATGATGAAGGAATCTTTTAAATCTCCCTATTCATATTAAGGGGTGTGTAAAAGCTCAATTACCCTTTCGATTCGTTTGTCGGCGACCCCTGGAGGAGGGTTGGGCCTGTGAGTAACCTGTCGGCAAAAAAGAGCAAAGGCCGAGTTCTTCCCACGGCACGAGTTATTCTTTTTTTTCGACAGGGTTATTAACAGGTAATTCTGACCGGTTTTTTGCCGCTTTACGTTCTTCACGCCATTGGCGGATTCGTTCCAGGCGGACTGACCGTCGCCGCCAGTGGCTGTAGATTCCGTAAAAGATGTAAGCCAGGAAAATCGTGACCAGGCCCACTTCCCTCCAAAGGAAGAGTGCGCCCGCGGCCGCGAAGATCACGATGAAGGTGCGGAAACGAGCCCGGGTATTCCAGTCGATCTCCTTGAAACTGGGGTAGTGGATGGAACTGACCATCAGGTAGGCGATCAGGATCATCAGGACCGGGAGCACGATCGACAGGCGCTGCAATTCGTGGGAGTTGAGGAAAAAAACCAGCGACGCTATGGTGCCGGCCGCGGCGGGAACCGGCAGCCCGACAAAATCCTTGGTCGGGTTGCTGGTTTCCCGGTGGAAGACCGCCGGGTGGGTGATGACGTTAAAACGGGAGAGTCGTACCGCCGCGCAGAGCAGGTAAATGAATCCGATAAACCAGCCGATCCTCTGGAAGAACGGGTACTGGTCGGTGGGGGAGAGAATGAGGAAAAAAACCATCAGGGCCGGCGCCATGCCGAAGGAGATAATATCCGCTATGGAGTCGAATTCCTTGCCGAACAACGATTCCCGTCCTCCCAGGCGGGCCAGACGCCCGTCGAGGGAATCGAAAATAACCGCGGCCAGGATAAACCCCACCGCGTGGGTATAATAGAGCGACGACAGGGATTCGTCGCCCATCATGCCCGCCATATGGGCCTGGATGCATTTGATCACCGCCACAAAACCGCAAAACAGGTTCCCCGCGGTCATGAGATTCGGCAGCAAGTAGATACGGCTCGCCCGGCTGGCCTCGAAGATTTCCTGCTTGGAGTTCGGTTCGGTCATGGGGCGGATCTTATTTTTTCAGACTTTCCAGGTATTTCCAGAAGGACTGGTGCTGTTCCACCATCTGCTGCTCCGAAACCGGCAATTTGGTTCGAAACAGGAAGTCGGCCAGAGAATTCTTGTCCAAAATGTAGTGGCTGTAGAAGGTTTCGCCGCGAAGTTCGAAATAGATGCGGTGGTTCCCGGCCCGGAGTCGGAAGTAGGTCACCCCCTCACGATGAAATTTGCCCAGCGGCTCACGCGGGTGGGCGAGGTCGTTGGCCGTCAGGTTGCTGATGGGTTCGAGCAGTTGCATCTGCTCGCGCGCGTCCATCTTGGCCAGTTCGCGCATGCTTTGGTCGCTAAAAGTGATCTGGTACATCGGTTGGAGGAAAAACACTCAGGATTGAGGAGACAATGCTGGCAGGCCGGCACATATCTGGCAACCAGGAATGGCGGAAGGTTCCCGGCACTGCTCCAGGGGGTTGACACCCGGGCTTGGTTTTTGAGGATAACGGCAGCCCCGGAACGGTTTAAGGGGTGACAACCTTTGAAAACTTGCGGAAAAGTGGAGCTATATTGGTCGGCATTTTACCGGGATTATACCGAGGAGGAGATCCATCAGTTCGCCCCTCGCGAAGGCGGCGTCTACCTGCTCTGGGTGCGAACCAAGAGTCGTAAATGGCGTTGTTTTTACGTCGGAGCCTCCGACAACATTGAATCGGCTCTCCTGAGACACCTTTCTCCTGAGGAAGAGAATACCGCGATGCGCGAACAGCTCACCGAGTTCGTCTGCGGATTCGAATATGCCCGGGTGGCCGGAGAGGAGGAGCGCAACGGGATCGTGAAGTATCTTTACGACCGCTACAAACCCGATCTCAACCCGACCGATCCCGGCGGGGTCCCGATCGAGGTTAACGCGCCCTGAATTCGGCGCCGGCGAAATTACGTAGTTCTACGTATAGCATTCCGGATACGCGACCCGGTACGATTAGGATTTGTTTCCTATGACCGTACCATTTCTTATTCTCCGCCGGGCCCAGGTTAATCTTCTCTCGACGGTCTGCGGCGCTGCCGGGCTTCTTTTCGGCAGTTTGCAGGCGACGGAATCCCTGGTCACCGATTTTGACGATCCTCTGATTCGTCTTGACGGCTGGAAGGTTTTAACGGCCGAGGGAGTGGCCAACGATATCGGGAATCCGCGCTGGGAACCCGCGGGCGGCAACCCCGACGGTTACTTCGCGGTGGAGGATCTAGCGCGCGGCGGGGTGATTTACTACTCGGCGCCGCCGAAGTTTTTGGGCGACCGTTCCGCCGCTTACGGCCTGGAACTGCGGTACGACGTGTCGTCCACCACGACAAACAGCAGTTTCGATCGGGACGACCTGGTTTTGGAGGGGGAAAATCTGCGCCTGATCTATCGTCACGATCCGATGCCCGAGCCGGACGGCTGGGTCTCTTTCTCCCTCTTGCTTGAGGAGGGAAGCCGGTGGCGGGTCATGGACGTTTCCGAGGAATGGGAAGGACACGGCTGGGAGACGGAAGGGGATACACCTTCCGAGAGTCAGTTTATCGAAGTGCTGGCCGACTTGCGGGGATTGTACATCCGGGGTGAATTCTGGTCCGGGTCGTCTTCGTTGGGCCTGGACAATGTGGAAATGGAGGTGTTGGCAGGTTCCATTCAAGCCCCTATGGAGGTTGTGGAAGCGTACTGGCTGGGAGGTGACGGCGATTGGACCGATGCCGCCAACTGGAGCACCGACAGCTATCCGCGCAACGATGTCCCGGAGCAGGGATACCGTTACCGGGCCATCATCGATGCCGAAGGGGATTACACGGTTACCCTGGATGAAGATTTGCTGATCGAAGAATTGGAGCTGGATGCGGGCGGGGCCACGCTGGAATTTAATTCCTCCACCCTGTACGCGCCGGAGGGGATCCGACTTTTAGACGGCCGTATGGAGTTGAACGGCAGTCTCCTGTACGCGACCGAGGTGACCGGAAATCCGCAGGCGACCCTGGCCGTCACCGGGAACAGTCGCTTGCTGGACGTCACCCTGCAATCGGTGGAATTGTTTATCGCCAGCGGCAACGACGTGCTGGTTGCGGGTGACTTGACCCTTGACGACGCCGTGATCCGCCTGGACCGGACGTCGAATTTTGTGGATACGCGGCTGCGTTTCGACGACGGAGCGCTTCAGACGCTGGCCGGAGTGGGAGAAGTGATCTTCGACGGCAGCAGCAGCGGCAATTTGCACCGACAGCGGGTGGAAGCCATCAACGAGGGCGGCCATCTGGTCGTGGAATCCGGAATTACCGTTCGTACCGGTCAGCAAGGCGGTCAGTTGGGGAACACCGACAATCCGATTACCAATTATGGCACCGTTCGTGCGCAAACGGATGGACGATTCATCAATTTTTACGGCTCGAATGCGGTTAATGAAGGCTCCCTGGAAGCGATCGAAGGGGGTATGCTGAGGATCGACGGAAGCTTTATCAACAACGCCCAGATTTCCGGCGACGATGGAGCCATCGAGTTGCGCGGTGATTGGTCCAACGCCGGGACCTTGGAAACCGTGGATACCCTGGTCGATTTCGGCAGCGAGTTTACCCTGGCGGACGTCGGTACCTTCAGTCGCGACGGCGGAACGGTAAGAATTACCGGAACTCTGCACAACACCGGCGCGACCCTCATGCTCGACGAATCGTTCGGTACCTGGGACCTGCACGGGGGTGCCATAATTGGAGGAACGGTGGCGTCGGACGCCGATTTTCGCCTGCGGGCCACAGCTTCCGGAAGGCTTGAGGAGGTCACCCTGCAATCGGTGGAGCTTTTTCTCGCCAGCGGCAACGACGTGCTGGTTGCGGGCGACCTGACCCTGGACGACGCGGTGATCCGTTTCGACCGAACCTCTAACTTTGTGGATACGCGATTGCGCTTCGACGACGGAGCGCGACAGACCCTGGCTGGGGTGGGGGAAGTGATCTTCGACGGCACCAGCAGCGGCAACCTGCACCGCCAGCGGGTGGAAGCGATCAACGAGGGCGCCCACCTCGTGCTGGCCGAGGGCATCACCGTGCGCACGGGCACCCAGGCCGGACAGATCGGCAACGCCAATTATCCCTTCACCAATTACGGCCGCCTGGTGGCCGAAACCTCCGATCGCAGTCTGCTGGTGGCGGGTAACGATTTCATCAACGAAGGCATTATCGAAGTCCGTGATGGCGGCCGGATCCAAATCAGCGGCCTGGCAGGAGACCTCAACACTTTGATTATGGACCCCTCCGGCGGCCGGGTCGATCTCGACGGCGATTACACCCTCAATCAGGATGTCACCGTACCGGAAGGCGCCCACCTGACGCTTTCCGGAAATTGGACCAATACCGCCACCATTATTCTTGATGAAGGCCGTCTCGACCTCGGTGATACCTACAGCGCGGCCAGTCTGGGAACCATTACCCGAACCCGGGGCGAGCTGCGTCTGAGCGGGACTTTGGAGAACGATGATACGGTTTTTGACCTGACCGCGATTTCGGGAGATTCCGGAGAAATCACTTTGGACGCCGGAACGATAAACGGCGGGACCTTGACCGGGAACGACGACGTCCTGATCCGGGTGATCAGCAACAGTCGCCTGGAAAACGTTACCCTGTCCTCGCTGGAACTCTTTATCGCCAGCGGCAACGACGTGCTGGTTGCGGGTGATCTGACCCTCGACGACGCGGTGATCCGTTTCGGGCGAACCTCGAATTTCGTGGATACACGGCTGCGCTTCGACGACGGAGCGCTACAGACCCTGGCTGGGGTGGGAGAAGTGATCTTCGACGGCACCAGCAGCGGCAACCTGCACCGCCAGCGGGTGGAAGCGATCAACGAGGGCGCCCACCTGATCCTGGCCGAAGGAATCACCGTGCGCACGGGCACCCAGGCCGGACAGATCGGCAATGCCAGTTACCCCTTCACCAATTATGGCCGGCTGGTGGCGGAAACGGCCAACCGCACTCTTATCGCAGTGGGAAGCGAGTTGGTCAATGAGGGCAGCCTCGAGGCTTTTGCCGGAGGGCACCTTGATGTGCGCGGACTTTCGGGAGAATCAAACACACTCCTCCTGCAGGATGAAAATAGCCGCATTACCCTCGCGGGTGATTATGTGGTCAGTGAGGATGTAATCGTTTATCCGGGCACCACACTGAGCCTGACGGGCCAGTGGCACAACCAGGCTACCCTGTTTCTCGACGAAGGACTCCTGAATTGCGAGGGAGATTTTAATACCGCCGACCTGGGCAATGTGGAGAGCACCGGCGGGAACGTCAGGCTGATCGGAAACCTCGACAACACCGATTCTTTGTTCGATATCGCGGCTTATGCCGGAAACGAAGGAACGGTCAACCTGCACGGCGGAACGATTTCCGGCGGAATCATTTCCGGAAACGGTTCTTCGGTATTGCGGGTGACCAATAATGGACGCCTCGACGACGGAATCGTGCTGTCCTCGCTGGAACTCTTCATCGCCAGCGGTAACGACGCGCTGGTTGCGGGCGACCTGACCCTGGACGACGCGGTGATCCGTTTCGACCGAACCTCTAACTTTGTGGATACGCGATTGCGCTTCGACGACGGAGCGCTACAGACCCTGGCTGGGGTGGGGGAAGTGATCTTCGACGGCACCAGCAGCGGCAACCTGCACCGCCAGCGGGTGGAAGCGATCAACGAGGGCGCCCACCTGGTGCTGGCCGAAGGCATCACCGTACGCACAGGCACCCAGGCCGGACAGGTTGGCAACACCAGTTCCCCCTTCACCAATTATGGCCGGCTGGTTGCGGAAACGGCGAACCGGACTTTGATTGTGGCCGGAAACGATTTTGTCAACGAGGGTATACTGGAAGCTCGAAACGGTGGGACCATTGACGTTCGGGGTTTGACCGGTGATTCCAACGACATTCTTTTTTCCGGGAATGGAGGCCGAGTCATTCTCGATGGCGACTACGTTATCAATCAGGATGTGCTGGTACCAGCCGAGGCCCGCCTGACGTTGCGGGGGGATTGGATCAACCAGGCTACGATCACGGCCCAGGAGGGAACGATCGACCTGGAGGGCGATTGGAGCAACGAGGGAGTCCTGGCGGTCAACGACACCCTGATCGACCTGGACGGGGATATAACGTTGGATGCGTTGGGGACGTTGCAACGCGATGGTGGGACCGTCCGCCTGTTGGGAACCCTGCATAACGAGGGTGGAGTGCTGGCCCTTGATTCGACGACCGGGTCGTGGGAATTGCACGGTGGCTCAATTTTGGGCGGTACCGTCAGCGGCGACGGGACCGAGTCGCTCCGGGTCACCAATGACGGCCGATTGGATGGCGTGACGCTCTCCTCGGTGGTATTGTTTATCGCCAGCGGCAACGACGTGCTGGTCTCGGGCGACCTGACCCTGGACGACGCCACGATCCGTTTCGACCGGACGTCGAACTTTACGGATACCCGGCTGCGCTTCGATGATGGCGCGCTGCAGACCCTGGCCGGGTTGGGTGAAGTGATCTTCGACGGCAGCAGCAGCGGCAACCTGCACCGTCAGCGGGTGGAAGCCATCAACGAGGGCGCCCACCTGGTGCTGGCCGCCGGCATCACCGTGCGCACGGGAACGCAGGCCGGACAAATCGGCAACGCCGATTATCCGGTCACCAATCATGGGCGCCTGCTCGCGGAGACGGCCAACCGAACCCTGATTTTGGTGGGAAATGATTTGGTGAACCAAGGGATCCTGGAAGCTCGCGAAGGAGGTCAGTTGGATGTGCGGGGGCTGACCGGCGACGCGGCAACCGTGCTCCTGGAGGGTGAGTCGAGTCGAATCATCGTCGACGGAATCTACACTTTAAATGAATCGGTGAACGTGCTTCCCGGCGCTCGCCTGACCTTGAGGGGAGAATGGGAAAATCCGATCGCGGTGACCGTTGACGCCGGAACGTTCGACCTGGAGGGAGACTGGAGCAACACCGGCGCCATTTTTGCGTCGGAGTCACTGGTGCAACTGGACGGAACGTTCACTCTGGCCGAACTCGGTGATTTCTCGCGCAGTGGAGGAACGGTGCGCCTCACCGGGACGCTGGACAATGCCGAAACCACGCTTGATCTCGATGAAGCGTTCGGCTCCTGGAATCTGCACGGCGGAACAATCCTCGGAGGAGAGGTGACCGGATCCGAAGACGCGGTACTGGGAATCACCGACGACGGCCGGCTGGAGCAGGTCACTTTGAGCGGTATCGAACTTTTTATCGCCAGTGGCAACGATGCGCTGGTATCCGGCGACTTGACCCTGGACGACGCGGTCATTCGCTTCGACCGGACCTCGAACTTCACGGATACGCGGCTGCGCTTCGATGACGGGGCGCTACAGACGCTGGCCGGAGCGGGTGAAGTGATTTTTGACGGCAGCAGCAGCGGCAACCTGCACCGTCAGCGGGTGGAAGCCATCAACGAGGGCGCCCACCTGGTGCTGGCCGCGGGCATCACCGTGCGCACAGGCGTCCAGGCCGGGCAAATCGGCAATGCGAGTTACCCCCTGACCAACCACGGCCGGCTGGTGGCGGAAACCTCCAACCGCACCCTCATCGTGACCGGAAGCGAATTCGTCAACCAGGGAACTCTGGAGGCCAGAGGCGGCGGCACGCTGGACGCGCAGGACCTCGGAGCCAACGCCGGACATCTCCTGGCGGGCGCCGGTGGCCGAATTATCACCGGAGGAAACCTGGGGGATTTTGACAGTTTGACTTTCGAAATCGGAGCGCTTTCCGGGAATCAATTCGGGCGTATCGAAGTTTCCGGCACCGCCACGCTGGGCGAAAGCGCCGAGGTGCTCCTCACCGGAGAAGCGCCGTTGAACCTCGGGGACAGTTTTACGGTGCTGGAGGCGGGTTCCGTCGAAGGCGTTTTCGCCGAGGTGACCATCCCCGAGGAGTCCGGTGTGCCGGTCCTGGAATTGAGCTATGACGCCCAGTCCGTTATCTTCGCGGTCCCGCAGCGCGCGCCGCTTCAGCCCATTGATCCGGTCCCGGCAGACGGCATGGCCGAGGTGATCATCAACCCGACGCTGAGCTGGAATGATGGCGGGTTGAGTGAATCCTTCCGCCTTCATCTGGGCGTCAACCCCAACCCGATGGCGGAACCGGAACTGTCGACCCAGGAAACCACCAGTTTCAATCCCGCCACCCTGGAATGGGGGACCACCTATTACTGGCAAATTGTCGCCCTGAACGAATACGGCCAAACCCCGGGTCCGGTTTGGTCGTTCACCACGCGCGATGAACCCGACCTCTCCGCAGGGACCTACTGGACCGCGGCCGGCGGGAATTGGACCGACGGCGGGAATTGGACCAGCACGCCGCATTACCCGGATAACGAATCCCCCGATCCGGGCGACCGATACACCGTGATCATCGACGCGGCCGGCGTCTACGAGATTATTCTCGACAGCGATGTCACTATCGATCGCTTGATTCTCGACGCGCCCGGCGCCACCCTTCGTCACACCGGCGGCACACTCACGGTCCTCGACGAAGTCGAAGTGCTGGCCGGAACCTACGAGCTTGCCGGCGGCACGTTGGCCGAGGGACGTTTGAGCGAGGGAGCGGAAGGCTCGGTCCAGCTGACCGCCAACAGCCGCTTCGAAAATGTTACCATCGACTCTTCCCTGGAGATGATTGTCCCCAATTCCCGGATACTTTATGTTTCCGGCGATCTGACTCTGGACAATGCGACCGTGCGCATGCACAGCACGGGATCCATCACCCGGATACGCTTTGACGGACAGGAGGAACAGCACCTGGCCGGCGTCGGCGAGGTGGTCTTCGACGGCGACAGCACCTCCGACACCCGGCATCGCGTCGAGTCTTGGGGCACCGGCACGCACCTTGTTATCGGCGAAGGGATCACGATCCGGAGCGGGGAAATGGGCGGCCAGATCGGAGTCTCCCAGGCCCTGACCAACGCCGGAGTCATTGTCTCCGGCACCCCCGGGCGTACGATGGAAGTGACGACCAACGCGACCTTCAACAATAACGGAATCCTGGTGGCCGAGAATGGCGGTATTCTGGAGGTGAATGGGCTGATCGGCCCGGCCGGCGCGGTGACGATCCTGGATGCGGGCACGGAGGTTCGCCTGGACGGGGATTTTGTGGTCGATCAGGACATCGACGTTCCCGCCGGATCGCGTTTGAGTCTGGCCGGAGAAATGGAAAACCTGGCGTCGATCGACGTCACTTCCGCCCAACTGGACCTGAGCGGCAATTGGGTGAATAGCGGGTTGATTTCGGCGTTCGATTCCCTGGTCGACCTCGGAGGCGTCTTCCGGTTTTCGGACACCGGGATCTTCGACCGCATCGGAGGAACCGTTCGTCTGACCGGAACCCTGAATAACGAAGGCGCGACGCTGCATCTTAATGAGACAACCGGTTCCTGGGATTTGCATGGAGGGCGCATACTCGGAGGAACGATTGCCTTTGCCGACGGCGAGGCCTTGAACCTCACCACGAGCAGTACCTTGGAGAATACCACCCTGGATTCTTCGGTAGAGTTCGTGGTGTCCAATGGCAATATACTCTACGTTGCGGGGAATCTGACCCTGAACGACGCGATCGTGCGCATGCACAGCACCGGGTCGATTACGCGGATTCGCTTCGAAGACGGCGAGGAGCAGCACCTGGCGGGATCGGGAGAAATAGTATTCGATGGCGACAGCACCTCGGACACCCGGCACCGGGTCGAATCCTGGAGCAGCGGCACCCATCTCATTATCGCCGAAGGCATCACCATCCGGAGTGGAGAAATGGGCGGGCAGATCGGTGTGTCGCGGGATGTCACCAATCACGGAACCATCGTATCGGAAACGCCGGGACGCACGGTGGAGGTCGCCACCAATGAGTCTTTCACCAATACCGGAAACCTGCGCGCTGAAAACGGCGGGGTTCTGGAAGCGGACGGACTGAACGGTCCGGCAGGAGGGATCACCGTAATCGGCCAGGACAGCCGGGTCCTTCTGGACGGAAATTTCGTGGTGAATCAGAATATCGACGTTCCCGAGGGAACCCGGCTGGGTCTACTGGGCACGGTCGAAAATCAGGCCGTCATTACCGTAACCGATGCCCGGCTGGACCTCGGTGGCTCCTGGAGCAACGACGGTGTCATTAACGCCGTCGATTCCCTGGTCGATCTGGGAGGCACTTTCAGTCTGGCCGGTCTCGGCGCCTTCAATCGCACGGCGGGGACGGTGCGTCTGACGGGCACATTGGAGAATGAGGATGTGACGTTGTTGCTGGACGAGACGACCGGCTCCTGGGATTTGCATGGGGGACGCGTGGTTGGCGGAACGATAGCCTTCGCCGACGGAGAGACCCTTAATCTCACCGCGAGCAGTACCCTGGAGAACGCTACACTGGATTCTTCGGTGGAGTTCGTGGTGTCCAATGGCAATATTCTCTACGTTGTGGGGAATCTGACTCTGAACGACGCGATCTTGCGTATGCACAGCACCGGATCGATTACGCGGATCCGCTTCGAAGACGGCGAGGAGCAGCACCTGGCCGGCACGGGAGAGATCGTTTTCGATGGCGACAGCACTTCGGACACCCGGCACCGCGTGGAATCCTGGAGCAGCGGCACCCATCTTGTTATCGCCGAAGCCATCACCATCCGCAGTGGAGAAATGGGCGGTCAGGTCGGCGTCTCCCGGGCACTGACCAATCACGGCACGATCGTATCGGAAACACCGGGACGCACGGTGGAAATCAACACCAATGAAACCTTTGTCAACACCGGCTTGCTGTGGGCCTCCGGCGGCGGGGGGTTGACGATCGCCTCCTTGGAAACCAACACCGGTCACTTGCGCGCCGACGCTTCGAGTCGCATTGAGGTCGGAGACGATGCCGGCACCGGAACCGGATTCCGTACGCAAATCGGTGGCACGAATTCCTCGGAATACGGGCGTCTGACGGTGTCGGGCGAGGCGACGTTGGAAGGGGTCCTGGAAGTGACGTTTACCGACGCGTTCGCTCCGCAAATTGGCGATCTCTTTGAGATCATCGCCGCGGGATCGGTCGAGGGAACCTTCGCCTCCGTGGAAGCGCCGGAGGAAATCGGGGACGGCTTTATCGAAGTCATCTACCGCGAAGACGGGGTCGCCATTCTCATTTCCGGAGCGCCTCCTCTGCAGGCCCGCGATCCCTTCCCCGCCGATGGCCAGGAAAACGTGGCCCGGCATCCGATTCTCAGTTGGTCCGACGGAGGGCTCACCAGCAGCTTCAACGTTTATTTTGGAACCGAGCCCGAACCCGGTGTGGCGCAATTCCAGGGAACCATCACCGGCACCGGTTTTGATCCCGGACAGCTCGATTACGCGACCACTTACTACTGGCGTGTCGATTCCGAGAATGAAGTCGACCTGACGTCCGGCGAGGTGTGGTCGTTCACCACCCGCCCTGAGCCGGCGAGCATCGCCGGAATTGTTTGGCGGGATGACGACGGAGACGGTGTGTTCGGTCCCGAGGAAGCTCCCATCGAGGACCGCTGGGTGTATTTGGATCTCAATAACAACGGCGTGCGCAATTCCGGCGAACCGCAGATACGTACGGAAGCCGATGGCTCTTACCTCTTTGACGATCTGGCACCGGGAGAATACGTGGTTCGTAAGATTCTTCCCAACGCCTGGGAGCAGACCTTCCCCGAAGGCGGGACCGCCCAGGTGGTGACGGTGGAGCCCGGAGAGGATCTGACCGGGGTGGACTTCGGAAGCCGGCGGGCGGCGCCGGTGGTGGTGGCGGCCTCCACCAGCCCGTCCTCGCCGATTCCGGCGACCAATGAACTGGTGGTTACCATTCGCTTCGACCGAACCATGGATCCCGCGATTGATCCGGAGGTGACCTTTGTGCCGCAGGATGGCGCCGAGGCTCCCGTGGTCCCGGGAGGCGGTCAGTGGTCGCGGACCTCGCGCACCAACGACACTTACCGGACGCCGCCGATCGACGTGGCGGCGGGGATGGACGGCGAGCACGCCATCCGGGTCGCCGAAGCGACCGACCCGTTTGGACTGGTGATGGAATCCGCCGAGGTTTTGCAGGTTGCGATCAATGCGACCCCGCCCCAAACCGTCACGCCGACGGTCACGAATATCACCGAGTCCACCATCACCATCGGTTGGTCCGAATACGAAGCACCCGCGGACCTGAACCTTTTCCGCATCTATCGCGAGGACGCGCCCTTCGCTTCCCTGGACGGCTTGGCTGCCCTCGACGGTACCGGCGCCGCCGCCCGCGAATACACCTTCACCGGGCTGGACCTCGACCGGGAATATCATGTGGCGGTCGGCGCGGTGGATACCGCGTTGAACATGGACCGCGAAGTGACGTCGATTCCGGTCATCATCGAGAGCGATCTCCCGCCGCCGCTGACACCGGAACTGTCCTCACCCCGGCTGACGGCGGCGTTGCTCGAGTGGAGCGATTACGATACCTCCGAGCTTTTCGGCTTCGCCGGATACTGGATTTTTGTGGAGGAAACGGACTTTTCCTCGGTGGATGGTTTGGAGCCCTACGCGGTGACGGGGCCGGAGGCGGAAAGCTACGAAGTCGGCGGTCTGGACCGGACACTTGATTACTACCTGGCGGTGGTTCCCTTCAACCGGCTCGATGAATACGTCAGCGAAGTGACCACCGTGCACTGGCGCGATCCCCTGGCGGAAACCCTGACCGTCGATCTGGCGATCGGGGGAGAAGGGGAAACCTTCGAGGTATTCAATCCCCTGGTGGTCGAGGGGGGAGCGACGCTCACCCTGCGCGCCGGAACCACCCTGACCTTTGCCGCGAACGCCGGAATCGAGATTGTGGAAGGCCGGCTGTTTTCCGAAGGAACGCCGGAACACCCGGTGCACCTGACCGCCGCGGTCGAGGCGGGACGCGGCGCCTGGCAAGGGGTGATTCTCGGACCCGGCGCCGACGGGTCGGAAATCTCCCACACCTGGATTCGGCACGGCGGCGGACTGCTCATCGATGGCAGCCGCGATCACCTGCTGCAAGGCCTGCGGGTGGTCTGGAACCTGCCGGCGGGCATCGAGTTGATGAACGGCGCGGAAGCGAGCGTGCATGATTCGTTTGTGGCGCTCAACGAGGACGACGGACTTTGGGTGGGGGGCGACAGCACTCTGACCCTTCGCGGTTCGGTGATTAAGAACAACGCTCGCGAAGCGACCGTGGAAAACGGGTCTTCGCTGGATGCCCGTGAAAACTGGTGGGGCAGCGAGGATCTGGCGGACGTTTCCCTGGAAATCGAAGGCGATGCCGACCTGGCCGATCCCCTGACCCGGGAGCCCATCCTCGGCGCCGCGGTTTCACCGTTGCATGGGCCGGTTACCGGGGACCGGGAAATCGTGCTGCGCCTGATGTCCCCCAACGCGACCAGCTTCCGGGCCAGCGAGGACTCCACCTTCGCCGGGGTGTTCTTCCAGGACATCGAAGCCGATGAAGCCGGGGCCGACCTTTACCGGAGCACTCCGGTGGAGGCGCCGTTCACCCTCTCGGATGGGGCCGGGGTGAAGACCCTCTTTATCGAACTGCGCGCTGCCGACGGATCGATCGCCGACCCGATCACCCTGGAAATTGAATACGTCACCGACGGCCCGGTCATCACCGCATTCAGTTTGCAGGAGGGTGACGAGTTCAGCCGTCCGGCGGAGGTCTCCGGTTCGGCCGAATCGGAGCAGGGGATCGCCGCTCTGGAGTTTTTTGTGGAGGGCGAACTCGTGCTGGCGTCCGCGGACGGCGAACTGCAGGGAGTGTGGGATTTTCGTGGTCGCGAGGCTTCAATCGTCCGGGTGCGTCTCCAGGCGACGGATACTCTCGGCCTGATCGCCACCCGCGAGCACAATGTGCGCCTGTCGCCTGAACCCCCGCCTCCGCCAACAATCGTTTCGCCGCTCGACGGATCGTTGTTCAGCGATCCGCAGGTGACGGTCTCCGGCACGGCCGAGCCGGGAGTAGATGTGCAGGTTGTGCGCAACGGCATTGTTCTGGGAACGGTGACCGCGGGCGGAGACGGAACCTTCACCCTGGAAAACGCCCAGCTTTCGGAGGGCAGCAACACCCTGGTGGCCCGGGCTACCGATGCGGTGGGTTCGACTTCCTCTCCCGCGGTTAACGTCAACCTCGACACGGTGCCTCCGGCGCCCCTGATCGTGGAGTCGGCCGAGTACCTCACCAATCGGGGAATCCAGGTGTTCTGGCGCTTCCCGACCAGCGGAAAACGGGCGACCAGTTTTCGCGTCCTTTGGAGCGAGGACCCCATTGAAACCGCCGGTGACGCCGACGGTCAGAGCGATCCGATCACGGTGACGGATTATCTTATCGAAGGGATCCCTGATGGGGATTATTACATCGCGGTCGTGGGATTCGATGGGGCCGGCAACTCCAGCGGGCTGTCCAATGTCCTGACCGCGATTTACGACGACACTCCACCGGCCTTCACCATTGCCTACGATCAGGCGATGCCCATGGGGCCCGGGGATTTGGGCATTACGCTCACCGCAAGCGAAGCCTTGCGGTCAACCCCGACCCTGACCGTGCGGCCGGCGAATTTTTCCACGCCGATTTCAGTTTCCCTGACCGAAGCCGGAGGCAATACCTACACGGGGACCTACCTGGTCTCTCCCCTGTCCGGATCGACCGGCACGGCGGAGGTGCGGGTGTCGGGACGCGACCTGGCCGGGAATTCGTTCGCGGGTGCTCCCTCCGGGCCCGACCTGGTCTTTGACCTTTCCCGTCCGGTCGCGAGCATCGCGGTGGACCAAGCCGAACCGGTTCAGGTTTTCGACGGCGACACCGATGTGGGAATCACACTTACCCTGAACAAGTCGGTTCCGGGACCGCCTTCGCTCACGTTTTCGCCGCCGGACGGTCCCGGTGTCGCGGTTTCGCTTTCCGGAGAGGGCAGCGTTTGGGAGGGTATCCTGACTCTGACCGAATCCATGGGCACCGGCCTGGGGACCTTTGTCTTCTCGGTCACGGACGCGCTCGGCAATGAAGGCACGGCGATCGAGTCGGGTGGTGAGCTGGAAATCTACAACACCGAGGCCGCGCCTCCTCCTCCGGTTCCGACCGGTTTGGAGGCGGTGACCCGTACGGCCGGCGAGATCGGCATCCAATGGAATCCTTCCGCCGGCGCCGAAGTGTATCACCTGTACCGCGCCGAAGGCGGCACCGGACCTCATCCTACCGAGCGTGTTGCCTCCGGACTGACGGAGACCGTCTTTTTCGATACACCGCCGGAGGATGGCTTCTACCGCTATGCGGTTTCCTCCGAACGCCTGGGATCCGAAAGTGATCTGTCCGGGATGGTTTCCGCCGAGTCCGACCGCACCCCGCCGGAGGTCCCGGAAAACGTCACCGCCGAGCTCGACCTCGCCGGAACGGTCCGCATCTCCTGGGACGCGCCGTCTTCCGGCGAAACGCCCGCGGGCTACCGCGTGTATCGGAACGATTCACACGTTGCCTCGCGCGCCAACCCCGGAATCGTCACCGACGCTCCGCCCCGCGGGGTGAACGCGTACCGGGTGGCATCGGTCGATTCGGTAGGCAACGAAAACCGCAGCGATCCGGTCACAGTGGAACTCTTCGTGGGCGCGGTGTCTTCGCTGGTGGCGACCGTCACCGAAGGCGGCGCTCCCGAGCTTTCCTGGATCGGGGAGGACGAGGAAGCGGTCGGGTACAACGTCTACGCCGGCGGGGAGCTGCTCAACCAGGGCGGTCCTTTGGTGCAACCCGCGTTCAATGCCGCGGAACCGGTCGACGCCGACGCCGTCGAATTCCGCGTACGGGCGGTCGATAGTGAAGGACGCGAAAGTGCCGCCCGGACCGTCACGGTATACCCGGTGACCGCGGACCTCGGGTTCAATCTTGATTCGGCCGGCAACGACCGGGAACTCATGGCCCGGTATTTTGATGTTTATGAAATATCGGCGACTCACAGTGCCGACAGCGACTGGGAATTCCAGGAAGTGGCCGTCACCCGCTTTGAAGGAGGCAATGCGACGGAGATTTCCCTTCCGCTCGACGCGGAGGCCGGACTGGTCGAAGCGGGCGCGGCGGGCTCCTGGGATATCGTCTTTCCCGGGGTGATCGACGCCATGGAGGATTACACCTTCATGCTGGAATTGCGTCAGGTGGAGGAGGACGATTCCGTGGCTTTATATCGGGGACATTTCAACGGACCGGTGGCGGTTGAGCCCTCGATCATGATTGCCGTGACCACGTCGGAACCGCCATTGGCCGGAGGCGAAAACGATTTCCGCGCCCGCCTCTACAACCGGGGTTATGCCGACATGGATGTGCTGCTGGTGCGCTCCGGCGGGTCGGAGCCGGGGGACCTGATCCTCGAGGTGCTGGACGCCAACGGTTCGGTGGTGCATGCCGTGCCGTTCGACCGGCCGGTTTCGGGAATGAGTTTCACCGGCGACGGGCGCGGGTACCTGCGCATTCCGCCGGGCGAGTCGAAAAGCGTGCTCTTTGAGAACGTCCTGGTCCCGGAAAGCCTGGCCGAAGAGGGCAGCGCCCGCATCCGGGTCCGCGCGCCCGCCATTTACCAGGCCATGGGCACCTCCCGCCAGCGCACTTCCGGACCCCTTCGCGGGTCCATGACCACGAACCTGGTGGAATCCCCTTATTTCGGAGTTCTCCAAACCGATGCGCCCGGGTATGCCGACGACCAGCCCATCACGTTGACGGGTCAGGCCATCGATCGCGAGACCGGTCTGCCGGTGCCGAACGCCGACCTGTCGATCGGTTTTTATGTGCGCGGGTTCCATTGGTTCCGTCAGGTGACCACCGATGAGAACGGCAACTTCACTTACGAATACACTCCCCCGCCCGGATTGAGCGGTTCCATTGGTTTTTGGGCGTCCCATCCCGACGTGGTGGATGTGCTCGACCAGGCCGAGGTGTCCGTCCTGCGTGTCCTCGCGAGCCCGGCACGGGGTGAGATTCGTATGTCCAAAAACGATACGCTCGACTTCAATCTCCAGTTGATCAATCCCGGCGACCTGCCGATGGCCCTGGACGGGGTCTCAGCCCGTTTCTATATTGTCGATGACGAGGATGAGGAAATCGAGATCGACACGGTAACCCTGCACGAGGCGCGACCGCTGCCTTCGAACCTGGGTCCGGATTCCCGGAACCGCGTTCACCTGCGTCTGCAATCGGAGCTGGATGCGCCGGACCTGGTGATGGCCGAGATCACCTTCGAAACGGAGGAAGGCGCCAGTGCGTTGTTCCGGGCGGAGATCACGCTCTTGCAGGCGATTCCGATTCTCCGGGTGGCGGAGCCGAGTCGCGGTTACGTGGACCGTTCCCTGGACCGCGGAGACCAGCGCAGTCGCCGGGTGACCATTACCAACGCCGGCCTGCGCGCGCTTGAAGGGGTGGAAATCGTGCCCCCGCAGAACGTCGAATGGATGAACTTGAGTCTCCCGGCGGACGAAGATGGCATCATTCGCGTTCCCGACCTGGCGGTCGGAGACCAACTTGAATTCCAGGTGGTGTACGCGCCGCCCAACGACACCGAGCTCGGCTTTTACGACGATTTCCTGGTCATCCGCGGCGATAACGCGGTGGGGGATTTCGAAATGAGTCTCTTCGCCGAGATCACATCGAACCTGACCGGTGAGGCCCAGTTTGTCGTGAGCAATATCATCGATCAGCGGGTGCCCAACGCGTCCATTCGGCTGCGCAACACCGTCAACCGCATTGAGCGCGGACCCTACTACACCAATGCGGAAGGAGAATTCCTGGCCGAAGAGCTGCAGGAGGGCCGCTGGTCCTGGCAGGTGACGGCGCCCGGGCATTCGGCCGCCACCGGCACGGTCGACGTCGAGCCGGATCAGGTGATACTGGTCGAGCCGGAACTCAACCGGAGTCTCGTAACCGTGACCTTCGACGTTGTGCCGGTGCCGTTCACCGACCGCTACGAAATCCGGATCGAACAAACCTTCGAAACCCGAGTGCCCGCGCCGGTGATGCTCTTCTCGCCGCCGATGTTCGAATTTGAGAACGTCGATTTTGGCTTCGAGACCACCATCATGGCGGAACTTCGCAACGAGGGTCTGATCAGCGTCAATGACGTTGAAATTGAAGGCGGTCAGTCCGACCTGATGTCCATCACTCCGCTGATTGAATACATCCCGGAACTCCGCCCCGAGCAGGTGGTGGAAATCCCGGTACGGGTCCGAATCCACGAAGACGCCCGCAATGGCAACGGAGCCGGTCCGCAGGCTTCGCCCCTCGTTTTCAACCCTCACCCCTCCCCCTGTGGGGCGGTGTCGGGAGAAGACTTTGCCGCCGGTATCGGCGCGATCATGGACCTGGCGGCGGAAGGCGAGTTCGGCAGCGCCTCCAGGGCAAGCCTTAAAAAAGCGCTCGCCGCCATGTTTATCGGGGCGACCGTTTACGAATCGGTGACCCAGGTGGGCAGCGGGGGACTGGAAACGGTTATCGGTTTTGTCGGCGGCTTTATCGAATGCGCCGGACATTTCATGAGCGGATCGACTCGTCGCGGCGGCGGAACCCCTTCCCGGGGCGGCGGGACTCCCGGACCTCGCCCGGCCTTCGAAGCCGGAGGCCGCGGGTGTTTCCTGCCGGATACGCCGGTGACCCTCGCCGACGGCACCACGCGGGCGATCTCGGAACTTGCCGCCGGCGACCGGCTGCGGGCCGGTCCGGATCCGCGCAGCGTGGGCACGCTGAGCTATCTGTTCCGTTTGGAATCCGACGACGTCCATACGCTCGTTCTCCGCTGCCTCGACGGAACACGCGAGGACCAGGAGCTGCACGTCACCGGCGAACACCGCCTCTGGCAGGACGGACGGGGCTGGACCCACGTTCGCAACCTTTCGACGGGCGACTGGCTGGCGGCCGAGGGGGGCGGTCACTGGGAAATCGCTTCCATGGAACGGCTCGAAGGCGAACACACGGTTTACACCTTCCAACTCACCGGCGACCACGCCTTTTACGCCGACGGCGTGCTGGCTGAAGATGTCTGCGGCGGAGCGTTTTTGGACCTTTCACATGTGGAGGTAGTCTCACAATGAACAGCATTTTGGATATTGGATCGCGGATTTTGGATTTCCGGAAAGCCGTCATTTCCGGGTTGGGACTTTTGTTCCTGATCTCGGGCGTGGCGCAGGCGCAGCAGCAGTTCGACGGCTGGTGTGCACGGGTGAAAATCGAGATCGAGCAGGAAATGACCCTGGAGCGGATCGGATTTGAGGCCACGCTTACGGTCACAAACAACGACGGTGAAGATGCGATCACCGATTTCTTCGCCAATCTGACCTTCGAGGACCCGGATAATCCCGGGCAGGATGCGTCGGACCTCTTTTTCGTGCGCAGCCCGCAGTTGGAGTTTATCAACAGCGTGAACGGCGACGGTGTCATTCAACCCACCCGGACCGCGGTGATTCGCTGGTTCATCATCCCCAAGATCAACGCCGGAGGCACCGATCCGCGGGGCAAGGTGTATCGCGTCGGATGCAATCTCGGCGGCAAGCTGGGCGGAGTCGAAATTCCCCGTGAGAACATGCTGGTGATTCCAGACAACATCACCGTGCGCCCGGAACCCCAGTTGCAGATCACCTACTTCATGCCGCGGGATGTGCAGGCGAACAACCCTTTCACCGAGCGCGTGGAAAGCCCGGTCCCGTTCACTCTCGGCGTGCTGGTGACCAACGTCGGTTACGGCACCGCCCACGACCTGCAAATCGATTCGCAGCAACCGAAGATCGTGGAGAATCTCCAGGGCCTGCCCCTGGTCGCGCAATTGCTGGGGGCTCGGGTGATGGATTCACCCCTTGACCGGGCCAGCCTGGTAGTGGACCTCGGTGATATCGAGCCGGGCCAGACCCGGAAAGGGGCCTGGGACATGATCACTTCGCTCTCCGGAGAGTTCATCGAGTTCAACGCCACCTACACCCACGCGTCCGAACTCGGGGGTGAGGAAACCTCGGTGATCGCTTCGCTGGACGCGCATTTCATCTTGCGAGAGGTCCTCAACGATCAGCCCGGGCGGGATAATATCCTGGATTTTCTGGCTGTTACCGACCGCAACAGCGAAATGATTCCGGACGCCCTTTACGAAAGTGAGGGCAATATCCTCCCGGTAAATCACCAGACCCAGTTTGAAGTGTTGCAGGAACTCGACGAGGAACTGGAGTTTGTCATCGGGCTGGTTTCGGGATTTGAAGGCTGGGGGTACCTTCGGCTCGACGATCCGGCGCAGGGTAACTACGACATCGCGCGCGTTACCCGTTCCGACGGCCGCGTCGTGCACGAACGCAACGCCTGGACCAGTTTCCGCTACCAACCGGTGACCAACCGGCGGCTGGATTACCTGCACATCTTCGACCTCATGGACGACGGGCAGTACTACGAGTACACGGTGGAATACGCCCCAGCCGAGGAGGATACCGAACCGCCGGTTACCGAGATCCTGTTTGCCGGCGAACATACCCGGGTCGGCGGCGTGGTGTACGTGACTCGCGATACCGAAATTTATTTCATCGCCGAGGACGCCAGCCCGGTCAGCATGTTCTACAAGATTAACGACGACGAGTTTCGTCCGGCCATGCCGTTCTCGCTCGACGCTCCGGGCAGCTACACCATCACCTATTATTCCGAGGACGCTTTTGGCAACGTCGAGGACGAGAAGGTCCAGTTGGTGGTATTGTCCGAGGCGCCTCCCGGATTCGACGAGTTCGACGACACGGACCTGCTGCTGGTGCAGAGCGGCGACACGCTTTCAGTGCGTCCCTCCGAAGCCGACCTCGGGTTCTCCGTCGATCCCACGCCGTTCGCGGTGGAGGCCCGGGCCGATATCTTTCAGGGAGTGGTTGCCTGGCCGCGGGTGATCGGGGTTCCGCCGTCGCCGACCTCCAGTGACGAGGTATCCCTGACCATTACCGGCGCGCAGGTTGATTTTTACCGTTATCGCCTGAACGGCGGCGACTGGTCGGCGGAGGCGTCCGCCGCGGAACCCCTCGAGCTGGAAGGCCTTTCCGGCGGGGTGGAACTGGAGATCCTGGCGCGTTCCGCCCACGGCGCCTACCTGCCGGCTGACGAGGCGCTGGTGTTGAATTGGAGCGTGTCCGGAAGCGGATACGCCTTTGTCCTGGACGGCATGCCGGCGATCCCGGTGACCGAGAGCCGGGCGGAAATCCTGGTCGGTGGCGACGGGTTGGAACTCTATAGGTGGCGTCCCGATAATGATTTCTTCCGGGCGGAGGCCGCCACGAATGTGCCGGTCGAGATCGACCCGCTGGTCTCCGGCGATCGGATACTCGACTTTATCGGCCGGTGGAACGGGACCTGGCAGGACACCTCATCCCCGAGTCGTTTGTCCTTTACCGTGGATCCCGCCTACGGGTCCGATATGTCAACCCTGACCCTGGTGCGCAGTTTCGATCTCGGCGAACTGGAGACCGATGAAGTCGCGCTGGTCTGGGACGGGACCGACGACGGCGGACGGGCGGTGGCATCGGGGTGGTACACCGTTCGGGTGACGCTCGACGACAGTCTCGGACGAAGCAGCCACCGGACCCGGTTGGTGCATGTGGGTGATATGGCGGCCGATGCTTCGCTCCTGGCCGGCGCGGCCGATGGCGCCTCGAGACCGCACGCCCGCGGCGACTGGGCGGTCTGGCAGGACCGCACCGAGGGCGCCTGGAACATTCGGGCGCGCGATCTCGGAGATTCCGAGGCGACGACTTTGGCGATCACTTCCGGTTCGAGAGACCAGACCCATCCGGCCACCGATGGACGTTATGTGGTCTGGCAGGGGCGGCGTTCCGGCGGGGCCTGGGATGTCTGGCTGGAGGACCTCGAAGGACCGGCCGGTCCGGTGCAACTGACCGATTCCAGCTCGCGGCACGCGACCCAACCCCTGGTGGACGCCCCCTGGGTGGTCTGGAGGGAGCGTTCGGTGACCGATTCGGAAGCTCCCTGGCAGTTGGTGGCGCATCATTTGGACAGCGGAGAATCCTTTACCGTATACGCGGGACCGGAGGACCAGGGGGAAGCCGATTTGCGGGCGGGCCGGCTGGTCTGGCGGGACCAGCGCGATGTGGGGCCGGGTGAAATCTATTTCGCGGACCTGGAAACCGGTGAACGCCTACGGCTGACCGAGTCCATTCACGGGCAATTCCACCCGGCCGTGGCCGGCCATTGGGTGGTTTGGCAGGACACCCGGCACGGGGTGTTGGATATTTACGGATACGATTTTCTGCAGGGGCGGGAAGTTCGTCTGACGGAGACGCCGGAGAATGAAGCGCTTCCGCACCTGGAAGGGTACTGGATGGTGACCGAGGAAGACGGCGCCGGGTTTGGGACCGGGAATTTCCGTCTTTTCCACCTGGAGGCCGGACGTTCGGTGCCGTTGACCCGGTCGGCGCGCGAGAAAGCCCATCCCGGTTTCGCGGCCGGACATTTCGTGTGGGAGGAGACCGGCGACGAAGGCACGGTGATTCGCGCGGCCCGACTGCCCGCGTTGCAGGCGGTGTTCGCCGACAACAACGCGGTTGTGGTGACGGCGGGTCTGGCGGAACGATTCGATTCGGCCTTCGCCCTGCTGGAGAACTGGCGCGACAGCGCCGGAGTGCAGGCCGTCGGACGTTATCAGAGCCTGGTTCCCGAAGTGGTGCGGGAAACGGCGGAATGGAACGGCGGGACCGCGGGCGACGATTTTCCCATCGAGGAAGGGGATTTCCTGTGGATTCGTTTCGACGACAACCGTTTGATCGAGCTGGGTGAACGGGAAACCGGCGCCGTCGATCTGGCGGCGGGCGTGAACGCGGTGAGCTACTCCGCATTCCCGGCGGGTTTCCGGGTCTCCCGGGCGGTGGAGCAGTTGGGGCCCAACAACGTGGAAGCCATTCGTATGTTGGATTCCCGGAATGGGCGCTGGGTGGCGGTCACGATAGAGAACGGCTCCCTGACGGGTCCCGATTTTGCGATTCCCGAAGCGGCCCTGTTGTTGGTGGAAGTCAAAGAAGCCGTATCCGGCTGGAAACCCGAATGAGTATTTCACGAGTCATGAAAACGTTTTTTCAATTCACGGCCATCACTGTGCTGGCGACCTCCACATCCCTGTGGGCGGACATCGGACCATCCGATCTGGCGGAACGCCTGGCAAACGGGGAATCGATCGCGCTGATCGACGTGCGTGGTCAAAGCGCCTTTACCGAGAACCACATTCCCGGCGCCATGAACATGCCGGAACGGATCTTCCAGGCGCGGAGGTTGCCGTCCTCCCGGGCGATCGTCATTTACGACGACGGCCTCGGCCGCGCCGACGCCTCGGCCGCGGTGATCGCGGCACGGGAAAGGGGGCGTAACGATGTCTTGCGTTTGCGTGGCGGTTTGGCGGCCTGGGAATCGGCCGGCCTGCCCACCACCGGCGAAAAGGGATTCAGGTCGCAATCGGTGCCGATGATGCTTTATGCTGATTTGGTGCGCGGGCAGGGCCGCGGGGTGACGTTGCTCGACGTTCGTGCGGAACCCTCGCCCCCGCAGGGAGGGGCGGTTCCCTTGTCCGGCGGCCCGGCGTTGACCGATTTGGGAACGCTACTTCCGCAGGCCCGGGTGTTGCGGCCGGGCGGTCGTCCGGACCCGCAAGGGGGCGCGGTTCCTTTGTCCGGAGGAGGCGAACTGGCGGCGAATGTTACGGCGATCGATCCCGAAGCGGAATTGATCGTGGTCATCGACAGCGGCGACGGCGCCGGCGAGGACGTGGTGCGGCGGATACGCGCATCGGGCAATCGCCGGGTGGTCCTGCTGGCCGGCGGCGAGCGCATACTGAGCCGGGAAGGACGTCCGGGCCTGGAGCGACGTTCACTGGGCATCCAGGTAATCGATGCGTCACAGGTGGAAAATCGGGAAGAAGGGGAGAGCGATCAGTGAAAGGACCATTCTGCATCAGACCGCGTGGAAGGAATTCCGGGTTCGTTCGTTTGCTGGGCCGATGGACGGCGGCCGGATGCCTGATGGCGTCAGCCGCAAGCGTGCATGCGGATCCCGAAGCGGGGAATGTGACCCGCGACGGCTTCACGGTTTTCTGGGAAGGCGCTTCCGAGGGGATTCCGGAAGTCCGGGTGTTTGCGGATGAGGCCGGTGTG
The DNA here is from genome assembly GCA_050506795.1 of Opitutia bacterium. Lineage (GTDB taxonomy): Bacteria > Verrucomicrobiota > Verrucomicrobiia > Opitutales > T3Sed10-336 > SLOW01. Next base: position 120,941 of record JBJHCF010000009.1, read on the forward strand.
GACCCGTTGAGCGAAGGGGTGCGCCGGGAGCGGTTTCCGCTGGCGGAACCGGTGGGACCATACAGCGACGTGGCCGAGCGCGCCCAACGCCGGGCCCTGCGCACGGCCCAGGCGGAGCGAGGGCTGCTCGCGGTTCGGGTAACCGGATTGGCGTCCGATACGGAGTACCATGTTCAGGCCGGAACGCTCGACACATCGGGAGCTTTCACCGCCGCCCACGAGGGACTTGTGCCGGTAAGGACCGCTCCGTCGACCCCGTTCTCGGTGGACTACCGGCAGGTGATTGTCGACTTTCAGGATGAATCGGCCGCCGGGTCCCTGGCGGTGCTGCGGGCGCCCGGCGCCCTGGGGCCCCTGGTGGCGGTGGTGGGCGACTCCTCCGGGGGCGCCGCCAGGGCGCGGTTTTCGCTGGCCGGGCTGCTGGATGAAGCGACCGGGCAGCCGTTGAACCCGGATACGGAATGGTCGTTTTCGGTGACCCACCTGCCGGGCGATGGCTCCGCGCCCCTGATGCCCGGAAGCGCGCCCCACGACGGGTCCTTCCAGGTGGCGCGGGCCACGACGCTGCTTTTCGAGATGCCGGTCGACGTCGACATCGCGGAGTTCGTCTTTGCCCCGATTGGCGACCAGATGGCCGGCCAACCTTTCGCCGTGACCCTTGAGGCGAGGGATTCCGCGGGCGATCTGATGGAAGTGTTTGAGGGGACCGTGACTCTGGAATCAAACGGACGCCTGGAAGCCGGAGCGACCACCGCGAGTTTTGCCGGCGGGGTGTTGCAGGGGCACGAAGTGATCATCGGCAACACGGGGGATTTTCGTTTGACCGCGCGGCATGACGCCAGCGGGGCGGAAGGGGAAAGCGAGCTTTTCGCGGTCAAGACCGACTGGGAAAACTGGATGGCGCTTTACGGAGATCCGGAGGCGGGAGATTCATTGCGGGATCAGCGACTGGCGGATCCTGAGGGAAGCGGACAGCCCGCGTTGATGCGTTATGCGTTCGATTTGCCCTTCGATGCCTACGAGACGGCGCCGGTGTTGCACGACACCGTGGAAGAGGACGGTGAGCGTTACCTGACGGTGCGTTTCCGTCGTCTGCGGTACGCGCCGGATGTGCGGTACCTGGTAATGGCCAGCGACACTATGAGCGAGTGGGAAGTGATCGAAGTGATCGAACCGGGAACTCCGGAGTGGGTTACGGTGAGCGACGAAAATCCTATCGGCGCGGAGGACAGTCGTTTTATGCGGGTGGGGCTGGTTGCCGGTGCCACGTTTGATTTCTGGCGAACCGGGGAATTCGGTATCGCGGCTTTGAACGATCCGGAGGTGAGCGGCAAGTTCGCCGACCCCGGCAATCACGGCGTGAACAACCTTGAGCGCTACGCATTGGGCATGGGGGGCCTGGATCCGGACCTGGGACGCGCGCCCGAACGACGGATCGTGTCCGAAGGCGGGGTCGATTACCAGGAGCTTCACTTCGAGCGCCTCCCGGCTGGAGAAGACGTGCGGTACCGGGTGGAGGCGACCTCCGATTTTCCCCACTGGGAAACCATCGATGAGTTCGGGCCCGGACAACCGGTGGCGATGGCCGTGCGCGACACCCAACCGGTTCCGGAAAGCGGATACCGCATTATGCGACTCGTAATTGAAGAGGCTCCCTGATTTGGAATTGCACGATTTATTGAACAACCGAGACTGAAAAACCATGAAGACGATAAAGCTTTGGATTGTTCCGGCGGTACTGGGGTGGCTGGCGGCCGCTTCCTCCGGATATGCCTTGGTGCTGTTCGGGGATCCGGCGGATTACCAGACCGAGTTCGAACAGGTGCAGGGCTCTCTGGGTACGGTGTCGTCTTCGGGCGGTTCGAGTGAGACCCTGCGGGTTTTCAGTCAGGACACCGGCGGATTTCTCCTCGAAGCCGGCCGGCCGATCTTTCAGTTCGATCTGTCCACTTTGAACCAGCCCCTGGCTTCGGCCGTATTGGCGCTGGAACTGTTGTCCGTCGAGACCAACACCGACTACGGCATTGAGGTTTGGGGCGCCGGCGGTAACTTCGACGGTCCCCTGATGGCGGGCGAAAGCGGCGCCGCCGGGCAATACGCGGCTTCCGGATACCTGCAGGCGGCCCCGGGGTCTTTCGTGGACCAGGAAACGGCAGTGGGCAAGGTATTGGCCGATATCACCGGCTATTTGAATGCCCGGTACGAAGAATTCGCGACAGGAGGGGAGTCCTGGGTTTATTTGCGGCTGCAACCGAGCCAAGACTTTGTCGCCGGTTCGGGCGTGAACGCCTCCTTTACCTTCGCGTCCGCCGATCATTTGAATGACGCTTTCCATCCCCGGATCGAAATCACCCCCGTTCCCGAACCGGCCCACGCGGTTCTGCTTGCCGGATTGGCTGCGTTTTTTCTTGTTTGGCGCCGGATTAAAACGGCGGGCGCCAAATAAGGGAGTCCGAGAAAGCCGGCTCGGCCGTCGCTGAACGCATCCAAAGCTCGCAGATAAAAGACCGTGACCCAACCCGGTGGCGCGTTGCTTTCGTCCTTGTCCGGGACAATCCGATCTGATAATGCCTAGGGTCTAATTACCTTAGAATATGCGCCAAACTCTCAGGGGCGTTATCGGTTTCCCGACGGCAATGCTGCAGGCGGTCGCTTTCAGTATTGGAGGCGCTTGCTTTCAACCTTCGACTGCAACCGGCGAATCCGTCGGCGGATTTCGCGATATTTCAGCGTCTTCGGGCTTGAATCATGTTCAGCGTCAGGAGGTTGGGGATACAAGCCCGAAATTGATCAGCGGCGGGGGTGCGGTCGGAGATTTTTTCGGAAACGGGCGCAACGATCTCTTTTTGACCCGTCACGACAACACGGACCTTTTCTACATGAACCGGGGCGACGGAACTTTCGAGAACCGTACCCAGGAAGTGTTTGGTGGAAATCCGCCCGGTTTGCACACCAATGGGGCGCTGCTGGCCGATTTGACCAACAACGGATATCTCGATCTCTATGTCACCACGAACGGCGGCGGGCGCCATTACCTTTATATCAACGATGGCGGGGGGATGTTGTCGGAAGAAGGAATCGAGAGGGGCGCCGTGCTGGACGCCCGGAGATCAATCCTTTACGGGATGAGCGTAACGGCAGGGGATTACACCGGAAACGGTTACCTCGATCTTTTTGTCAGCGATTGGAGTGCCGGAGAGTCCCGCAACCGGCTGCTGCGAAACCGCGGCAGCGAGGCGCCGGGTTATTTTGAGGATGTCACCGAGGCGGCCGGCCTGGGCGGACCTCACAGCCGTTGGGGTTTTGGAGCGCGTTTCGCCGACATGAACCGGAACGGGCGCCTGGATCTGATTCCCTACAACGATTTTGCCGGTGATTTTTACCACGGCAGGAATCAGTTTTTCTGGAATTCCGGGAATGGGACCTTCCGGAATGCGGTGGACGAGACGGGCACAACCGTCGGCACTCACGAAATGGGAATCACCGTCGCCGATCTCAACAACAACGGGTGGTTGGATATCTTTCTGACGGATATCGCCCGCAATATCCTCTACCGCAACGACATTCATCTGGGTAGACGCGGATTTTACTTTACCGAGCTTGGAAGCACCGCCGGGGTCAATGTGAAGCCCGCATGGGGGTGGGGGACCTCGAGTATCGATCATGACAACAACGGGTTGCGCGATCTGGTGTCGGTGAATGGCTGGATGGCTCAGGAGGAGGCGCATTTCTTTCGCAACAACGGTGAACCGGAGCTATCGTTCACCCGGTTGACCGACCGGGTCGGACTGCACGGGAAACGCCTTGGCCGGGGGGTGATCGTGGCCGATTTCACCGGCAACGGCTGGCAGGACATTCTGATCATCAACCACGCGGCTCGCCCGGAACTGTTCGAGAACCTGGGAGGCGACAATGACTGGTTGCGCATCAACCTCAGGGGAACGGTTTCCAACCGTCAGGGGATAGGAGCCTGGATTACGGTGACACCGGATCTGGCGGCCCCGGAGGTGCAATATGTGCATGAGGTCAACCTGGAAGCGAATTTCCTATCCCACAGCGAAACGACCGCTCATTTTGGCCTGGGCAAAATGGCCGCGGGGACTGTGGATCATGTCCACATTCGCTGGCCGAGCGGAGTGGAGCAGGACTTCTTCGATGTGGAGATCAATCAGGTGCACGCTTTTGTGGAAGAAGTCCCGGCCACGTCCCCCGAGCGGGAACGATTCGACGCCGCGGCGGCCGCCGCCGGGCTGAGCGGGCCCGCGGCTGAACCCAAAGCCGTTCCGTTTGGTGACGGCGCCAGGAACCTGATCAAATACGCGTTCAACCTCGACCTTTCCGGACCGGACCGTCGCCTGCTGACACCGGGAGGCGATGAGACCGCCGGGTTACCTGCCGTATACCGAAAAGAAGACGAGGAGGGCGCGTTTCTGGTTATCGAGTTCCTTCGTCGCCGTGACAGTGACCTCGTGTACACGCCCTACTGGTCCGTCGATCTCCACAACTGGCAGCCTATTGCAGCCCTCCCGGTCGTGACCGGGATCGATTCGGACTGGGAGCGCGCTGTGGTTTCCCTCCCTCTCCACCCCACCGACTCCCGGTGTTTTGGAAAGGTGCGCGTTACGCTGCCATGAGGCGTCCCTGATGTACCCGACGGGCGTTGTGCGTCCGGTGAAGTGAAGGCATGCCTTCGAGGCGTAAACCGAATGGCCGTCTCGCGAAAATAAATCAAAAAAATGTTGACCTGATTCGGTTTCTTCGGCAGCAAAACAATAAGTTTGCTTTTCGTTTTTCTTCATTACCACCACGCCAAGATGAAAACCCCGGCTATCGCGCACCCTGAATGCCATTCCAGTGGCGCTGATTTCACTTTATCGCCGATCGAGGTCGTCGAGGAATCCCGAGGATTTTTGATGGGGCTCGATCAACTCTCTCTCTAACGTTATCGCGTCTGGCGGAATCGTATCCGTCTCGCTCGCACAATTTTTCAGGCTCCCGTTGGGGGGAGCCTTTTTCTTGCCAAGCCGTCCGCCTAAGAGCAGGACGGCTTTTTAGTTATCCAACTCCCACTAACCGGAACCCGAGTTTACCATGACCTCCAAAGTCCGCATTTGCCTCATTGCCGCCCTGACGATGACGATGCCTGCTCTCGCCACAGCGACCTTACCGTTTCACACTTCATTCTCACAGGAGGAAGGATTTTTTGCCGGATCGGCTCCCGGTCGAGGTTGGGTGGTGCAACCGCGTGCCACGGTTGTGGCGACCGATCATTCGATTCAAGCGGACCAGGCGGTTTTACTCTATCATGGAAGGCCGCCGGGATTCCTTCAACGTGGCTTCGCTCCGAATGGGAGCGATATTATATTCGTGGACCTTTTTGTACGTCCGGCCGCCGGACACATCACGTCGGAAAGCACACGTATCAGATTCGATTCCGTTGGAGTGGCGTTTCTGCAATCTGAGGCCGGGGCAACCATCGCCGCAACCGATATTTCTCCCGATCTACGCGTCGATTGGATCGATCTCGGCTATTCGATCCCGATCGACAGCCTGGGCCGAGGGACGGACTGGACCAGAATCACCCTGCGATTGGATTACGGAGTCGCGGCCGGACAAGGCTACTATGATATCTATGTCGACGGAATGCTCATGGAGTACGACCTGGCGTTCCAACCCCGACGCTTTCAATCCGGCAGGACCCTTGAAATCACCGGCGCCCTGGGAGCGGAAACCTGGGTCGACTACATTTACGCGGGCGAGGAGAATCCCCTCTTCGAGGACCACGGCACAGGCATTCCTGAAGACTGGTTGCTTTCCGAAGGGCTCTTTCCCGACGACGAAGCCAGGTTCACAATACTTGCCGATGGACGATTGGCCATCGATGCGTATCTCGATCACAACCGTACGGTTGCTCCGAATTCGGAGTCGCGCGGAAGGGTTTTGGAGAGCGGACGAAGGACGAGTGATCGAAGATTGGCGGTATTCACACGACTCGAGAAGCCTAATCCGGAAATTCAAGCGTTAATTCGGAGTTTTAAGAACCAGTAAGATCCCAAAGAACGAAAATACAGAAATGAAGATTCTGAATATCATACCCTATAGCGCCTTATTCACCTTAATCGTAACTTTATTTATCATCCCAAGCGTAAAGGCGGCGGAGGAGGACTACCAGCGGCTGGCGAAGGCGATGAGGGATTATCAGGCCCGGTGGGTGTTTTTGCGTAATGATGAAGGTTGGGGTGCTCCGTCGGGACCTGACAAGCTTTCGTGGCCCGCATGCAGCGCAGGAACTATTCCGCCTCCATTTCCGCCAAACGACTTCTACAAAGCGGATTTTGAGAACGTGCATCGTGCGGCGGATTTAACAGCCAGATTTCGAGATGAGATCTGGAAGTCCGGAACCGGCTACGATCATAGGATATGGGAAGAATTTGTCGTCGCTACCGATAAGCGGCTTCCCGACGTTCCCGGAAAGCAAAGTGTGGAAAGATACCATATAAATGACATGCCGTGGAACGACCAAACCACGATAACCATCCACAACTATGGACAGGCAATTAAGGATATTGGAGATTTTATTGAAAATAGACTGTTGTATATACAATCGCATCTTGTGGCCAACCAAGTTGATAGGGCAAACAAAAACGGGTATGGCGCTTACAAAGAGAGCTGCGCAGAAGCACAGGCAGATGCGATCAGTGAATGGGGAGATGTAGATTGGAGTCCAACTTATGATCCCGAGCATACCATTTGGCAAAGAGACCATTCATGGATTGCGCCAAATGGATCAAGGATAGCCAACCTGCGTTCAACAAAGGGGGCATTGGCGGTGGATCTAAGTTATTTGACGTCCGATCGATTTCTAACGGCATATGTTTACATCAAAATTGTTCGTGAAAGTCACGGTATTGGTGCTAACTTGCCGCCAGTAGTAGAAGAATATTCTGATGACGAACACTTCTTAACCTTTGAAGAAGAAGCGAAAGTCGGATCGAATTGGAAATCGTCCGTGCTGGCTGAGGGAGTACCTACATTCTCTGCAAGCTGTCCGTCCTCACAGGAATATTACGGATGGCGGATTAGTGGTAATGGTCCCGTAATACTTGCGCCGATCTTTACCGACCGCGTGGACAAAGGGGAATGTTGTCCGGGGAGTTGTTCGAGTGGCTCGTGTGGTCCGGGAAAAATTTCACTCAATCCGTATGACGGACCCCGAATCACGATGAGTCTCGGTGTTAGCCCAGAGGGAGACGATCAGGGATATATCGAATTATCCACGGACACTCCGGTTTTGGACTGGATTCAAGACGATAGTTTCTATATCCGAGCGGAAAATGGTGCGTCCTATAGCCATATTCAGTCGGGTACGATTGAAATGATTGAAATCACCGCGGCTCAGACCACCGTGAGAATCGAAGAAATCGGCTCCGGTGGGAACGTGGAAGTCCGTTTCTATCACCCAGACACCACATCCAATCCCTTCCGAACGTTTGAGTTCAAGGAATTGTCATATTCGTCGAACGCGGCCGAATACTCTGTTACAGAGAAGGAGGGCAGTAACGAGATACGCGCCTGGTACTATCATTGGGAAAGGATCGACGAGACCAATGAGCGCGGCGGGGTCTGGACGTTGGGCGAGGGATACAACTCCCAATCGGAATCGTCCCTCTCATGGAAGGACGTCCGTACCACTTGGAACGACGAGATGACCGAACGAACCCAGGTGATAACCATCCGAGAAGACTCATCTCACTCGGAAGATCCCGACGAGATTCGCAGTAAGGTCCAAAAGCTCTGGGAGCGGATGGAATGGGGTGCCTTGAAGCTGACCGAAGAGCGCCGCTACACCAGCGAGACGCAGAGCCTTCTCACCACCTGGGATTATTACGACGATCTGGACGACGATCCGAACTCCCGCAAACTTCGCTATCGCGTGGAGCATGACGGTTATTGGGAGTATTACGAGTACGGCGGCGACACAGGGAGACTTGTAAAGCGAGTTTCTCCATTCAAGCATTCAACCCCGCAGTTCGACTCCGAAGGCAAAATCACAAACGAGAACAGTCACCGGGTGCGCGAGATCATCTACAAGAAGCAGGACATCAATGGCGACAGTAGCGATGATTTTGTTACCGAAACGATCGAGCGCGTCCTCGGGAACATCGTCTCCCGCCAGTACCGGGTGAGTTTCGCCGAATCCTTTGCCCATGGCAGTCCGAGTCAGGAGTACGTCGAAACTTCGGTCATTCGGCTTCATTCTCCTGCCGCGGAGCCGGATTCGAATCTTAACTTCGGTACTCAAAGTCTTGAGACCCGAACGACGTACCACAACGGCGGAACCTGGGACGGCCGGGTCCGCCGTGTTGTCCGTCCCGACGGGACCGCCACGGTTTATGAGTATTCAATGGACAACGATGAGCTCGTTACCAAAACCTGGCGCGGAAAGCTGGAGAATCCGACGGACCAGACTTCCTTTGATATATCCGATGGGGTATATACCGAGCGTCGTGCCAACGCAGACGGCCACACGATCAAGGAGACTCAAAAGGTAATTGATGATTCTCTTCTCACCATAACCCTGTATGAGATGGACCTGCCGCCATCGAACGGCACGGACGATTTTGGACGCGTAATTCTCCAAAATTTCCTTCTTGATGGAACCACCGAAGAACGCACCTATCTCTGCTGCGGGCAGATCGGCTGGAGCAAGGACAGGGAGGGTATCGAAACAAGTTCAGACCTCCTGACATGCCCTGGTTAAATTATTCTTATTGTCAACAACTTAGGGAATCTTGCCCAAATGCAGGGTGCGGACCCAAAACTGTCCGGTTTTTTTCGCCAGCCGACGAAGACTTCCCGA
>JBJHCF010000010.1:0-106060 GCA_050506795.1 Opitutia bacterium
GGGTGTGGGGTGGGGGGGGTGGGGGTGTGGGGTGTGGGGTGTGGGGTGTGGGGTGTGATAGTCATGTTTTATCGTATTGCACATTATTGATGTTGCCTTCCACCGCAAAGCTCAAGCTTTTTTTTTGAGAAAACCGCGTCTGGGCCAAATCCATCCGGCGAGTTTACCTCGGGAGATCGCCGCGAACTCCGGAGGGATAAAGCCGGTCGACACGCAATTGAAATCCTACCTTAATACCGACTTGAGCGAAAGGCACTCGGATAAAGCTCCTCGTGTATCTTCTCCACATCCTGTAAATTCTGACCATCCTGTCCGAAAATTAGCCACAACACCCGTTTTAGGACAGGACTGATAGGATAGACCGGAAATATTGCGGGGTGGTCCCGTTTTGGAATACTATGAAAACCAAGCCCGATGCTGCGGGCTCTGGTCCACCACGGAATTTTTGACCACAGATTACGCGAAATACACGGAATTATGGCGGGCAGGATGTCCGCGCTCCCAAGGGCTTCCTATCCGCGCTAGAGTGCATGGTGCTCGGTTAAGGCCGCTCATCGAAGCAGCTTAGTCCTACTTTGGCAAGTTTACCTAAAACCACACCCGGTTTTTAAGCATTGCTATACTCTGAAGGTTCTCACACGAAGTCACGCCCTCGACGAGCTCAGGCCGCTGAGAACTCACGGGTTCCGGTCCGGTTGAACTCGCCGTGTCTCCGTGCCTCCGTGTGAGACCAATTTCCGCTGTATGAAAGGATTCGTTAACACTATAACCAAGCGGAATCAGGCATAACCGAACCGCATCAGCTATTCCCGTGGAGGGCCATGCTCCCGCATGGCCGCCGACCTGGGAGCGCGGGCATCTTGCCCGCACCGGCGGCGCGGGAGCGCCGCCCTCCAGGAAGCAGAATCCCAATCTCGATTCGGTTTCATCAAACGATGAACCGCCATAACGGAGCGCCTTTCCCTCAGCGAGGCACAGCCTCAGACCTGTTGGGCAGGAAGGAATTCAACCACTGATAGACACTGATCGAGAAGAACTTCTCTACGAGGCTATCAGTATCAGTGTCCATCAGTGTGCATCAGTGGTTCAAAAATGGAAATGCCAACAAGCTATGGCATCTAATCCTCTGCGACCTTCCAATCTCCGCGGTGCAAAAACTTGACTCATTTGCAACAGGTTTCCGCTTTTCAGGACTCTTGAGTCCTAAAACCGGAGAAGTTGTTATAGCTGGGTAAGTTTTACGATAGCCGAGGGAAAAAGTAGCTCACGCTTCCAGCGTGAATTCGCACGCAAGATGCGTGCACTACTGCTGGTCTGAGGCTTTGCCTCGCTGAGCCCCAGGACTCTGTCGGGCTTCGCCTCGTTAAAAATTCCTCCGGACATCGACCTCGTCATCCAGGGGGCGGCCTTGCAGGAGGTATTCCGTGAGGCGGCGGGCGAAGGGAGGGGCGATGGTGACTCCTTTCGAACCGAGGCCGTTGAAGATTCCCACTGTATCGAATCCGGGGTGGAGGCCGAGGACGGGTTTGGTGTCCTTTACGATCGCGCGTACTCCGGCCCGGTGATCGAGCGGTTCCGGCGGAACGTCGCCGGCGAGCGTGGCATAGGCCTGTTCCAGTTCCAGGCGACCGGCAACGGTCGGGACTTCGTCCAGACGGTCCCATTCGTAGGTCGAACCCACCCGAACCCGCCCGTCACCCAACGGAAGCAGCCATTTGCCGTTGTTCAGGATCGTATCGCCAGCCAATGCCGGCGCGCGCAGTGTCAGGATCTCGCCCTTGGCGGGAGTGAAGGGCAGCCAGTCGAACCAGGGATTGGACGCGGCCTGGTAACCTTCACAAAAGATGACTTTGCCCGCCCGCACCTCCTGCCAGGAAACGCCGCTCCTTTCCACCTTCAGGTCATCATAGGAAAACTCGGCCCGGAGCAGAGTCCTGTTTTCATCGAGGAACTTCGCCGAACGATCGAGAAAGACTGCCGTATCCAAAAAACCTGACGGCTGAAACTCCAGCACCTCGCTGTCGGAGCCGGGCGAACAAGCCTCGGTCAAGTAGGGTTTCAATTCTCCGGAGGCCAACCGCTTCGGCCAGTAACGGGAGCGCTGCTCCAGTGTGAGGAAACGTCGCATGACCCGCGGATGATACACCGTCACCCCGTGACGTCCCTCCCACCGGCGGTAATACGCCAGGGCTTCGGGCAGCAGTTCTTCCACCCGCCAGCTCGGCGCCAGGCGTTTGCCGGCCACCGGGTTGATGATGCCCGCCGCCACGCGTGAGGCGCACCTGTGGCCGGCATCCACCACCAGCACTCGATTCCCACGCTCCAACAATTCCAACGCCAGAACCGTCCCGGCCAGCCCCTGCCCGACTATGAGGAAATCGACTCGCACTGCGTTTCAATTTTCAAATTTCAAATCCCCTTCCCCAAGCGTGACGCTTTTCCTTTGCCCGCGAAAGCAGAATCTGCCATGGGATGACTCTTCATGTCCGGACCTTGGAGGCAACTTACCGTCGGATTTCTATTGCTCCTTCTTTTCGGGGGCTGCGGCACCACTCAGGATCACCGCATCCGCGTTTACCCCCGTGATTTCCAGGCGCTCGATGCGGAACGTCAGGACCTGATTCGCGCCGGGCGCATCGACTACGGTTTCAGTCCACGCATGGTCTATATGGCGCTGGGAGAAGCACGGGAACAGCGCCAGATCATGACCGCCGACGGTGAGCGCACCGTCTGGACCTACGCCGGGCTCATCCGGGAAACCGACGATGGAAAAGCGCCTTTCCGCACCACGAGCGACCTGATCTGGGGGTCGCCCTTCCGAAAACAGGCCTACGATCACCTGCAGGTGGTTTTCGAAGACGGCGAAGTCACCGGAATTCACACCTTCCCCCGTCGCCCCTAGCCTGAATCAAACCTGGCCGCCGCGCGCGGGCTTGGGCAGGGAGAAGGCAATCAACAGGGGAACCAACAGAATAATCGCTCCGACCGCGTAGGAAACCGTCGCTCCGTACCACCAGAAAAGGAAACTCGCCACCAGCGGCCCAATGGCGCGACCCAGAGATCCGAGTGAACGAAATACCCCCATGGTCGCCCCTTGCTTGTCGGCCGCGGCGTACAGCGAAACCAGGGCGGACAGTGCCGGGTTGATGAATCCCGATCCCACAGCCATAAACGCGAGGCCCCCGTACAGAAGGACCGGAGAGTGGGCCAGGCCGACCAGCAGCAAACCGATAGCCACCAGCAGCAACCCCCAGATGGTCACCGCCTTTTCTCCGATCAAGGGCACCGCCTTACGGACGAGCAATCCCTGGGTGAGCACGATGATCAAGCCGACGTAAACGAACAGGTAGGCCAGTTGCGCCGGTCCGTAATCGAAGCGTTGACTGGCGAGAAAGGTCAAAGTGAACTCCATGCCGCTAAACGCCAGCACGTAAACAAAGAAAACCCAGTTGGCCCGCCGGAGTTCCGGCCGCAAACGCGCCCGGAGCAAAACGCCAGGGGTCCGTTCCTCGAAGTAGTTCCCCCTCCGGTCGGGCGGCAAGGTCTCGCGGAAGCGACGCCAGACCCAAATGAGATTACCGGCCGACAGGATAAAGGCGACCAAAGCCGGCCCCGAAAACGGGTTGACCCCCCAGGCCTCCAGTGCCGGAACCAGCGCGAGAATATCCAGATGGGCACTCAGGCCTCCGATCGCCGGCCCCATGATAAACCCGAGACCGAAAGCAATTCCAACCAAGGCCATGCCCTTGGCCCGGCGCTCCGGCGGGGTAACATCGGCGATCGCCGCCGACGCCACCGACAGGTTCCCCGCCATCAGACCGCCCAACAGACGTGCCAGGATGAAGAGGAGAAACGAACCGCTGAAAAACCAAAGTCCGTAACTGAGCGCGGTGCCGCCCACCGTAAACAAGAGGATGGTCCGACGCCCGAAACGGTCCGAAAGCCGTCCCCAAAAGGGAGCGGAGAGGAATTGCAGAAACGCGTAAATGGCTCCCAGAAACCCGCCGAAAAGGACCGGCAGGTAATGGCCGCTGCCCTCTCCCGGTTGATCGAAAGTCCGCAGAAACTCCAGCAGGGCTCCCAGCAACCCATCGCTGCCCTCCCGTGACAGGTAGTGTTCCAGAATTCCGGGAAAAAGCGGGAAAATGATGGAAAAGCCAATCAGATCGATAAAAAGCGTCAGGAAGATCACTCCCAGCGACAGGCTTCGCTCGGAGGCTCCCGGTTGATCGATCGATGATTCCTTCATAGCAGACTGGAGACACACTCAAAGATTGCCGACCGGTGCAAGCCGAATAGTCCCGGTCGAAACATCGAACGCCGGCTTTTTCAAAGGCCGCCTGAAAAAGCATCTCAGAACGAAAACCTGAAATCCTTCGCTTTAAACGACGGATAGCGCCCCACGCACCCTCGCTCCACGCCCCACCAAAGCCTCACTCCGCCCGCCGCAGCAGAAATGCGCCTCCTCCGTCGTGACCGGTTTCCCAGGGGAAATGCGGGCGGGCGGATTCGAGCGTAAAAGTCCCGCCGCTGGCGGTGGCAAACCCCTCGACCAATTCCCGGTTTTCTTCCGGTTCGATGCTGCACGTGCTGTAAACGAGGCGCCCACCCGGGCGCACAAAGGCGGCGGCGGAACGCAGAAACTCCGCTTGCAGGCCGGTCAGTTCGCGTAGGATTTCCGGAGTCAGACTCCAGCGAGCGTCGGTGCGGCGCCGAAAAACTCCCGTATTCGAGCAAGGGACATCCAACAAGACGGCATCATAAACGCCCGGCAGGTTGCGCGATTCGAGGTCGGCGGGCGTCACCCCCGGCAGTTCCGCACCCACCGGCCGCGCCGCGCACCACGGGTAGCGGGCCAGGTTTTCCTCCAACCGGCGAAACCGGACTCCCGGCCGGTCCAGACAAACCGGGCCCGGACCTCCGCCGGACCGCAGGGCATCGGCCAGAAGCAGCGTCTTGCCGCCGGGCGCGGCACAAAGATCGAGCACGTTCTCGCCCGCGGAAGGGCTCAGGAGTTCGGGCGCCAGCCGGGTGGAAGGATCCTGGATGTAGCCGCGGCCCGAAGCCAGCAGGACGCGAGCCGCCTCCCAGCCGTTGTCGACGATTCGGTAAAAGCCGGGCCAGGGGGTCGGTGCCAACCCATCGCTCGCCTCCGCGGGCAGAGGGCCGAAAACCCGGAGGAAATCCTCCGCCGGGCGCTGATTCCACTCCAGAAGTCCCCGTGTTTCCTCCAGTCCAAATTCACGCAACCATTTCTTCACCAACCACTTCGGGTGACTGTACCGCTGGGCGAGGCCAGGCGCGTCGGAAGGCGTTTCCTCCAGGCGGGCACGGAGAATCTCCGGAACCTTGCGTAGAACCGCATTGGCCAGACGAGCCTCGGGTGCGCTGACCAGTCGCTTGGCCTTTCCCACCGCGTGGTGCACCACCTGCTCGACCGCCGCGCCCTGCCCGCGAACGGAAGCCAGCAGTTCGTAACCCGCCGCCAGCAGCAACGCCCGCAAAACGCCCTTGGGAGAGCGCCGCATATTTTGATTGATAGCCCACTCGATCAGGGTTATATTCCTGATAACGCCGTAAAACAGATTCTGGCATCGCCTCCGTTCATCGGGGGGCAAACGGTCGGTGAGCCCCTCCACAGGGCGCCCGGGCCGGTTTTTCGTTTTCAGAAAGTCGTTGATTAGGGAAACCGCCGATTCCCAGGCATCGGGCGTTTGGTTCTTTTTGCTTTTCATCGAAAAGCCAAAGATGGCACAATTAACTCTTTTCCTTCAATAAACCTCTCAGATCATTATGACCGAGGACGCCGTTCAAGAACTCATTGAAAAAAATCCGGTACTTAAGCCGGCACGCGACAAACTGCTGCAAATGCAGCCGGGCCGCTATTGCATACACCAGAGCTGGGGCTTCGGGCAGATCAAGGAATACCAGGAAGCCGAAAACCGGGTCATCATCGATTTTCAGGACAAGGCCGGCCATTCGATGGACCCGGCTTTCTGTGCCAACACCATGGAGATCCTGCCGAACGAACACCTGCTGGTACGTCAGCAGACCGAACCGGCGGTGATCGAGGAAATGATCGACCGCAATCCGGCCGAGCTGGTCAAGGCCGCCCTCAGGCAATTCCCCAATCAGGCCGCCACCGGCCTGGAGCTGGAATCGCTCCTGACCCGGGTGCTGGGACCAAACAAATTCAAACGCTGGTGGACCGCCACCAAGCGCCAGCTGGCAAAGGATCCCCATGTGGCGGTTCCGGCCAAGAAGAGCGAGTGCTACTACATGCGCGAACAAGCGCTCGACGCGGAACAGGAGATCCTGGAACACTACGAAGCCACCCAGTCGGCCAAGCGCAAGATTCGCCTGGCCCGGGATATTCTGGAGCACAGCGAAAACCGTCCGGACCTGCACGAGTCCCTCGGACGCATGCTGGACGACCTCAATCACATCATCGCCGAGAGCAATCAGATCACGCTGGCGGAGCGCGTGCAAGGGGCCTGGATTCGCGATGACCTGGCCAGGATCATCGGACGGGACGGGCAATCCCTGGAACCGACCAGCGGTTCCCTGATCGCGGATGCCAACTCCCTGTATCAAATCGCGGAGGCCCTGCCCAGCAACCAGCAGAAGCGCCTCCTGGTGCTGATCAAGGAAACCTACCCGGGGGAATGGAAGCCGATGGTTTTCGACCTGTTGAAAAACAGTCACGGAAAATTCACCACCGAGTGCATTAATTTCCTGCTGGAAAACAACTGTGAAGAAGAGTTGGCGGCCACCCTGCGCCGTTGGCTCAACGAGCAGAACCTGCGGGCGCCGGTGCTCTACTGGGTCGTCAAGAACCGCAACTCACGGAAATTCGCCAACCTGATGAACGGCCTGATCCGGCCGCGGTTGCTGAACGCGATCTTTTTCGCCATCGACTACGAAGCGCTGCAGTTGGCTGGTTCCCGCAAGATTCCACTGGCCGAGCTATTGCACGATGACCGCGAGTTGATCCGCGATCTTCTGCTGACCGCGGACACCGAGATCGCCCGCGACCTGGCCAACAACCTGCTCATTAACCAGGGTTTCGAAGAATTGACCAAGAAGTCCCTCCTGGCGCGCTTCATCAAACACTTCCCCAGCGTGCAGAGCCTGGTGTCCAGCGAAACCGAGACGGAACGCGAACGTCTGATCGTCTCGCGGGAAAGCTACGATCGCCGCGGCCGCGAATACGAGGAGATCGTCAGCAAAAAAATTCCGGAGAACAGCAAAGCGATCGCCACCGCGATGGAGCACGGCGACTTGCGGGAGAACTCGGAATACAAAATGGCCAAACAGGATCAGCAGATGCTGCTGGCCCGCAAAGCCAATCTGGAGAAGGATCTTTCCCGCGCGGAAATCACCGATTTCTCAGGCGCCACCCTGGAACAGGTGGGCATCGGCAGCGTGGTTGGCCTTCGACAAGGCTCCACCAACCGCAAGGTGGTCTACTCGATCCTGGGAGCGTGGGACAGCGATCCGGACAACAACATCCTCTCCTACAAGACTCCTCTGAGCCAAACACTGCTGGGACGCAAAACCGGCGAAACCGTGGAGGTGCAAATCGGCGACAACACCGAAACCTGGACCATCGAATCCATCGATCGCTACCGCAAGGAGGATTGATTCCTGCGACGCGGAGCCGCGCGCATTCGCCGCCGTGCCTGATCCCTGGGATACGTTAAAACTGTTGGCCGATCCGACGCGACTTCGTCTCGTCGCGCTTCTGCAGTTGGATGAACTTTCCGTGGCCGAACTGCAGGAGATCCTCGACATGGGGCAATCCCGCATATCGTCTCATCTGGCCCTCCTGCGGCAAGGCGGCCTGGTCAGTGATCGGCGGCAAGGTAAAAAGACCTTCTATTCGTTGAATCCAGACCTGCCGGCCGCCACCCGCGACCTGACCGATTCCGCCTGTCGCGCGGCCGGAAATCTGCCTCAATTGCGCGAGGACCGTCGGAATCTCAACCGGATTCTGGAGCGGCGCCAACGGTTCTCCGAGGAGTACTTCAATTCGCTGGCCGGAAGATTTGGGAAAAACTATTGTCCCGGACGCTCTTGGGAGGCCTTCGGTCATTTCCTCCTGCGGACCACCCCGGCCATCGATATCGCCGACCTCGGGGCGGGCGAAGGCACCATTTCCCAGCTCCTCGCCCAACGGGCCAGACAGGTTTACTGTGTCGACCAATCGCGGCGCATGGTGGACGTCGGCACAGAGCTGGCCCGCAAGAACAGCATCACCAATCTGGAGTACCTTCTGGGAGACATTGAAAAGGTTCCTCTCCCGGACACTTCGGTCGACCTGGCCCTGCTGAGCCAGGCTCTGCACCACGCCCGTCACCCGCAGACTGCGGTCCGGGAAGCTTACCGCATCCTGCGCCCGGCCGGCCAAATCGTCATTCTCGATCTCAAGGAACACGATTTCGAAAAGGCGCGCGACCTGTACGCCGACCTTTGGCTGGGGTTTTCGGAAAACCGTCTTTACGAGTTCCTCCGCGAGGCCGGATTCAAGAATATCGAGGTGAACACCGTGTTCCGGGAAAAACAGGAGCCCCACTTCGAGACAATCATGGCCGCCGCGATCAAACCCGGCGCCGCCTGATCCCCCTCAGGCCTCCAGAACCACCAGGGCGATCTCCGGCCGACAATTAAAGCGCACCGGCGCCCGGATCATGCCCAGCCCCCGATTGACCAGCATAGTAAGGTTTCCGCGCGAAAAAACACCTTCCGCGTACCGGCTTCCGTAATTTGAGGGAATGTATTGCGGCAGCGGTCCGTAAAACGGCACCCGCACCTGGCCGCCGTGGGTGTGGCCGGAAAGTATGAGGGCATTCCTCGTCTCGTCCATTTCGGGAAAAAGGTCGGGGTTATGCATCATCACGAGCACCGGTTCGTCCGGATGAATCCCCCGGAAAGCCATTTCCGTATTCACCATCTGAGTGCCGTAATCGCGCAGTCCGACCAACGCCAAACGCGCGTCGTCGATTTCCAGATGAAGATTCTGATCCTGCAACAAGGAAACCCCCGCCGCGTCCATCACCTCGCGGGTTTCGTAAAAGGCCGCCGCCACGTCGTGATTCCCCAGAACCGCGAACACCCCCAGACGCGCCCGAAACCTCCGGAAAAGCCCCGCCAGCGGGGCGACAAAATTCTCTCTGGTTCGCGCGCGTCCGACCTCCCGGTCCATGGTAACGTAATCACCGGTCAACAAGACCACATCCGGAGCCAGTTGATTCACCCGGTCCACACAGGACTCCAGGTACGAGAGCGGAACGATTTCGCTGTGGTGCAGGTCGGTTAACTGAACCACACGCAGACCGGCAAACGCCGGCGGCAGCCCCTTCAGCCGGAAAGTTCTCCGGGTCACCACCGGAGCATACGAGGCGTAATGAAAGACATAACCGTAGCCTCCGCCCGATACCAGAGCGAGCGCCACCAGAGATTTGAGGAAAGCCCGCCTGGTCAAACGCTTTTTCCGCGAATTTCCGGCGGATGCCTCACGCAGGAACCCGGGTGGAGACACACCTGCCCTCATGGCCGTTTTCCGTGGTCCGAATCCATTGAAAAATCAAGGCGTGCCGATCGCGAAAGCCTTCCGTACCGAAAAAACACTTTCATCGTTCCGCTGATTGCCGTTTGAATGAACATTCAACATTATTCGCATACTTAAGGCAGACAGAACAAAGCTTCCAGTTTTTTGATGGAAAACGAACACGACAGGTTGAAAACGTTGCGGCACGCCAGAATTCGGCGAGTCAAGCAACTACTGCGCTGGCTTCCGCGGCGCACCAACCTCGACACCTACCCGGTCCTCAAATGGTTTGCGCAACACGCCCGGAAACGGCCCTTCCTCTGGTCGTTTAAAGTTCCGAATGTTTCGCCGGCTTTTTACGCCGGATCCATTCTGGCTTTTCTCCCGCTTTACGGCGCCCAACTGCTGTTGGCGTTTTTCGCCGCGCTTCTTTTTCGGGCCAATCTGCCCATTATGTGCGGGCTTCAACTGGTGACCAACCCGTTCACCGTGCCGTTTATCTACTGGTTCAATGTGTTTCTTGGCCGGCGGGTAATCCGATTCTTCACGTTCGGCGGAGACCCGGGCATGTGGAACAACTGGATGTTTTCCATGATTGTCGGAGGATTCTTTCTCGGGCTGGTGGTGGGAATCGTTCTGGACCTTTTGTACCGCATCGCCGCCTGGCAGGCCGCCACCCAGTATCAGAAGTTAAAAACCTCCCGGGTAACGACCGGGCCCGATCCGGCCTCGACCGAACGCGGGCCAAGCGACTTACCGGGACCCCGATAGCCAAGGCGGCATTTCCGGTTTACCGTCCTACAGTCGTCCTGGCTTACTTGCCTGACCATTAGAGTCGTGGCATAGTGCGCACTGATGAAATCTGTATATCTTATAATAGGACTGTTCCTGATGACCCTGCCTGTAAACCACCTCTCCCATGCCGGGCCGAACGACGGCGAAGAGCAAAACGCGTTCCTGTTCTCCTATTTTCGAGGAAACGGTGAAACCGGCCTGCACCTGGCCTGGAGCCGCGACGGGTTAAACTGGACCTCCTTCAATGAAGGGCGTCCGATGCTCGCGCCGCAAGTGGGGGGTCGGCTGATGCGCGATCCGTGTATCACCCAGGGCCCCGACGGACGCTTCCACATGGTCTGGACGAGCGGCTGGTGGGAACGCAGTATCGGCGTCGCCCATTCCGACGACCTGATCAACTGGTCGGAACAGAAACTGATCCCGGTAATGGAGCATGAGGAAACGGCCCTCAATTCCTGGGCGCCGGAAATCCTTTACGATCCGGTGGAAGAAAACTTCCTCATTCACTGGGCCACCACGATTCCGGGGAAGTTTGAGCTGGAGACCGAGGAAGGGGCCGACCGAAATCCGGCGGGTGTTCCCCTGAATCATCGTATGTACTTCACCCGGACCACCGATTTCGAGAATTTCACCGAGGCGGAGATTCTGTACGAACCGGGATTCAACAGCATCGACGCCAATATCGTTCCGGCCCGCGATCGATGGCTGATGTTTATCAAAGACGAAACCGCCGGCCCGAATCCGGAAAAGAACATCCGTATGGCCTGGGCCGATGCGCCCGGCGGCCCATGGGGTCCGGCCAGCGAACCGATATCCCCCGACTGGGTGGAAGGCCCGACGGCGTTGAAGATCGATGGAACCTGGTATGTGTACTACGACGCCTACACCCGGGGACGGTTTGAAGGGGTGCGGTCGGATGACCTCGAAAACTGGGAAAACATCACGGACCAACTCAACTTCCCTCGCGGCGCGCGACACGGCACCGCCTTCGAAGTCGATCCGGATGTGCTGGAACGCCTCCTTGAATGGGACCGGTCCCGCGGCAACTGAGCGGGGAAGTTTGATATCTGAAATTCAAAATCTGAAATGACCCAGCCGAAGGCTGACACAATGAAAAAGTCGTCTCTATTTATTTCTCTATGTCTAATCGCCGGCTTTTCGCTCGGCGCCAACGCACAGGTCGAGGGGGTGCTGGACGGCATGCCCGATCCCTCGATTATTCGCGACGACGACGGTCGCTTCTACATCTTCGCCACCGGCGAGGGGCTTCCCATCTATCGCTCCGACGATCTGGTGGAATGGGAGGAAATCGATCGGGTTTTCGACGAACCGGTCCCGCCCTGGGCGCGGGAAGCGATTCCCGGAACGGAAGGCATCTGGGCGCCGGAAATCGGACGGATAAACGACCGCTTCTACGTTTACTACAGCGTTTCCACCTTCGGAAGTCAGCGCAGCGTTATCGGGGTGGCGGTCAGCGACGCCCTCGATCCGGATTCGCCCGACTACGGCTGGGAGGATCTCGGCCTGGTCATCGAATCCTTCCCCAGGGAGGATCCCTTCAATGCGATCGACGCGGCCCCTTTCCAGGACGAGGACGGCCGAGCCTACATGGTGTGGGGTTCCTATAATATCGGCATCATGCTCACCGAACTGGATCCGGAAACCGGTAAAATCCTCGAGGGCGCCGAATACGAACACGTGGCGTCCCACCCTGGCGGCTACTGGAGCGCCATTGAAGCCCCCTACATGACCCGCCGGGGAGACTACTATTACCTCTGGGTCTCCTGGGATTGGTGCTGCGGCGGCGCCGAAAGCACCTACAAAGTCATGGTGGGCCGTTCCGAGAACCCCACCGGTCCTTTCCTCGACCACCGGGGGCGCGATATGATCGAAGGCGGCGGCACCCTGGTCGTGGCAAACAACGACAACTGGCGGGGCACCGGGCACAATTCGGTGGTGAAAACCGACGACGGCGACTGGATCGCCCACCACACCTACGACACCAGGCGCCTCCACCTGCACCGTATTCAACAGGTGCGTCCTCTCTACTGGTGTGACGAAGGCTGGCCTGTCGCCGGCGAACCCGTGAGCGAAACCAATCCGATGGCATTGGGCCCGGTTGAGGTCTCGGCGGAAGATCTTCACGGGAGTTGGCGCATTTCGGTCGACTACGAAGAACGGGAAATCATCGATCTCCTGCCCGGTGGACGCATCGCCTTCGACCGGGATTCATCCTGGAGGTTGAACGACGGCATTCTGACCCTCATGCGGCCGGAAAGCGACGCTACCTGCTTCGTCGAACACAATGGAGTATCGTTTATCGGGCGCAACGGCGCCGGAGAGGTCGTACGCGGGATCAAGATCAACCCGTTGGATTAAAATCGTCCCATCGATCGACGCTCTTGCAGGCGTCGCTACGGATTTCGGGACCAAAAAAAGCGCCATCCTCCAGTTTCGGAGGATGGCGCTTTTTAACTCTGTTCGACGGTCCGCCGCCTTCGGCAGGGACCGCCACCGCGCCGCTTACTCGGCAATGCTCACCGACAACCGCAGGAACCGGCTGCCGTCGGGACTCACCGGCACCGTGTCGGTGTAGGTCACACTTCCTTCGCTGGCAAACGATCCGTAGCTGTACACTTCCTGCCAGCCTTCGTTCAGGTTGTCGCTCGCCTCGATCGCGTACCGCAATGCCGGATCGGCGATGTGACTGAAGCTCAGCGTCAGATAATCTCCCGACCGACCAAGATTCACCGACCCGTGCGCCGAGCCCGCCACCGTCGGATCCGTGCCCAGCGCGTACTCCATCAGGTTCTTGAAGCCGTCCCCGTCGAAGTCCGCCCTGTTCGCCGCAGGCCCTTCATTGGCGCTCGTACCAAAATACTCCTGGCGCCACTCCGCGATCCCTTCCGGCTCCAGCGCCTCCCCCGCATCGGTCAAACGCACCTGGAAGCCGTTCATCGCGTTCAAACCCGGGATCCCGGCCACCGGACCCACCGTCCAGCTCAAGGTCCCGTTCGCCGCAATCCGCGCCTCGAAGCTCGCGAGCGCGAACTCGTTATAACGCACTTCCCGGCCTTCCTGCGCCGTCTCCGTTGCTATCGGGGACTGCCCGAGGTGATCGTTCGCCTCCGCCAGCGTCACCGTCGCCACGTCGTTCCGATCCTGCGACAGATCAAAGGTGCTTTGCGGACCCAGCGCGTACACCACCAGCGTCACCTCGCGACCCGCAAACGCCGTCAACCCTCCCAGGGTCAGCGTCATTTCTCCGTCGCCTTCGGTGAAAATGTAGTCGCGCAACAATGACGACGAATAGGTCGGAGTCGTCTCCAGCCCGCCGCCGCTCGGCACGTCCTCCGCGCCGCCGGCCCCGCTCACCGCAAAGGTCACTCCCGTCAGAGGGCGCCCGCGCGCGTCCAACAGACCGCTGTAATTGCTGGTTCCGCCGGCTCCCGCCAACGCATTCCAGAAGCTGTCCCCTTCTCCGATCTCCATCGGATTCGCCCCCTCGTTGGCCGGGTACACGAACTCCACCAGCCCGCTCTCGCGCAAGCGACCGTGACCCGCCATCTGCTCGTGCGTACCCACGTTCACGTCCACGCTCAAAAGCACCGGACCCGCCTCATCGGCCACCAGCAGGGAGAAAGCCACCGTCCGGCTGCTCGTCCCCAGACTCGAATTGTCCGTGATCACCAACTCGTACTCTCCCGAGTGCCCCGAACTCGCCGGATTCAGCGTCAAGGTCGCCCCGGTCTCCCCTCCCAGGTTGCTCCCGTTGCGACGCCACTGGTAACTCAGGCTGCCGCCTTCGTTCTGCGATTGCGCCTGCACCGTCAGATCCAACCGCTCTCCTCCCGGCACGAACTGATCCGAGGGACGCGACGTAATGATCGGAGGATACGCCGTACCGGCCGGCGTCGTGTCGATGATCGACACCGCCGCGATTCCCCCGAGATTCCCCCCCTCCACGTCCTGGTGGGTGATCGTGAACGATCCTCCGCTGACCCCGGCAAAACGCACAAACGTCGCCGGTTCCGATTGCTCCGCCTCCTCCTGTGTCGTCGCCGTCGATTGCCTGAAGGGCAGGAACGGCATCGGCGGATTGCCGCTGTAGTTCCGCATGTAAAGCGTGCTATCCGCTCCCCCAGCATCGGTCAGCGTCAGGCTGCGAATCCATTCACCCGAAGGACCTTCTACTCCCATCGGGTAGACATAAACATCGTAGCTCGCGTACGGGATCTCCGAAAAACTCACGCTCGAACCGCCCCGCCCCTCGATATATCCGTGGAAAAGACGCTGGTTGGCGTCCTTGTCCTGCAGCGCTCCACCGGCGGTGCGCGCAGCCCAGGTGTTGGCCGAACTCCAGGTCGCCCGCGCCACGTTCGTCACTCCGGTGTTCTCGGAGAGCGCCATCGGGATGGTGCGGGTGGCCACCCCGCTCTGGGCGGCGGAATTGTTCCAGTTGCCCACCGCCAGCACTCCGGCGGTCTCGCCCGGGGCGATCACTCCCAGTTCGTCGGACCAGGTGGTGCCGCTGGTCGAGGTTCCCACGAAGTTCAAACTGATGGCGCGCTCGGGCGCCGGCGCATCCAGGGTCGAGAGCGCCGCGGTCAAGGTCACGCTCAGAGGATCGAATCCATCCTGAGTGGCCGCGTCATCGGTAACAGTCACCGAATAGACCCCGCCACTGGAGGCGTCCACGACGCCCAGGTCCAGCACATTGCCGGTTTCCGGCAACACGACATCATCTTTTCGCCATTCGTAGGTGAGCGCTCCGACTCCTTCGGCGATAACCTCAAAGGAGAACTCGTCTCCCTCGCGCACCGTCACGTCGGCGATTCCTTGAATAATCGTCGGTTCGGGATAGGAAACCGACAGGCTTGCGGCCTCGCTGGCTACGCCCGTGGAAGAAGCGGTGGCAATCACCCGATAAAGATTGCCGTTATCCGCATAGATCAACGATTCAGTGGTAAAAGTTTCCTCCGTGGCTCCGGTAATCTCACTCCAGGTTTCCCCGCCATCGGTCGAGACCTCCCATTGGTAGGACGGTGCCGGGTCGCTGTAGGCAAACGCGCTGAAAGTCACCTCGCCTCCGACAAACCCTTCGGCGTCGGACGGGTGTTCGATAAAACGAGGTTCACTCGGATCGATTACCTCCAACACCCCGGTGACTTCACTGAAGGCATAGGACCCGGAGATCCAAAGAGGTCCAACATTGCTGAACCCATCGACCTGAAAGCTGTCGCCGTAGGTGACATTCAGGCTGGCGGAATCGACGATCTGCCAGGAGTCCCCAACATCGCTCCCGGCGTTATCGAGATCGAAGACCAAGCGACCGTTGAGGGACAGCGTTTCGTTCGCCGTTCCCGAAATACCGTTGGTGGCGCCATCCGCACCCGGAGCAAACACCAGGTACGCATCCTCGTCCAGGATCAGAATGGCCGAATTCGACAACAGGATATTCCCCCGGAAATCGTTACCGGGAAGGGAAAACATGGTGGTGGCGTAGCCGTGCCCCTGGGCGGAACGGATATTGAGATCACCGGTGCCGCTCAAAGTGGACGCGATGGTAATCGGGCCCTGGCGGGAATCGATAATACCGCCTCCGGCCGCGATCGTAAGGCCGCCCTCCAGTTGGAAATGATCCAGCGAGCCATCGATGTGTTCAATCATGCCGCCGTCGAGAATGAGATCGTCGACCGTGATAACGATGGTACCGGCCGCTCCTTTGTAGGAGAAGAGCCCCCCTCCGGTCACCCGCAGCGAATCTCCCCCAAAGGTGAGATCCTCCGTATTGCCTTCCGGGATACGAATTCGATACGGTCCGGTGAAATAGTCTTTGCCCGAACCCGGCGCCTGCCCGTCACTCCAGTTCAAGCCGGTGGTGAAGGAAGAATCGCCGAAGGCGTCATCGGCATTGAGGAACACCGCTGTGGCGGGATTGTAAACCGTCAGGACCGCGGACAGGGTCACGCCGGTCGGCTCCCGTCCCTCCGCCGTGGCGGCGTCGTCTTCGATACGCACGGAGTAGACCCCTGCGTCAACAGACTGAACATTGGTCAGGCTCAACGAGCTTCCGGTCCCGATCACGGCACCGTCCTTTTCCCACTGGTACGAAATCGTCCCCAGTCCGGTGGCGGAGGCGGTAAAGGTGTGGTTGGCGCCCGTTGCCACCAAAGCATCCGCGGGCTCGGCGGTCACATTGGGTAGCGGGAAATCCACCGACAACAACGCTTCCTCACTGAAAACCAGCTGATCGCCACTCTCGACGCGCACACGGTAAAGGTTTCCGTCCTCGCCGATGGAAACCGATCCGATGCTGTACGTCGTTGAAGTCGCGCCGGAAATTTCGTTCCAGGAATCTCCCCCGTCGGTGGAAACCAGCCATTGATAACTGCGCTGGGCAGCTCCGCCAATCGCGACCACGCTGAAGGAAACTTCATCGTTCACCAGCGCGGCTACGTTCGACGGCTGCTGGGTAATGACAATCTCCTCCGGCTCCTCCACCGGATTGGTGGTATTGGAACCGGAAGCGTAATGGACATCGTCAATGCTCAGGGGAAGCGACCCCGCATTTCCCACCAGCAACATGGAAACCAGCGACGACGCGGGTTCCCGAAACACGATATTGCTGGTTATGAGCTCACCGTCATCAAAATCCCGGGAGAAATAGAGGTCCCAGGTGCCGGCGGACATATTGACCACCATCCAGAGATTGTACCACTCCCCCGCCACAAGGTCGGTGACGTGGTCGACAAAGCTCCCGGCATTCCGAACCCCAAGGCGAATGCCGGCATCGGTGGGAGCGCGAAGAGCCGCTTGCACCCGGTAGTTACCGAAACCGGTGGGCGCTTCCGCGTTGCTCAAACCAAGCGAGTTGTCCACCCCGGTGGAATTGGCGCGAAAACGCAGGAAAAAGGTCGAAGTGCCCGAACTGCCTAAGGAAAATTCACCCAGAGCGCGATAAGCTCCCTGGGAACCGCCGGCGCCGTAGGTCAGAAAGCGGTTTCCCGCCTGCTCTTGAATCGCGGAGTTCGCGGTGCTGCCGATGGCCGTCCAGACGCCGCCGGTCGCCTCGGCCAGGGCCCCCGGTTCATACGCCTGAAAATCATCGACTACCTCGAACTGGGCCGAGAGAGACGATGCAATCAGCGCGCCGGCGAAAGGAAGCGCAGCCAGGCCGCGCGATCCAGGGAATTTGAATGGTGAGTACATGAGTTTCATTTTCGATGAATGATATTTAAGAGGTCTTATTGCAGCGCCGGGGCATCCCAGGCGCACGGAACGGAAAACAAGAAAACGCTCGCCCGAAAAACACCGGACGAGCGTCGAAAAAAGTGATTACGGTCTGCGCTGCCAATAGAAGTTTGGTCCTCCTGAAGAACCGGGTTCGGTCGACATTTCGGAAAACGACCGCCACCGTACACTGCCGTCAAGGAATGCGATGTTGCCCCCCGCCGGAGTGGTGCCGGAACCGCCCTCAATGTGGTTGGCCCTCCAGGTCACGCCTGGGAAAACGCTGCTCGGAGTCGGATCCAGAACCGCGTCGACCACCAGTTCGCGCTCGGTCTCAGACAAATAAACCATCTGCCCGGCCGAACCTCCGCGGCCACTCGCCTGCTGAGGAGGAGGCTCGCCGAGACGCCGGTTCCAGTGACGCTCGGCGACCGCCGGAGAGCCGTGGAACAACATCACGTACCCAATGGTGCGGTACTGGTCGGAAAGATCCCACATGTCGCCCCGATGTTCGGCCTGCCCGGACGGGCAGAAAAACATGTCCCTCTCGCCACCGCCGGTGGCGATCAGAGCGTTCATCGCCGACATGGGAGCGTCCCACGCCCAGAATCCGCTGCCCGCCATGGAAGGCAGGCGATTGTCGTTCTCGGCCGCATAAAGGTGAGCCGCCAGGGCGATCTGCCGGGTATTGCTGGTGCAGTTGGCCCGGCGCGCGCTTTCCCTAACCGTGGAAACAACCGGAACCAGGATCGCGGCGAGAATGCCGATGATCGCAATAACCGTGAGCAGCTCGATCAGGGTGAATCCTGCGGGCTTTTCTGGTGTGGATAATGACTTTGAATTCATGACTGACGTAGAATAAGGTTACCGGTCGAAAGGAAGCGGATCGATGAACCTTCCGGCGCTCGGTCCCGCGATCCCCTCGGCTTATTACCATCGCTACTATGGGGGAAATCCGCAAAGACCTCGGAAACTTGTATTGTTGAAGAACCCCGGAGATTGTGGTCGTCAGCCTGCAATTCACCGCTAAACAACTGAACTCAGCGCCCCCTTCGGTTGACACCGTGCCGGGCGACTTGTATCGTTGACATATTCGGGCCGAAGTCTCGGTTTGATCCAATCACCATGTCCGAACCAAAGAAGCCTCTTGAGCGAATCACCATGAAAGACATCGCCTCACGTGCCGGTGTGACAACCTCGGCCGTATCTTTGGTCTTTCGCGGTAAACCGGGTGTTTCGCCTGCGACCCGCCGGCGAATCGAGAGACTCGCGCAAGAGATGGGGTATCGCTCCGATCCATACGTGGCCACGCTGATGAACAATCGGCGAAAGGGAAAGCTCCCGGCCAGCAGTCCGGTGCTGGCCTTCGCCAGCGCCTATCCCACCCGGGAAGGGTGGCGCCGGCACTCCGAGACGTTTGTGAGCTACTTTGAAGGCGCCCGAACCCGAGCGGAGGAGAAGGGGTACCGACTGGAGACTTTTTGGTTGGGCAAGGACGGCTCCGCCGGAAAAAGAGCGAGTGAGATTCTTTACGCCCGCAACATTTCCGGCGTCCTGGTGGCGCCCCTGCCGGATAATATTCACTCCCTCGATCTCGATTGGGCCCGCTTCCACGCCGTCGCACTCGGATTTTCGCTGGCCTCCCCGGTGATCAATCGCGTGGTCAGCGATCATCTCCAATCCGCCATGATCGCCATCGACCGTTGCCATCAACTCGGCTACCGCCGTATCGGCCTGCTCCTGACGCGAGGCAACAACCAGCGGGTGGACCGCCGCTGGCTGGCGGCATTCCTCATGGCCCAGGATCGCCTCCCCGAGGTCGAGCGTATCAAACCGCTGCTGGTCGACGAATGGGACGATATTCTGTTTCGCAAATGGATGAACCGGGAACAGCCGGACGTCCTGATCGCGCACACCAACGATGTTCTGCAGGACAAACTGGCGGATCTCGGTCTTCGCGTTCCCAACGATATCGGCCTGGTGGCTCTGAACATGCCCAGCCCCGATTACCCGGCATCAGGAGTCTTCGAAAATCCGACCCGTATCGGCTCGCGTGCCGCCGACCTGCTGATCACCGGCGTCGAGAGCAACGAGCGCGGTCTCCCCGGACGTCCCACCACCTTGCTGGTCGACGGTGTCTGGCTTCCGGGACCGACCCTGCACGGAGACGAGAATTCCCTGGCCCGGAAAGAGATTATTCGAGCCATTCTCAAACCGTCCCGCCGGGCGCCGGTTTCCATGAGGGATATCGCCAAATACGCCGGCGTCCATCCGGCCACCGTTTCTCTGAGCCTGCGAGACAACCCCCGCATCCCGGCGAGGACCAAAGAACGTATCCGTATCGCCGCGGACAAACTGGGATATCGCAGAAACGAATACCTCTCCGAGTTGATGCAGAGCAAAAGGCGCGGCCGCCTGCCGAGTCGCCATCCGGTTTTGGGATTCGTCACCGCCTTTCCCACACGTGACGGCTGGAAAAAAATGTCTCCGCTCTTCCACCAGTACCAGATCGGCGCCCGGCGCAGAGCCGAAGCCCTCGGTTTCGAACTGCGGGAAATCTGGCTGCGGAATCCGGCAGAGGGAAAGGAGATCAGCGAAGCATTGCACCGCGATGGCATGCAGGGCGTTTTGTTTGCTCCGCTCCCTTCGGCCGGCAGCACCATTTCCTGGCGCTGGGATCTGTTCTGTCAGGTGGGATTCGGTTTCACCCTCAATGAACCGCGCATTCACCGCGTCGCCAGTGACACCTACAGTTCCATGCATCAAGCGGTTCGCCGCTGTTTGGACCTCGGCTATCGACGCCTGGGTTTTGTCCTTTCCGCCGACTCCAACTCCCGGGTCCAGAACCGGTGGGTGGCCTCGTTCCTGGTCTGCCAGAGTGAAACTCCGGACCGAATTCTGCCGAGATATTACCTGGCGGAGAGACTGGAGGAAAACGCGGTACGGGCCTGGTTCCAACGCGAATCCCCTGACGTTGTCCTGGTGCCGTCACCCGATCGTTTGGAAGGCTGGCTGAAAAAATGGGGCTGCTCGGTCCCCGGCAACCTGGGCCTGGTCTCGCTTAACTGCGCCGATCCCGACTCCCATCTTACCGGTATCGATCAAAACGGTACACTCCTGGGCGACCGTGCCGTCTCCGTGCTCGTCGGCTTGATCGAACGCAACGAATACGGAATCTCCCGCCAGCCCAACACTCTGCTGGTCGAAGGCACCTGGGTTCCGGGCGCCAGCGTGAAATCGGCACCCTCGGGTCCCCTAACCAGATCGAAGAATAAGGTCGGCACGGTGCGGAGCTAACCCCCTCTAAAAGAGATGGCACGGTTAAGGCCGGTGATCGAAGGAGCATAGCTAACCCGCATCGGCCGTTCCCCTGGAGGGCCATGCTCCCGGATGGCCGCCGACCTGGGAGCGCGGGCATCCTGCCCGCACCGGCGGCGCGGGAGCGCCGCCCTCCAGGAAACAGAGGCGCGATTCCGATTTCGATTCGGTTTCTCAAACGATGAACCGCCTTAACCGAGGAGCATTCGCTCTGGAAGCCGCGCCAATGTTCCGGCGCGTAGGGGACTCAGGGAATCACAATCTCCTGACCGATTTGCAGACGGTTCGGATCGGTATCGGGATTGGCGTCCATCAAATCGTTGAGCGACACACCAAACTCCCGGGCCACTCGGGTTAAGGTGTCGCCGGATTGAATCCGGTAAATACGGGACTCGGACTCGTCCGCCTCGGAATCTACTTCGACCTGTCCTTCCGCCGGGTCCGCCGATTCTACCGCCGCGACCGCCTCGGGAGCCGTATCGCGTGAGGCGGTCGTCGGGCGATCGGTTTCGAGCCGGTAAAGCATCTCCTCCAGTTCGGCGATTCGACCCTCCAGGGCGCGAACGGTATCGCCCAGCCGCGAAACGGTGTCACTCATCCGCTGGCGCTGCTCCGCCACCCGGCGAAACCCATCTTCGGTCTGGGAAACCAGGCTATCGATAATCTCGAAAAACTCCCCCGCGTCCCCGGCCACATTCCGCAAATCGCCTTCGAATTCACGGATCCGTTCGGCAAATTCTCCCAAACGCTCCAATTCACGGAGTTCGTGCCGGGACTCCTCCGCTTCCGTTCGGGCCAAATGCGAATAAAAAAGCGCTATGCCCCCGGCGCATAATGCCAGCAGGGCCAGTGTGATTGCGGCTTTGATCCCGTTCGCTATCATGAGCTATCCAGGCAGTTCTACTACGAAATAACCGCCGCCGCCAATCCTGAAGTCGCGGGAATGCCAATCAAATCATCAGGACTGCCGTTCCAACTGGTTCATCAAGGCCATCAACCGGCGGGGCGGCAACGCCTCCACCACATTCTCCTCGCCGCTTTCCGGATCGGGAAAACGAAGGTGCGCTTGAAATAGGCCGGGATAACGGTACAGCGGTTGCTCGGGACCTTTGGACCGATAACCACGTTTGAGGGATGAGAGGTAAACCGGTTCCGACCGGGCGTACAAACGGTCACCCAAAACCGGAAGCCCGATCTCAAAGGCATGGAGCTTAACCTGGTGACGCCGGCTGTACGCGGAAAACGCTTCCCATAGGTTAAACCGTCCCACCGGACCAATCTTCCGGAAACGGGTTTCCGTTTTCTTTCCAACGGCATGCGATACCAGCATACGGGCGCTCTTCTCCGGATGGGCCAACGGAAGCTGGCAGAGGATTTCGTCCCGATCCTCAGACGCGGACGTCAGGAAACGATAAGTAAAGCCGAACTGACTGGCGCCCATCGCGTTTTTCAAAGCCTGACGAACGGCTTCCGTCTTCGCGCAGAGCAGAATTCCCGCGATCTCCGAATCCGGATAGGCCACCGGAAAAACCTCCCTGATTTCCAACTCGCGAAATTGGTTTTTCCCGGCGTCGATGGCCTCGACGATGGCGTCGACCAGGCTGGTCCCACCCCGGGCAAACCCGTCGCGAACCGCAGGCACACCCGGCGGCTTTTCCAGCGCGAACCAATTGGGACCGGACGCCAGGAGCGAAAGCCGCCGAGGAGCCTCTCCCAGGCGACCCTCGGGAAAACTGATAAACGATCGATTCATAAGCCAAAAACCCCCCGGGCCGTTAGGCACCGGAGGGTTCAGTAGGATGGGAGGAGGAAATTTTTCAGGAATTAAAAATCAAATGTGAGCAGGAAGCTTTATGCCTATTCACTACGTTGTCGTGAATAATGCCGGTCTTCGCCGCCTTGTCAAGGGCAGAAATGAACTCGCGTGCAGATTTTCCGGCTTCCTCTTTGTTGCCCGCCGCTTCGGACTCCCGAACCTTGCGGGCGAGGGTTTTCAAGCGGCTGCGAACACCACGGTTGTGGGCGGCACGACGCTCGGTCTTGCGGACGTATTTGATTGCTGACTTGGTATTCGCCATAACGAAATCATTTAGAAAGGCCCCTTCTTTTCGCACGGTCAAGCCATTTTTGGAAAAAGTTAGTTTTGAGGCCTGTAAGCCGGATTCTGTCCTCCGCGGCCTCAGGCCGCGAATCGATGTTCATTTCTCTATCCCGTCACCGGGATTCCCGCCTGCGGCGGGATGCGACCTACCCGGAACGATTCGGCGGGCCACCGCGTTCCCTATTTGGTCTTGCACCGGACTGGGTTTATCCTGGCCCCCAAGGATTGCTCCCGGGGCGGTGGGCTCTTACCCCACCCTTTCACCCTTACCCTCCGATGAATTTCAAATTTCAAATCTGAAATCTCAAATTATCGGCCGGCGGTTTGTTTTCTGTGACACTAGCCGTCACCCCGCCTTTACGACGGAGCGCCCCCGGTTTCCCGGGGAGTCCTGCCCTGTGGTGTCCGGACTTTCCTCTCCCCCTGTCAAAGCAACGCTTCTCGAGGTCGGGAGCGAACACCCGGCCTCAAAACTAACTACTCACAATATAGGAGGCGACCGCAACTATCGCAAGTCGCAATCTCCTTGCCCTGCCGGGCGTCACTTTCCACCCCGGCGGAGACCTTGAGGTGGCATCCCTGACACTTTTTATCGCGCAAAGGCACCGCCACCGGAAACGGCACGTGCCGCAAAAGGCGATCGTAAACCTCCAGGAACTCCGCCGGCACCTCCGTCCGCACCGCTTCCACCTCCCGGGCCGCGGCGGCCAGTTCCTCCCGGCATTCCTTTTCCCTGGCCTGCAGTTTGGCGATGCGCTCCTCCAAGACGGCGATGCTTTTCCGGAAGGCCTGCTCCGCCGCCTCCAGCTCGGCCTGACCGGTGTCGATATCGACCAGAACCTGAATCTCCTCGTCCTCCAGCCCCGAAATCGCCGTCCGCGCCGCCTCAATTTCGTGTTCGAGCGCCTGGTACTCCTCGTTTTTCTTCACCTCCAACTGCTGGTTGCGGTAGCGAACGATCTTCGCGTTCCAGGCCTCGATATCGCCCTCCAGCGCATTTCGACGCTTTTCCAGTTGGGTCACCGCTTCCTTGGCCTCCTTCGCCCGCTCCTCCTCGCGCGCGATCTTTTCGCGGTTGGTCGCGATTTCACGCGGGATCGAATCCAGAAGCGTTTCGAGATCGATCCTAATCCGATCTTTTTCCTGCAGGATAAGGAGTTTTTGAATCGATTCGCTGGCCATCTGTGGGCGCCAGATTAGCGACGCGGATTTTCCGGGAGCAAGCCAATTCCCGATCGGTCGCCAAAAGGGACCCGTTTTCAGCCGAAACGTGCCAGAATCCGGTCACCGCCGGCCCACTGCCCGTACCGCACTCCTCACCCTTCCCAATCCCTCTTTCAGGGTGGCAAGGGAACAGCCGAAGTTCATGCGGACAAAGCCGGGGCCTTTAAAAAAACGTCCGTCCGACAACGCCACCCCATGATCGAGAAAGTGGGTCACCGGATCCTTGAGTCCCAGCGTTCGCACATCGAACCAGGCCAAATAGGTCGCCTCAATCGGATAACTCTCCACCCCGGGAAGCTCCTTTTGCACAAAATTCAGCAGGTAGTCGCGATTGACGCGCAGGTACGAGATTAATTCCCGCCGCCAGGGTTCTCCACGCCCGTAGGCGGCTTCGCACCCGGCGTAACCGAAAACGCCGACCTGGGGCACGATGCCCGCTTTCGCCTGATGAAACGCGGCCCTCAGCTTCGGGTTGGGAATGATGGCGAACGCGCACCCGAGCCCGGGCACGTTGTAGGTTTTGCTGGGCGCCATAAGGGTAATGGTGTTGCGGGCGATCTCCGGGCTCACGGAAGCGGTGGGCCGATGCGGAATGTCGTCAAGGATGAGATCGCAATGAATCTCGTCCGAACAGAGCACGATGTCGCGCTCCAGGCAGAACGCCGCCAGCCGTTCGATCTCCTCCGGAGCAAAAACCCGCCCCACCGGATTGTGCGGCTGGCACAGCAGAAACAGCTTCACTTTAGACGTGTAAGCCTTCTCCAGCGCCTCCCAGTCGAACGTCCACCGATCCCCCTCCAGCGCCAGCGGCACGGTCACCAGGTCCCGCTTCATGTTGCGCGGGGCGGTCAGAAACGGCGGGTAGACCGGCACCGCCGTCATGACCGCATCTCCCGGAACGCCGATCGAGCGGCAGGTCACGTTGATACCGCAAACCAGCCCGGGCAGCCAAACCACCCACTCCGGATCGACCTCCCAGCCGTACCGGTCCCGGCACATGCCGATCACCGTATCCATGAGCCCTTGCGTGGGCTGCGCGTAACCGAAAACACCGTGGTCCACCCGTTCCCGCAACGCCTCGACCAACTCCGGCGGTGAAGCGAAGTCCATATCCGCCACCGGCATGGGCAACACGTCGCCGTCCTCGAAGGGCATCCACTTCTCGCTGCCCGTGCCCTTGCGGTCGATCACCCGGTCAAAATCATAAGCCATACCCATGAGCTAAAGCGTCCCGTCCATTGCATGGCAAGCGCTTACCCGCGTCCGGGCCGATCACGGCCGGGTCCAGTACAGAATCGTGCAAACCGCGCCGAAGATTATCGATGGCAACCAGACCCAAAACGAACTGATCGGCATGTTCCAGTGAGCCACCGCCCAGGTCGAGAGGAGGCATTTCGCCAGCAATAGTATCCAGAAACCCAAAAGCAACCCGTCAACCCGTACCCGCGACCGGCGCGGCCGCAGACGAACCTCTTCGATAAAGGCCGCTTTGGCCGCATGGCCCGCGCCACCCGGTAACCTGGACTGTCCGTCGAGCATGGAAAGCAACATACGCAACCGCCCAAAGCTGCCAAGCGGGGTCACCGTTTTTCCATCTTCAAGTCAATCCGATTAGAGCAAATTGCCGATGTCGCCGGAATCGAACCAACTCGCAATGGACGCGCCCCGCGCCGGCTTACGGCCTGACCCCTTCGCCTTTCGCGCTTCGGCGGTGCAGCTTTACACGGCCCTCATCTACGAAGGGCCGGGACTGGTTCGCCGGCTGAACGACGCGTGGGAAGGTATGCTCGAAGACGCGGGCTGCCGCTCCGTCGCGGAGACCGTGGGGATTGGACCCCTTCAATAAGCGGATCGCGATACGACCGCAACGCCCCCAGGCGAATTTCCGAAAAACAGCCGCTGTCAGGTATCGAACTTCAAGGTCCTTCGATCCGCTCAAGCATGTCCGTCAGCTTCGCCGCCGATTCCTTGTCTTCCTTAACCTCCAAAAGCGGTTGGAGCTGGCGTAGGATGTAGGGAACATCCAACCTTCTTCCTTGCCGGATGACGATTCCTTCAACATCCCTCCAGTCTTCGGGTCGCCCTGCAAACACTTTCATAACCACCAGATCCTCTGGAGAGCAAAGCCGCAATGCGATTCCCGGAGCGCACTCCACGTCGCGCGCCCGGCGAGCCGCCTCTTCTTCAAAGGGCAACCCGCCCAAAGCTATGTCCACCGGAAAACCTCCCGAAACCGCAATGAGAAGAGTGCGATTTTCCAGGGCGAAGGCGCGTGCGTTTTCCATTCGTGCCGGGAACCTGACCAGCAGTTCATCCACAAATATCTCTTCTTGCCCGAAGCCAGTGAGAAGTGTCAGGTCAATGTCCCGGGTCAAACGCGGTTCTCCCCAATGGATTACCGCCAGACCCCCGATAAAACAAAACTCCCAGCCCTTTCCGTCGAGAAATTTTTGAAGATCGCGTGCGGCCTGCAACAAGTCCTTCATCGTGTGCGTAACCTGGCAAACAACCTCTGCTGTTCCACAAGCCCTCTGTCCTGACGGGTCGTGTCCGCACCCAACGCTCGGGACACGCCATCGAACCAAGCCACAGCGGCCTGGGTGTCGGCGTTACGGATATCCCGCTGACGTTGAGCCTGCAAAGTCGGCTCCGCCCGACGCCACTGCGCGATGCGCTCGCGTATAGCTTTTTCGTGGTTGTTCTTTGTGGCTTGCTGCGATTTCATCCTTCAGCAACGATCCATCAAATTAGCGGTTTGGTCAATGTCGCACGAATCAGCCGTGGATGGCGGGAATTCGATGAGGGGCGCGATGAGGGGCGGGGTATGGGGTCAGGCCGTTGTTCGTTGATCCTTGCTAAAAGGATGCCGTTGCTGAGTCCCTCAACTTATCCCTTGAATTTTATCACGAACGTGGATGGGGCATTCGCCGCCCCTCACTCCACCGGCGGACGGGAGTACCAGAAATTGCAGCGGTCGCGGCGGCGGAGTGAACCGGGCAGGCAGCAGACCAGCACCTGACGGATCATTTGTCCGACGGTGAAGTGGTCGGCCTTGCGGGGCGAGGTTTCCACGGCCTGGTCGGATATCACCGCAAACCGCATCCCCTGCCTGCGGCCCCAGCGTTTCAGGCGCCGGGAGAAGAAGATTTCCTCGCCGGCGTAATAGCGTTCGTCAAACCCGCCGGTCTCCTCCCAGGCGCGGCGCAGACAATACACATAGGATCCCGCGGCCCAGCCGAACAGGACCGAAACGGTGTTCCAACAGGCCAAACCGATCCGCATCGCCGAGGGGGTTTCGGCCGGGTTCATGGCCACCCGGGCTCCGCCGCCGCAGATCCGGCCGGAGTCGAGGTTCTCGATCGTTCGGCGCAAAAGCGCGGGAGTCAGTCGCGAGTCGGCGTCGATGAAGATCAACCAATCCCCGGTCGCGGCCGCCGCCGCGGTGTTGCGGGCTTTGGCGATCTGGTTGTGCGATTCGGTAACGACTCTGACTCGACGAGCCGCCGCCACCTCGGCGGTGCGGTCGGACGAATTGTTGTCGCATACGATCAACTCGTAGTCCTCCCGCCCGATCCCCCGGAAACTTTCCCGCACCGAATCTATCATGGCCCCGAGAAGCGCTTCCTCGTTATAGGCGGGAACCAGCACGCTGATTTTAATCGGATCGATCATTGCGACCCACTATAAGCGGCCCGGACGCCGCTGTCACCTTTGGTCTCAGGATGCCGCAATCAAGGCCTCCAATTTACTTTCGTAATCCGCCCGCTGCAAGGCGTCGACCACTTCATCCAGGCGCCCCTCCATGATTTCCGGCAGGCTGTGCAGGGTCAGACCGATCCGGTGATCGGTCAGACGGCTCTGGGGGAAGTTATAGGTGCGAATGCGTTCGCTGCGATCACCCGTGCCGACCTGACTCTTGCGGTCCGCGGCGTATTTGGCCCGCTCCTCGTCCTCCTTCGCTTTAAGCAAACGAGATCGCAACACGGTCATGGCCTTGAGCCGGTTCTTGTGCTGGGAACGCTCATCCGCGCAGTGCACGATCATGCCGGTCGGCTTGAACAGGATCTGCACGGCGGAGTCGGTGGTATTGACGTGCTGTCCGCCCGCGCCGCTGGCCCGGCTGGTGGTGATCTCCAGGTCCTCGGGATTGATGTCGATATCGACCTCTTCGGCCTCCGGGAGGACCGCCACCGTGACGGTGGAGGTGTGGATGCGCCCGTTGGCTTCGGTCACCGGAACCCGCTGCACCCGGTGCACCCCGCTTTCGAATTTCAGGGTGCGGTAGACCTCCTCTCCCGATATGAGAAACGCCACCTCCTTGAACCCGCCGCACTCGCTCTCGCTCATGCCGAGCGTCTCCACCTTCCAGCCCTTGATCTCGGCGTAACGGCAGTACATCCGATAAAGGTCGCCCGCGAAGAGGCTGGCCTCGTCGCCGCCGGCGCCGGCCCGGATTTCAATGATGGTATTGCGGGAATCGCTTTCCTCCGGCGGGATCATGGCAAACAGGATCTCCTCCTTCAATTGCTCCGCCCCGGCCTCCAACTCGGGGAGTTCCAGTTCCGCCAGTTCCTTGAGTTCCTCCTCGGTCGACGGGTCCTTCATCAGGGCGCGGTTTTCTTCGATGCGCCGGTGACACTGACGCAGGTTCTCGTAGCGCTCCAACAACTCTCCCAGCTTTTGGTGCTCGCGGGACATGCTGGCCGCCCGGCGCTGATCGCTGAAAAAATCGGGCGACGCCATGCGGGCGTCGATTTCGTCGTACCGCCTGCGGTAAGGATCTATGGGTGGAATTCCGTCCATGTCGGTAAAAAGCTCTCTCCCGGAAGCCGACACACAATACGGCAGACGGAGGAAACCAGAAACATTACCACCGCGGCGCGGCCCGCTCAAGCTCTCTCCGCAGCCAAAGCCAATCTTCCCGGCCGGGCCGGGCCGCGATCACTCCTGGATTACCACCCGGTAAAACCTCCGGTCGTCCGCGGTCTCCGGTTCGAAACGCAACACGCCCTGACCCAGCGAGACCGCCGATACCTCCGGCAACGGAATCCACTCCCGCAGGTCGGTGCTGGTTTCCAGCAGCAAATCCACTCCGGCGGGCGCCTCGACATCCAGCCGCGCCCGGTCCTGGTGCGCCTGAAAGGTGAACGCCACAACCCGAAGCCGGGGCGCAGGCGGTTCGTCCGGCCGATAATCCAGTTTCACATTCATACCGTCCTCCACCAGCACGGAAAAGCTGTGGGGCCCATACCCGGCGCCGGAAAAGGTCACCTGATACACGCCGTCCCCCGGTACCGGCACCGCGTAACCGCCGGACGCCGAGGTGACCGCATGGTAGGAGCCGCCTTCGACGCGGACCTCGATGCCGCCGAGTCCGTCGCCCGGGACGTAAAATCCCGTCCCTCCCAGGTCATTCCAGGCGACGCCGGTAATCAGAGGCGCCCCGCCACCGGCCAGCGTGCCGAACTTCTGGGTGACAATTACCGGGCCCACCGAATCGCCTCCCCCGCTGTTGGTCCCCAGCACCACCCCGATGCCGACCTCGCGAAACACTGGATCGTGGATGTTCAACCGGTGTCCCGGCGGATCCTGCATGCCGCCGACCGAACCGCCTCCCGGCGCGGTGCCCCAATCGATATTGAATCCGGCGTGACCGTGCCAAACGGATTCGGCATAGGCATAGACGTTTTCGGAAATACTTTGGAACACGTACCCCTGGTATCCGGCGCGAGCGGCGGGCGAATCGCCGGGCTGGTGGGGCGGGGGCGGACTGGCGGAGCTGGAGTGTCCCTGAAACACGTTGTCGAACATGTCCTGCGAGTGCAGGCGGGAAGCGGTCGTCAACCCCTCGTGAAACGCCAGGGGCTGCGCCGAAGGGCCAAAATCGTCGGCCAGGTCCTCGTACTGCTCGATCAGCAAATCGAAATCCACCTCATAAAACGCCGTGGCCGCCCACACATCCGGATCGTCGCTTTCCCGCAAGCGCCAGGCTTCCGCCATCACATCGGCGCGGGCACGATTGATGAACTCCAGAAAGAGCTGCTCCTCCGCGGTCGGGTCCCCAATGGAATAGAGCCGAGTGGCGAAATCCGCCCCGATTTGAATGTCGTCTATGTACCAGCCCACCCCGGGATCGGTCTGGGGATACAGGGTGCCACCCCCGAAAAAATAAACAAAACGCAGCCGGTAAACCTGACCCGCGTAGCTGGAGAGATCCACCGTTCGCCGCGAGAAGGCTCCCTCACCGGAATCATTGGATCCGGTCTGGCTCCAGAGATTGGCCCAATTGCTTCCGCCATCGGTCGAAATCTGGACGCGCGCGACCTGATTGGAGGTCGCCCAGCCGAGGCGACTTTCGAAGAAAAGCCGGGTGTCCGCCTGAGCGAGAAAATCGGGGTTGAGTTCAATGACCTGGGTTTCGCCGTCGGGCTGGGCCAGGTGAAAGGCGGCCCCCTCGATCACATACAAATCCGACTGCAAAACGTCGTATCCGGAGGACACCTGCAGGGTTACCGCATCCAGCGAATCGGCCCGTTCCCGCCAGGTGACCACCGGCTCCTCCGCCGGTCGCGCCACCAGGGATTCAGGCACTTCCCCGAGAGACTCGCCGGAGAGCGTCACCGGATCGAAGCGGGCCGAAATCCCCGTCTCCACCGGCGGAACCGGCGGCGGAGCCCGCCAACCGTCGGACTGAGTCGCCGATGCCACGGACCATCCAACGCCGGTAACCGCAACCGCCGCCATCAAGTGCCATGTCGATGAAATCAATCTGCCGATCGCTTTCCGCTTCAAACGGCGACCGCCATCCTTTCGCCTCATCTCCGTGCCATTGTCCTCAAACCCATTCATTCGTTTGTGCCCGATTCAGTATTCAAAGTTGGCTTACGGTAGAAACGGCGCCCCTAAATGTCACTCCACAAAAAAAGCGGAGCTTTTCAGCTCCGCTTTTTTTGGTTTGGAAGAATGATTACTTCTTGCCGGTGGCCTGGTCGAGAATGTCGCCCAGCTTCATCAGGTCTTCCCCGTCCTTGATGGAATCGTAGACGGCGGCCTCAGCCTGGAGTTCCTCACTACTGTAGTTGGCGGCCTTGATGCTCAGGCCAATGCGGCGTTCCTCGCGGTCGATTTTAATCACCCGCGCGGTGACCTCCTGCCCGGGCTCGAGCACGTCCTTGATCTTCTCCACGCGCTCCTCGCTGATCTGGCTGATGTGAACGAGGCCGTCGATCTGCTCCTTGAGTTCGACGAAAGCGCCGTAGTTGGCGATTTTCGAGACCTTGCCGGTGACCACATCCCCCACCTTGAAGTAGCGGTCGATATCATCCCACGGATCATCGGTCAGTTGCTTCATGCCGAGAGAGATGCGCTGATTGTTGGCGTCGACATCGAGCACGATTGCATCGATGACGTCGCCCTTCTTGAGCACCTCGCTGGGATGATTGACCTTGCGGGTCCAGGACATATCGGAAACGTGCACCATGCCGTCGATGCCCTCTTCGAGTTCGACGAAGGCACCGTAGTTGGTGATATTGCGCACCTCGCCGCGAACACGGGCTCCGGCCGGATAATTGTGACGGGCCATGTCCCAGGGATTGGTTTCGAGCTGACGCAGGCCGAGGGAAATCTTCTGCTCCTGCTTCTGGATGCCGAGAACCACCGCGTCGATTTCCTCGCCCACGCGAAGCATGTCGCCGGGTTTGGTGACCCGTTTGGTCCAGGACAGCTCGGTGACGTGCACCAGGCCTTCGACGCCCTCTTCCAGCTCGATGAATGCGCCGTAGGGCACCAGGTTGACCACCTTGCCGCGCACCTTGTGGCCGACCGGGTACTTCTGTTCGATGTTGTCCCAGGGATTCTTGGTGGTCTGTTTGAGACCGAGGGAAACCCGCTCCTTGTCGCGGTCGACCTCGATAATCATCACTTCGACCTCCTCGCCCTGTTTAAGCATTTCGCTCGGGTGGGAAATCCGGCCCCAACTCATATCGGTGATGTGAAGCAGGCCATCGAGACCGTCCAGATCGATAAAGGCGCCGTAATCGGTGATGTTCTTGACCACTCCGGTGCGAAGCTGTCCGGGAGTGACTTCCTCCAGCAACTTGCGGCGTTTGGCGTGACGCTGCTCCTCGATCAGTTCCCGGCGGGAAATGACGATGTTCCGGCGGTCCAGGTTGATCTTAACCACCTTAAAGTCGTAGGTCTGTCCGACGTACTGCTCCAAATTCTTCGGAGGCTGCACGTCGACTTGCGACGCGGGAAGGAAGGAGTCGACCCCGATACTGACGATCAGGCCGCCCTTGACCTTGGCCTTGACTCGGCCGGGAACAATGGCCCCTTCTTCGCATTTGGAAAGGATGTTCTCCCAGTTCTTCTTTTGCTCCGCTTTGTCGAAGGAGATTACGGGGTTGCCTTCTTTGTCCTCCAGGCGCTCCAGGAAAACCTCGATCTCCTGACCGGCCTGCAGTTCACTGATGTCGGGGAACTCAACCGCGGGAATCACGCCTTCCGACTTGCCCCCGATGTCGATGACGACCTCGTTCTGTCTGATTTCAATGATCGTTCCGGCAATAATCGTGCCTTCCCGCAGTTTATCGAACCTGCTCTCGGCGAGCAGTTCACTCATTATGGAACTCATGTGCTGTTGTGATGGATTCTCTTATTGGTTCCTCCTCAACCCGGAGAACCCGGTATGACGTAATGTCATCCTTGTGGGTTATATTTCGGTTGAACGGAAGAAGCGAAAGGAACCGTTTCCGGTGCGACCGGAAAATCGCTTCTCCGCAAGACTAAAGAAACGACTATCCGCCTATCCGAGGCGGCGCGCAAGTAGAAAACGAAGGGGGATGGCGTTATCCGTTATCCCTTGATTCCTCAGCGGATCACAGCCGTTCGGCGACGCCGTCGAGGATCACCCGGTAGAGAGCGCGGTCGCGGGAGATTCGGCGCGAGACCATGGGCCGGTCGCGCACCAGTTCGCGCTCCTCGATTTCATTGATCACCAGGAGGACCTCCGTTTCGTCCGGGCCCAGGTCGGTCAGATGAAACTCGAGCTCGACCTGCCGGGAGTTGCGAAAGGAAGCTTCAGACCGCACCCAGCTCAACGCGGTCAAGCGACCGGCACGGGAATCGGCGTAACGGACGCGATAATCCCGGTCTTCGACCTCGTCGCGAATGGCCGCCATCAGTTGCTGGCGATCGGCG
This sequence comes from Opitutia bacterium, assembly GCA_050506795.1. GTDB lineage: Bacteria > Verrucomicrobiota > Verrucomicrobiia > Opitutales > T3Sed10-336 > SLOW01. The sequence continues at coordinate 33,420 of JBJHCF010000010.1, forward strand.
GTGAAAACCCGGGTTTCGCCATCGTCCGTTCGCTGCGGGAAGGAAGTGGCACAGCCGGGCATCAGGATCAGCAGAGCAATTAAAACCGCCGGCCGTCCCCTGACCAGAACATTCAGTGTGTGTCGAATCATCGCGTTTCCGAGAACGCTAACGGTTGTTGCTGGGAAATGCAATGGAGCGTTCCCAGTCCGACCACCAAATCCACACAATCCACCGGGTAAACGCTACGCCCCGGGAAACAGTCCCGCAGAATCTCCCGCGCCAGTCCGTCACGCCGGGGCTGCCCGAAGGTCGGCAGCAATACGGCGCCGTTGATCACCAGGTAATTGGCGTAGGACGCCGGCAAACGGTCGTCGTGGAAATATATCGGCTCCGGGGCCGGCAGTTTCACGATCTCAAAGGGTTTTCCCTCGGCATCGCGAAACGATTCCAGGCGCTCGAGATTCATCCGCATGGGACGGAAATCGAGGTCGGATTCGTCCTCCGGCGACACACAGGCAATCGCCCCCGAGGGCAGAAAGCGGGCGATATCGTCTATATGCCCGTCGGTGTCGTCGCCCGCTATGCCTTCGTCGAGCCAATAAAACCGGTTCACCCCGAGATGGTCGCCAAGCAGGCGTTCAATTTCCGCCGGCGAGAGGTGGGGATTGCGGTTGGGGTTAGACAGGCACTGCGTGGTGGTCAACAACCCGCCGCGGCCGTCGACCTCCAGCGAGCCTCCCTCCATGACCGCGGGTACGGCGAAACGCATCATTTGCAGCGCTTCCGCGATCCGCAGCGGAATGGCGTCATCGGCGTCGAACGGCGGATACTTTCCGCCCCAGGCGTTGTATTTCCAGTCGGTCAGGGCCACCTGGCCGGTGGCGTCGTTCTTGACAAAGATCGGCCCGTGATCCCGACACCAGGCGTCGTTGCTGGGATGATCGAAAAAGCGGACGCGATCCAGGTCGGCTCCGGCTTCCAGCAGATGATTTCGGGCGGACGCCTGCACCGGCGCCGGGCAGTTGAGGTGCACGGCTTCATGACGGGTGATGATGGCTGCAATCTGGGCAAACTTCGGCGGAATGCGCTCGAAGAGGCCCGGCCAGGTGGTCTCATTGACGGGCCAGGTCAGCCAGACGGCCTCCTGCCGTTCCCATTCCGCGGGCATGCGAAAGCCCAGATCACGTGGAGTTTCCATAGTTGTCATCAATTCCAATCCAGCCGCCGGGTGAAAATCAAACCGAAAGGTCCAGCACCGTCGCGGCGATGGCGAAGTAGATCAACAACCCGATCGCGTCCATCAGCGAGGTGATCAAGGGACTGCTGGCCACCGCGGGGTCCATTCGCAACCGGGTCAGAGTGAACGGCAGAATCACGCCAAAGAGGTTCGCAACCAGGACAATCGCCATCATGCTCAACCCCACCACCAGGCCGATCTCCGGGCCATCCCGGTAGATACCCAGGAAGTAGGTCAGGAATCCCATGCTCACCCCGAGCAGAAGACCCACCGCCAATTCCTTGCCGATGGCTTTGCCCCACCGCCCCAGCTGCAAATCACCGGTGGCCAATGCGCGCACCATCAGGGTGGCGGACTGGGCTCCCGCGTTTCCTCCGCTGGCAATCAGGAGCGGCATAAAGAATGCCAGAACAATGAACTGTAACAGGTACTCCTCATATCCCGCGATAATGCTGGCGGAAATAAGGTTGACGAACACCAGAATCGTCAACCACCCGATGCGCCGGCGGTAAAGTAATCCCGGGCTGGCCAGGCTGTAGGGCATGTCCAGGGGCGCCACCGCCGCGCTCTTGTGAAAGTCCTCCGTCGCCTCCTCTTCGGCGACATCCAGGACGTCGTCGACGGTGACGATCCCCAATAAAACGCCTTCCGAATCCACCACCGGCAAGGCGTTCAAGTCGTAGCGCTGAATCATCTGAACCGCGTACTCCCGGTCCTCGAAGGCCGTGAGGCTCACGAACCGGTAATCCATCAAGGATTCCACCGATGCCTCCGGATCGGCCAGGATCAGACGACGAATGCGCAGGGCGTCGAGCAACTTTCCGTGGTCGTCCGTGATGTAGAGCATGTTGAGGATTTCACTGTCGCGTCCGGTCTCCCGGATATGCTCCAGCGCCTCGGAAACCGTCATGTCCGCCCGAATGGCCAGGTAGTCGGGAGTCATGAGTCGCCCGATGCTTTCCTCCGGGTAACCCAGAAGCTGCCGGACCTCGTTCAAGTCCTCCGGATTGAGCAGCTTCATCATGCGCTGCGTCACTTCGGCAGGGAGTTCCTCCAGCAGCGCCGTCCGGTCGTCCGGACTCAAATTGGCCAGGAGGTAACGGTTGTCCTCCTCCGAGAGCTCTTTGACAAAGGCGTCCTGGTATTCCGGATCCAGATGGGCGAAAACATCGGCCGCTCGTTTGCGCGGCAAACTGCGGTAAAACAGCACCCGCTCGGCTTTTTCCAGCGCCAGCAGCAGATCCGCCACTTCCGGATCGGGCCAGTCCTTTACCAGGGCGGCCAATTCCTTCCATTTGTGGTCTTCGATCAGTTTCTTGACCCGTGGCTTGTCGGCTTCCAGATGTTCGGGAGTCATAATGTACCCTTCATTTACGATTTTCCGGTCTCCGCGACTTCCGCGGACGTGAATTCCATCGAGGTCTATTCAATATCGATCACCATTTCGGACGGGAAATAAAAGAAAACAAAGAGAGCCAGCGCAAACAGGTAGGCGGCGAACCACACCAGTTTTTTCCGTTTGAGGAATTCGATCAGCCAGACGATGCCGATGAGCGAGCAAACAAAGGTAACGGCGAAACTGAGCATCAGCGGCCCCCAGCCGATCCGCCCGAACATTCCGTCCTGAAGGTCCCCCAGCGCCAGCACGCTCGATCCCATAATGACCGGCACCGAGAGCAAAAAAGAATAACGCACCGCGGTCTCCCGGCTCAAACCCGAGAGGAGAGCGGCGATCAAAGTGGCCCCCGACCGGGAAACCCCCGGCAACACCGCCACGGTCTGCCCGAGGCCGACAATCACCGAATCGCGGAAGGTCATGTCCTTCTCCCGGCGGTCCCCGTAACGGCTAAAGCGCTCCAGAAAAACCAGGAAGGCCCCGGTCAGCGCCAGCATGGCGGCCACAAACGGCGGCTGTTTCATGGCATCGCCGATCTGCCCCTGCATAAGAATTCCAAGCACTCCGGTGATCACGGTGGCCACCACGATGTACAGACCGAAAAAGAATTCCGTTCTATCCTCCGGTCCCCGTCGTACCAGGTAGCGCAGGAACCCGGCGATCAGCCGCTGCAAATCGTTCCGGAAATAAATGAGGACCGCCAGAACCGAAGCCAGATGCAGAAAAATCTCAAACCCCAACCCCGGGTAGGTCTGTCCGAGGAGGTATCCGGTCACAACGATGTGCGCGGTACTTGAAATCGGCAGAAACTCCGTGATGCCCTGCACGATGCCGAAAAGAATGGCTTCCCAGTAACTCATGGCACCACTACGGAGGAATCCCCTCATGGTGGCAAGAACGGGATGGGGACTGACCGGCTCACTCCCGGCGCCCCCCCTTGACAATCCTGCCGAAAAACCTAGGATGCCCCAACGAGTTTCATCCCAATTCGTCTCCCGTACCTATGCCATACCACAACAAGGTTCCCCGGCAGGAAAAGATCAAAGTGGTCGCGCTCGTCGCCTTCCTCCTGGCGGTGGTCGCAATCGCCGTGTACATCATCTACCTCGTGGTGGCCTCCCCCGCCCAAAGCTACCTTTAGACAATACCCACGCCCCACGCCGAAGGGCTCACCCTCCCCTCAAGTGCGCCAGGATCAGGTCGTGGATTTCGGTCGGGGCGAAGGTTTCGCGATCGATCAGGTTCGGAACATTGGACGCCACCAGGGGCCCGGTTTCCCGGGAGGCGGCGCGCAGGCCGTGGGAGCCTTTCACCAAAGTCCCGTCGGCGGAAATCAGGTCCATCCGGTAACGGAATCCGAGCTTCTTTTGCAGGAGCCGCCGGGCGGCTTTGAACTTCGGCCAACGGATGGTTGGATCGATAAAAAGCTCCGCCGGATCGTAACCGGGTTTGTTGTGGATATCGACCGTGGGGGCGAAATCGGGCGCCTTTCGGTCGTCCAGCCAGTAGTAGTAGGAGAACCAGGCATCCGGCTCCGCCAGCGCCACCAGCTCCCCGGAGCGCGGGTGATTCAGCCCGTGCTCCGCCTGCCCCGCGGCGTCGAGCAGGGTCGCCACCCCGGGCACCTCGGCCAGGAGATCCCGCACCGGCGCAACATCGGCAGGATCGCGTACGTAGATGTGGGCCACCTGATGATCCGCCACCGCGAAAGCCCGGCTGCTGCCCGGGATCAGGATTTCACCGCCCATCTCCTCGCGGACCGTGATGTAACCGGCTTTTCGCAGCGCGCGGTTCAACGCCACCGGCCGGCTCACCGGGGTGATGCCGTACTCGGACAGCACAATGACCGCGATCTCACGCTCCTGGTAATACCGGACCAGTCCCTCACAGACCTCATCGATTTCCCGCAGGTCCTTGCCGATCGCCGGATCGTTCGGTCCCAGGCGCTGCAGGTTGTAATCGAGGTGCGGGAGGTAAACCAGCGTGAGGGTCGGCTGAAAGCGCTTTTCCGTGAACCGGGCGCACTCGGCAATCCAGTCACTGGAGGAAATATCGGTCAACGGCCCCCAGAATTTAAACAGGGGAAACTGTCCCAGACGGTCCTGCAGATTGTCGCGAAAGTGGGGCGGCTCGGTGAGGATGTCGGGCACCTTGACTCCGTCCGTGCGGTAAATCGGACGCGGCGTCACCAGGTAATCGACCGTCGAGTTCATGTTGTACCACCAGAACAGGTTGGCACAGGTGAAGTCCGGATCCTCCTTGCGGGCACGCTCCCAGACCTTCGGCGCCTGGACCAGTTTGTTGGACTGACGCCAGAACTTGATCTCGTCCATCTCCCGAAAGTACCAGCCGTTCCCCACGATCCCGTGTCGCGCCGGCTGCACCCCGGTCAGGTAGGTCGCCTGGGCCGAACAGGTCACCGCCGGCAATACCGGGCCGATCGCGGCGGAGCGCGCCTCCCCGCCCAGCCATTTCGCGAGAAAGGGTGTGTTTTCGCCGATCAGGTCGGGCGTCAATCCGACCACGTTCAATACCGCGGTTTTTCGCATTATTCGTTACCCAACACCCCGAGGGTCCAGCGGTATTCGCGTTCGATGGAGTCGAGCAGATTTCCCTTCAACCCCTCGGGGAGAACGTCCCAGGTGTAGGTTTCGATCTCCAGTTGCGGCCGGAGGCCTTTGGCCCGTACGGCGGCGAGACTGGTGACGATATCCTCCCGGGTGGACTCCAGCCCGCCAAACGCTTCCGCAAAAACCGGTACATGAAAATGGATACGCCACTCGCGGGCGTCCGGATCCTGTTTCCTGCCCAGGGCTTCCGCCAAATCCGGATAACGCCGCAGGCTTCCGTCGGCGCGGCGCTCCACCACCTGATGCAGGTAGGTCGACTCGGCAAAGGCCGACAACCGTTTTGTCCACCGCAGATAATCCTCGATCCCTTCCGGCGGGAGCGTTTTAAGCGCGGCGCTGATCTGCACCTTGCCGATGCCGATGCCGGCCGCCAAAAGCCGGTCGATGGCCTCGCCGGGCTCCTCGTATTCCACCGCAAAGTGACAGGTATCGTAACAGATCTGGATATGCTCGCGCAAAGCCTCTTCCGCCCGGCTTTTCTCAAAGCCGTAGACCCCGTGCAAGTAGGCCACGCCCTCCTCAAACAGGTGTTCGGTGAAAAACGCGACCGTTTCCGCGCTGTTTTCCAGCAGGCAATCCGGCTCCGGTTCGATGTCGATGTGCACCCGCTTGCCGGTTCGTTCCCGCATCCGAGCCAACTCGCCGGCCACACGGGCCAGGTGGCGCGCGCATTCGTCGAACACCAGAACCCGTTCCGACCCTTCAGGCACCCAGGGTTTGTAGGACAGCGGCGAGGTCGAAATCCCGCCCTCGCCTTCCTCCGGCAAGAGACCGATCATTCCCTCGGCCAGGTCGAGAGTGTAACGAACGCGTTCCTCGGTTCTCCAGTCCGGCGCATAAACCTTTTCTTTGACCTTCTCCCCGTGAAAGGCCCCGTATGGAAAGCCGTTCATGGTGATCACGTAAAAGTCCTCGTCCGCCATCCACCTCCGAAACGCCTCCAAACGGTCCCCGGTCAGTAAATCCCGCCCGGCCTGCGCCGACAGCCGCAGTCCCAACGCGAATGGCCGGTCGGGCGACAACCTTCGCTTCAACTCGGGAGCGTGTTTACGCAGTTGAGCCAACGTCTCATCCAGGCTTTCGCCCGGATGAATATTGGAGCAGTAAGTCAAATGATATTCGGAATGACCGTCGACTTTCATAAGAATATAAGACCCAAACTACCGCCCCACCCAAGCCCGCGCAAACCATAACCGCTCCCGCCCCCTACGGCTTTTTTTTACCACGAAATGCACAAAATACACGAAATGGGGAAACGGCGGAGCCGCTGTTCCTTGTTCCTGGTTCTTGGTTTCAGCTTCTCAGCATTTCAGCCTTTCAGCGTTTTGCCTCGCCCCTGCTGAGCCGCCAGGCGAAGTCCCGGCCTGCCGGGATCCTCTGACTCCTGATCCCCTTCGCCACTGAGCCGAGCCGGCTGAAGCACGGCACTACGGGTTTTGTCCCTCGCCCCTGCCCTGAGCCTGTCGAAGGGCTCTGCCCCTCAGGTCACCACAAAGGCCCGTGCCAGTCCGCGTGATAAGGGCAGCAGCGCCAGAACGACCAGCCCCGTCACCCAGCCGGCGAAGCCGGCGGCCAGTGCGGCGTTGAGCACGACCAGCGACAGCACCCCCGCCTTGACCGCGCGGCCGGTCAGCGCGGGGGTCGGACTGGTGGCGGCCAGAACGAAGGGCGGCAGGACCAACCCGGCCAGGAGCAGGAGAAAGGGGAAACTGTGCCACAGTTGAAAATACGGCGACAGCACCCCAAGCACGATCAACTGCCCAAACACCGCTCCCAAAGCCCCGAGTGCGATCACACCGCTGACACGCCTTCCGCCCAGGACCTCCCCCCGGCTCACCGCGGTAACAGCACCGATGTAGAGCAACGGCAACGCCCCCAACGGCCACCACACCGCGAGTTGGCCCAACGCGATACTCATGCCCAGGAGCAGATTCCCCGCACGGCACAACCCCATCACCACCGGACCGGCCACGGCATGGTGCTTGGCGATTCCGTTGTAGAGGAAGGTGCCGGCCGCCACGGACAGGGCAATCAGACCGCTCACGAAACCGGCGCCGAAGGCCGCCGTCACCCCGCCCGCCAGAAGAACGCCGCCGAGCAGGGACGCACCGCGGCGAGTCACCCGTCCGCTGGGTATGGCCCGTTCCGGCCGTTCCCGGGCATCCAGCGAGGCGTCGAAGACATCGTTGAAGGTAATCCCTCCGGCATAAAGGCCGACTCCGGCCAGCAGCAGCCAAATCAGCGCCGGTTCAATGCTCAAACCGGCCTCGCCGAAATAAATCGCAAAACCACCGGCCACAGCGGCGCCGGCCAGGACATCCGCCAGGGCGGTGACCGTATTGGGGGGACGGATGAGTTCCAGGAACGCTCGAAATGTTGTGGTCACGGCAGGATCAAAGCGGCCGTGAGCGTTTCGGGTGAATTCGCTTGTTTGCTCCACAGCCGCGAAGTACGCTGCTCTTTTTGCTCATTCCATCCAATGGTGTCTAGCTGGAAACAACGAAAGGGTAAGAGTCTTGAAAGAAGGACGCGGGATTAAAGTGGCGGCGGAATCCATACAACAAAACATCCGCGTCGATTTCACCTACCGGGTGCATTTCACCGACGACTTCCTGGAGGCGACCAATCCGTTGCTGGCCGAAGTTCTGACCCCTCCCTGGCCGGGAGCGCAAGCCACGGCGCTTTTTGTGATCGACCAGGGCCTCCTGCTCCATCACCCGGAACTGATCGAACGGATCCAGGCTTACGCCGCCGCCACCCCCCACCTGAAGGTTCCCTGCGACCCGCTGGTGGTGACCGGCGGCGAGGCGGTCAAGAATCGCCTGCGGCCGTTAACCAGTCTCCTGCGCGCGATCAATCGGAGCAATCTCGACCGGCACGCCTACGTGGTCGCGATCGGCGGAGGGGCCGTCCTCGACGCGGCGGGATTCGCCGCCGCGGTGGCGCATCGGGGCATCCGGCTGGTGCGGGTTCCCACCACCGTCCTGGCTCAAAACGATGCCGGGATCGGGGTCAAAAACGGCATCAACGCCTTCGGCAAAAAGAATTTTCTCGGCACCTTCAGCCCTCCCTGCGCGGTGATCAACGACTTCGCCCTGCTGGACACACTCGACGACGATGAATGGCGTTCGGGTATCTCGGAGGCGGTCAAGGTCGCCCTGTTGAAGGATCCCGAGTTCTTCCGCTTTCTGGAGGAGTCGGCGGAGCGGCTGCGTCATCGCGATAACGATGCCATGCGCTGGCTGATACGGCGATGCGCCGAACTGCACCTGGAGCACATCGCAACCTGCGGTGACCCCTTTGAAACCGGCTCCTCGCGGCCCCTGGACTTCGGTCACTGGTCGGCGCACAAATTGGAGGCGCTCAGCGGCTATCGCCTTCGTCACGGTGACGCCGTGGCCATCGGTCTCGCCCTCGACGCCACCTACTGCCGCCTCTCCGGCATGCTGGCGGAGGAACCGTGGCGCCGCATCATCGGCGTGCTGCGCAACGCCGGGTTCGTTTTGTTCGTCCCGGAACTCAAGGAAAAGCTCGACGATCCCGGACATCGCCGCTCCCTCCTCCACGGCCTGGAGGAATTCCGCGAACATCTGGGCGGCCGCCTGACCCTCATGATGCTCACCGACATTGGACAGGGCATCGAAGTCAACGAAATCGACACCACCCTCGTACACCAAGCCATCCAGGCACTGGAAGGGGTTTAGTTCGAATGACGCTCCGTTACGTCTGAAAATCCCAGCCAGGCGAAGTCCCGGCCTGCCGGGATTCCCTTTGCCACTGAGCCGAGCCGGCTGAAGCACCGCACTACCGGTTTTGGATTCCGGGTTCTTTATTTTGTGTAATCTGTGGTTAGATCTTCTTTGGATCCGAATTTTTTAACCACGAAATACACAAAATACACGAAATGGGAGAGCGGCTTCGCCTCGGTTCTTGGTTCGAAGGTCTGCACCTTTTCTTAGTTCTTGGTTCTTTTCGCCCCCACGCCCCTCGTCCTCTCGCCCCACCTTATCACCCCTGCAACACCGACTCCGACACCGCCGGGGCCGGTTGCAGGCGTTCCATGGCCTCACCGATAAGGTAGATGGACCCGGTGAGCACCACCGTGTCGCCGGGTTGGCCCGCGGTGCACAGGCCGGGCCCCGGGAAAAGGTCATCGATCAAGGCGCGTTTGACCGGACCGGAGAAAGTTTCCGCCAAACAGGCTTCGAGGAACGCGAACGGCGTGGCCCGCGGCTGATTGGCCACCAACAGATGGATTTCCGAAGCGTGACGCGCCAGCACCGCAAACAACGCCCGCGCCCGGTCCTCGCCCAGCGATCCCGCGATCACCACCGGCTTGCGACCGCTCCGCTCGCGCAGCGTCGTCAGATTGCGGTCGAGCCAGAGGGCGGCTTCCTCGTTGTGCGCGGCATCAACAATCAATTGGCGCCCGCTCACTTCCAACCGCTGCCAGCGGCCGTTCCAGGAAACCGAAGCCAAACCCTTTTCCACTGCCTCCGGCGAAACCGGCAACCGTTCCGCCGCCGCCCGCAGGACCAGCAGCGCGGTCGCCGCGTTAATGCGCTGGTAATCCCCTTCCAGCGCACAGCGCGGATAGTCGGTCAAATCCGTCCCCCAGGCGTCCTCCACCCGGAACACGGGCGACCCGCGGAAGCGGGCGACTTCCAACACCGCGGTTTCGGCTTCCGGCGCCAGACGGCCCAGCACCACCGGAACGCCGGGTTTGACGATGCCCGCCTTTTCCACCGCGATCTTCGCCAGGGTGTCGCCCAGCTGCTCACAGTGATCCAGCCCCACCGAGGTGATCGCCGAGACCATCGGCGTCAACACGTTGGTCGAATCGAGCCGGCCCCCCAGTCCCACCTCCACCACCGCGACATCCACCGCCTCCCGGGCAAAATGAAGGAAGGCCATCGCGGTCATAAATTCGAAAAAGGTCGGATGAAGCTCCGGATCTCCCCGCGACACCTTTTCCGCCGCTTCTTTCAACTGGGCGGTGTAATCCACGATGGCGGCCTCCGACAAAATTTCGCGGTTCACCTGCACCCGTTCTCCGAGCCGCACCAGGTGCGGCGAGGTGAATAATCCCGTTTTGCGTCCGGAAGCCCGCAGGATCGCCTCCAGCATGGCACACACCGAACCCTTCCCGTTGGTGCCGGCAACGTGCAACGCCGGAAAACGCCTCTCAGGATTTCCCAGCGCCTCCAGAAAGGGCGGCATCCGACCGATCCCATAGCGGGATCCCCGGTTTCTCAGCCCGTACAGATAATTGCTGGTCGCCTGGTAGTTCATAAACGGAAGCTCTAGGAGTCTGTCGGGCTTCGCCGACAGACTCCTAAAAGCCTTCCCCGCAAAGCGCAACTCGAGAATCCAAAGCCGGCAAGTGCCGCGGCGGCAGCCGGTCAGGACGCCTCCCGGCGCTTCAAATAAAGCGCCCCCAGGAGAACATGCAACCGCTCCCGCATTTCCGTCCGGGGCACAATCTGGTCGAGCAGACCGTGCTCCAGAAGAAATTCCGCGGTCTGAAATCCCTCCGGCAAAGCCTGTTGCGTCGTCTCTTTGATCACGCGGGGCCCGGCAAAGCCGATCAACGCTCCGGGCTCGGCCAGAATAACGTCGCCCAGGGTGGCGTAGCTGGCCATCACCCCGGCCGTGGTCGGGTTGGTCAGCACCGAGATATAAGGGAGCCCCTTTTCCCGTAATCGTCCAAGCGCGGCACTGGTCTTGGCCATCTGCATCAGACTGAGAATCCCCTCGTACATGCGCGCGCCGCCGGAAGTGGAAATGACGATGCAGGGAATCCCCTTGTCCGCCGCCCGTTCGATCGAACGGGTCACCTTTTCGCCGACCACCGCCCCCATACTGGCGCCGAGAAAACGAAAATCCATCACCGCGATCGAAACCGGAATATCGTGAATGCGACCGGTCCCCGAATACACCGCGTCCTTGCGCCCGGTCTTGGACCGGTGCTGCTTGAGCTTATCCTCGTACGACGCCACCCCCTGGAACTTCAGCACGTCCACCGAAACCAGGTTTTCGTCGCACTCCCTGAAACTGCCCTCGTCGAGGAGAAACGACAACCGCACCTCCGGAGCGATCGGAAAATGGTACCCGCTGTTGGGCACCACCATCTGATTCTGCTCCAGCTCCTTTTTGTAAATGATCTCTCCACTGATCGGGCACTTGCTCCAGAGCCCGAACGGGATGTCCTTCTTCTTCACCGTGACGGTGGAGTATTTCGGTTTGCTGAATAAAGCCATGTTCCTCGCGAATGTTAAAAATCAACCGTGCCCCAACGTCGCCACATCCACTTTCCGGACCCCTTCCCGCCGCAAAGTCCTCGCGCAGGCGTTCAAGGTTGAACCGGTGGTGAAAACATCGTCGATCAGCACATAACGTTTTTTACGACTCAAAGCCGATTTGGGAGAAATGGCAAAAGCATTTTTGAGGTTCCCCATCCGCTCCCGACGGTCAAAACGGGTCTGCGATTCCGTATCGATGACCCGCACGAGAACCTCCTCCACCGCCTCGGCTTTGGCCAGCGACGCCAAAATATCGGCCAGCTCCCGGCTTTGATTAAACCCGCGTTCCCGACGCCTGCGCGGATGCAACGGCACCGGCACCAGGACGGCCCCATCCAGAAAAGCGAGCAATTCCTCCGCCCGCTCCAGCACCCGGCGCACGTCCCGCCAGAGATGAATCTCCCCCCGGTACTTGATCCCGTGCACCAAAGCCCGCACCGGTCCCCGGACCAAAACCCCCGTGCGCCCCCGGCGGTACGCCGGACGCAGCATCAGGCAATGCGGACACGTCCGGTCGGCCTCCACCACCCCAAAAAACGGATGCCCACAAGTCGGACACGCCGGAGAACGCACCCAGTGAATGCGGCGCGCACACGGCGGACAAAGATGAGGAAAATCCCCGTCCGCCGCTTCCCCGCAATGCACACACGAACGGGGATACAGCAAATCCAGAAAACAATCCAGGGGTACGGATAAAGAAGAAAACCGGGGCATGGGGCACGGCTTTTTCATTTGGCCTTTCCAGGCCGCGGGAAAAAGCATTTCAGATCGAAAATTTAAAATTTGAGATATTTCGCCAAAGAATGCGGATCAAAGTGAACAAAAAAAACCGTGAATACGGAGTATGGGTTACCGGGGATTGGTTAGACCCCTTAACTTCGCCGATCGTCGCTGACAAAGACAAACAAAAAGGATCTCCACGATTTGAGGTGGGCTCCGAAGCAGTGATTTCCAGTAACATGCACCTTTGGAAATGTCCGGCTTAAGCACGGACCTACGGGGCGAAATTCGTAGCGCCCTGCTTAAGCGGGCGTCTGTGCGGTATGCGGACGGCACGATCACGCCTTCCCTCCCCCACGCCCCTCGCGCCATCCCCCCTCCTACCGATAAAACACCCGGTCCAGGAACAATCCTTGGGCCGGGGCGGTGGGGATTTCCGCCGTACGAATGCGCTCGTTCAGTACCTCCTCCAGCCGGCCGGGCGACAGTTTGCCCTCGCCCACCCGAATGAGTCCTCCCGCCAGACTGCGCGCCATGCGGTAGAGAAACCCATCCGCCTCGACCACAAAGCGGACATCGCGTCCACGCCGCATGACGTCCAGCCGGCTCAAGTGCCGCACCGTGGTCTCCTTTTCGTCCCGGTTGACCGCCGAAAACGCCACAAAATCCCGCTTCCCGGTCAGGCTCGCCGCGGCCGCGGCCATGGCCTCCGTATCCAGTTTCCGGTGACTCGCCACCCGGTACCGCGCCTCGAACGGCATCGGAATGCCCTCGTACACATGGTAGGTATACCGTTTGCCCACCGCGGAAAAGCGCGCATGAAAGGACTCGGGGACCAGGCGCGCGGAGAACACCAGCACCTCGGCCGGCAATCCGGTCCGAAACGCCGCCAGCAACGCCTCGGGCGAATGCCGCCACTCGGCGTCGAAATGAAAAACAAACCGCCGCGCATGCACCCCGGAATCGGTGCGCGAACTCCCGTGCACCCGCACCGGCTGACGAAATATCTCCCGCAACCGCCGCTCGATCACATCCTGCACCCCATCCCCCCCGGCCTGGCTTTGCCACCCCTGGAAAGGTCCCCCGTCAAACGCACATACACACTTCCACCGCATAAAAGGCACCCTAACCAATTCCAGCCAACAACCAAGAACGGTTCACGCCTTCTGTTGTCGTTCGTCAAAACGCCATCTCCGGCTTAAAGCACGAGCTACGCAAAGTCCCCGTCCCGTAGCGCCCTGCTTCAGCGGGCGAACCAGCCTCACAGTCCGGGAAAAAAGCCTCCGGCTAAAGCACGGAGCTACGGATTCCCGGCTCGTCGATTTCAGCGTTTCTTCCACCCCCACGTCCCTCGTCCCTCGTCCCCCATCACCCAATCCTCTGATCCAAAAAATCCTGCAGAATCAGGGCGGCGGCGTGAGAATCGACCCGGCCGGATTTGCGGTCCACCTTGGTCTTGCGGCGGCGGTAACGCTCCTCGGCCACGCTGGAGGTCAGCCGCTCGTCCACCAGGTGCACCGGCCCGGCGAAACGGGTTTTCAACGCCTCCACAAATCGGTCCACCTCGCGTGCCTTGAAGCCCACCGAGCCGTCCATGTTGTAAGGGTAACCCACCACCAATTCATCGATGCGCTGGTCGCGGATCACTTCTTCAATCCGCGCCCAACGCTCCTCCTCCCGGCTCGCCGTGGCGGCCGGGAGGGGCATGGCGACCCCGAGGTCATCGCCCCAGCTGAGACCTATCCGCTTTTCGCCGTAATCAATCCCCAGGAAACGAGGCATCGAGGGTCACATCAACGATTTCCATTTCGGGTCGTCGCCCAGCTTCTTGACCAGCTTCTTGATGTCCTGGGCCTTGTCCTTGGGACAAATCAACGTGGCGTCGTCGGTGTGCACCACGATCAGGTCATCCACTCCGCAAACCGTCACCAGGTGGTCGTTGTCGGAGATGACAATATTGTCGCCGCCTCCTTCCACCATCGCCGCGCCGCGCAAGGTGTTGCCCCGGGAATCGGGCTTAAAGTGCCGCGCCACCGCCGGCCAGGCGCCCACATCGTCCCAGTCGAACTCCGATTCCACCGTGACCACGTTTTCCGCCTTTTCCATCACCGCATAATCAATGGATATCTTGTCCAGCCCCGGAAAAATCTCCTCCAACACCGAATCCAACGGTTTGCCTTCGGTCAGGCCGGTCTCGATCTCCCTCAACCCTTGATGCAACCCGGCGGTGTGCGCCTCCAGAGCCTGATCGATCGCCGCCACCGTCCAGACAAACATGCCCGCGTTCCAGAAATAGTCGCCGGAATCCAGATACTTCTTCGCGGTCTCCAGATTCGGCTTCTCCACAAAGGCCTTCACCTTGTAGACCGAGCGATCGTCAATCTCAGCGGTCTCTTCACCGCGATGAATATAACCGTACCCGGTGGCCGGTTCGGTGGGTGAAATCCCGATCGTGACCAGCACCGGGTCCTGCTCCGCCGCCTGGAACGCGGTTTCCATCACCGCCCGGAACCCGTCCGTGTCCTGAATGACATGATCCGCCGGCAACATGGCCATACAGGCCTCGGGATCGCGACGCTTCACCAGGACCATCGCCAGGCCCACCGCCGCCGCCGTGTCGCGCCCCACCGGCTCACTGACCACATTTTCGGCCGGCAACATCGGACACACCGAAATCACCGCATCGCGCTGTTCCCGGTTGGTGATGATAAAAACGTTCTCCACCGGAACCAAGCCCTCCAATCTTTCCACCGTCTGGGTCAGCATGGGCTTATCCCCGACAATCGGCAACAGATGCTTGGGGCGCCGCAATCGACTCTGCGGCCAGAAACGCTCCCCGCGCCCCCCGGCCATGATCACAACAAAACGTTTGCTCATATACCAAACAACAAACGCCAAACACCAGAAATTGGCAAACCCGTTCTCTCGCTCCCATCAGCACGGCGAGCCAAATTTGGAAACCGAAACGATCACGTCTGCGAAGGGCTCTCGCCAACCGAACATCCAGGCACGACTTCCAAACCCCCTGGTGCCCGGCGGGCTAATGCCCCGGCCGACTCTGCCTTTCTCACCATACCCATAGGTCCACGTAGAAACTGAATGGATTCCCGGGAAGACGCTCATCCAACCACTGCAATGGGAAGTAGATGGTTTCCAACACCTGCTGCACTGGCAATGGGAAAGCATCGTAATACCTAGCAGCGGGACCCAGGAGGAATAGGTATAAAAGTGGAATGGCTAACGCCCATAGGGGCCCTGAGCCGTTCTTTTCGAGCTCGGTGTCAGTTTGCATGGTTTCAGATATACATTCCCCAAGTTACTTCTGCCGAGGCATGTTAAAGCGTTTCCGGAGAGTTTCGACAACTCCAGGCCCGAGGCGAAATTGCGTTCGGCTCAACCGCTTCAAGGCGATGGAGCAGATCCAGCTCATGAAGGTCCGCCAGACAAGAGAGCGCCGAAGGAGAGCGGAATCGAGTGTCCGGGCACTCTGTCCTGTCATGGCATCCGAATCCTGTAGAACATCCGTTCCTCGTTGACGCTTTTCCCGGTGTCCCAATGTTCCGTCGCTTCGGTCGCTTCCAAAACATCAACCTCTTCCCACGCCGTGAGGCAGGAGGAACGCTCGATAATGTAAGCTCGATTGGGGATCAAACCGGATAGAACGACCGAGAATTCGCCATCCGTTGATAGATAGGGTTCCGTGGTGGGCAGCGGCTCCAGCAAAAAAGCCGCTTGCCTACCATCCTTCCGCCCAGTGCCAACAATCTGACCATGATTGTTGATAGCGGCAGCAATCTCCAAAACCCAATGCGAATCCGATCTAGTATAATTATTGAGATCGCGAAGCCCGCCCCTAGTTGAATAAAAGAAGGCGCGCTGGAGATGCCGGGGAAAAAACTCGCTAATGGTTTCTTCTATATCCGCCTGCCCCACGATTTCCCCCCTCTCGTTCAGGTCGTGAGGGACGCTCGCCGGCCCGCCGAGAGTTCCCAGGCCGTAAACCTTGCCGTCAGAAAACTTGAAGGCCTGGTCGAAACCGTCCGCCCACCGGCGACCAATAATTGTTCCTTTGTTGTTAATTGCGTAAGCAGTCGCCAAGCCGGGTTTGTCCGCCAGGTCATCAAGCTTCGAAAGACCATTCTCAGGGTCCCAACGAAAGGCACGCCAATTCATGTTCGAACTGGACCAAAACACCCCGATCCCCACATTGTCATCATTCAGCCCGTTAAGTGTGGCGGTGCCGTTACCGGTATCGAGGATTTCGATTTCTCCATCAATAAGGACAAAGGCCCGCCTGCCTTCTTCCGTCTGAAGCCCCCCGCCAAAGTTTCCGAGATTATTGATCGCGGTTTCAAAGGCATGACGGCCTCCGTCGTAGGATGGCGCCAAATCGCGAACTTCGTCTCCCTCCCAGACAACTGTTAGGCTGTCGTCATGTGTATCATTGATCGCATAAACCCGGCCAACGATCTGTCCGTGGTCGTTAATTCCCCAGCCATCGGCGCTCCGATAACCTTCGGGTTGAGGAAGAACGGTGACCTCTCCGGCCTGCCAGCGAAAGGCCCGGTGCAAATACTCATCCATGTCTTCAGGGTCGTTATCGAAGAGACTACCGACAATCATGCCGTCATCGTTGATGCCGCGGGGATTCAAGAAGGAATAGCCTTCTGGAGGCAATAGTTCCGTCACGCGATACGTCACCTGAGCGGACGAAACCAATGGAGCGAGCAAAACGGACCCAGCAGCACCTGCCAAAAACTTGTATAAATGGAAACATTTCATACTCGGAAAAGGTAATTGATTGATAAGAAATCGTTTTTCAGGCGGCGCGGGCCCCCCCGCGCTGGAACCGGTCTTAAGGGGCGCTTTAATGGAGAAGATCCATCGGAAAGCGGACGGAAATGTCAAGCCCTCCAATCCGGCTCCAGCAAACTGGAAGAGGTCTTGTGCTCTTGATGCGCCCCCCTTCCAAGGCCCTGGAAATCCGCTTCTACCCGGTGGTGGGCTACATGGGTTCAACAGGGACGGTCAATGGGGAGGGGAAAGGGAGTCAGTCCAATTTCTCATGGTTTTGGACTCTGATGACAACTGCGGTCTTCCCTTCCAACACCGACGCCAATACGTCACAGACAGGAATGTCTGCGTCACGGGTTTCGGTTGGGCGAACCAGGAAGCAGACCGAGCCGCCGTTTTCCTGCTCCGCCATGAATTTTCCCGGATCCACAAGGGATCCGCGTCTTCCAAAGGCCGTTCCGACGGCCACTATTCACTGCGAGCGGGACGGAAGCCCACATCGTTGAGGCGGAAGCCCGGGTGGAGGATGAGGCTGTACGCCAAGCGGCAGGTGCTGGCGTTGCCGTTCCAACCGCCTCCCCGGAACCCCCGGTCCGAGCCCGAAGCAGCCCAAGGGGCACTGCATGATTGATTCTTAAGTCACTGACTATCAGTATGGTGCCCGGAGCCGGGGTCGAACCGGCACTCCCTTGCGGGAACCAGATTTTGAGTCTGGCGCGTCTGCCAATTCCGCCATCCGGGCATTGAATCAACAGCAAGTCGATAACGTGCCGCGATTCTTTGTGGGAAGTCAACCCATAAAGGGTCGTGAAAAGTCCGCGATAGGCTTGCCTCGCGGGCCGGGCTCTGGCTTAGAAGGGAGTCGTGCCGGATTATCGCAGCTATTGTCCGCCGGGGTCGGTTCGGGATGGGGTCGTTTCGCTGGACGCCGGGGAATCGCACCACCTGGTCCGGGTGAACCGGGCGCGCCGGGGCGATCCTGTGGTGGTCTTCGACGGACGCGGCAACGAGTTCGATTGCGTGTTGGCCAGGGACCACGGCGCGGCGGCGATCCTGGAGGTTGGCGAACAGCGGAGGATCGCTCCCCTGCCCTACGCGCTGACCCTGGCCCAGGCGGTGCCCAAGGGAAAAATGTTCGATAATATCGTGCGCCACGCCACCGAAATCGGGGCGTCCCGTATTGTGCCGGTGGTGACGGATCGCACGGAGGTGCGCCTGGACCCCCAGCGTTCTCCCAAAAAGGAAGAGAAGTGGCGTACCGCCGCCCTGGAGGCGGCCAAACAGTGCGGCACGCCGTTCATTCCGGAAATCAGCTCCACCACCGGCCTGGACCGCCTGCTGGAGGCGGAAGACAAGTACGATTTGAAGCTGGTGGCCGGCCTGGTGCCGGAGGCGGGCAGCCTGGCCGGGTTTCTGCCCCTCGAAATCCAGGGAACTCCGGAAGCGCCTTTTCGGGTGCTTTGGCTGGTCGGTCCCGAAGGCGATTTCAGTCCGGAGGAAATCGCCGCCGCCCGGGCACACGGCTTTTCCTTTGTCACCTTGGGACCCTACGTCCTGCGCTGCGAAACAGCCGCCCTGTACGCGTTGAGTATCACCGCCTACGAATTGGGCCGACGGCTGACGGGGTAGGCGCCTCGTCGTTTCTTAAATCCACATCGGGATCGCGTTTCCACCTCGTGGAGGGAGGCGCTCCCGCGCCGGCGGCCATGCTGGCAGGATGCCCGCGCTCGAGTGCCCGGCACGAGCATGAACTAATCACAGGAAAAAAATGATAGGAAAAAGTGGCAACAACCGTAGTAAAAAACAAAGCGCGGGTTCCGACAGAGTCTCCGATTTAAGCTGAATTTTTCAGATATTGAGCAGCCAGGCGAAGAGCACGGCGGCGAGCAAAAACAAGAGGCCCAATCCGAGGGCGACACAGGTGGCTATGGTGTGATGCATGAGTGTGTATTGTCACTGGTTTCTGAGAAATAAAATCTGCCCGCCACGCACTAAACCATATCGAAGCGTTCATCCCGTTGCTGGCTTTTCGGAATACCCAGGGAACGTAGCGATTCATTTAGCGAGGCCGCCATGGCGACCGGGCCGCAGACCATATAATCGAAACTGCGCAGTGTTCTCTTTGGTAGATGGCGGGTGATGACATCGGTGCGCAGCAGGCCTTTCTCGCCGTCCCAATCATCGGGCGGGCACTCAAGGACATAAACGACCCGGAGGTTGATTTCTTTGGCCAGCATCTCCAGTTCCTGCCGGAACGGCATTTTTTCAATTGTCTTGGCGGCGTAGAAGAGGTGGAAGGGATGGGGAGAACCACTGGCTTTCAGCCACCGGAGCATGGACATCGCCAGGGTGATTCCAATTCCACCGGCGAGAAAAACTGAAGCGGGTGCCGTCTTTTCCCGCAGGGTCAAATGTCCGTAGGGGCCTTCCAAAAAAGCCGTCGTGCCCTTTGGTATATCAGCGATGTTCGAAGTGAAGTCACCCATTTTCTTGATGGTGAACTCCAGCCTGACGGGATTGGATGGTGAAGATGCAATGGTGAAGGGGTTTTGCTGCAGTTGGAAAGGACTTCGACCGATTGTCATCCAGGCATATTGACCGGCTTTGAAATCAAAACCGTCATGGCCAAGCGCTTCCAGTTCCAGCGTCCAAATCGATTCTGCCTCGGGTCGAACTTCAACCACTTGCCATGGTTTGCGCGAGGCCACAAGGGGTTTGAGTAAGCGGACATGAAAGAGCCACCAGAACGCCATCAGTGCAATCGTGACCCAGACGGCGGTCTTGAGAAAGGAGTGGGTGAAGTGTCCCACCATGATCAAGTGTGCGAGGGCTATAAGTACGACCAGAGACGCCATGGCAGTGTGGATGAGTCGCCAGTACTCGTAGCTCAATCCCAGTTTATTTCGCCAGATCGAGCTTACGATGAGAACCGCCATAGCCAAAAGGAGCGCGATCAGGGCGAAGGCCCTGGGCGCATTGACTCTCGGGTCGAAAAAGCCGAGGTAGGCGGGGTCCGCGACGATCACGATGAGCACGTGGCTAAATACGAGAACCGCGGCAATTTGGCCGATTTGGCGATGGAAGTGCAATAGGGTATCTACACCGAAGGGCTTACCCACGCGCGGAAAGCGGCCCGTGGTGATAAACTGAAAGCAAAGTACGGCAAAGGCCGTAAACCCTAGAATCGCACCAAAATCTACCCAGAAGCCCCTCCCGGGCGGCACTTCACCCAGTAACATTAACCCGGTCGGCACCAGCACAGCGAGGGCGAAAACACTGATCCAGAGTATGGTTTTCCAAGCAGTGAGAGTTACTTTCAGCATCTCAGGAAGCATTCGAAGCATTCGCTCAATTGGAAAAGCACTGAGAAATCCTCTTCCGTTGAGTCATCACAAACAAAGGCTTCCAAGGCGAGCCAAGACAGTACTGAATAAACTTATTCCGCTCAAGTGCTTTGTTTACGAAACGATTCGATTGGCCGTAATCAAGGAGCAAGAATCCTTCATGGAGCACCACGGGTATATCCTGCCGTGGACCTTGGCAGAGGCACCCCCATGACCTCCGCCGGGTTCAACCGTCGGATGTGGAGGACCGCATATCCGGTGGTGTGGAAGGGCTGCGGGGCGCAATCCCCGCAGCCCAATCCGATCAGCAGACAGGAACTCCTGGCGGGCGGCAAGATCGACCACCTTGATCTTTTCGCCCTGTTCACGGGCTTCTCTTTTGCTTAGGGTCTTCTGTCATGAGCCATGAATACGACTTTATCGTGATCGGCGGAGGGAGTGCCGGTTACAACGCGGCGCGGAAGGCGCTGGAATTCACCGAGAGCGTCGCGGTGGTGGACGGCGCACAGGAACTGGGCGGGCTGTGTATCCTGCGCGGCTGTATGCCGTCCAAGACTTTGATCTATACGGCGGAGATCCTGCACCACGCCCGGCACGGGGATTGCTTCGGGCTGGATATTCCCGATGCCCGGGCCGACATGAAACGGGTAGCGGCGCGCAAGCGGGAAATCATCGCCGACTTCGCTTCCTACCGCCGGGAGGGACTGACCTCCGGGAAATTCGATCTGCACCGGGGCAACGCGCGGTTCCGGGATGCTCATTCCATCGAACTCGACGACGGCACGGTTCTGCGCGGCAAAAAATTTCTCATCAGCACCGGCTCACAGGTCGATCTGCCGCCGGTGCCGGGCCTGGATACGGCTTCGCTTTGGACCAGCGACGACGTGCTCGACCTGGATTTTCTGCCGGAGTCGGTCATCGTTCTGGGCGGCGGCATCGTCGCCTGCGAACTGGCGCAATACTTGCAGCGCATGGGAAGCCGGGTCATTCAGATCCAACGCAGTCCCCACATCCTCAAGGAACTCCCGGTCGACGCCGCAAAGGTTGTCGAGACCGCATTCCGCGACGAAGGTATCGAGTTGTTCACCGGGACCCAGATTAAGAGCATTGTTCGGAAGGAGGGGGAAATCGAAGTCACCTTCATGCACGAAGGCCGGGAAATCACCCGCCAGGCCGCGCACGGGCTCAACGCTCTTGGTCGTCGCGCCAACACCGGCACCCTCAACCTGGAAGCAGCCGGGGTCGCCCTGAAGAAGAACGGTCAGATCGAAACGGATACGTTCCAGCGCACCAGCAATCCCGACATCTACGCCGCCGGCGACTGCGCCGGCCCCTATGAAATCGTTCACATCGCCATCCAGCAGGGAGAGATCGCTGCACAGCACGCCCTGGGGAAAACGGTAGCGCCGGTGGATTACAATCAACTGCTCCTGGTCCTTTTCACCGACCCCCAGATCGCGGTGGCCGGGCGATCCGAACAGGCGTTGCGCGACGCCGGAGAGGACATTGTTTCCGCATCCTTCCCGTTCGACGACCACGGCAAATCCATTCTCATGGAAGCCAAGTATGGTTATGTGAAAGTGATCGCGTCCCGCTCGGACGGCAGGATCCTGGGAGCCGAAATCGTGGGCAAGGATGCCGGCGAACTGATCCACTCGCTCTCCACCGCCATCGCCCTGCGCGCCACGGTGCACGATCTGCTGAAAGCGCCCTGGTACCACCCGACGCTTTCGGAAATCATCACCTACCCGCTGGAGGATATCGCGGAGGAATTGTTGGCCGGACGATAGAACAGCACCACCGTTCGCCCGGCGCGTTCCCAATCCCATCCATACCGCCGAGCCAGCCAGGCAAAGGTCGATTCGCGGAAAAAGCTGACGTGGGTGGGATCGTGGCGGTACCACCAGGAGGAAAAGTCGCCCTCCGGCGGAAAGATTTCGGTCATAATGCCCAGCCATCCTCCCGGTTTCAGCAGGCCGGCCAACCGGTCGAACTCCCGGGACGGACGGTGGAAATGCTCCACCGTTTCGGTACAGGTGACAAAATCATAGTCCCGTTCAAGCACCCGGGTATCGGGGGCAAAAAAAGGATCGTAGGTGGCGGTGGGAAACCCGACCTCCTCCAGCATCAAGGACAATGTCGGCCCGGGTCCCGAACCGTAGTCGAGCCCCTCCATGCCGGGCTTCAGTTTTTCGCGTAGCGGCGAGAAGAGCCGGTTAAGAAAATCGCGGTAACGCGGATCGGTGGGATCGTTCTCATGGGTCTCGTAATGCACCCGCTCGGCCTCGCGATCCGGACGACGTCCCGGATGCAGAAAGATCAACCCGCAGCCCGAACAATCGAGGTAGTCGGCCACAGCGGGAGTCGGCACCACCGCCGCCCCCTTAGCCCCGCACAAGGGGCAAGGGATTTCACCTGCGTCACCTACAATTCGCATATCCGGACGTTAGCAGACCGGCGCCACTCAATACCAACCGGAAAAACCGACCGTCGGTCTCGTATAATTTGCGGGTAATGTATTGGAGGAGCGCGAACTCGATTCGGCTTGTCAAACGATGAACCTGCTTAACCGAGACGTTCCCCGTAGGTCCGTGCTTCAGCCGGACACAACCGGGGACACAAGTCCCCGGAACACTGGATTCTTAACCACGAAGTACACGAAATACACGAAGTGGCTCAACCGAATCGCATCGACCTGGGAGCGCGGGCATCCTGCCCGCACCGGCGGCGCGGGAGCGCCGCCCTCCAGGAAGGAGGATGCGCGAACTCGATTCGCATTCGGACTACAGTCTTGCCAGCCAGGTGCTGAGCGGACCCTGGAAAAAACCGATCAGGACGGTGAGCACCGCCAGGGAGGTGAGCACCCAGCAACTGAGCAGGCTGACCTGCGGAAAGGCGCGGGCCTGGTCGGAGGCATCCTGTCCGGCGGAGGGGATTTCCCAGTTGCGGAAGACGGCGGCCTTGATCCAGCCGAAATAATAATAGATGGAGAGCACCACCCCGACCAGCGAAACCCCGAGAAGCCAATAAAGTCCGGCCTGAAACGCCGCGACGAAAATCAGAAGTTTACCTATGAAACCGGCCAGCGGCGGAATGCCGGCCAGCGACCCGAGGCCGACCACCAGGACTCCCCCCAGCAGGGGACGCTCCCGGGCGAGGTTGAGGTAGTCCTCGATTTCATCGCCGTGACCGTCCTCCTTCGAAAGGTGAGCCATCACTCCGAAAACCGCGAAGGACGCCAGCAGGTAGGTGAACAGATAAAACAGCACCGCCCCGATGGCCCACGGCACGTAAAGCGAGGCAATCACTCCCACCAGCAGGTAACCCGCATGGGCGATGCCCGAGAGACCCATGAGTCGCTTGACGTTGCGCTGGGTGAGCGCGGTGATGTTGCCGAACAAAATCGTGAGGGTGGCAAGGAGGGTCAGCACCGGCACCAAAAGGTTTTCCATCGGTGCGAACACCCGCATGACCAGGGTCAGCAGCACGGCGAAGCCGGCCGCCTTGGACGCCACCGCCAGAAACGCGGTCACGGGGGTCGATGCGCCCTGGTAAACGTCGGGCACCCAGATTTGAAAGGGGAAGGCGGCGATTTTGAACGACATTCCCGCCAGCACCAGGATCATGCCGATGGCGGCCAGGCCGCTTTCCGGGTGGTTCAGCAGGAAGGCGTTGAGCGCGCCGAAATTCATGGAATCCGCGGAACCCCCGACCATGAGCGGATTGCCGGCCACTCCGTAAAGGAGCGCGATGCCGAAAAGCAGGATCGCCGAACTGAGCGCACTGAGCACCAGGTACTTCAACCCCGCTTCCAGCGAGATGGCCTGGTGCCGGAAATAGCTGATCAGGACGTAGAACCCGACCGTCACCGTTTCCAGCGCCACGAACAGCATCACGAAGTGATTGCTCTGGGCCAGCAGCATGAGCGCCGCCGTCACCACCAGCGTGATGTGATAAAACTCCACTCGCGGCACCGGCTTTCCCGCCAGGCTGATGCCCGCCAGGTAGCAGACCAGCAGCGAACTCAGGAGAAAGAACAGACGCATGGCCTGTCCCGACCCGTCGTGGTACAACATGCCGGCAAAAGTTTCCTGGCCGAGGAAACCGCCCCCGCTCCGGTAAAACAGGAGCATCCAAGCCAGCAAAAAGACCTGTCCGAAGACCGCCACCCGCGGAATCAGCGTCACCCGATGCTTCGGGAAAAGGATTTCCAGCACCAGGAGCGCCAGGGCCAGCACCGCCAGGGTGATTTCCGGCAGAATGGCGCTCCACTGGTTCGAAGCGGCGATTTCCTTAAACTGGAGCAATTGATCGTTCATCACACAATAGTCCTATAGCCCGGCTCGCGGGTTGATGTCCTCCGGCGCGCAACAGGACGGCAGCGGCAGCGAAGCCGGCATGATGTTGTTCCCATCGTGGTACTGGGCGGCGGTACCGGGGGACTGATCGGCGAACTGCTCGTAGAGGGGCGTCACCGCCTGGTTGATCCCGTCGGTCATGGAACGCGGCCAGATACCGACCACGATCAACAGCGTCAGCAGCACCAGTACGGGAGCCCGTTCGTGCCCCTGAATATCGCTGATTGCGCGTCCGCGGGACACCTCGGCAAACGCCGGCGTCGGTTCGCCGAAAAAGATATTGCCGACCGCGCGCAATCCGTAAACCGCGGATATCACCACCCCGAAAACGGCGGGAATCACCATCCATTCCTTGTACTGCCAGAGGCCGATGAAAACGGTCAACTCCCCCCAGAAGTTGGCCAGTCCCGGACCGGGAAGCCCGATACTCGCGAGCATGGCGGTGACAAAAAACGCCGCCAGCACCGGCGTTTGGCGTCCCAACCCGCCGATCTCCCGCATATCGAAAGTCTCGGTTCGCCGGTAGATACAATGCCCGAGCAGGAAGAGCAGGGCCACGGTCAAACCGTGGGCGAACATCAGAATCACCGCGCCGCCCACGCCCACCGCGGATAGGCAGGCCAGCCCGAGAAAACAGTACCCCATGTGCATGACCGAGCTGTAACCGATCATCTGCTTGAGATCGCGCTGCGCCACCGTCACAAAACCAATCACCACCACGTTGCCGAGCGCCAGCAGGGCCAGAAAGTACATCCAGTTCTCCGCGCCCTGCGGCAGCAGGGGCGCTCCGATCTGAATCAAACCGTAGAGGCCGAACTTCTTCAGCACGCCGGCGTGCAGCATGGCGGCCGAGGTCGGCGCAGCTCCGTAACCCAGAGCCGCCCAGGTGTGCAGCGGCCAGAGTGACACCAGAATGCCGAATCCAAACAACAAGAGGGCGAAAGTGTAGGTCTGGGCAACGCTGCCGATACTCTGCCCGGCCAGGGCCGCCTGCAAACTCAGCATATCGAAGGACTCCGCCCCGCTCTGGACGTAGAGCGCGATCAGACCGAGAAGCGACAGCAAGGCGCCGAGGGTGAGGTAGATGGTCATCTTCATGGCGGCGTAATGCCGCTCCCGGCCGCCCCAGATGCCGATCATGATAAAGGTGGGGATCAGGGCCACCTCGTGGAAGAAGTAGAAAAAGAAAACATCCACCGACGCGAATACTCCCATCAGGCCACCCTGCATGATCAACAGGAGCGCCAGATACTCACGCAGCCGCGCGGCGCCGGAATGAAGCGCATAAAAACCTGCCGCGAAACCGACCACCCCGGCCAGGACAAAAAGCGGCAGGGAAATGCCGTTCAACCCGAGTTGCAGGGAAATACCGAGGAATTCCAGGCCCAGGGGCAGGTCGCTGAGGTACGCGTACCCGGTTTCCTCGTCGGGCGAGAATCCGATCCAAAGAAATATCGCCACCAGCGCCGGAAACAAAAAACCGGTCAGGGCCAGACGCCGCACCAGGGCTTCCCGCGCCGGACCGAGCAACAGCAGCGCGCCGCCGAAAACGATCGGCAGGAAAACGGTCAATTGCAGTAAAAACGAAAAGCGCTCAGCCATAATGTGCAGGTCTCCCTCGTCGGAAAATCATCGATACACCACCAGCCACAACAGCACCACCCCGGCGAAAATCCAGTACACGTACCCGTGCAGGCTTCCGGTATGGGCGGATTTCAGCCCGTGACTCACCAGGCCGATGAGACCGGCCGTCCCGCGGACGATCAGGCCGGAAATTAAAACGTGATCGATAAAATCGAGCAGCGCCGAAAACCGCTGCTGAACTTTGGTCACATACCAGTTGTAAGCCTCGTCGAACCAGAACTTCGCCGACAGGAATCTGTGAACGGCCGGCGCCCGGCGCTCAAGTTGATCCTCGCCGGCGCCAACTCCGTACAGGAACCAGGCCGCCACCAGACCACCGGCGAACACCAGCACGGAGATTCCGGCCACCAGCAGGAAATCGCCGCCGGCGGGATGCGGAACCTCGTTCAGAATGCCGTCGAAGATCGGCGGGTGCATGAAGCCGTATCCGGCAAAAACGGAAAAGACCGCCAACACCACCAGCGGACCGGTCATCACCCATCCGTTTTCCCTGGCGTGACCGGCGGCCTCCGTTTTGGGTTTGCCGAAGAAAGCGGTGAGCCAAAGCCGGGTCATGTAAAAGGCGGTCAGCAGGGCGCTGAATGCCAGGATGACAAATATCACCGGATTGTTGGCCAGGGCCAGGTACAGGATGGCATCCTTGCTGAAGAAACCGGCCAGCCCGGGCATTCCGATCAAGGCCAGGAATCCGATGGTGAAGGCGGCGAAGGTAATGGGCATGCTTTTGCGCAAGCCGCCCAGACGATAGATATTCTGCTCGTGGTGGCAGGCGTGGATCACCGATCCGGCCCCGAGGAAGAGCAGCGCCTTGAAGAACCCGTGGGTCACCAGGTGAAACATGGCCGCTCCGATGCCCGCCTGGATGGCGGCGCCGCCTTCACCGTCGACAACCAGGGCTCCCAGCCCAAACGCCGCCACCATGTAGCCGAGCTGCGAAATGGTGGAATAGGCGAGGATCTTCTTGATATCGGTCTGCGCGATGGCGCAAAGCGATCCGAACACCGCGGTCAGGGTGCCGATCCAGAGAATCCAGATCATGGCCTCCGGCGGAATGAGGAAATAAATGCGGCAGAGCAGATAAATCCCGGCCGCCACCATGGTGGCGGCGTGGATCAGAGCGGACACCGGCGTCGGGCCCTCCATGGCGTCCGGGAGCCAGACGTGGAGTGGCAACTGCCCCGATTTCCCCAGGGCGCTGCAGAAAAGGAGCAATCCGATCCCCACGTGCAGGATTTCCGGATCCGCGCCCACCAGCGCCTCCATTTCGAAGAGGTTGAGGGTGCCGAAATGCCAGTAACTCCAAATGATGCCCAGGAGGAAGCCGAAATCACCCAGGCGATTGACGATGAACGCCTTTTTCGCGGCTGCGGCCGCCGAGGGTTTGTGGTAGTAGTGGTTGATCAGCAGGAAGGAGCTCAATCCCACCAACTCCCAGAAAATGAACATCATGATCAGGTTGTTGGCGAAAACGATACCCATCATGGAGAACATGAAGAGCGAAAGGCCGGCGAAATAACGCGCCTTGCCCGGATCGTCCTTCATGTAACCCAGGCTGAAAACGTGGATCAGGAAACCGACCAGGGCCACGACAAAAAGCAGCAGCGCCGCGAGGTCGTTGAAATAAAACCCCATGGAGACGGTGTACTCCCCGAAGGTCATCCAGTCGTAGGAAAACTCCTCCCGGATGTTTCCAAAAATCAGATACAACGAACCCGCCAGCACCACTCCGGCCGCCCCGACGGAGACCGCTGCGGCCAGTTCGCCCTGCCGGCGCAGAAAGGCGCCGATTAAGGTCGCCGAAAGAAATGGCACGATCAGTAGAGAGACGATCAAAACCTCGTTGCTCATGTCAGTGCTTCAATGCGTTCAGCGCCGGAAGCAGCACGGTATGACGCTTCCGAAAGAGTTCCACGATGATGGCCAGTCCCACCGCCACTTCCGCGGCGGCCACCGTGATGATGAAAAAGACGAAGATGTTGCCGTCCATGGTGCCGTTGAACCGGGAGAACGCCACCAGGGCCAGGGTGACGGCGTTGAGCATCAACTCCAGGCACATGTACACCACCAGCGTGTTCCGCCGCAGCAACACCCCGAAAAACCCAATGGCGAACAGCAGCACACTGGTCGCCAAAAATCCTTCTACCCCGATGTTCATTGGATAATAAGCCTTCCGGCGGACTTTAGTCCCGCCCGCTCAGGAATGCCCTGGCGCCCCCTCGCCATGGCGGTAGCGCTTGCTGATCAGGATAACCCCGACCATGGCCACCAGCAGTAAAAACCCCGTCACCTGAAAAGGCAGCATGTAGGTTGTAAAGAGATGATGCCCATACTCAGCAGGCGCCGTTCCCACCGTCGGCGGAGTCTCGAGTGTCGGACGCACGGGCGGCGCCGGCAGCACAATCTCCGGAGACAGAGCGATGGAGAAAACCCCCGCCAGCAGGAGGAGCAATGCGATCACGCTGGCGGTAGAGGTCACGCGCCCGGGCGTGATGCTGGTTTTCTCCTCATGATCGAGCAGCATAATCACAAAAAGGAAAACGACCACGACCGCTCCCGCGTACACCAGCACCTGCACCACGGCGAGAAAAAAGGCCGAGAGCATGACAAAGAGCGAGGCGATCCCCACCATGGTCACAATGAGGAACATGGCGGCGTTGATCGCGTTCCGGGTGAGCACGACCATGGCCGCGCTGAAAAGCGTCACACTCGCGAAAAAATAAAACAACACATCCACCATCATGGAACCTCCCAAAACAGTCGACACCCCCACAGGTTGGCAACGACAAATTTCCTTCATTTGACACCGGAGGCGGTATTCGTTTGTTTGGCGGCGCACGATGGCCAACGCGAGCGACCACACTTCCACCCCCTCCTCCCTCCTTTCGCCGGAGGACTGTCACCGGTCGTTCATGGCTTCGCGCCGGCCGCACATTCTGCAGATCACCAATCACGGCATTCACGATTGGATGGTGACCCCCGGCCTGCCGGACACAGGGGGCCAGAACCTGTTCGTCAACCAGATGACCGATTCCCTGGTGGGACTCGGTTACCGGGTCACCATCGCCAACCGCGGCGGTTACCCGCATCCCCTGACCGGCCGGAGCCGCCGGGGATTGGAGTATCGGGATCCCCATTGCCGGATCGTGATGTTGGAAGACGGCCTTCCCCGCTTCATTCGCAAGGAGGATATGTACGCGCAAGTCCCCGAGCTGGCGGAATTCCTGCTCAAATTCCTCTCCCGGGAAAAGACCTGGCCCGACCTGATCGTGTCGCATTACTGGGATGCCGCCGCCATTGGAGCCGCCTTCAATCGTCACCTGCGCGACAGACGCGAACATTTCTGGATCCCCCACTCCCTCGGCGCGGTGAAGAAGCGCAACATGGATCCGTCGACCTGGATCGAACTGCGCCTGGAGGAACGCATCGAAATCGAGAGCGACCTGCTGGAGGATCTTGACGGGGTGGCGGCGACCTCCAACACCATCCGCAAGTCGCTGTTCGAAGACTATGGGTGCGCCACCGATCTTTTCCTCCCGCCCTGCGTGGAAACCGGCCGCTTTTATCCGCGACAGGTCGCGGACGACGATCCGATCTGGACCTTTCTCGCCGACCACTCCGCGCTTTCCGTCGAGGAGCTGCGGCGCTCCCGCATCGTGACGGAGATCAGCCGCACCGACCGCACCAAGCGTAAAGACCTCCTGATCCGTGCCTTCGCCACGATGCTGCAGGAAATCGAGGACGCGGTGCTCGTCCTGACGGTCGACCCAAACGCCCAACCGCTTTCCGGGGAACTCGACAGTCTGGCCGAAAGCCTCAACGTCAAGCACCGTATCATCCGCTTGGGATTCGTCCGCGAGCGCCTCCCCAGCCTGTACGCCGTCAGCCAGGTGTACTGCACTCCCTCGGTGATGGAGGGATTCGGCATGTCGGTGCAGGAAGCCGCCGCCAGCGGCGTGCCGGCCGTAACCAGCGACCTGGTGCCCTTCGCGGTGGAATATCTCCTGGGTGACGCGGTCCGGGTGGTGGAAGGCACCGAACAAAAACCCCGCATTCGCGAGGGGGCGGGCGCCATCGTGGTGGAGGCCAACCACACCGAAGCCTTTGCCCGCGCTCTAATCCGGATTTTGGGCGACGACGAACGCCGGCAGCGCATGGGCGCCGCCGCGCGCGAGATCACCGTTCCGCACTTCACCTGGGACCACATGATGGCGAAGTTTACCGCCGCCGCGGGATTCGATCCCGGACGACCACTATCCTGAACCGCAATTCAAGACCATGAACATCACCCTGGCCACCGATCTCGACCGCACCCTCTTTCCCAACGGCAAACAACCCGACGATGGAATGATGCCGGTCTTCCGGCGTTTCATCGAAGAGCGCCGGATCCCCCTGATATTCGTCACCGGACGCCACCTCCGTCAGATTGAGGACGGCATCCGCCAGTACGGTGCCCCCGTACCCGACTACGCCATCGCCGAAGTGGGCACGCGTTTGTACCACCGGCGGAAAGGGGAACTCGAGGAGGACGACGTCTTCATTCAATACATCGCCGACCATACCCGGAATTGGGACGTGACGGCTTTTCGGCAGGCCCTGGATTCTCTGCCTCTGCGTCTGCAGGCGGAGGAGCATCAGAACCGGTTTAAACTCAGTTATTATCTCGACGACCTGTCCCGGGCAGAAGCCGTGCGCCGAGAGGCCGCGGAATGCCTCGATGCCCTCACGCCGGACGCCAATTTGATCTGGAGCGTCGATGAAACCGAGAACCTCGGGTTGCTCGACGTGCTGCCTCGCCGCGCGAACAAGATGGAAGCCGTGGAGTACCTGCGGCGCCGCCTGGACCTGCCCCGGGAGGAAATCATCTACTGCGGCGACAGCGGCAACGATCTCCATCCCCTCACCCATGGCTACCGGGCGGTGCTGGTGGCCAACGCCATCGATGAGGTGCGCACCGAGGTCGAGCGCGCCGCCCGGGAAAAGGGTTTCCTCGACCGAACCTATTTCGCCGCCGGCGATGCCGAGGCCGGGTTGAATGGCAATTACGTTTCCGGCGTTCTGGAAGGTCTGCGCCACTTCGAGTTGATTTCGCCGGAGGAATGGAGTCGCTGGACCCGTTCGGGATGAGGGTCAAGAAGCCGATCCGGCCACCCGGATTCCCTACCGGACGGGACTAACGGTTTGCAGGATAAACTCGGCCACCTCCGGTTTGGGGGCCGGACCGAAGGAAAATTCGGCGCCGTCACGGGAGAAGATTCGCACCGCATTGGTGTCGGACTCCATGCCGGAGTCGGGACGACTCACGTCGTTGGCCACAATCCAGTCGAGGTGCTTTTCCCGCAATTTCACCCGGGCATACTCCTCCACCCGGTCGGTTTCGGCGGCAAAACCCACACAGATCCGGTGCCTTTTCTCAGCCGCCAGAGCTTTGACGATGTCGGTGGCCGGTTCCAGGCGCAAGGTGAGCGCTTCCCCGCCCTTTTTCAGTTTCCGCGGCGCGATTTCCGCCGGGCGGTAGTCCGCCACCGCCGCGCACATAATCAGCATATCGCATTGGGGAAACAACCGGCGACAGGCCGCTTCCATTTCGGCGCCGGACACCACCGGATGAAAACGCGCTTTGGCGGGAGGCGGCAGGCAAACCGGACCACTGACCAGGTCGACGTCCCAACCGCGGCGCAAACCCGAATCGGCCAGGGAGTACCCCATTTTGCCGCTGGAGGCGTTGCTCAGGAAACGCACCGGATCCAGGTATTCGCGGGTGGGTCCGGCGGTGATGAGACAGGTGAAATGACTTGCGTTCATTGCATTCGGTTCAAGGCTGGACGACATTTTCCGGCATAATGACCGGAAACCTGCCAATCCAGAGAGAACCGTGACGGAAAAACAAGCGCCAAACACGCCCAAAAGGGAAAACACCTGGCTGAGCCTGGGACTGAACATCCTGCTGCCGGCCCTGATCCTGATGAAAGGCGCCCAGTGGTTCGGCCTGCCGCCGGCCTCCATCCTGGTGATCGCACTGGCGTTTCCCATCGGTTACGGCTGCTACGACTTCGTCATTCGCCGCAAATACAACGTGTTCTCCATTATCGGCTTCGTCAGCATTCTCCTGACCGGCGGAATCGGCCTGCTGGAGCTGTCACCGCGCTGGATAGCGGTGAAGGAGGCGGGAATCCCGGCTCTTTTGGGGGTCGCGGTGATCATTTCCTTAAAGACCCGCTATCCGATCATCAAATTTCTGCTCCTGCGCGACGAGTTCATCGACGTCGACCGGCTCAACCGGGAACTGGAGGCCCGCAACAACCAGACCGCCTTCGACAAACTCCTGGGCCGGTGCACCTACCTGCTGGCCTTTTCCTTCCTGGTCAGCGCCATCCTCAACTACGTCCTCGCCCGCATGATCGTGGTCAGTCCCAGCGGCACCGAAGCCTTCAACGACGAACTCGGACGTATGACCCTTTGGAGCATGCTGGTAATCGTTGTCCCCTGCATGATCATCATGATGGTGGCGTTGTTTTACTTGTTTCGCGGCATCAAAGACCTCACCGGACTCGAACTGGAAGTCCTCCTGCGGGATGCGCAAAAAGGCGGGGCGTAATGGGCTGCGCCCCTCCACGCCATCGTTGCAACAATGTGCAGGAATTTGGAGTCTGCGTCGCCGCCTGGCGCCGGAGCCGGGCGGGACCAACCGGCCAGGAGGATATAACTTACTGTAAGAGAGAAATTTTTGCTACCAATCCTCACTCCGTTATGCCTGGGAATTTCGCGGATTCCCGCAATTTAACCCCACTCCAACCTTCCTGATATCGGTTGCCAAGTAATTGACATGATAGCGTCCTATCGTAACGTTCACATCAGCTTGGGTCACCTTGTAAGTGCATTTCCTCTTTCAACTTACTTTCACCCACACACTCAGATTTCCTGTCAGCAACCACCGGCACCCGTGGCAACTTTTTGGGCATCACCACATCGGAACCCGAAACTCACACTCCAGACAACCAGCTAATCCCGAACACCATGAAAAAAGACATCGCACCAAAAGCGGCGTTCACCTTGATTGAGCTTCTCACCGTTATCGCGATTATAGGAATCCTCGCGGCCATCCTGATTCCGACGGTCACCAAGGTCCGCGAAAACGCCCGCCGCGCCAATTGTGTCAGCAACCTGCGCCAGATTGGGATCGCCTCCCACCTCTACGGCGCCGAAAACGACGGTCGCCTGCCCGCGATAAACAACGGGAACTGGCCCTGGGACGTGCCCGTCTCGGTCATGCACGCTTTGATCCAGACCGGCGGCGGGGAACGGGACATGTTCTACTGCCCCAGCGCCATGAACACTAACGTTCAGGAGCGCTGGAATTGGACGGTTAATCCTAACAATCCCGACGTCAGTAATCAGTACCGCGTCACCGGCTACGTCCTGCTCTTCGCCGGCTCCGCCGGCCGGGGTATCAACGATACCGGTCGTTGGCTCAACAGCAAACTGGGAGAACCGGGTCCGGTGATGGTCACCCAGGGTCGCCAACAGGGGTGGACCTACCTGTCCGAAAGCCAGAAGGAACTGGCGGTGGATGTCGTGATTTCCCAGGACACCGCGGGCACCCAGTTTGTGGACGTCGTGGGAACCGCCGGTGTGCCCCACCGCACGAGTCACCTCGACGGCACGCTCGCCGCCGGCGGAAACATCGTGTTTCTCGACGCACATGTCGCCTGGCGCCCGTTCAATGGCGACGACACCCAGCCGAGAATGCAGGTCCGCGCCAGTCCCCTGACGCATTTCTGGTGGTAAGGCCAGGAGAACCTTGAACTTCAAAAGAGAGAATCCGCTCCGGCGGATTCTCTCTTTTGCTTTCAGGGCACCGTCATTTTGACATGGCCATCGGCGGCTTGAACGCTATGCTGAGACGCCATGAAAACCACCCATCTCGGAGCTTCCGGTCTCAAAGTTTCCCGTCTCTGCCTCGGCACCATGAATTTCGGCCCCCGCACGCCGGAGGACGAGAGTCATACCATCATGGACCGGGCGCTGGACAAGGGTATCAATTTTTTTGATACCGCCAACGTGTACGGCGGCGACTGCGGGAGGGGAGCCACGGAAGAAATCGTGGGTAACTGGATCGCCCGGGGCGAGGGCCGCCGGGACGCGATCGTGCTGGCGACCAAGGCCTATAGCATGAGCGGCACGAACAACGATCGCCCCGAGGTCAATCGCGACACGCGCGGTCTGTCGGCGATGAAAATCATCCGCGACTGTGAATCCAGCCTCAAACGCCTGCAAACCGATCGCATCGACCTCTACCAGATGCATCACATCGATCGCGACTGCCCGGTGGAGGAAGTTTGGGAGGCCATGGACACTCTGCAAAAGCAGGGTAAAATCATTTACGCCGGCTCCAGCAACTTCGCCGGCTGGGACGTGGCCACCTATTGCATGAAAGCCCGCGAACTCGGCAAGCAGGGGCTGGTCAGCGAACAAAGCGTCTACAATCTTCTCAATCGTCAGGTGGAACTGGAAGTCGTGCCCGCCTGCCGGCACTACGGGCTGGGAATTATCCCCTGGAGCCCGCTGGCCGGGGGCGTGCTGGGCGGCCCCGTCGGCGGGGACAGCAAAGACTCTCGCCGGGCCTCGGACGGCGCGCAGAGCACCCGCGCAAAACACGCCAAAGCACTCGAAGCCTACGAAGCCCATTGCCGGGAAATCGGGCACTCGCCGGCCAACGTCGCCCTGGCATGGCTGCTGCACAATCCGGTGGTCACCGCGCCCATCATCGGACCTCGCACCGGGAAGCAACTCGACGAAACGCTGGTGGTTCCCGACATAGAACTATCGTCCGAAACGCTCCAAAAGCTGGACGAACTTTTTCCCGGCCCCGGCGGCGAAGCCCCGTGGGCCTACGCCTGGTAAGGGCTCGTCGCACTCGTTTGCCTTTTTCTTCTTGTCACGAGCAACGCTTTCCCTATTAGTCTGTCCAACAGCAAAACCGAAACGTGCCTCACGCGTTCCCGATCAATTCGTTCATGATCATCTCAGGGTGGTTGTGAATTCTTTGGCGGCAGCCCCGCCAACCTACTGTTTTTTACTCTATCGATCCGACCTCAACCCGACCCGCATAGAAAGGAGACTTAATGTCCGCCGCACCTTATTGGCCGTTCCTGATGTACACGGCCATGGTGTTTTCTCTCGCGGCGGCCATGATCATCATCTCCGCACTTTTCGGGCCCCGGCACCGGGAACGGGTCACGGGTGAGGTCTACGAATCCGGAGTGCCGCCGACCGGGTCGGCGCGACTGCGGCTGTCCATCAAGTTTTTCCTGATCGCCATCCTCTTTGTCATCTTCGACCTGGAGCTGGTATTTATTTTCGCCTGGGCGATCTCCATTCACGAACTCGGCTGGCCGGGGTTCTGGGGAGTGCTGGTCTTTATCTTTATCCTGGCGGCCGCCCTGGTTTACGAGTGGCGCATGGGCAGCCTGGATTGGACGGAAAAGGCGGCGCAACGCCGCCTGCTGGAGCGGCGCGAGGCCATGGCACGCCGATGGAAGGAGGCGGAGGACGCATGAAGGTTTCCATGACCAAAGCCGATGCCGGACCTCCCGAAACCCGCTTCGACGAAGTGGTCGGCAAGGTCCTCGCCATGGCGCGTATCCAGGATCTCATTGCCTGGGGACGCAGTTATTCACTGTGGCCTTTCAACTTCGGACTTTCCTGCTGCTTCGTCGAAATGGCCACCAGCGTGACCAGCAAATACGATGTCGCCCGCTTTGGCGCCGAGGTGCTGCGGGGTTCCCCGCGCCAGGCCGACGTCATGGTGGTGGCGGGAACCGTCTTTATGAAGATGGCGCCGGTCATCAAGCGCCTGCACGAGCAGATGATGGAGCCGCGGTGGGTGATCTCCATGGGCTCCTGCTCCAACTCCGGAGGCATGTACGATATCTACAGCGTTGTGCAGGGGGTGGACAAAATCCTTCCGGTCGACGTTTACGTGCCCGGCTGCCCGCCCCGGCCCGACGCCTTCATGCAGGGCATCGTCCTCCTGCACGAGGCGGTGGGCAAAGAAAAGCGCCCTCTCAACTGGTGGATCGGCCCGCAGGGCGTGGAAAAACCGGGACGCGATTCCCAGCGTGACATGAAAACCCACGAGCGTATGAAAATGGGATCGATCCGTCCCCCGACCGAAGTCTGAACGAACCTCCCAAACACATGGCTCCACACATCGAGGAAACCGGCTTTCAGTCCGCACCCGTATCGCCGGGTCATGACGGCCTTTCCACGATCGACGCCTTAAAAGAGCGCTTTGGGGGTGACGCCTTTACCGAACAAGCCACCCGGGACTCTTTCCCCACGTTGTGGGTTCGCGCCGAACAGATCCCGGAAATCCTGCGCTTTCTCAAGCACAAGGCGCGCCCGCGCTTTCCGATGCTTTACGACCTCACGGCCATCGACGAACGCACCCGTGCCGACCGGCCGGATAGCGATTACACCGTCGTATACCACCTGCTCTCGCTGGAGCCCTTCCTGGAACTCCGGCTCAAAGTGGCCCTGCGGGAAAGCGCCCTCTCGGTCCCGTCGATCACCGGCCTCTGGCCCACGGCGAGTTGGTACGAGCGCGAGGTCTGGGACATGTTCGGCATCCGCTTCGACGGTCACCCCAACCTGCGCCGGCTGCTGATGCCGCCGACCTGGAAGGGCCACCCGCTGCGCAAGGATCACCCGGCGCGGGCCACGGAAATGGGCCGCTTCAGCATGTCGGAGGAGCGTCACATCGAAGAGGAGGAGGCCCTGCGCTTCAAACCGGAGGACTGGGGTATGGAGCGGCAAAGCGACGAGGCCGACTTCATGTTCCTCAACATCGGCCCCCAGCACCCGGGCACCCACGGGGTCATCCGCCTGGTGCTCCAACTCGACGGCGAGGAAATCCTCGATGTCGTTCCGGAAATCGGCTTTCACCACCGCGGCGCGGAAAAGATGGGGGAACGCCAGTCGTGGCACACCTACATTCCCTATACCGACCGCGTCGACTACCTGAGCGGCGTGATCAACAACCTGCCCTACCTCCTGGCGGTCGAACGGCTGGCCGGGATCGAGGTTCCCGACCGGGCCAAGGTGATTCGGATCATGCTCTGCGAACTGTTCCGCATCTCCAATCACCTCGTCTGGTACGGCACCTACGCCCAGGACGTCGGGCAAATGTCGCCGGTCTTCTACATGTTCAACGACCGTGAACGCCTGCTGGGCATCATCGAGGCCATCTGCGGCGCCCGCATGCACCCGAACTGGTTCCGCATCGGCGGCGTGGCGGCGGACCTGCCCGCCGGCTGGGACCGGCTGGTGCGGGAGTTCCTGGAATACTTTCCGTCCAAGATCGACGAATACGACGCCATGGTCATGGGCAACGGTATCCTCAAGGCCCGCACCAAGGGGATCGGCGTTTACAACACCGAAGAGGCCATCGAATGGGGCGTGACCGGCCCCAGCCTGCGCGCCACCGGCATGGAGTGGGATCTGCGCAAGGTGCGTCCCTACAGCGGCTACGACCAGTTCGAATTCGATGTGCCCATCGCCCACAATGGCGACTGCTACGACCGCGGACTGGTGCGGATCGAGGAGATGCGCCAGAGCCTGCGCATCATCCGGCAGTGCCTGGACAACATGCCGGAAGGTCCCTACAAAGCCGATCATCCCCTCACCACCCCGCCGGTCAAGGACCGAACCATGCACGACATCGAAACCCTGATCACCCATTTCCTCAGCGTGAGCTGGGGTCCGGTGATCCCGGCCGGTGAAACCTCCGGCTGCGTGGAAGGGACCAAGGGGCTCTACAGCTACTACCTGATCAGCGAAAAGAGCCCCATCCCCTACCGCGTGCGTATCCGCACGTCCTCCTTCCCCCACATGCAGATCATTCCTTTCATCAGCCGAGGTCACACCGTGCCCGACCTGCTCGCCATCATCGGCGCCACCGACTTCGTGCTGGCCGATATCGACCGGTAGAATTCCAAAATCCAATTCCCAATCATGCTGACTGACAACGAACGCCGCGAAATCGAAGCCGAACTTCCGCATTATCCGCGGAAGCAGGCGCTTTGTATCGAGGCGCTCAAGGTGGTGCAGCGTCACCGCGGGTGGGTGGACGACGAGGCGCTGCGGGATGTGGCGGAGTTCCTTGAGATGAGCACACACGAAGTCGACAGCGTGGCCACCTTTTACAACCTGATCTACCGGCGCGAGGTGGGGAAACACGTGATCCACCTCTGCGACAGCGTCTCCTGCTGGGTCATGGGGTGCGACCGCCTCCGCAAACACCTGGAGGATTCGCTCGGCGTCAAGATGGGGCAAACCACCCGGGACGGCAAATTCACCCTGCTGCCCATTCCCTGCCTGGGCGATTGTCATCGCGCCCCGTCGGTCATGATCGGACGGGACCTGCACAGCGATCTCACTCCGGAAAAAATCGACGACATTCTGCGAGAATGCGGCTGAACGTATGGAAAAACCTCTGACAGAGCACATCCGGCCCGACGGGTCCCCGCTCGAACTCGCCGCCTACGAAAAGAGCGGCGGGTACGAGGCACTGCGTCAGGTGCTGAAGGAGCTGTCGCCAAAGGAGGTGACGGCGCGGGTCGAGGAGTCGAAGCTGCGCGGCCGCGGCGGCGCCGGGTTTTCCACCGGCATGAAGTGGAGTTTTGTTCCCATGGGAGACGACGCCCCGCGGCAGAAATATTTCGTCTGCAACGCCGACGAAATGGAGCCGGGCACATTCAAGGACCGCTACCTGATGGAGGGAAACCCGCACCTCCTGCTCGAAGGCATGATTCTCGGCGCCTACGCCATCCAGGCCCCCACCGGCTACATTTTCCTGCGCGCGGAGTACCGCACATCCGAGGAGGCGCTGGCCCAAGCCATCAGCGAGGCCCGCGACGCCGGGTACCTGGGAGAAAACATCCTGGGATCCGGGTTCGACCACGACATTCACCTCCACACCAGCGCCGGCCGCTACATCTGCGGCGAGGAAACCGCTCTCCTTAACGCCCTGGAAGGCAAACGGGCCGTGCCGCGAGCCAAGCCGCCCTTCCCTCCGGTGGTCGGCCTGTGGGGCAAACCGACCATCGTCAACAACGTCGAAACTCTCTGTAACATCCCCCCCATCCTGCGCCTGGGCCCCGACTGGTTCAAAGGGCTGGGTCACAACGGCGAAGCGGGCACCAAACTTTACGGGGTCAGCGGGCGGGTCAATCGCCCGGGCCTCTGGGAGCTGCCCATCGGCACGCCGCTGCGCGAAATCATCGAAGAACACGCCGGCGGCATGCGCGAAGGCTACCGCTTCCGCGGCGTGATCCCCGGCGGGGCCTCCACCGATTTCCTGGTGGAGGAACACCTGGACCTGCCGATGGATTTCAACCACGTGCAAAAGGCGGGGAGCCGTCTGGGCACCGGCACCATGATCGTCCTCGACGACCGCACCTGCCCGGTGGGCATGGTGCTCAACCTGGAACGCTTCTTCGCCCGCGAATCCTGCGGCTGGTGCACCCCCTGCCGCGACGGCCTTCCCTGGGTGGAAAAGATCCTCGACGACATCGAACGGGGCGGCGGACGCGAGGACGACCTCGTCCTCCTGCGGCAGCACGCCAAATCCCTCGGTCCCGGCCGCACCTTCTGCGCCTTCGCCCCCGGCGCCGTCGAGCCCCTGCAAAGCGCCCTCAAGTATTTCGAAGACGACTTCCGCCGCCACTTCAATTCCACCGGCTGCCCGTATCAAACCCAACCCGCAACCGTCTGAATCGATAGACGATAACCGATAACGAAAACCCATAACCGTTAATCTCACGCACCAACTTCCGTTTGAAACGGAAGTTCGCCCGCTAAAGCAGGGCGCTACTGAAAGTCCGACAACCAAGAAATAACAACCGGCAACCTTTAACCACGAACCAAGAACAGGCCAAAGGCCTTCCCCCCATGTCCACGATCCACATAGACGGCAAATCCCATCCGGCCGACCCGGGCAAGAACCTCCTTGAGGTGAGCCTGTCGCTCGGATACGACCTGCCGTATTTCTGCTGGCACCCGGCGCTGGGTTCGGTGGGAGCCTGCCGCCAATGCGCGGTGCGCCAGTATCGGGACGAGGACGACACAAAAGGGCAAATCGTCATGGCCTGCATGGTCCCCGCCGCCGACGGAACCCGGATCTCCATCGAAGACGAGGAGGCGCGTGAATTCCGCAAGAGTGTCATCGAGTGGCTGATGACCAATCACCCCCACGATTGCCCGATATGTGATGAGGGGGGCGAGTGCCACCTGCAGGACATGACCGTTATGACCGGCCACTCCTGCCGCCGCTTCCGTTTCCGCAAACGCACCTTCACCAACCAGTACCTGGGCCCGTTCATCAATCATGAGATGAACCGCTGTATCCAGTGCTACCGTTGCGTGCGTTTCTACAAGGATTACGCCGGAGGAAGTGACCTGGACGCCTTCGCCTCCCACAACCATGTGTATTTCGGCCGCTCCGAGGAGGGAGTCCTGGAGAACGAATTCAGCGGCAACCTGGTGGAGGTCTGTCCCACGGGGGTGTTCACCGACAAAACGCTAAAGAACCACTACACCCGCAAGTGGGACCTGCAGAGCGCTCCCTCGATCTGCGCCCATTGCGGTCTCGGCTGCAACATCCTGGCCGGCGCCCGTTACGGCGGAGTGCGCCGCATCCTCAACCGCTACCACCACGAGATCAACGGGTACTTTCTCTGCGACCGGGGCCGCTATGCCTACGAATTCGCCAACCGTCCCGCCCGCATCCGCCATCCCCTTTACCACGAAACGGCGCACGACCCGGACGCCCATTCACGGGTGGAGACGCAGCCGGCCAACGAAGCCCTCAGGATCGCCCGTCAACGCCTGCAGGAGGCGCGACGTATTATCGGCATCGGCTCTCCCCGGGCGTCATTGGAATCCAACTACGCCCTGCGCGCCCTGGTGGGCGAGGATCATTTCTACAACGGTCTGCCGGCCGCCGAAGCCCACCTCATCGATTTCGCCCTGGACCTGCTGCGCCACGGCCCGGTACGCGCGTCGACGTTGCACGAGATCGAGAAGGCCGACGCCATCCTGATCCTCGGAGAAGATCTCACCCACACCGCGCCCCGCATGGCGCTGGCCGTGCGCCAATCTCTCATGCGCGCCCCCGAAGAAAAAGCGCGTTCAGCGGGCGTGCCGCCCTGGAACGCGCGCGCGGTGCGCGATGTGATCCAGGAGGAACGCGGGCCTTTGTTTGTCGCCGCGGCGGACCGGACTCCCCTGGACGCTGTCGCCGCCGGCGCCTTGCACCGGGCCCCGGTTGATCTGGCCCGTTTCGGGTTCGCCGTCGCCCACGCGGTCCACCAGGACGCGCCCGCGGTGGAGGGCTTGTCCGAAGAAGACGCCGCATTCGCCCGGCAGGTTGCCGAAACCCTGCGGACCGCGAAGAACCCGATCGTGATCAGCGGCACCAGTCTCGGCAGCGAACCGCTGCTGCAATCCGCGGCCAACGTCGCCTGGGCACTGCAGCAGGCGGGCAAGGACACCGGTCTCAGTCTGGTGGTTCCGGAAGCGAACTCCTTCGGCGTCAGTATGCTCGGAGGACGGCCGCTGCGGGAGGCGTTCGAGGCGGTCAGCAACGGAAAAGCCGACGCGGTAATTATTCTGGAGAACGATCTCTATCGTCGCACCCACGACCTGGACGTGGACCATTTCCTGGAAGGTTTGGACACCGTGATCGCCCTGGACTCCCTGCGCAACCGCACCACCGACCGGGCTCACCTGGTGTTCCCCGCCGGGACCTTCGCCGAAAGCGGCGGCACCCTGGTGAACAACGAAGGCCGCGCCCAACGTTTCTTCCAGGTGCTGCCTCCGACCGGCGACGTCGCCGAGTCGTGGCGTTGGCTGGGCCGGCTGAGCATGGGCGCCGCTCCCAGCGACGAACCTCGCTGGACGACGCTCGACGAAGTCATCAATGCCCTCGCCGCCGAGTTGCCCGAACTCGCCGGCGTGCGCCAGGCGGCTCCCGATGCGGAATACCGTCACCAGGGCGCCCGCTTCCCGCGCTCCCCCCGCCGCTTCAGCGGGCGCACCGCCATGCTGGCGAATATCGAAGTCAGCGAACCGAAACCGCCCGAAGATTCCGACTCCCCGCTCAGCTTCACCATGGAGGGCACGTCGGCCATGCCGCCGGGCGCGTTGGTGAGTCACTACTGGGCGCCCGGTTGGAATTCGGTGCAGGCGCTGAACAAATTCCAGGAGGAAGTCGGCGGCCCCAACCGCGGCGGCGACCCGGGGGTGCGCCTGATCGAACCGGAAAAAACGGTCCATTCCTATTTCACCGAAATTCCGGCGGCGTTCGTTCCCCCGGAATCCAAGTACCTCGTTATCGGCCTGCATCACATTTTCGGTTCCGAGGAACTCAGCGCCCACGCACCCGCCATCAACGAACGGGCGCCGCAACCCTACCTGGCCATCAGTCAAGCCGACGCCGAAAAGCGCAACGTCGCGGAGGGCGACGAACTCGCACTCCGCCTCTACGGACGGGAACACCAACTCCCCGCCCGCATCCACCCGCACCTCCCGCGGGGCGTGTTGGGCATTCCCGTGGGTCTGCCCGGTCTCACCGGCCTGGTGCTGCCCACGGACGGGCACCTGTGAGCATGAAAAATTCATCGATAATCGTAAACCTGATCAAAGCCTTCCCTCTGGAGGCGAGTGCTCCGTCGCTGCCGTTTCCAGTACCTA
This sequence comes from Opitutia bacterium, assembly GCA_050506795.1. Lineage (GTDB taxonomy): Bacteria > Verrucomicrobiota > Verrucomicrobiia > Opitutales > T3Sed10-336 > SLOW01. The sequence goes on from JBJHCF010000010.1 coordinate 76,579, forward strand.
TCGCAAATCCAATCGGCGCATGCGCGGCGACGGCGGAGCGTCGCCCTCCAGATTGCGGTTACGAACAGCATGAATCCGGTCCGCCAGAGATTAACAACATCAAATCCAATCGGCGCGGGCGCGGCGACGGCGGAGCGTCGCCCTCCAAAATGCGGTTGCACAAAGCATGAATCCAATCCTCCAGAGTTTCCTCGTCATACACGGCGTCCTCATCGGATTGATGACGCTGGCGGGGGTCATGGTGTGGGTCGAACGCCGGCTGCTGGCGCTGTGGCAGGACCGGCTGGGACCGAACCGTTGCGGTCCGTTTGGTTTTTTAATCTTTGTGGCCGACGGGATCAAGATGATCTGGAAGGAAGACTGGATTCCGCCCCACGCGGACAAACCCGTGTTCGTCCTGGCGCCGGCGATCATCGTGATCACCGCCCTGCTTTCTTTCGCCATAATTCCGGTGGCTCCGGGAATCCTGATTCTCGACGTGAACATCGGCATTCTCTTCTTCCTCGCCCTGTCCTCCATGGGCATCTACAGCACCGTGCTGGCCGGTTGGGCCTCCAACAACAAGTACTCCCTGCTGGGCGGTCTGCGCATGTCGGCGCAGATGTTCAGCTACGAGGTGTTTATGGGACTGGCCCTCATGGGTGTGGTGATCCTTTCCGGATCCCTAAACCTGCGCGAGATCGTGGAATCCCAGGCGGGGATGTGGTACGTGATTCCCCAGTTTCTCGGGTTCCTGATCTTCTTCTTCGCCGGTCTGGCGGAGACCCACCGGCTGCCCTTCGACATGCCGGAGGCGGAAAGCGAACTGATCGCCGGATTCCACACCGAATACTCCAGCTTAAAATTCGGCATGTTCTTCGTCGGAGAATACGTCGGCGTCACCGTTATCTCCGCCCTCATGGTCACCCTTTTCTTCGGCGGCTGGCAGGGACCGGTGCTGCCTCCCATCGTCTGGTTCATGCTCAAGACGCTGGCCTTCATCCTCTTTTTCATCCTCCTGCGCGCCGCCATCCCGCGTCCGCGCTTCGACCAACTGCTCGCCTGCGGCTGGAAATACATTCTTCCCCTGGCTCTTTTGAACCTGATCGTCACCGGCGCGGTAGTCCTGGCCCGGGCAAACTAGTCAAATCGCACCACGAAAATGACAACGCAAGAATTCAGTTTTGGACTTTCCTTCGTAACCTCGGCATTGGAGGGCGACGCTCCGCCGTCGCCGCAGGCGTCCGGGCGGGGCAACACTCTGAGACAACGGCCATGACGGAGCATGGCCCTCCACGACAAATTCGCAATCCACAATCCAAAATCTGATCATGCTCAGTAACGTTAGAACCCTATGGCTGGTCTTTAAACACCTGTTTCGCAAAAAGGTCACCATCCAGTACCCGGAGGAAAAAGCCTACCTGGCGCCGAGGTACCGCGGACGAATCGTTTTGACCCGCGACCCGGACGGAGGAGAGCGCTGTGTGGCGTGTTATCTGTGCGCGGTGGCGTGTCCGGTGGACTGCATCGCCCTCGATTCGGCCGAGAGCAAAGACGGCCGGCGTTATCCCGGCACCTTCCGGATCAATTTTTCGCGCTGCATTTATTGCGGCTTTTGCGAGGAAGCCTGTCCCACCTACGCCATCCAACTCGTGCCCGATGTGGAAATGGCGGAATACAACCGCCAGAATATGGTTTATGAAAAGGAACACCTCCTGATCGACGGCCAGGGCAAGTATCACGGGTACAACTACTACAAAGTGGCCGGACTCGCCATCGGCGGGAAAGGGAAAGGAGAAGCCGAGAACGAAGATCCGCCCATCGATCCCAAAGGTCTGCTCTAAACAATCGAACCGTGGAAATCGCCTTTTACATCGTCGCCGCCATTGCGATCATCACCACCGCGCGAGTGGTGACGCACACGCATGTGGTGCACGCGCTGCTGTACTTTATCGTTTCCCTCCTGTCGGTGGCCCTGCTCTTTTACCTGCTCGGCGCACCCTTCGTGGCGGCGCTGGAGGTCATTGTTTACGCCGGCGCGATCATGGTGCTGTTTCTGTTTGTGATCATGATGCTCAACATGGGCCGCGACCAGCAGGAACAGGAACAGTCCTGGCTAAAGCCCGGCGCCTGGGCCGGCCCGGGAGTGGTTTCGGCGATTCTCCTCGGGGTGCTCGGCTGGGTTCTGTCCGAAGGGGAATCCGCCCCGATGCGCGGCGAAGTTGTCGGGCCGGAAGAAGTCGGCCTGGCCCTTTTCGGGCCCTACCTGATCGGAGTGCAACTGGCGGCCCTGCTTCTGCTGGCGGGCCTGGTGGGGGCCTCTCACCTGCGCCGTCACGAGCGTCGCACCATCATGAAGACTGAACCTGAAGACGCATCGGATACCGGTTCGGCAGGTTCCTCGAACGGGAAAGGAGGGAAGGCGTGATGGCGGAAATCCCCCTGGAACACAGCCTGTTTCTGGCCGCGACGCTCTTTTCCCTGGGGCTGCTTACGCTGCTGGTGCGACGGAACCTGATCATGATGCTGGTCGGGGTCGAAATCATGCTTAACGCCGCCGGTCTGGCCTTCGTCGCGGCCGGCGCCCACTGGGGGCAGGCGGACGGACAGGTCATGTTCATTTTCATTCTCACCATGGCCGCCGCCGAGGTGGCCATCGGCCTGGCCATCCTTCTCCAGGTCTATTGGCGCTACGGCAGTCTCGACGCCGACCTTGCAACCACCATGAAAGGCTGACCCATGCTCGATCTCCTGTGGCTCATTCCGGCTCTTCCCTTCGCGGGCTTCCTGGTTCTGGCGCTGGCCGGAAACCTCCCCCGCGTCGCGGTGGCGGCGACGGGGTGCGGCACGGTGGGATTGTCCGCGGTGATCGCCCTGCTGATCTGTATCCAGTTTGTCAACTCGCCGCCCCCCGGCGACGCCTTCACCCAAACCCTGTGGACCTGGTTCGAGGCCGGGGGCTTCTCCGCCGGAATCGCCTTTCACCTGGACGCGCTTTCCATGGTGATGGTGATGGTCATCACCGGGGTCGGATTCCTCATTCACCTGTACTCCTCGGAGTACATGGAAAGCGACGACGGTTACCAGCGCTTCTTCGCCTACCTCAACCTGTTCGTCGGCGCCATGCTGGTGCTGGTGTTGGCGGACAACCTGGTGCTGCTCCTGCTGGGCTGGGAGGGCGTGGGGCTTTGCAGCTACCTGCTGATCGGCTTTTGGTACCGTGATCCGGAAAACGGATACGCCGCCCGCAAGGCCTTTGTGGTGACCCGCATCGGTGACACCGCGCTCCTGCTGGGCTTGTTCCTCATTTTCGCCGAACTGGGAACTTTGCACATCCAGGACCTGCTTGGCGCGGCGCGGGAAACCTGGGAACCCGGTTCCGGAATCGCGCTGGCGGCGGCCCTGCTGCTACTCGGCGGCGCACTGGGCAAATCGGCGCAGCTCCCGCTGCAAACCTGGCTGCCGGACGCGATGGCGGGCCCCACCCCGGTCAGCGCCCTGATTCACGCCGCCACCATGGTGACGGCGGGAGTCTACCTCATCGCGCGCACCCACCCGATTTTCGAACTGGCCCCGGCCGCCATGCTGACGGTGGCCCTGATCGGCGCGGTCACCCTTCTGGTGGCGGGTTTTTCGGCCCTGGCCCAGAGTGATATCAAACGGGTCCTGGCCTACTCCACCATCAGCCAGCTCGGCTACATGTTCCTGGCGCTGGGCGTCGGCGCCTGGTCTGCGGCCCTGTTCCATTTCATGACCCACGCCCTGTTCAAGGCGCTGCTCTTCCTGGCGGCCGGGGCGCTGATCCTCTCCCTGCACCATGAGCAAAACATGTTCAAGATGGGCGGCCTGCGAAAGAAGCTGCCGGTGGTCTTCTGGACTTTCCTCATCGGATCGGTCTCGCTGGCGGCGCTGCCGCTGATCGGCTCCGGTTTCTACAGCAAGGAGAAGGTCCTTTGGGACGTCTGGATTTCCCCGCATGGCGGTCCCGCCTTGTGGGCGGCGGGGGTGGCCGGGGCGGTGGTCACCGCGCTCTACACCTTCCGCATGGTTTTCCTCACCTTTTTTGGCGAGGCCAAAACCGATGTCTCACACCGGCCGCGGGGACGGGTGGCGGCGGTGCTGATCATCCTGGCAGTGCTCTCGACTCTCGGCGGCGGGGTGGAGTTGCCGCACACCTTCGGACACGTGACCTTTTTCTCCGACTTCGTCCACACCGCGCTGCCCACGGAAGTGATCCTGCCGCCCGGACTGGACGCGGAACTCTGGGCCGTGCTGATCATCGCCTCGGGGCTGGTGGTGCTGGGCACGGCGGCGGCGTGGTTCCTGTACGTCAAGCGTGCGGACCTTCCCGAACGCCTGGCATCGTCACCACCCGGCGACCTATTGCGCCGATTCTGGCTCTCGGGCTGGGGTTTCGACCGGATCTATGACGCGTTGGTGGTGACTCCATTCCAACTGGCGGCGCGCATCAACCGGCGCGACATCATCGATTACCTCTACGCCTGCATCGCCGGTCTCACCCGGGCGCTGCACGTGCTCCTGAGTGAAACCCAAACCGGACGCCTGCGCTGGTACGCGCTGGTCCTCACCGCCGGCACGGTGGTCCTTATCCTCATCGCCCTCAAGTGAAAATCCAGGAAGCAATCGTTAACCACAAAGATCAAAGAGAACACAAAACGACGCTGGCTCGCCCGCTAAAGCAGGGCGCCATTGAAAGTCCGACAACCGATAACCGATAACCAGAATGATCCTCCTTCTCCTCATAGCGATTCCTCTGATCGGGGGCCTGGTGGCCTGGGCCGCCGGGCGCTGGTCGGCGACGGCGCCGCGCTGGATCGCACTCGCGGCGACGGCGGCGCCGCTGCTGCTGGCGCTGTCGCTCTGGGGAACGGAGCCGGATGGGCGGTGGATGATGAGCTGGGAGGCCGCTTGGATTCCCGCGGCGGGAATCGACTTCTATCTGGCGATCGACGGCCTGAGCCTGCTGCTGGTGCTCCTCACTTTTGTGCTCGGAGTCCTGGCTGTGGGGGTTTCCTGGCCCAACATCAAAACCCGGCCCGGGTTCTTTTACTTCAACCTGCTGTGGATTCTGGCCGGAACCACCGGGGTTTTTATCGCGCTGGACCTTTTCCTCTTCTTCTTCTGCTGGGAACTGATGGTGCTCCCGATGTACTTTTTGATCGGCATCTGGGGGCACGAGAACCGCAACTACGCGGCCATCAAGTTCTTCATTTTCACCCAGGCCAGCGGTCTGCTGCTGCTGATCGCCATTCTCGGTCTTTATTTCGCCCACGGCGCTGAAACCGGACTCCACACCTTCCGCTACGATGAGCTGTTGGGAACCACCCTGGCGCCGGGGCTGGGAATGGGGCTGATGCTCGGATTCTTCATCGCGTTCGCCGTCAAGCTGCCGGCCTTTCCGTTTCATACCTGGCTCGCCGACGCCCACACCGAAGCGCCCACCGCCGGCAGTCTCATCCTGGCCGGGTTGCTCCTCAAGACCGGCGGCTACGGGTTGCTGCGCTTCGTGGTGCCGCTTTTCCCGGACGCGGCGACGGTTTTCGCCCCGGTCGCCATGACGCTCGGCGCGGTCGGCATCCTTTACGGAGCCAAACTGGCTTTCGCGCAGACCGACCTGAAACGGCTCATCGCCTACACCAGCGTCAGCCACATGGGTTTTGTGCTGGTGGGGGTATTCGCCTGGAACGCCTGGGCGCTGCAGGGCGTGGTGATTCAAATGATCGCCCACGGTTTGAGCACGGGCGCGCTTTTCATCCTGGCCGGAGGCATCCAGGACAGATTGCACACCCGCGACCTCGACCGCATGGGCGGCTTCTGGCCGCAGGCGCCGCGTATGGCGGCGCTGGCCATGTTCTTCGCCATGGCCTCACTGGGACTGCCGGGACTGGCCAATTTCGTGGGCGAGTTCCTGATCCTGCTGGGGAGCTTCCAGGCCAGCATCACGGTCACTGTTTTCGCCGCCATCGGGCTGGTCGGAGCCACCGTTTATTCGCTTTGGATCATCCAGCGGGTCTTTCACGGCCGGCCAAGCCACTCCGTGCTGACCGACCTGTCCTTCCGGGAAACCACCATTCTCGCGGTTCTGGTGATCGGTCTCCTCGGGATCGGCCTGTATCCGCGACCCGTCCTGCAAACCTCCGAACCGCCGCTCCAGTTGCTCCTGGATACCGCACCCGCATCAGCGAGCGCCCTCACGGACCCGGCATCCTTCCCGATGGCCGGTGATAACACTCCTTCCGCCACACCATGACCGCCCAGGAATTTCAGGCCATCCTTCCTCACATCGTCGTGGCCGCCACGGCGGTAACGGTCATGCTGGTCATTTCGTTCTACCGGAATCAGACCGTTTCCGCCTTGCTGACTCTGGCCGGCCTGGTGCTCGCCGCGGCCTGCCTGCCAGCCGCCCAAGCGGCCGGCACGGTCAGCCTGGAGCCCCTGCTGCGAATCGACCGCTTCGCCAACTTTCACATCGGACTCCTGCTGGGGGCCGGGATCGCGGTCACCGTACTCTCCCACAGCTACCTGGAGAAGTACCGGATGGAACGAGGCGAGTTCTATATCCTGCTTTTGCTCTCGATGCTCGGCGCGATCACCCTGGCGGCGGCGGATCACTTCATCAGTTTTTTCCTGGGAATTGAACTGTTGTCGATCTCGTTGTACGTGATGATCGGATACATCTTCACCAAAGAAACGGCGGTGGAGGCCGCGGTGAAATATCTCTTCCTGGCCGCGGCCACGTCGGCGTTTCTCCTTTTCGGCATGGCGCTCATTTACGCCGAACTGGGAACCATGGCCTTCGGGGAGGTCGCCTCCCGGCTGGGCGACGGGCAAGGTAGCCGCTCCCCGCTCATGGTGGCGGGAACGGTGTTGATCGTCGCCGGAGCGGGTTTCAAACTGTCCGTGGTTCCCTTCCACATGTGGACCCCCGACATTTACCAGGGCGCGCCGGCGCCGGTAACCGCCTTTTTGGCCACCGCATCCAAGGGCTGCGTGGTGGCCGTTCTGCTCCGTTTTTTTGCCGGAGTCGAATTCGAGGCCCTTCCGGGCATCCTCCTCGTCCTGAGCGTTATCGCGGCAGCCTCCATGCTGGCGGGAAACCTGTTGGCGCTGCTGCAGAACAACATCAAACGCCTCCTCGCCTACTCCTCCATCGCCCACTTCGGCTATCTGCTGGTGGCCTTTGTCGCGGCCGGACCCACCGGGATCGAAGCCGCCACGTTTTACCTGGTGACCTATTTCGCCGCCACGTTGCTCGCTTTTGGTGTTGTGGGTTACCTCTCACCCACCGACCGTGAATCCGACACCGTGGAAGACTATCGCGGACTCTTCTGGCGACGCCCCTGGCCGGCCGCCCTTCTTTCGGTCGCCGTCTTCTCCCTGCTCGGCCTGCCGCTAACGGCCGGCTTTATGGGCAAGTTTTTCCTCATGGCCGCCGGCGCCGGCGCCGAGCTCTGGACCTTGCTGCTGATTCTGGCGGCTTCGAGCGCCATCGGCCTCTTCTACTACCTGCGGGTAATCGTCGCCATGTACTCCAGCGTGGAAGGCGACAAGCGGTCCGCAACCCAACGCCCCCTGGAAGAATTCCCGCCATTCGCCGTCAGCGTTGGCACGGTGCTGGGGGTGCTCGCCGTTGGCCTGATCTTTATCGGACTTTACCCGGAACCGGTTGCCGCCTTCGTGCAGACGGTCACCCAGAGTCTGTATGAGTAAGGAGGCGGTGCCGGGCATTGGTTATCGGGCCCGCTGAGTTTAGGTAATCACCCTCCCCAACCAAGAACCAAGAACGACTAACCACGAACAGGGCGCAGCCCAAATAATGCCGCCATGAACACACCTGTATCCGACGTCATCGCCCACAAGGGCGGACGCGTTCACACCACCGCACCCGACGCCACCGTGCGCCAGGCCGTTCACCTCATGAACGAAAAGAAGATCGGCGCCCTGCTGGTCATGCACGACGAGAAACCCATCGGAATGTTCACCGAACGCGACGTTCTGGTACGCGTGGTGGATGCCGGAAAAGACCCGGAGACCACCCTCGTGCACGAGGTAATGAGCTCGAAACTGGTCACCATCAAACCGTCCCTTTCGGTGGAGCAGACCATGAAAATCATGACGGAAAAACGCTGTCGGCACCTGCCGGTGATGGAAGGGGACAAACTCCTCGGCCTCGTTTCCATCGGCGACGTCACCCGCTGGATGGTACGGGAACATGAGAGCTACATCGACAATTTGCTCAACTACATCCACGGCGGTTACCCGACATGAATCCGGGCTTGATCGCCCGGATTCATGCTTCGAATAAATTTATGGTCAAATCAATGAGTCTGTTTTTTCGATTTGATCCCCGGAGTGATCGGCCCTAGGGTTGGATGATCGAGTTTGATGGTAGCGCCAATGCCCATCGGAGAAATGCGATGCAGTTGATTCCAACATTCAAAGCAAAACGCGCCTTCCTTTCCGCCGTTTTGGCGTCACTTCTACTGGCGCTCAGCGTTCCGGCCGAAGGTCAGTCGAGGGGAAGCTCCGCCGACGGCGAACTGGAGTTGCGCGGCTACACCCGAATGGGCAACAGCCATGCCTTCAGTCTCCGCAACACCCGTACCGGAGAGAGCGAATGGGTCTGGAGCGATCGACCCGGGGAATATTTCAGCATCGAGGGGTTCGACGCGGAAAAGCAGATGATAACCGTTCGCCATCGGAATCAGATCCAGACCGTGTTTTTACAGCGTTCGCGAATTGATCACTACGATGCGCCCGTGACCGCACCTATGCCCTCCTTTGAACCTCCAACCCCGCCTCCAGCCCCTGCCGGGCAACCGCGCGCGGGATCCGTCGCCGAGCGACGCTCCATCAACCCCACTAGCGGCGACGCCGAAAGCGGCTCTGGCAGGGAAACGGGGACTCCGGAAAATCAGTTTGGCCAGGGCGGTTTTCTTTCGGGAGGGCTTCCCGGAAGCGGAGGCGGCGACGGAACGATTCCCCCCACCCAGCCGTCCGAACCCCCCGCCGGCGGCAGCGACGACCTTCCCGACAACCAGGACGATGCCCCGGACGACCCCTTCGGACCACCGCCACCACCACCCGACAGCCCACCGCCATCGTACACGCCGAGTACTTGAGGGCTTCGCCCTGTTCCTGGTTCCTGGTTCCTGGTTATCGCGATTGAAAATGCGTACCGGAAATTCTCCGGCTTGAAGCACGGAGCTACGGGGCGGAACTCGTAGCGCCCTGCTTTAAGCGGGCGTCTTCGCGCGGTCAGGACAACAACTCCGGCGAAGAATTCTCCTGCACCTGCGCGGAGCTACGCCCTACCTGGCCAGCAACTCTTCGGCATGGGCGATGGCGGATTTCGCTTTGCGGTCACCCAGCATTCGGGCCAGTTCGCCCAGGCGTTCTTCGCGGGAATGGTGTAACGGGGCGATGGTCACCTGGGTGGTTTTGCCGCTCTGGCGCTTTTCCACCTGGTAATGGCTGGATGCCAGGCCGGCCACCTGGGGAAGGTGGGTGACGCAAAAAACCTGGTGCCGGGCCGACAAGCCCGCCAGTCGCTCGCCCACCGCCCGGCCGATCTCACCGCCCACGTTGGCGTCGACTTCATCGAAGACCAGCACCGGAATATCGTCGACTTCGGCCAGGATGGTCTTGAGCGCCAGCATGACCCGCGCGATCTCTCCGCTGGAGGCGATCTTGTTCAATGGCATCAGATCCTGACCCACATTCGGAGCGAAACGGAACTCACACCCGGAGTCGCCGTGCGGTTTGGGATCGGATTCGGCCAACACCTCCACGGTAAAACCGGATTTCCGGAATCCGAGAGCCGGCAGGGCCTTCCTCACTCGGGCGGCCAGCTCGGAGGCCGCCTTTTCGCGACTCTGGCGCAGCTTGGCCCCGGCGGCCCGCACCGCCTTTTCCGCCGTGGATATTTTTTCCTCCAGGTGGCGCAAATTCCCTTCAATATCTCCCTGTCGTTCCAATCGACCGGCGATTTCCTCGCGTTTGCGCAATACCCCGGAAACCGAACCGCCGTACCGCCGCTTCAGGTCCAGCCAATCGTTCATGCGAACCTGGATGGCCTCCGCCTCCGCCGGATCCAAATCGAGCCCCTCCGTCAGTGCTTCGAACTCGCGGCCAAGGTCCTCGGTCTCGATGGCCAGGGAGCGCAGGCGTGAGACCATGGCCTCGCTGGACGGGTCGGTCTCCTGCAGGTCCCGGCCGCCACGCTGCAACTGGGCCAGTTGCTCCAGCACCCCGCCATCCCCGATGAGCCCTTCCGACAGCTGGCGCGCCAGAGCCATTAATTCCTGGCCGTTCGAGACCTTCCGGAAATCGCTTTCCAGGGTCGCGATAGCCTCCTCCGACACCTCACAGGCATCGATGCGTGCCAATTGCTGGCGCAGGAAGTCGATCTCGTCGGGGGACAGTGCCGTTTCCGCGAGCAAGGCTTCCCGTTCCGCCAACGCATTGCGCCAGGCGCGGTAATGCTCGCGGTATTCCTGCAGCAGCGCATCGTGCCCGGCGTACAGGTCGAGTAGTTCCCGCTGGGAATCGGTGCTGAAAAGCCGCTGCGGTTCGCCTGGTCCGTGAAAATCGATCCACAACTCGCCCAAACGCCGCAGGTTGGTCTGGGTGGTGAGCGCGCCATTGACCAGGATACGGGGCATCTTCTCACGCGGCAGCACGCGCCGAATCAGCAGCGCTCCGTCCTCGCAGGGCGGGAGTTCCAGTTCCCCCAGTAGAGCATGAACCGGGGAAGCCTTCGCCACGGAAAGCACACATTCCACTTCACAAACGTCCGCTCCCTGACGAATCACGCTCTTGTCGGCCCGGGATCCGGACAGGAGCTGAAGCGCTCCCAAAAACACGCTTTTCCCGGCCCCCGTTTCTCCGGTCACCGCGATAAACCCGGGTTCGAGTTCGAGGGCCACTTCGTCCAGAAGCGCCAGGTTTTGAATGCGAAGGTACTGAAGCATAAGCGGACGTCCGGAGCGGAGCATAAAAAAAAGCTGTCGAAACGACAGCTTTTTCGGTGGGAGATACTGGATTCGAACCAGTGACCTCTTGCGTGTCATGCAAGCGCTCTAACCAACTGAGCTAATCCCCCGAAGGGTAAACAATAAGGATTTGCCGGGAGCACGACCGGTGGCAAGGAAATTTTTTTGGGACGGGGGGGATCGGTTGTCGGTTGTTGGTTGCCGGACTTTCTCACCGCTGATAGACGCCGATTTGACGCTAAAAGGACGAGAAAAATCCGGCTTTTTAACGCGATTCCTTAACAAAATAACGAAGCGGAACAACGAACCAAGAACTAAGAACCCTCAACACTCCACCTCCCCAGGACCTTGCCGGGGTGAAAGGCGTCTTTCCGACGAAACACCCGGCGGACAGTCAATTCGTCATTATGGATCTCCACCAGGCGGCGTCCCATGAAGGGAAAGTAGGATCCGGTATTGATGACGGTGCAGCTTTTCCGGTGCCACACGCCGGGGAAATGGGTGTGACCCATGACAATGAAAGCGGGCGCGGTGTGGTGACGTTCGGCCAGACGGCCGCCCCGAAGACCGGTTTCCGCCCAGCACCGGAAAATGCGCCGAGCCCGGCCGGGAGGCCAGCCCTGGCGGAGCACAAAACGCCGAAAGCCACACCAGGCCAACCCGTCGATCCCTCTGTCATCCAGCATGTTGATACAAGCCTCCCGCACCCGGGCAATCACCTCATCCAGACCTTCCTCAACCGGCTGGTGGTTCGGAAGGTACATCCGCTCACAAGCTTCTCTTATCTCGTGACGAGTCCGACCCCACACTGAAATCTCGGGGAACAGCACATCGCCGTGAGTCACCAGCACCTTCCCGCCCGCCACTTCGAGAGAGCCCAGTTCCGAGATGGCCGGATCGTGATTGCCGCTGACAAAAACCGGCCGGGCGCCCGCCGCCCGGCACACGTCCGCAAACACAGCCGCGTCCCCCGGCTCACGCCGCCCTCCAAACCCCGGCCCCTGCTCCACGGTGTCCCCGTTGAACACCACCGTGCCCGCGCCCTCGAACAACGGACGCAACTGCTCGACACGCCGCACCAGACTGACCGGATGCCCCCAATGGAGGTCGGAGAGAATACGTACCGGACCGGATAAATCGATGGGCATTGGTGGCAGATGGTTACCAGGAAGAGGTCAAGAACGTTGCGTGGGGCGTGGGAGCGGGGGGGGACCAGATAAGTCCCGGCCTTTGCTTCCGTGTATTTCGCGTATTTCGTGGTTAAAATCGGCTCCCGGTTCGAGGTTTCCGCTCCCCATAGATTCTGGACTATATTAGCCGCTAAGTGCGCAAAATGACCTTCTCCATCCCCAGGCTACGGCGGGTCGCCCGCTAAAGCAGGGCGCTACTAAAACCCCCTCGCCCCATCGGCAAGCGGTTCCCGGCAAAGCCGGTGATCCCACTTGAAATCTTGCGTCCGGGTCGAAATTGGCTAGGATGTTGCGAATCATTTTCCTTTTCCATCAGTAGGTCCCATCCGAAATCGCATTTTCATGAAAAAACCTCTTTTCTTTGTCGTCGGCGCCGTGTTCCTCCTCGCAATAGCCATGCAGGCCTATCCGTTGCTGGTTCGGTCGGAAGTCACCAAAACCGACTCCCTGGAAAACCTGATCTCCAAGGATCTTCCCGGCTGGAGTTACATGGACCTGCCGTTGGCGGAAACGGAAGAAGCCCGCAACACGGTCGAACGGCGTCTGAACTTCGACGATTACGTTTCAAGAATTTACCGCAGCGGCGACACCGAGGTCGGCATCTACATCGCGTACTGGGAACCCGGAACCACGGCCGTACGCATGGTGGGCGTGCACACCCCGGACACCTGCTGGGTCCAGAATGGCTGGACCTGTACCGACCGGGCATCAGGTGTGCTCAAGGATGTGAGCGGTGGCCAATTGAAACCCGGTGAATTCGGGATCTACGAAATCCGCGACCACGTGCAGCACGTGCTCTTCTGGCACCTGGTCGGCCGACAGGTTTACGGCTACGACCAACAGGATATTCACAACGTCTTCGCGCCCCTGCAGGACATGATGCAGTTCGGGCTCAACCAGCGCCAGGAACAATACTTTATCCGGGTGTCCAGCAATCGCCCCTTCGAGGAAATCTGGGACGATCCCGGCTTCGCACAATTGATGGAAGACATCGGCGCTCTCGGACTCAAATTCGACGGCGAAAACGTGGAAGATCACACGATCTAGCAGCCTGCCACGTCCTGACTTCCGTTTGACACGGCGGTTCGCCCGCTAATGCAGGGCACTACACTTCTTCTCGTAGCTCCGTGCTTAAGCCGGAGTCCTCTTCGAGGGAATCGCAGTCCTCACGCCACACAACCGCCCGCTAAAGCAGGGCGCTACTGAAAAGCTCCATGTCGCTTTTGAGGAACGCGAAATCCTGCCGAAGGGAAATGGGCCGAGCGAATCGGGACCCCTCGCCTCTCACCCCACATCAGCATCCGACAACTGAAAACCGATTCACCCCACACCGCCCAAATACACAACCTGGCCGGTGACAAAGCTGCTGCGGTCGTCGAGGAAGAAATCGACGACATTCAAAATGTCTCCGATCGTGCCCATTCGACGGATGGCCTGACGCTGCAAAAGTGCCTCCATCTTTTCTTTGGGGACTCCTCGAATCAGGTCGGTCTCAACAGGGGTCGGGCCGACGGCGTTGACGGTGATCCCCCATTCGCCGACCTCGCGCGCCAGGATGCGGGTCAAACTCTCCACCGCCGCCTTGCTGGCCGCATAAAGCGCCTCCCCTTCCAGTCGCAAAGGCGTGGCCACGGTGGCAAAATTGACAATGCGTCCGGTCTTCCTCTTGCGCATGACCTTGGCGACCTCGCGACAGAACAGGAAGGTGCCGAAAACGTTGGTCCCGAACACGTCCCTCGCGGTCGAATAGGGAGTCAGCAGCAGGTGGTTCATCGACGCGATGCCGGCGTTGTTGATCAAAGCGTCGATCCCGTCGGCCTCCGTGGCTACAGCACGCACCATGGCCACAACCGCCTTTTCGTCGGCCACATCCAGAGAGAAGTGCCGGTAATGCGCATGCTCTATTGACGCCTCTCCCCGACTGCACCCGGCGACAAGCCACCCGCGCTCCAGGTAATGCTCAGCCAGAGATTTCCCGATCCCCTTACGCGTGCCGGTGATAAGTACGGTTTTCATGGTGAAATGGTTATCGGTTAATGGATTTTGTGACCGCAAATGGACGCTAATCTAACGCTGAAATGGGGGGGACGTGGGGCGAGGGGGTCTTCAGTAGCGCCCAGCTTTAGCGGGCCACCTCAGTGTTAAACGGAAGAGCGCTAAGAATCAAAAAGGAGCGGGCGAAACGTTTCGCAAGACGGCATCCCACACCCCCATTCAGTGGTCCCCTTCTCTGCCGGCTCCGGAACAGTTTAGGACGGAACTTCGCGGGCCTCGCCGACGACTTCTTCAACAAACTCCGTCAGGGTTCCGGCGGTACGAAAGGGCGAGCGCCTACGGCTCATGGCCCGTTCGTCGGCCAGCGTCACCGGAACCCCCAACCGTTCCTCGACCGCCACTTCGAGGTCGGCAATCAAGCTGACCAGCGCCAGGCTGTCGAGCACCCCGCCCTCACCAAAAAGCACCGTGTCCGGACCCGGATTCTCCAGTCCGCCCAGAGTCTCATTCTCCCCAAACGCCTTCAACGTTTCCAGGACCAGCTCTTGAATTTTATTGCCCATGCTGACCTGCACTCTCAGTCGATTGCCGATGAAGCTCAAGCCAATGATTAGCTGGAAAAGGACCGGAACCAATTTCAACCACAGATATCTCAGATGGGCACAGATACGAAACCTCTGCCTCTGAATCTGTGTGCTCTGTGTAATCTGTGGTCAAAAATTCCGTTAGAAACCCGAGCCCCGTAGTGTGTCCGCTTCCTCCTTCGCGCTACGACGGACGTGTGCGGACGCTTCCGACCGACAGCTCAAAAACCGACACCGCGATTGCCTGTCGAAAGCTGGGCGCTAATGAAAGCCCTTCGGCCCACGTCCCTCGCCCCTTCAGACCTGTCGCCCTTCCGGACAGGCTTCCAGGACGCGTTCGATGACAAATTCCTTCTCGTCTTCGGTTAGACTGGAGGAACTCGGCAGGCAGATGCCGCGGAGATTGAGGTCCTCCGCCACAGTCCCGCCGACGACCTCAGCGTCCCGATACAGTTCCTGGGTGTGCATGGGTTTCCACACCGGACGCGCTTCGATATTCGCGGCATCCAGATGCTCGATCAACTTGTCGCGCGATATGCCGAAACGGTCCTCGTCGATCAGAAAGCAGCTCAACCAATTGGTGTGTCGGCCGTACGTCGCCTGAGGCATTAATTCTATGCCGGGCAATTCGGTAAAAGCGTCGCGATAACGAAAGGCCACCGCGCGCCGTTGCCGCACCCTTTCCTCCAGGACACGAAACTGGCCGCGGGCGATCGCCGCCACCACGTTGCTCATCCGATAATTGTATCCGAGTTCGGAATGACGGTAATCGGCGCCCGGATCGCGCGCCTGGGTGGCCCAAAAACGCGCCTTTTCCACCCTCTCGCGATCCGGCGCAACGAGGAAGCCGCCGGTGCTTCCGGTGATGATTTTGTTTCCATTAAACGAATACACGCCAACATCACCCAGCGTCCCCGGTACCCGATCCTGGTAGGTGGCCCCCAATGCCTCGGCGGCATCCTCAAGTACGGGCACCTCAAACCGGCGACAAGCCTCAAGGATCGGGGCCATATCGGCGCACTGCCCAAACAAATGCGCGACAATTACGGCCCTGGGCAGGCGTCCGATTTTCGCCCGCTTTTCCAGGAACTCCGCCAGCAACGCCGGATCCATGTTCCAGGAATCCCGTTCGCTGTCGATGAATACCGGGCGCGCCCTTTCATACAGGATAGGATTACATCCGCCGGCGAACGTCAAAGTGGGCGAGACCACTTCGTCACCGTCACGGACCCCCAACAGCTTCAACCCGAGGTGAATCCCGGCGGTTCCGGTCGCGATGGCCACGCCCGGCAAACCGGTGTAGTTGGAAAACTCCTCCTCCAAGGCGTTCAGATGGTTTCCCACGGTGGAAATCCAGTTGTCACGGAACGCCTCCTGCACGAACCGGAGTTCCCATTCTCCCATGTGCGGTTTGGAAAGATGGATACGCTGCTTGAATCTTGTCGTTTTGCTCATGTTCCCATTTGAAAACTGCGGGCGGGATTTCCATAAATGGTAATCCCCGCAGGCACGTTCCTGATGGCCACGCTTCCGGCACCGATGACCGCGCGGTCGCCGACCGTCACTCTTGGCAGAACGGCCGCATGACTTCCCATAAAAACTTCCTCTCCGATCCTGACCCCGCCCGTAATATCGCAGAACGCGCTCGACTGGGTAAAGGCGCCAACCACGCTGTCATGGCCTACGGCGGAGCCCACGTTGAGGGTCACGAAGTCTCCCAGGCGAATGTCGCTGGTGATCACCACCCTGGGACAGAGAATCACTCCGGTTCCCAGTTCCACATTGTTTCCCATAACCACGGTGGGATGAATCAAGGAAGCGAATCTCGCTCCCCGGCTTTTGAGAATCGACACCACCTTGCGCTTAAGTTCCGGCTTTCCCAAACCACAGAGGAAATAGTCATTCTCCCCCACCTGATAATTGGAAATATTTCCGAGAATTGGCGGATACCCCATTCCCTCGAGCGCAGCGGGGTTGTCATCGATGAACCCAAGAAAGCGCCATCCGCGACCGAAATCAAAACTGTGCCGGGCCCAGGCGTACACCTCCCGGCCAAAACCGCCGGCGCCGACAATGATAAGGTTTTTGGGCTTCATGGATTGGTCAGGGGAAATCGGTTTTCAGTTATCGGTTAATGGTTATCCGGGGACTTTCCGTAGCGCCCCGTAGCTCCCTGCTTTAGCCGGAGTCCTCTTGACGGGAACCGGCGCCCCCACGCCGCACAATACGCCCGCTTAAGCTGGGCGCTACTGAAGACCCCACGTCTCTTCACTTCGCCGTGAACCCGCCATCACAGACGAGCGTGGTTCCAGTGATCCAGCGCGCGGCGGGAGAGAGGAGAAACAGCGCGGCGGCGGCAACGTCGTCGGGAGTGCCGAACCCCAGAGGATATTCCTTTTCGTGCGCCTCCATGGCCGCGTCGCCCAACGCCCCCTGCGCCTGATCCGCCATACCCGATCGCACCATTCCGGGAGCGAGCGAGTTGACCCGGATCCGCCGCGGCGCCAGTTCGAGCGCGAGCGCCCGGCCGGCCGCCATCAGGGCGCCTTTGGACCCCGCGTACAGGACATGCCCCTTGGCACCCACCAAACCGGCCACCGACGCCATAAAGACCACGGAAGCTTCGGGGTTCAGTTTCCTTCCCTTGAGCAGAGCCGTCGTGAGCAGTACCGGAGCCTCATAGTTGACCGATTGCTGGCTTCGCAGTTTTTCCTCCGACAAAAACGCCGCCGGCGCCAGTTCCAACGCCCCTGCCCCATGCACGATCCCGTCGAGCGCGGGAGCCACCTTGACCAAGGCATCGCGTTCCTCTCCTTTGGTCAGATCCACCCGAAAAGCCTGGCAGCGTTCAGTTCCCAGGTCAGTCGAAAGGGCGGCCAGCCGCTCGCGGTCACGCCCCGTCACCACAACCCGCGCGCCTGCCGCGAGCACCGCGGAACAAACAGCTCTCCCGATCTCCGAAGTGGCTCCGGTGACCAGGATGGTTTTTCCGGTTAAGTTAAAATTTGGCATAGGATTTTCGGATATTAACCACAAAGATCACAAGGAACACAAAGATTCCTTCGTCTCTGAAGGAATACCACGGAGCAAGCTCAATGCCTCCGGATTTCTTCCTGATTCCTTGCCCAGCATTGCTCCGCTTCGCTCCACCATCTCCGCAAAGCCTCCGTCCCCTGTCAAACCGCTCTTCTATGTGTTCTTTGTGATCTCTGTGGCTCATTTCACCCCGCTAACCGACAACCCATCAACCTCCCCGCTTCTTCTCAACGAGACCGGCCAGGTCGCGGATGGTGGTGCAGGCGAGGATTTCGTTGGCCGTCAGTTCGACCTCAAACGCGGCGTCGGCCATGGCGATGGTCGTTAAAACGGCAAGCGAATCCCATTGCTCCAAATCCTGAAACCTCGTTTCCGGGGTCACCGATCCCGTCTCCAGCCCCTCGATCGATACCTCGAACTCTTCAATAAATGCGTCAATATCCATGAAATTATAAAATGCCTTTCAAGTGGAGATGTTACACCACGGAAATCACAAAGAACACGAAGAAAATGGGGCGGGGGACGGTGTTTCCGTGCTCGATTGGGCTCGTCAAAGTCCGATTGAATCGAAGGCGCGAGAGGTTATCGGGGCGGCTTTGCCAAGCCTCCGTCCCTGCAAATCTCCCCTTCGTGACTTCCACCGGCCTGAGCTCGTCAAGGGCGTACTCTTCGTGGTTAATGTGGGTTCCTGTCGAGACGGCGGCTCGCCCGCTGAAGCAGGGCGCTACGAACTCAGTGCACCCCGTAGCTCCGTGCTTAAGCCGGAGTCTTTTTCGCGGGAACCGGCACCCCCACGCCGAACAATACGCCTGCCTGTAGCAGGCCGCTACGAATTCCGTGCATCCCGTAGCTCCGTGCTTTAGCCGGAGTCTTCTTCGCGGGAACCGGCGCCCCCACGCCGAACAATACGCCCGCTGAAGCAGGGCGCTACGACCGTCTCGCTTACCCTCCACCACTCCACTATTCCTCGCTATGCGTCACCACTCGGCAGGCAGCGAGCTGGTCGGTGACCAGCAGGCACGAGGCCCAGGAGAGGCCAACCCCGAATCCGGAGAAGACCAGCCTCAGTCGCTCGCGGGTCGCACGCTCCCCCAGCGCGTCGCACAGGGTGCCCGGAATGGAGGCGCAGCTTTGGTTGCCGTACTTCTCCACGGTTCCGGCGGGCATCTTCTCGAGAGGAACCTTCAACCGCCGGGCGATATTGCCGATAATGTACCGGTTCGCCTGATGCAGGACAAAAGCGTCCACCTCCTCCAACGAAACTCCGGCGAATTCCACAATCGATAGCAAGGCCCTCGGTTCCACCTTGAGAGAAAAGTTGAACACTTCGGCGCCGTTCATGTGGAGATTCTCCGGAGCGCGCACATTGCCCCCTTCATCCGTCGTTTCGCGGGCGGTCTCTTTCGATTTTGGCTGACGAAAACCGCCGGCGGGCACGATGATGTGCTCGAACCCCTTTCCGTCGGTCTTCAGATCATACCAGGACGCTTCAGTCTGCTCCGAGGTCTCGATCAGGGTGGCGCTGCCGGCGTCGCCAAAAAGGGGCGCCACGGTGCGATCCCGAGGATTGACGCAGCGGCTGATGGTATCCCCCGCCAGCACCAGCACTTTGCCACATCCGCCGCTTTCAATCATCATGGACGCCAGCCAGAGAGCGTAGACATAACCCGAGCACCCCAGGTTGACATCGAACGCGGCGCAGTCCTCCTTCAGGTCCAGGCGTCCGTGCAGGACACAAGCCGTGGCGGGCTGGAAATAGTCGGGAGTCTGAGTGACCATGATCACCGCGTCGATGTCCGAGGCAACTACCCCCGTCTCGGAAAATAAAGTACGGGCCGCCGTTTCACACAAGTCGGCTGACGTCGTTTCGCAATCGACCACATACCGCTCACGCAGGCCAATCGTATTTTTGATACGTTCAATCTGAGCTCGATCACCGCCGTACTGGTCGATCTCATCGTCTATCGACCGCTTGTTCCCCGGCACCGCCGTCACCACTCCGGTAATACGGGATCTATGGAATTTGGACTTAGGCAAAACTTAATGGATTGGAGGTTTAGCCACCGAGATCACAAGGAACACAAAGAAGGCATCAAAACTTACTTGACATGTCGTAATCAAAGCCTCTTCTTAACGCCCACCTAAAAACTCATTCTACCCATGGACAGAATTAAATCCTTGAGCGACACCATTCGCCAAACGGCCTATGCTATACATGTTTACCACGGACACGGTCATCTTGAAAAAGTGTACGAAAACGCTTTGGCTCATCGGTTGAGGAAACAAGGCATAAAGGTTGAACAGCAGATGCCGCTCAAGGTCTTCGACGAGGATGGAACCTTGATAGGGGAATACTTTTCCGACCTCTGTATCGACGGAGACATTATCCTGGAGCTCAAGACCGCAAAGACTCTTGCTCCAGAGCACACCGCGCAACTTCTTGGGTATCTCAAAGCCACAGGTCTCACTCATGGAATTCTCATCAACTTCGGCTCCTACCGGTTCGAAATTCGAAAACTCGCCCTATGATTCTTCAGGGGTTGAAACCACAAAGATCACAAAGATTCCTCAATTTCCATAGGAACACCTTGGAGCAAACTCAATGCCACTGATTTCTTGTCCCGCATTGCTCCGCTTCGCTCCACCATCTCCGCAAAGCCTCCGTCCCATGCCAAACCCCTCCTCTATGTGTTCCTTGTGATCTTTGTGGCTAATCTCCACCCCTCCTCTTCTTAAAGTTCTCACCCGTTTCAATTACCTCAACACGGTACACCTTCACCGGAATTTTATGGGGTTCCAAGCGGTCCCGACAGAACGCTCGTATCCGCTTTTTCAATTCAGTCAGGGAAAGATCTTCGGTAGCGACCGCTTCCACGGCGACGACCTGGCCGGTCAGGGGATGGGATTCGCCGAAAACACGGCATTCGCGGAGTTCAGGGATCTCCAGCAAAACCGCTTCCACTTCCGAGGGGAAAACCTTTTCGCCGCCGACGTTGATCTGGTCGCTGCGCCGTCCAACAATACGAAAAAACCCGTCGCCCGTCTCCTCAACCAAATCTCCCGTGCGGTACCAGCCATCGTCGGGCAAAATGGAGTTGTCCGCATTCAAATACCCCAGGATACGCGACGGACTCTTGAGCCAAAGCTCCCCATCCACCACCTTCCACTGAACCCGCGAATCTTCAACCCGCATCTCCAGGCTGTCCGGTGATCGGCTTACCACTCGAACCGCGTTGGTCTCACTGGTTCCGAATTTCTGCTGCAACCGAACCCATGGAACGGCCGACGCCAGGCGGCGCAACAATGATTCCGGCATGGGCTCGGAACCGTAACCGATGATGCGCAAGGCGGAAAGGTCGTGTTTCTCGGTCACGCCGGACAGCAGGAACAGATTCAAAAACGTGGGCGAAGCGGGGAGGACCTCCACCTGGTGACGCTCGATCGTACGTGCGACGCACTCCGGATCGCGACGTTCCGGGATCACCAGTGACGCTCCGGAAGCCAACGCCCGGAACAGAATATCAAGGCCGCCGATATGGTCATAGTTCAGAAACGCCAGCGTGACCGGTCCGCCTCCCGCCATCTTCACCGTGTACCCCTCGGTCAATTTGACCAGATCATGCAGCATCGCCTTCGGTGTGCCGGTGGTGCCGCTGCTGAAAAGGATCAATCCCGGGTGTCCGGCCCGGGCCAGTTTGGCAATCAACGGATGCTGATTCCCTCCGGCAGTCTCTCCGCTCCTGCAGTCAACGGCCACCGACAGTTGAAAACCATTCCCCTCCTGCTTCTCCAACACCCACTGCGCGCCCGCCACTCGCAAACGCTCCTCCCGAGCGGCATTGCTCAAGCCGACCAACGGAACGGACACGGCCCCCCGGTCGGCCAGGGCAAAGAGCTGAACGATGGCCTCCGGCGTATAAGGCCCGTCGATCGCCACCACGCTTCCCTGCCCAATCTCCGCTTCGGCGAGACGCTCGGAAGCTGATTCAACCGCCTGTTGAAACCGCCCGTAAGTCCAGACCTCATCCCCGTAATGCAACAACGCCAACTCCGCCGGACGGGAAGCCACCTGGAATTTTTTTTGAAGCATGGGGAGAGGGGGCAGAATTATGAATCAGGAATTATGAGTGATGAAAGGCCTCCGGTCTTTGCACCGAGTCCATCTCTGTGTTCTTTGTGATCTTTGTGGTTAAATTCTTCGCCGTCCTGATTCCCTCTACCACAGCACTTTAACCGGGTAATCCCGAAACACGGGGTCGCCGGTGACAACCGGAATGTCCAGCAGGTTTGCCGTGGCAATCAGCAGGCGATCGAAGGGATCCCGGTGTAACTCCGGAAGGTTCGGCACCCCAAAGAGTGCGCGATCGGAAATCGGCTCATATTCAAAATCGGTACGCCGGATTCGTTCAGGCAGATAATCCGACGGCGGCACCGGGAGCGGCAGCTTTCCAAGACTGTACTTGATAACGATCTCCCAGGTTGAAGCCTGACTGAAAAGCAGACGGTTTTCCTTATCCCTGATAAACTGCCGGGCTTTATCCGTCAAACGTTCCGGCTCCACCCAAAAATAGAGCGCGGCCTGGGTGTCCAGCAGCGCCTTCATTCACGGCCTTCAAACAATTCGCGAACGGTCTCATTAAGTTCGGGAGAGTCCCAGTCGGTGGGCAGCGAAAACGCCCCTTTATCAATCCCTATGGGTCTCCCCTTCGATTCGCCTTCTGCTTCAATTGCTGCAGGCGACAAAGGGCGAATCTCGGCAAACGGCTTGTTCCGATCACAGAGCCAAATCGTCTCCCCCGCTTTCACCCGCTTCGCGTATTTTGAAAGCTGCGTTTTGGCCTCATGAATGTTGATCCGGAGCATGCGAATAACTTAGTTTAGTTTAATGACCTAGTCAAGTTTAAAGGCCCCGGCAACAAGAACCAACAGGCTGCGCACAGGGGACCGCTGAAGGGAGGCGTGGGGCGAGCGGAGCAATCATAGGCCAGAAACTAAGAACTAAGAACCCGGAACCAATTTCTAACCACGGAAGCGCCCCCCTCGCCCCACGTCCCTCGCTCCACGCCCCTCATCAGCGCCACTCCTCCAGCCGAACGCTGTCGAACATGGCCCAGTCGCCGTCGTCCTGGTGCTCCACCACGAGATTCGCCATGAGGGTGACAGCGTCCGCGGGCGGTCGTCCAACCACCTCCAGCCGACTCCAGGTGTCGTGTGCGCCTTCCGGAAGCTGGTCCACAAAACGAAAGTCGTCCCGCAATAACCGGCCTTGTTCGTCCCACCAGAACAACTCGATCCTGATCCGGCCGCCATTACTAATATGGCCTCTGGCATGGGCCGTAAAACGGTAAAGTGCCTCGGGGTCGACTTCCACGTTCAGGTAGGCGAATTCCTCCACTGAACCTTCCGCTCGCAGGGCCAGAGGCCCGCGGGCGGCTTCTTCCGCGGTGAGAAAGAAGCCCGAAGCCGTTCCGGGTCGCCACCAGAGATCCCATTCCGCAGGCGGTCGCCCCCTCACCGCCAGATAGTCCTCTTCATTCGAGAGGTAACGGTCGAAAGTGAAATTGCCATTCACCGCCAGATTCCTGCCGGTGGGGAGGCTTTCGATTTCCCGTGCCACGTCAATGCGGGCGGCGGGAAATACCGTCTCCAGACGATCCAGCACCTCGGATACCAACCCCTCCGTTCCGTTCGATTCCCCCCAGTCGAGCAGCGGCGCCACCCAGGCGGTGAGACGCATTTCCGGCTTGAATCCGATCCGTTCGTAAAAGCGGAGTTCGCTGGTTTCGCGGTGGAGGGGATTGGTCTCAAAAACAGTATTCTTCCAGTGCCGGAGTTCCTCGAAGTGATCGGCATAGAGCATAAGATCGACCAGGAACCGCCACCCGTCGTCCGAGGATAACTCGCGCCCCGCCGGCAGGTCCCGTATGAAGTGATAATAGCGGGAGTACAGTTCGGTGATCCTGAACCCCTCCGAGAAAAGGTCCACCCGCTCGCGGTAAGGCGAACGATCACCCGCCGCCAGCTCGGCGGCATCCAGGTACCCTCTCGCCTCGGCACAGAATTCCGGCGGATACAGTTCCATCTGGGCGATCTGGAAGTAATATCTCAGCCAATACGGCACTCCCTTCTGAGACTCCCACCGTTCCTCCACGAATTCGAAGTACTCCCGCATGGCATCAGCCGCCGGCCCGAAAAAGGTTCGGTAGTAGTCTTCAAGCAATACCTCCACCTCCGCCGCCGGATCCCACAGCAACCGCGCCGCCAGCCAGGCTTTAGGTCCATCCAGGCTCCATCGTGGATAAAGTTCAGCGTAGAACCCCTGGATTCCGGAATCATACGCATGCCGGATGCTGTCGGCCATCACCCGGTTGAAAACACGCGGGATGACATAAGCACCACCGTAGTAATAATCGTAGATTCCCACGATCTCCGGACCCGCTTCGATCCACCGGCGCATCAGGTCCTCGTCCTCGCTACGGAAACGCTCGTCGATCCACTGCGCCCGATCGGCGGTGAGATAGGGAATCACCCTGGAGTGTACTGGAAACGACGGCGTGTTCTCCGCCCAGTGGTACGCCAGGCAGCCGATGTACTTGTCCGGGTGTGTTTCCTCCAACGCCTCCGCCACCCGGTTGGTGAAGGTGAAAATGAGATCCGAGTAGTCGGGTTTGTCACGGAAGGAACGTCCGTGGTCCACTAGGCCCTGACAAAGGTCGCACTCACAGATCCGGTTGCCGTCATTCATGCCCACCGAAAAACTGATCGCGCGCGGATTGGCGTCGAAAAACTCCCGGGCCGCCTGCGCGGCGATTGCGGCGGTTTTCGGATGACTGAAACAAGGCTGCCAGTTGGGATCGTTCTCCGGCGGACGGTAACGCACGCCATCCCAGAGCGGGAAAATCTCCGGATGCTCTTCGAAGAGATTCGGGGTAAAGATTTGGCGGACGTTGTGGTGAAAACGGTAGACACGATTCACGCCACCAGCCGGCTCCATTCGATTCATCAAATGCCAATCGCGCGATTGCCGGGTTCGCAACCCACTGAATTGGCGCGAGCGAAAGGCAGTGCAAGAAGTGCTCTCGAAATCAGCCAGGGCGTTCAGGGCAATCGCCGGAACTACCTCACCCAGTTCCCCAGGGAGGTACCAGCGAAAACCGACATGGTCTTGGAGGAAGCCATAAGCCGCGTGGATCATCCCGACGCCTTTCCCTTGGATATGGACGACATCACCAACCTTTCGTAACTCATATTCCCCAACACTCCCCGTCTCCAATACTCCCCCAACCACTTCCTCCTTCATCCTTCTTCCCGCATCCTTCAAATGGATCCGCACATCGATATCCTCGTAAAACCCATCCCGCCCACGGAACCGGTCCGCCGCGCGCCGCCAGAAGGAGGGCTCCAAACCCGATTCCAACAAAACCCGGGCCTCGACTCCTTCGATTTTCCCCAGGTGATATACTAGATGATAAGCCGCCGCGTACTCCTCCATCATCGGGTCGTCAGGCATCACCACCGCCACCCGCTCGGCGGCGACACCCAACGTCGGAAAAGCACACGCGCACACAATAACGATTACCTTACTGAAAACTCTAATTGACATATATCCTTACAGGATATGGGCGAGGAATGACGGAACGGGGCGACCGGCCCGAAAGGGGATTATTCAACCACAGACGAAGCAGAGCGTAGATCGCGGAGCATTTCCAAGATGGGCATAGATACGAAAGCACTGGGAACGCGAGCATCCCTGCCGGCCGGAAATCCGTTATCTGTGCTCCTTGTGGTCAATAATCAGTTTCTGGATCTTTGCTTCACAGATAACGAAATGGCAGTCTTCGAACACGGATATTCCTAGAGCCAATTGCCACTACAGAACCTTCCCGAAGGGCGGATTCCAACGCAGTCAGATTTGCCAATAGAACTCTGATCTGTTCTTGCGGAACACGCGATGCTCCCGTGTCGAAACAAAATAACGGACGGCTTGTTCACGTCATGTATAGCCAAAAGCGTTCCAAAATCAGTATCCGCGGAAACGATAATTCGATCATCGGATTCGGCCTTCTCAAATATGGACATGTCATCGGCATCCTTCAAGCCAACGTTTCGCACACCGCGCATCAAATCCCGCTTCTCTCAACCCCTGCGCCAGTACCGGGGAAAGTGCGTTGTCCACCAGGAACCGCACACCTAAGCTGCCATGGGAAGTTCACGCTCCCTGAGTGCGGCCGCTGCAAAACGCAAGGCTTCGCGTATATCCTCTTCCTCCAAATCCGGGTAGGCGTTTCCGATCTCCTCAAAAGTCATCCCCTGGGCCACCATTTCAACCACAGTCGCAACCGGAATCCTCAGGCGGCGTATACAGGGAGCGCCACCCATTTGGTTCGGATCCACTGTTATTCGTTCAAAATTCATGGTTTGTAATACCTAAAACATTCTCCTGCCCAAAGCAAGCCTCAGCTACCAGTGCCCTTCTTCCTGTTTCCACCACAGACGAAGCGGCGCGTACCTGGCGGATAAATTCTCAGATGAGCACGGATAGGAGCGGGACGTGGGGTGAGGGACGAGAGGGCGCGGGGACGGAATCACTGGGGGCCCGCCCTGAGCTCGTCGAGAGCGTGCTCTTGTGGTTAAGGATTGATTCCTGGTTCTTGGATTCTGTCCCCTGATTCCTTGCCCTTCATTACCTGCCAAAGTTCCCAGCCTTCCCGGTTCTCAAAATTAGTGATGATGAGTGAAGATTAGTGGTTAAAAAGTTCTTTTGAATCTGTGTACTCTGACTAATCTGTGGTCAAAACTTCCGTGAAAGACCAGAGCCGGGGATCACCACGAAGGACACGAAGAGCACGAAGGAGAAGGCAAAGGAACCAAAAACCAATCTTTACCCACGGATTTCTAGGATCGGCACAGATGAAACTTGTTCCTGATTCCTGTTTTCGCCTCTATGATTCATGTTGAGCAACGCGAATCGGGACTTTTCATCGCTCCGTCCCTGCAAAACCCAGAGACCAGACCACCTCCTACAGACATCCATGTCTGCACTCTGCTCACTGATTCCCTGTATTGAGGCGCTCACACGCATCAAGTAAATTGGTGAGATGCTCCGTCGCACTGTTCCAGATCACACTTATTTCCACTCCAAAATAGACATGTGCCAGAATATCACGAAACCCTGCAATTTGCTGCCAAGGCACCTGGCCCTCCAATTCTTTCCAATCTTCCGGCAAGCGTTTGACCGCTTCGCCTATAATTTCGAAATTTCGTGATACCGCATCCTGTGTCTTCCTGTCTGGAGAAAATGACTCATAATCGTAACCTTCAATGTACTCTCTAATTCGAGCACCGGCTTCGAGGATATCTTCCAGATACAATTAAGGATCACGCGACATCAATCAGTTCGTGCTCAATTCTTTTTAAGAAACGTGGAGAACAAGCCTTACGTGACAGCACATCAACTGGCCGGTTAAGTTCTCCCTCCAGATATTCCTTGAGTCCCATGAACTCCATCAAGCCGGGCGGGCGGGAAAACTCGACCAGAACATCGACATCGCGGGGCGACTCCCCATGAGTCGCCGACCCAAACAACCACAGGCTTTTCACGTAGAACCGCTTTAACTCCGGAAACAGCGTTCTTAATTCTTCTTCGACATCGCTCATCGCAACATCCTCATTTTGACCTAGGTCCTTCTTGGCACGATGGTTCTTCAAAATCAAGGCCCAAACCTTCAACCACAGATTTCCCAGATGGGCACAGATGGAATCCGTTCTTAGTTGTCACCGGTCGGTTCAAAACCCGCCACCTATGGTCGATTCAAAACCAGCCACTGGTGAGCGGTGATATCATGGCGTTGAGTTAGCCTGGTCAAGCTTTCTTGGTTTTCTTATTTGCTTTCTTCCAATTTAGTTGCCCTAGCCGGGGGGTGCGGGGGGCGGCAATGAGCGCCCCCGCTTTCAGCGTCGTCGGAGCGGTTCTCTTTTGCCCTGAGGCGATAGGAGCGGCCTTTAATGTTGATGATTTCGGCGTGGTGGAGGAGGCGGCCGAGGGGACATCTCCGATCAACTTTCCCCATTCTTCGATGGGGCGGTTGGAGGTCATCAGCGTCGAGCGGGTCTCGTAGCGGCGCATGATGATTTCGAAAAGATATTCACCGGCTTTGGGAGGGAGCTGTTTGATGCCCATGTCATCGAGGATGAGCAGGTCGGGTTTGAGGTAGCGCGAGAGGATGCGCGAGTCGCTGTGGTAGCGCTCTTCGTCGTTGAGGTCGCGCACGGTGTCGAAGATGGAGCGGTACAGGACGCTGAAGCCGCTTTTGACAGCTTGATGGCCGAGGGCTTGGGCGAGGTGGGATTTGCCGACCCCGGGAGGGCCGACCATCAGGACGTCGCGGGCTTCGCGGATGAAGTGACAGGTAGCCAGCTCGTGGATGCGGGCACGGGGGATGCCGGGATTGAAGCGGAAGTCGAAGTCCTCAAGGGTCTTGGTCTCGCGGAAGTCGGCGGCTTTCTTGCGGCGTTCGATCTTGCGCTGGCGGCGCACCATCAACTCGTCTTGCAAAAGCAGTTCGAGGAACTGCTCGTGCGGCAGGGCGTTGGCGTTGGCCTCCTGGAGGCGCACTTCCAATGATTCGAGCGCTCCGGAGAGGCGCAGAGCGCGCAGGTTTTCACTTAGATGTGTATTCATGATCGGTCGATAGGGTGTTCTTATTCGGTGGCTTTATCGCTGAAGGGATTGCCGGCGATGTTGCCGTAATCGCTCATCGAGCGGATCAGTTCGTGTTGTTCTTCGAAGTCGATGATTGTTTGGCTGATACGTTGTTCGAGCTGGGTTTTGACCGCGCGCAGGTTCCAGTCCTCGCGGCTTGAGGCGGCCAGGCAGGCCGCTTCGAGTTGTTCGCCGGGGTATTTGCGCTTGAGATGGACCAAGCCCATGATCACCCGCAATGCCGCCGCTCCGCGGTGTGTGGTCACCGCCTTGGCCCATTGGGCGCACTGAGGACCGATTCTGCAGGCACGGCCGTTCCAGTAAGCGAGGCTTTTTTCCAGGCTTTCCTTTCGTCCGCCGCAACCAAGGCAACTCGAGAAGCGGCCGGGTTGGAGGCGGGTATGGGTGACGATCTTTTCCATGCTCTTGGTGTAGATGCGCACGCAGCGGGCATCCCAGCGCACCCACACGCGGTGTCCCCGGTACTCTTCGGGGACCTTGTAATAGGCTTTGGCCACCTCGACATAGTGATCGCGGTGAACGCTTCGCAGCGCTTCCTGGTAGCAAGGAAAGAGTCCCGGCGGCAACGGTCTCAGGGCCGCTTTCTCAAGGCGTTCGAAACGGGCCTGGACCTGCTCGCGAACGGTGCCGTGGATGCGCCGGTCTGCCACTTGGGATTCCCACTGGCGAAGGAAGAGGTTCTCTTGTTCGAGGCTGTTGAAGACACGGCCCTTCAGAGCGTTGTTCTTGACGTATTTGACTCCCGATTCCACCTTGCCTTTTTCCTGGGGGCGGTAGGGCCGGGAAGGGATCATCGTGGTGCCGTAGTGGCGGCAAAACGACTCGATCTTCGGATTGATCTGCGGATCGTACCAGTCCGCCCGGCTCACCGCCGCTTTCAGGTTGTCGGGATTGAGCACGGCGGGAACCCCGCCAAAATGCCGGAAGGCGTTCTCCAGGCAGCGGATGAAAGCTTCGGTG
>JBJHCF010000011.1:0-99252 GCA_050506795.1 Opitutia bacterium
GGTCTGGGACGAGGACCTCGTAGGCAAGGCATCCATGGACCTCTTCGAGCAGATCCTGCGCTACATCGCCTCCGCCGCCGACCTTGACAAACCGGCCTTTTTCGGGAGGCTTAAAATGGTAAAAGATGAACGCATTCGGCAAACGGCTATGACACTCGAACAACAGTTTCGCCAGGAAGGGCGCCAGGAGGGGCGCATGGAAGGACGCCAGGAGGGGCGCATGGAAGGACGTCAGGAGGGGCGCGTGGAAGGACGTCAGGAAGGGGAGCGCCTGCTTTTGGAGCGTTTGCTCATCCGCCGGTTCGGCCCGCTTCCCGAATGGGTTTGTCGATTGCTCGAAGAAGCCACGACCGACCAGCTTGAGAAATGGGGCGAGGCTATTCTGGACGCCCCCTCGCTGGAATCGGTTTTCCGGCAATAGGCTTTTGGGGTTTATAGGGTCGTAATGGGTCGCCCGGCGGCGTCGAATTCCGTTCGGGTTTCGCTTCGTATTTCCCCGGGACACAACCGGGGTTGCTTCCGGGGCCCGGTTGAGGTTTTCATATTGCGTCGATATGGAGCACACAGGCGAAGCAAAGGAAGGCGATACCGGGGGGGCGGCGTTGGGGCCGGGGGACCTGCCCCTTGGGCGCGGGGTGCGGGTGCTGGCCTGGGACGTTAACGGGTTGCTGGCGCTGGAGAAGCCGGAGAAGGTGCTTTCGCATCCGAACTCTCCCCGCGATCGCGTCAAGGCGCTCTTGCAGGCCGGATACGACCTCGAACAGGAGTGTTATTTCTTCGGCGCCCGGCCCGACGGCGAACCCTGCCGGGTCTGGTTGCTGAATCGACTCGATTCGGCCACTTCCGGGGTGATTCTCGCCGCCGTGGACACGCGCACCGCCGCGGCGGTGCGCAAGGAATTCGCGGCGGCGAAGGTGGTGAAAACCTACCGCGCCCTGGTCTTTGGGGTGCCGCGCCCGGCCCGGCAGCAGTGGAAGGATGCCCTCAAGGTGGAGCGCCGGGAAGGGCGCTTGCGCACCCGCGGCGGGGGCGGCGACCGTACCGCCACGGCCGGTATGGTGCTGCGCCGGAGCTTTCCCGGCCCCCCCGTGGTTTCGCTGTTGGAGCTGACCCCTGGCACCGGACGCACCCACCAACTCCGCGTGCAATGCGCCCGGCGCAAACTCCCCATCATCGGCGACCGCACCTACGGCGATTTCGCCGCCAACCGGGAATTCGCCCGCCGCACCGGGTGCAAACGCCTGTTCCTCCACTGCACGGAAACCTCGCTGGCATACAAGCTCGGGCCACACAGGTTCGAGTTTACGGCCTCCTCGCCGCTGCCGGAGGAATTTGAGGGGGGTTCCGGTTAAGCCGAATGGCGCTCGGTTAAGCCAAAAGTAGGAACACGCTTCCAGTGTGTTATCTCAGGCTGGAAGCCTAAGCTACTTCGATCCACCGCGTTAACCGTGCCATTCCGGTTAAGCCGGATTATTCGGTCAATCGGTCGGGTTTGGCGGAACGGGCTCGCGAACCGTAATTCGAGCTAGACTTGCCGCTGAAATCCGAATGATAGTCTTCGCTCATGGCCTGCACCGTATTCACGATCGCCAACCAGAAGGGCGGGGTGGGGAAGACCACCACAGCCGTCAACCTGGGCGCCGCCCTGGCCCGCCGCAACGTGCCCACATTGGTAGTCGATCTGGATCCGCAGGCTAACGCCACCAGTGCGCTCGGCGCCGAAAAGGCCGAGGGGGCCAGTATCTATGGTCCGCTCACCGGCGAAGGCAATGCCGCCGAACTGGTGGTGGAGACCGCCCAGTCCGGCTTGTACCTTCTCCCTTCCGAGGTCGACCTGGCGGCGGTGGAGGTGGAGTTGTCGCAGGGAGAGAATTACCTGACGCGGCTCCGGCAGGCGTTGGAGCCGCTCACCACCGATGGAACCTACCGGGCGATCATCCTCGACTGCCCTCCGGCCCTGGGGATTTTGTCGATGAACAGCCTGGCGGCCGCGGATTACCTTTTGATCACTCTCCAATGCGAATACCTCGCCATGGAGGGTTTGGGGCAGATTCTCAAGGTCATCGAACGGCTGCAGGAGGCCGGGGTTAACGAGAACCTCGAGCTTGGGGGCATTATCATGACCATGTTCGACATCCGCACCAACCTCTCCCGGCAGGTGGTGGAGGAGGTGCGCCAGCACCTGGCGGACAAGATGTTCAAGACCGTGATTCCCCGGTCCGTCCGTCTGAGCGAAGCCCCCAGCTACGGGCAAACCATTTTCGAATACGATCCGGCCAGCGCCGGAGCGGTCGCATACGGCGACCTGGCCAAAGAACTGGTGAAACGTTTCTCGCTCAAGGAATCCTAATCCACAAACCACCCGCTAAGTTATGAAAAAGACCCTCGCTCTCATTGCCCTTTGCGCCGCCACGACCCTTTTCAGCGGTTGTATCGTGCTCAGTTTCTCCAGGGACGGCACGCCCCCCATGACCCAGGCCCCGACCGTAGGCCAGCAACTGCTGGATCTCCAGGCCGCCCGCGACAGCGGGGCCATCAGCGACGACGAGTTTGACGCCAAAAAGGCCCGCCTGCTGAAATAAGCCTGCCTTGCAACCGGCCTTGGCCGATCGGAAATTGCTTCCGGCAAAGCAGCTTTGCTTTCCCGGAAGCCACGTTGCTCCTCAATCGCGGTTGAGGCTGATCAGGAGATACAGCACGTAGTAAAACAAGAGTCCGACCCCGGCGAAAAGAGCCAGGGCGGCGGCGACATGCTGGTTTGGATTGTACTCGTGGATGATGTTGGACGTGGTGTAGAGAATGGAGGCGCCGGCCACGGCCACCATGACGCTGGCGAAAAGGACTCCCAGCGAGAAACCGAACACAATGCTGGCCACGATGACGCCGATGGCCACGAAGAAGCTGATGGTGAGCACGCCGCGCAGAAACGAGAAATCTTTGCGGGTGATGAAGGCGGTGGCCGTGAGCCCCCCAAAAAGGAGTCCGGTGATGATGCCGGCGGTGGGAATGACGTCCGGGCTCGAATAATAGGCCGCGACGTACATCAACGGGAGAAAAATCAAGGACAGCGCCACGATGTAGAGTCCGAGCCCCATGTACTGGGTGGTTGTGGAGGCGTCCGACCGGGCCCACTTGTCCGCCACCCAAGAAACCGCCATGAACACCCCGATGACGATCAGCCAGTTGTAGCCCGTGGTCATGGTTCCGGCCAGGCCGGCGGCGCCTTCCCATTGAAGGAGCCCCGCCGTGATCACCGCGAAGGCCAAAATGGCCCCGGCCAGGTGGCCGTAGGTCCGGCGAATGAAAAGCGCCCGCGCGTCAGGTTCGGCCTGGGCCACGGTGAAAGGATTTCCGGTCCGGCTGTAGTGGTGTGAGTTTTGCATGGGTCGAAAAAAAACAGTCAAAGGTTTGATGGAAAGTCCCGCAGGTTGGATATGGAGAAAAAAGCATACCCCGCGAATTTTTCAAATCGAGAAAAAACAGAAGGTCGATCAAGGTCGAGGATTGTTTTCGGTGCTGTGGGGTTGGTTTGTCGAATCCTCATCCGGGTCGTCCAGGTCGACGGCGCCGCGTTTGCGGGAAAGCAGGTATTTGATCAGCGCATACACGGCGATCAGGGCAAACGCGATCAGAACCAGGAAGGTGTGCTGTCGCACGATGCCGACGCCGGCGGTCACCAGGGCGATCACCCAGAACGTTTGAAACAGGGTGCTCAGGGCAAGGTAAAGCGGGTAGTCGACCCGAAGCGCGCCCAGGAAATAGTTCTGCACAAAGAGGGGAATCCCCGGAAGCAGGCGGACAAAGGCGATGATTTTCCAATGTTTGATCGGGCGGGGACGCGGCAGGCGGTGGGAAAACGGCAACCGGTGTATCCAATCCAGTCCGACGCACCGTCCGATAATGTACGTCCAGGTGCTGTTGATGGCCAGTCCGGCGATCCCGAGAGGTATGCCCAGTGCGGCTCCCCAGGCGCCGCACAGCAGAAGCAGGGGAATCGAAGGAAACCCCAATCCGGGAAGGATCGCCAGCGCGAGCAACATCCAGAGCGGACTGTGACCGGCCAGTTGCATGAAGAGTTCGCTCAGGCCGGACATGACGATCGTTGGTTGAATATCGGTGCGAATGCCATGGTGACGGAGCAAAAACCTATTTGTCAGGGTCCTCTGGCAGCAAGGGGAATCTGAAGAGATGCGGGGTTGCCCGATTTAGAATAGCGAAAGTTGGTTCTCCTCCACCGAGGGCTTTCTGGCTTTGGGTTTGCTTTTGGGAGCGGGCCGGGACTGGGAAGGCGGCGCGATGGCGCCGTTGTCGTCGGACTCCAGTTTGGCGAGGATTTCCTTGGCGCGGTCGATCACGGAAAGGGGAAGGCCGGCCAGCCGGGCGACCTGAATGCCGTAACTGCGGTCGGCCGGGCCGGGGATGACCTGGCGCACGAAGACGATGTCGTCGTTCCATTCCTTCACC
Source organism: Opitutia bacterium (assembly GCA_050506795.1). GTDB lineage: Bacteria > Verrucomicrobiota > Verrucomicrobiia > Opitutales > T3Sed10-336 > SLOW01. Next base: position 4,465 of record JBJHCF010000011.1, read on the forward strand.
GCCACCGAATAATTGCGCAGGCGCTTGAGGTAGTTTTCCAGTTGGGTGAGTTCGTGATAGTGGGTGGCGAACAGGGTGCGGGGACCGGTTCCGGTGGAGCGGTGCAGATTTTCCACCACCGCCCAGGCGATGCTGAGTCCGTCGTAGGTGCTGGTGCCGCGGCCGATTTCGTCGAGGATGATCAGACTGCGGTCGGTGGTGTTGTTCAGGATGTTGGCCGTTTCATTCATTTCCACCATGAAGGTGGAGTTGCCCCGCGACAGTTCGTCGCTGGCGCCGACCCGGGAAAAAATCCGGTCCACCAGCCCGATGCGACATTCGGCGGCCGGGGTCCAGCAGCCGATCTGGGCCATGAGGGTGATCAGGGCGACCTGGCGAATGTAGGTGGATTTTCCGGCCATATTGGGGCCGGTGATCAGCATGATCTGCTCGCCTTCGGAGTTGAGCGCGGTGTCGTTGGGAACAAAGGCGAAACTCCCCGCCAGCCCGGCGGGGGTTCGGCGAATGGTTTGCTCCACCACCGGATGCCTTCCCTCGCGGATGCTGAGGCCGCAGCCGTTGTCGAGCTGGGGCCGGCAGTAGTTCCATTCGCGGGCCAGTTCCGCCCAGCCGATGAAAAGGTCCAACTCCGCCAGGGCCGAAGCGGTTTCCCGCAGCCCGGCTTCCTCCGCCAGCACGGTCTCCACCAACAGCGCGAACAGTTCCAGTTCCCGCGATTTGGCGTTTTCCTCGGCATGGAAAATCTCCTTTTCCTTCTGCTTGAGGTCCTCGGTATAGAACCGCTCGCTGTTGACCGTGGTCTGTTTGCGGATGTAGTCGTCGGGAACCAGGTGCAGATTCGCTTTGGTCACCTCGATGTAATACCCGAAGGCGTTGTTGAATCGGATGCGAAGCTTTTTGATCCCGGTGCGTTCCTGCTCGGTCTTTTCGAGTTCGGCGAGCCAGGTTTTGTTGTCCGAGGTGAGGCTCAGCAGGCGGTCCAGTTCGGCGTCGTAGCCCGGACGAATATAACCGCCGTCGGTCAGTTGCGCCGGCAGTTCGTCGCGCAAAGCGGAGTCGAGTTTTTCGCGGAGCAGAGGAAAGTCGGCCAGGGCGTCGCGGATGGCGCCCAGAGCCGATCCCTCGACATCGGCGAGGGTTTCCCGGATCCGGGGGATCTGCCTGAGGGTTTCGCGAATGCCGCCCAGTTCGCGAGGGTTGCGCAGGCGATTCTGCAGGCGCCCCAGAATGCGCGGGATGTCGCGGACGGATTGCAGGTGCTCGCGCAGACGGCGAGCCTCGCCGGGAGCGGCGATCAGTTCCCCGACGCTGTCCTGGCGCCGGCGCAGTTCCTCCAGATCCAGCGGAGGGCTGGAGAGGTAGTGTTGGAGCAGGCGGGTGCCGGCCGGGGTGACCGTGCGGTCGATGGCGGCCAACAGCGAACCGTCGCGTCCTCCGGACGCGGAATGAAAGATCTCCAGATTGCGCAGGGTGGCGGGGTCCAGGAGCAGCGAACGATCGGTGCGGTACTCGCGCAGGCGGCGCAGGTTCTCCGGACGGGATCGCAGGTTTTCGGTCACGTAATGCACCAGGGCGCCGGCGACCCCCAGCGCCGAATGACGCTCATCCAGGCCGAAACCTTCCAGGTTCAGCACCTTCAGGGCTTGAACGACCGCCTGGGCTCCGGTTTCGGGTTCGAAGTGAAAGGACGGAAGCTCGGTAAGGGGAAGCGAATCCACCAGTTGGACGAGATCGTCCAGGCCGTCGTCGGTATCGCGCTCACCGGCGCGCCATTGTGCCAGGCGGTTTTCCGGCGCCACCAACTCGCGCGGTTCGATGGAGGAGATCACCGGAAGCAGGTCGCGCAGATCGTCGCAGGTGGACAGGAGGAAATCGCCGGTGGAGAGGTCCATCCAGGCCGCGTGCCATCCCAGCTTGTTCCGATCGAGGGCCAGAATGAAACGGTTCTCTCCGGCTTCCACGTGCGCCGATTCGATGGCGGTTCCCGGGGTGATGATGCGGGTCAGAGACCGCTTGACCAGTTTTCCGGGGCGGGGCGTCTCCACCTGGTCGCAGATGGCCACCTTGCGGCCGGCGGCCAGGGCCTTGGCGATGTAACCTTCCGCCGCGTGATAGGGTATGCCGGCCATGGGGGTGCCCTGACGCTGGGTCAGGGTGATGCCGAGCAGCCGGGACCCGTCTTCGGCGTCGTCGTGGAACATCTCGTAAAAATCGCCCAGGCGAAAGAGCAGCAGCGTCCGGGGCGGCAGTCCCCGTTTCACCTCCAGATACTGCTCCATCATGGGAGTGGTCTTGGTTTTCGCCTTCTCGTTCGCCATAGTCAGGTTTTCGGGCAGAAGCGCGTTCGGAGCAAGGATTTTGGCAGGAGCTCATCCGCTTTTGAAACAATGGCTTTCACGATTTTCCCCAACCTTTTACAAAAAATGAGTTGCCCGTCATTGTCCGACCTGTGATTCTAGAAGGCTTTATGCAGGCGCACGGACCGAAGCGTATCTACAATCCCCATTCGCTGGAATTCTGGTTTGGCAAACTCGTCGCCGATTGGGAGCGAGCCTTTACCGACACCGCTTTGGAGCAGGGACGCGAGTGGTACCGAGAGGGAATAATCCGCGAGATCGACCTCGAAATCGGCCAGGCGATCGTCCACACCAAGTTGGACGGAAAGCCCTGTTACGCGGTGATTGAATGGGATAAATCCGAACTCAAGGTACGCGCTTCGGTGGACGAGACCGATATGGGACGCGCCATCGCCGTCGCCGGACTTTACGAGATCGAGGAGCTGGTGGCGGACGAGGTGGCGCCGCTGGAGGAGGATACTCTGGATTTGGGGTCCGACGGTTTAAAGCCGGCGCCGACCGTGGAGATTCGGCAGACCCAGCGTCCGGCCCGTCCCCTTTGCCTCCGATTTGACGCTCCGCGCCGGGATCTCCTTTTCCAGGCATTCTGGAGGGAATCCACGGGGGAACGGCAGGCATTGCTCAACGGCAACGGTGCCAACGGCTCTCTGATTGACACCGAGAGGGAAAAACTGATCCGCCTGGCGTCTCTGGCGCGTAAGGCGCAGTTCGTTTTCGACAAGGAGGCCAATACCTACTTTCTCCGTGAGCTGGCTCGCGTCCCGTCTTTTCTCAGCCAGGACCTGCCGGCGTGGAAGCGCTATTTCGATGTGGAACTGAGTCCTTTGGCCGGAAAAATGCTCGAGGGGGTTCGCCCGGTCGAGGTTTCGGTGGAGGCCCGTGAGGGATCCAACGGCCACACCGATTCCAGCCTGGATCTGAAGTGGATTTTTAAGTCGGGAGAACGCCTCCTGGGCGAAACGGAAGCGACGCGTCTGGTGAAAGGCGAGGGGCCGGTTTTCCTGCCGGATGTCGGTTTGGTGGAGCTGTCCCGCGAGACCCTGGCCACGGTCAAAGCTTGGCGCAACGGAGGCAATGGCGCCGCCGACCGCCTGCATGAGCGCTACATGTTGTTCTCTCTTTTTAAACTGGAGAGCCGGGTAGGGATAGAACTCAGTCCGCGGGTGGCCGAATGGCGTGACAGTTTCCGGAAGTCACCGCCCAAGCTGAAGAAACTTCCCGAGATTCTCCGGCCTTACCAGAAGCGGGGGGTGGAGTGGCTCGCCCACATGTGCGCGCACGACTGTCACCCGTTGCTGGCCGATGAAATGGGACTCGGCAAGACCCTCCAGGTGATTTCCCTTCTCGAGGCCCGTCCCCTGGCCGACAAACCCCACCTGGTGGTCGGTCCAGCCAGCGTGGTGCCGGTCTGGCAGCAGGAATGGGCCCGGTTCGCTCCCGAGAAGTCGGTGCGCGTGCTGACCGCGGACTGCGATTTCCTTACCAACCCCGAACCCGGGGTCTGGCTGGCCAGTTATGCTCAGCTTCGCCGGCACGCGGAGCAGCTCGACCGGATCGATTTTGGTTACGCGGTGTTGGACGAAGGGCAATTGATCAAGAATCCGGACTCCAAGGTGGCCCAGGCATGTTATTCCATCCGCGCGCGCCACCGGTTGGTTCTGACCGGCACTCCGCTGGAAAATCGGCAGCTCGATCTGTGGTCGCTCTTCCGGTTTTTGATGCCGGGGCTCCTTGGCAACCGCGCCGAGTTCGAGCGGGCGGTCCAGGCGGACGGCGATACCAGCCTGCGCCGCCTCCGAACGCAATTGGCGCCGTTTATTCTGCGCCGGACCAAAAAGGTGGTGGCGAAGGAACTTCCTCCCAAAGTCGAAACCACCCTGGCGGTGCCGCTGAGCGGAGTGCAGCGCGAGGAGTACGCCCGCATCTGCCGCGAGGGGTTGCACCGGTTGGCGAATGGACAGGAAAACGGCTCGCCGGTGCGGGATCGCTCCTTCACTCTGTTTTCCCTGCTGACCCGCCTGCGGCAGGTTTGCTGCGATCCCGATTTGCTGCCCTGGGTCAGCGCTCCCCTGGCGGAGAGCGGCAAGATTGCGCTCCTGATGGAGAAGTTGCCCGAAATCCTGGAGGCAGGGCACAAGGTAGTCATTTTCAGCCAGTTCGTGCGGTTGCTCGATCGCATCGACCGGGCGCTGGCTCAGACCTTTCCCGAGATTTCACGTTTTGCTCTGAACGGGAGCACCCGGCGGCGCGACGAGCCGGTGCGGGCTTTTCAGGAACACGATGGCGCCGGGGTAATTCTGGTCAGCCTGCGCGCCGGAGGCACCGGGATCACTTTGCATGCGGCGGATTACGTGTTTCTCCTGGACCCCTGGTGGAATCCCGCGGTGGAAGAGCAGGCGATCGACCGCGTACACCGTATTGGGCAGAATAATACCGTGTTTGTTTATCGCCTCATGACCGGCGGCACCATCGAGGAGCGAATTCAGGATCTCAAATGGTCCAAGCAGGATATCTTCCGCAATCTGATCGGACGCCTCAACGGCGCCACCGCCGGCCATGACCTCAACTCCCTCTGCGATCTGATCGAATTGAAATCAGACAGCGAGTGAGACCCCCTCGCCCCACGTCCCTCCGTGCCCCACCCCTCACCGTCCCGCCCGGGTGAGGCGGTCGTTGATCGCCCGGCCCAGGTTAAGGTCGGGAGCCTTTTCGGCCAGGATCCGGGTGTGACCGCGGCCGTCGATTTCGCGCAGGGTGGCGAAGAGGCGGGCGGCGGCCTCGCGGGGTGAACCCTGCTCGCTCAGCCAGTAGGTGCGGCCCGGGACCGGGTGTTCCGGTTTGCGAAAAAACAGCAGCGCGGTTGCGGGGTCGCCGGCATGAGGGTGTTGATCGAGTGGCAGGTCGGAAATCAGTTCCAGCGGTGTGCGCGGGCTGTAGTGACGGGCCATCTGGCCGGGGGCGAGGCGGGTGGTTTCGGTGTTTGGGATGGGAGAGAGGACAGGCTGGTCCAGAACCGCTTCGATTTGCTCCAGCGGTATGGCGCCGTGCCGCAGTATCGCCGGACGGTCGGAGTCGCGGATGTCGAGAATAGTCGACTCAATTCCGTGGACACACGGTCCGCCGTCGAGAATGTACCGTATGCGGTCGCCCAGGCCGGCTTCGACGTGTTCCGCCGTGGTGGGACTGACCCCGGAGAAGGGGTTGGCGCTGGGGGCGGCCAGCGGACCGCCGAAGGTTTTCAGCAGGCGACACAGCAGCGGGTGAGCGGGCATGCGAATGGCCACCGACGGCAGGCCGGCGGTCACGACGTCCGGAACGGCGTTCGACTTTTCCAGGATCACGGTCAGGGGACCCGGCCAGAAGGCCTGGCGCAGGCGTTCCAGCACCGGCGTGGGACGGGCGATCGCGTTGACGTCGAAATCAGGCGGAATATGGACGATCAACGGATCCTCCGCCGGGCGTCCCTTCACGCGGAAAATCTCCCGGCACGCCTTTTCGTTTAACGCGTCGGCGGCCAGGCCATAGACGGTCTCCGACGGCACCGCCACCAGTTCGCCGGCTTTGAGGGCGTCGGCGAGGAGGCGCAGGTTTGCTCCGGTTCCGGCGTAACGGGTACTCACGGCGTGGCTCGATCGCGTCCGGCGGCCCGCTTCTTCACCGCGCCCTGTTTCCGTTTCGCCAGGATGCGGCGGACCCGCCAGCGCTGACTCTTGTGCACGATGTAACCGACACAGCTCTCCGTGCCGCAGCGGCAGGGATGATCGATGAAATGCTCCATATCGTAGCCGTAGTCGATGTAGATCTCTTCTCCCTCCTCGATGTCGTGCAGCGCCACATACCAGATTCGACCGCGGATGTTTACCGCCTCGCAGTTCGGCTCGCAACTGTGGTTGACATAACGTGCGATATTCTCCGGGACGTTCCCGTCGATGTCGTAACGCTTGTTCAACTCAAAAATATAAACCAGGCCGTCGCCGTTGCGTTTGCCGATCTCCTCCTGCAGCAGGCCGCGCCGGTTCGATTCCGCCTTGGTGATCTTTTCGCCCACGTATTGAAGGATTCGTGTGTCTTTGGGGATCTTTTTGATCGCGAAGCAACCGTATCCGTGAATGGGAGACTCGCGAACCTCGATCCATTCGTTGTCGATTTTGATTTTCTTCCTCTTTTTCAACTTTAACACGGAATTTTATTCCTAGGCCAGGGCTTGGGAATGTCACGAACGAAATCCCTCAAGGATCACGTTGGCGGTCGTTGGGTGTTGACGCTCACCGAAACGAGTCGACTCGTCGTATTCTGCAACATTCGAGGAACATCTCCCTGACCCCTGTGCCCCCGAGTGAGATTTCTTCCCGTTCGGCCTATTGGGGGGAGACATCCCGTAATGAATCTTCAATTCTATCCATCGCTTTGTAGACTTTTTCGTTCACCTTACCTACGGTCTGAGCGAAATCCTTCGAGAGCTCATTATGAAACACTGGCGAATTTCCCTTCTTCTGTTGGCGGTGACCCTCGGTTCCCTGTCGTGCCGTTCCGTCTCGAACAGCGAATATCAACCGCCGGCAGAGCGCGAGACGCTGGGCCTCGGGTTTTCCGATCCGACGGCAGGCATCGGGGCTTCAGCGGAATCCCGGGATCGAACCGCATTCGATATTGGCGATGGGGTGGCGCCGTCCGAACCGACCGGACCGTTGCGAATCTCGTTGGAGGAAGCGGTCATGCTCACCCTCGAAAACAACCGTTCGCTGCGGGTTCAGCGGATGGCGCCGATCGTGGCGGGCACTTTCGAGGACGTCGCGCGTTCGGCCTTCGATCCCAATCTATTCGCGGAACTTTCCATGTCGCGCAGGCGGGACGAGCGACTGGCGGACAGTCTGGCGGTGGTAACCGACGCCAGTGAAAGTCTGAACGCCAGTGTCGGCGTGAGTCAGTCGCTGCCCACGGGCACCGATGTCCAACTCGGGGCCACCCAGAGTTTCCGCAATCCTCGTGACGGCGGCCTGGACACCGATCGGGTCAGGGCCTTTGTCACCGTCACCCAAGCCCTGTTGGACGGGCGCGGCACCGAGGTCAACCTGGCCCAGGTGAGGCAGGCGAGGCTCGATACCCTGGCTTCCGAGTTCGAACTGCGCGGTTTCGCGGAGGCGTTGCTGGCCGACATCGAGAGCACCTACTGGGATTACGTGCTGGCCCGGAGAGAAGTGGAGATTTTTGAGGAATCGGTCGATCTGGCGGTGCGTCAAATGGAGGCGACCCGCGAGCGAATCGAGGTCGGACAACTGGCCGAAACGGCGATTGCCGCCGCCGAGGCGGAAGTGGCCCTGCGTCGCCAGGCCTTGATCAACGCCCGCAGTTCGCTGGAAATGCTGCGGTTGCGTCTTATCCGCCTTTTGAACCCGGAACCGGGCGTCGACGGCTGGAATCGTGAAATTGAGGTGGTGGACGATCCCTCGGTGCCCGATGTGGATCTGGACGACGTGCAGAGCCATGTGCAGGTGGCGCTGCGGTTTCGTCCGGAAATTCACCAGTCTCATCTGCAATTGACCAGTCGTGGACTGGACGTGGTGCAAACGCGCAACGGGTTGCTGCCGCGATTGGATTTTTTTGTGACATTGGGCAAAACCGGGTTCGCCAATTCGTTTGGTGACGCTGTCCGCAATATCGACGGAGACGGTTACGACGCCACGGTCGGCCTGAGGGCGGAATACGCGCTGGGCAACCGGCAAAGCGACGCCAACCACCGCCGTGCCCGGGCCACCGAACGGCAGGCGAGCGAGAGCATCCGGAACCTGGTGCAACTGGTCGAACTGGACGTGCGCGTGGCCTACACCGAGGCGCAACGGGCCAAGGAGCAAATCGAAGCGAGCGGCGCTACCCGTCGTCTGCAAGAGGAGGCATTGCGGGCCGAAACGGAAAAGTTCGATGTGGGCCTTTCCACCGTGCTGGAGGTTTCTCAGGTTCAGCGCGACCTCCTGGAGTCGCAAATCGCCGAGGTGGGAGCCATCATCGACTACCGTAAAGCCCTCATCGACCTCTACCGCCTGGAAGGCTCCCTCCTCAAGCGCCGCGGCATCGGAGGCCCGGCGGACCGCGAACTTTCGCATACCATGGCCGAAAACGGCTACCGGTAACCCCGGCGCAGGACGGCGAAAACGCAAGCGCCCAGGCGGTCTTGCCGGCTTGGCTTGGCAAATGCGGGAAATCGGGTTAGGGTTGATCGCTTATGACGGAAACACGGAACCGCAGACATTGGGGAAGATGGATTGGCGTGCTGGTCCTGCTCGGCGCGATCGGGTGGGGGGCCACGGCGTTCTGGGGTGGCGACAGGAGCCAGGGGGTCTCGTTGAACACTGTGGAGGCGGAGCGCGGGGAATTGCGTCAGACCGTGCTGGCCACGGGGCAGCTCAACCCGGTGATCAACGTCGAGGTTGGTTCCCAGGTTTCCGGGATTCTCGACGAGATCCTGGTGGATTTTAACTCTGAAGTGCGCCGCGGCCAAGTGCTCGCGCGCTTGGAAACGTCCACCTTCGAGGCCAACCTCAGTGAGGCGGAAGGGCAGGTGGCTCTGGCCGAATCCGCCCTGGAACTGGCCGAAGTTGAAATCGACCGTTTGCGCCGGTTGCGCGACCGCAACCTCGTTCCGCAATCGGAAATCGATCAGGCGTACGCCAACCTCCGCCAGGCGGAGGCCACCCTTCGCATCCGCACCCACGCCATGGAGCGGGCGGCGTCGGAGTTGGCTCGCTGCACCATCTATTCGCCCATCGACGGCATCGTCATTTCCCGCAACGTCGATGAAGGACAGACGGTGGCCGCCAGCATGACCGCTCCCGTCCTTTTTACCATCGCCAACGACCTGACCCGGATGCAGATCAATTCCCATGTCCCGGAGGCGGATATCGGGGGGATTCGCGACGGGCAGGCCGTCGAATTCACGGTGGACGCCTATCCGGGACGAAGGTTCACCGGCACCGTCATCCAGGTCCGTAACGCTCCCATCCTGGAGCAGAACGTGGTGACCTACGACACCGTGATCGAAGTGGCCAACCCGGACCGTTTGCTCAAGCCCGGGATGACCGCCACCGTGACCATCATTACCGAGGAAAAGGACGATGTGCTGCGGGTTCGCAACACCGCGTTGCGTACGCGTCTGCCGGATCAGATCCGTCCGGAGGCGCCTCCGACGCCCGATGACGACGGTGGCGAAGGGACCTGGCGGGTGGCCTACATTCTGCCGGGAGGCAACCCGCGGGGGCCGATCGAAGCGATCCACGTGCGCACCGGGATGACCGATGGCCTGCACACCGAAATCCTGGAGGGCCTGGAGGAAGGCGATGTCCTCGTTACCGGCGTTCAGGTCCAAACCGCGGGCGGCGGCGGTCGCGGCGGAAGCAGCCTTTTCGGACCGAGCCCGGCTCAGTATTAAAAGATCGATGTCCGTACTGAAACTCGACGATTTGCACAAATCCTATTTTCTCGGCCGCGACGTCGAGGTGCCCGCGCTGAGGGGGGTGACCTTGTCCCTGGTGGCGGGCGAGTTTGTGGCCGTCATGGGGCCGAGCGGTTCCGGGAAATCGACCCTGATGAACATTCTGGGTTGCCTCGACCGGCCCAGCCGGGGGCGTTATTGGCTGGACGGCGAGGACGTGGCCACCCTTTCCCGCGACGAGCTGGCGGCGGTGCGCAATCGCAAACTCGGATTTGTTTTCCAGAGCTTCAACCTCTTGTCCCGCACCTCCGCCCTGGAAAACGTCGAATTGCCGCTCATGTACCGCGGCAGTGATCTCGGAATGCGGGAAATTCGCCGGCGGGCCGAACAGGCCCTCGAGCGGGTCGGGTTGGCCGATCGGGCCGATCACCACCCGAGCCAGCTTTCCGGCGGTCAGCAACAGCGGGTGGCCATCGCCCGGGCCCTGGTGAACGAGCCGACCATACTGCTGGCGGACGAGCCCACCGGGAATCTGGATACGCGAACCGGGATCGAAATCATGGAGATTTTTCAACAGTTGAACGAATCCGGCATGACGTTGATTATGGTGACGCATGAACCCGAGATCGGACAGTTTGTCAAACGTCGGATCTTTATGCGCGACGGCCGGATCGTATCCGATGACGAGGTGAACAACCGGGTCGACGCCTCCGAGGAAAAGCGCCGGCTGGCGGCGATGGTCGAGGAAGAGGAAGAGGAGGTCCTGCCATGAGTTTCTCCCGCTTGCTGTTATTGGCGCTGCGCGCGCTTCGCCGCAATCGGATGCGTTCGGTGCTGACCGCGCTCGGAGTGATTATCGGGGTGGCGGCGGTGATCGCCACCGTGAGTATCGGCGGCGGCGCCCGCGCCGAAGTCGAGGAGCAGGTCAACCGTCTCGGGCAAAACGTGATCCTGATTTTTCCCGGCAGCCGTTCGCTGGGTGGCGTGAGCATTGGGGGCGGTTCCGCCAACACCTTGACCGTGGAGGACGCTATTGCCATCCAGGAGGAGATTCCGGAAGTGGTGGCGGCGAGCCCGGAGGTCCGTTCCCAGCGCCAGGTCACCTACGGCAACCGCAACTGGTTTACGCGCATCTACGGCCAATCGGCCGACTACCTTCAGATACGGAACTGGCCGATGGAATCGGGGCGTATGTACGACGAGGAGGACGTGGTGTTCGCACGCCAGGTTGCGGTGGTGGGGCAGACCATTGTCGAGGAGTTGTTCGAAGGCGCGGACCCTATCGGCGAAACCATTCGGGTGCGCGGCATGCCGCTGGAGGTGATCGGGGTGCTGGAGACCAAAGGCATGTCACTCATGGGCTCGGTGCAGGACGACATCATCCTGGTGCCGTACAGCACGGCGTTTCGCTATATTTCCGGGCGTAGCCACGCCATGGTCATCAATACCCAGGTCCTCCATGCCGATATGATGCCGGTGGCGAGGCAGAAAATCACCGACCTGCTGCGGGAGCGTCACCGTCTCGGTCCCGATCAGGACAACGACTTCACCGTGCAAACCCAGGAGGAAGTGGCGCGCACGGCGACCGAGACCTCGCGCGTCATGACCTTCCTGCTGGGCTCCATCGCCGGGGTATCGCTGCTTGTCGGCGGTATTGGCATCATGAACATCATGCTGGTCAGCGTGACCGAACGCACCCGTGAGATCGGCATACGAATGGCCATCGGCGCGCGCAATCGCGACATTCTACTACAGTTCCTGACGGAAGCCATTATCCTGAGCTGCGCCGGCGGCCTGCTCGGCATCGCCACGGGCATGGGGATCAGTCATTTGCTCGCTCACTACGCGGGCTGGCCGGTGCACCTGTCGTATGAGGCCATGGGATACGCGTTCGCTTTCAGCGCCTGCGTGGGAGTGTTTTTCGGGTTTTATCCGGCACGCAAGGCCGCCCGCCTCGATCCGATCGAATCCCTCCGCTACGAATGAATGCTTCCCGGCCGAGAATGGTCATCACCCGCAAACACCTCCTGGTTCGGGGGCTGACCAACCGTTGTCCCAATTGCGGGGGAGGGCGATTGTTCGAGGGGTGGTTCCGTCTGCGGCGGTGCTGCCCGGATTGCGGCATGACGCTGGAGCAGGGCGAGGGTTTTTTCCTGGGATCGATGTCGATCAATTACGGGGTGACGGTGATGGGTTTCCTGCTGCCGGTCCTCATTCTGACCGGACTCGGCTGGATCCCGGGGAACGTCGCCATCGGCCTGGGCCTGATCGGCGCCCTGTTGTTCCCCGCGCTTTTCTACCGCAGTTCGCGCAGTTGGTGGCTGATGTTGTATTTTATGGCCCTGCCGCACGAATTGCCCATCAATGGAGGCAAAGGCCGAGGCGAGGACCTCTGACTCTCTAGCTTTTTGTCTGAAATCGTGTGCGAATCGCGCAAGATTACGTGGAGGGTTGCCCTCCACGTACCTCCTATCCCGTAGCGGCGTGCTTCAGCCGCCGTTTTCCCCGCGAAGCATGCACCAGGGTTGCGGGATGTCCCCGGATCCAATCCTTGCCGGAACCTCCTCCCGAAAATCGCGTTTCCCGGTCCCGTCGATCAAAGAAAGATTGGCATTTTTAACCTCGTACCGGATACTGCGCCTGTCGCATGAAATGGTACCGGTCGCTGCAACGTTCGATTAGCCAAACCCCGGGAGGGTTGCTTTCGTATAACAAGCTGGATTTTCTCCCTCTCCGGAAAACGGCGGCCAATTACAGCAGGTTCAAGTTGGGATGCGATTTGCGCGCCGGGGTGAATGTGGCCCTGTTGGCGTTTCCCCAGGGGATGGCGTACGCCATGATCGCGGGTCTGCCGGTTTCATACGGGATTTACGGGGCGACGGTAGCGACGATTGTCGGGTCGATTTTCGCCGGTTCGCGATTCATCGTGCACGGACCGAGCAACGCGACCTCAGTCATGCTTCTCAGTGTTTTCGCCGCTCTGGGAGTCACCCAGGAGGAGAAGCTCGCGCTCCTGCCGTTGTTGCTTCTCATGGTCGGCGTGTTTCTGGCCTTGGGCGCGTATCTGCGGGTGGGCAACCTCATTCAGTACATTTCCCGCAGCGTGATCGTCGGGTACGTTACGGCGGCGGCAATCCTCATTATCAGCAATCAGTCCAGAAGCGTTCTGGGGTTTGATTTCGAGGAGACGGCGACGACGTTTTTTGATGTTGCTATCCTGACGGTCAAAAACCTGGATCAAACGCAGTGGTCTTCCGCGTTGATCGGGGGTCTGTCCCTGGTGGTTTACCTGGTGCTGCGCAAGACGGTTCGCTTCCTCCCCAACGTCGCCGTTACGCTTCTGGTGATGTCGTTGACGACCCATTTTCTGGTGGCCGCCGGGTTGCCCCCGGTGGTGTTGCTTGATTCGTTGGCTCCGGGAGATTGGGGTTTGACGATTCCGTCGGTGAATTTCTCGGATGTGCAGCTGCTGCTCAGTGCGGCCCTTGCGATGGCTCTGCTGTGCGGTCTCGAGGGAATTTCGATCGGCAAGGCAATGGCGGCCCGCTCCGGGGAGCGCCTGAACGTCAACCAGGAGATGTTCAGCGTCGGAGCGGCCAACATTGCCTGCGCCTGCTTGTCCGGAATGTCCTCTTCCGGATCCCTGACCCGTTCCGTCCTGGGGTGGGCCAGCAATTCACGCACACCGCTGGCGGGGATCATCACCGGTGCGATCTGTCTGATCGGTGTATTCACGGTGGGACCGGTCATCGGCTATATCCCTCAAACGACGCTGGCGGTTTTGATCATTGTCATCGGGATTTCATTGATCAACCGGGATCAAATTCGGATCGTGCTGCGATCCACCCGTTCGGACGCATGGACCTTTTTTGTCACTCTGGCCGCCGGACTTCTTTTTCCCCTGGACCTGGCGATTTACCTGGGTGCGGCCACGTCGATTACCTTCTTTATGCACAAGGTCTCCGCGCCGGAAATGGTGGAGTACAAGTTCGACGAAGAGGGACGCCTGACTGAACTCGCCGCCAACCAGAAACGCCCCGATCCGGAGATCTCCATCGTGCACGTGGAAGGGGACCTTTTTTTCGGCGCTTCCGACCTCTTCCTGGAGCAAATGCGCCGCATCTGCGAAGAGGAGAGTCTCCGGGTGGTGGTTTTGAAGATGCGCAACGCCCGGCACCTCGACGCCACCAGCGTGATGACGCTCCAAGACCTTATCCGCTACATGCGCGACATGAACCGTCTGCTCCTGGTCAGCGAAGCCCGCAAGGACGTGATTCGCATCTTCAAAAAATCCGGACTTCTCGAAACCATCGGCCGCGAAAACATCTTCCCCGACGTCTCCCAGAACCCGACCCTCTCCACCGCCCGCGCCCTCAAACGCGCCACCCAAATCATCGGTGACCGCCGGGCCAAGGTCAGCGTGTATTACGACAAGAAGAAAGAAGAGGAACGGAAAAAGAAGGAGTGAGGGCCGACGGTTCGTTCGAGACTCTCTCCCCGTGCTGTCGCTGGCCTTGACGCTGTTCTCTGGATAGGTAGGATAAACGTCGGATCGTTTCCGGAGAAATTCATGTCAAAAGCCTCGCCGCAACTGGAATCCTCGCATCCGAATCACTTTGCCGATACCCGGTGGTCGGTGGTTCTGTTGGCTTCGGAGGGGAACTCTCCGGATTCACGAGCCGCGCTCGAGACCTTTTGCCGGACCTACTGGCGTCCTTTGTATGGTTTCGTGCGGCGCTCGGGGTGGAATTGCGCCGACGCCCAGGATCTGGTGCAAGGGTTTTTGGTCGATTTTCTGGCTCGTAACACCCTCGCGGAAGCGCGTCCCGAATTGGGTCGCTTTCGAACACTCCTGCTTGCCTGCCTGAAGAATTACCTGGCGAACCAGGCGAAGCGTTCGCGGAGAGTGAAACGAGGGGGCGGGCAGCCCCACGTGCCCTGGGAGGATGTGGAGGTTGAAGCGCAGGTCCGGCATGATTTGCCCGCGGCGATGACCCCGGAGGAGCACTACGACCGGGAGTGGGCGCTCGCGTTGCTCGATCTGGTTTTCGAGCGCTTGCGGCGGGAATGCGAAAACGAGGGGAAAGGGGATGTGTTCGAGCGTTTACGGGACTTTTTGTCTTATCGGCGAACGGACCTATCCTACGAGGAGGTGGGGGAGTCCCTGGGGAAAAGCGCGGGAAATGTTCGCGTTATCGTGCATCGCTTTCGGAAACGTTTCCGGGATCTTTTGCGCGAGGAGGTCGGGCGGACGATTTTTTCACCGTCCGACCTGGAGGACGAAATCAAGGCGCTCATTGGAACGTTATCACGCTGACCCAATCTCTTCTCAGCGATGAACGGTAACCGCGGCGCAGGTACTGATCTTTCGAAACCGCGGGCGTGCGCTCAATGCGGGAACGAGTTGTACTCCGGAACCGTGGGAGAAGTTTGCCCGGCCTGTTTACTGCGGCAAGCGTTGACCCTGGACACCTTGCCGAGGTCCGAGGCTGCGGAATCGGCCTCCGCATCCCGGATCTGGCCGGATCCGGCTGAAATCGCGCTGGCTTTTCCTCGCTTCGAGATTCTCGAATGCCTGGGGAGGGGCGGGATGGGGGTCGTTTACCGGGCCCGACAGAAATCGCTCGATCGGGAGGTCGCCCTCAAGATTCTGGCGCCGGAGCGCGAGTCCGACGATCGCTTCCGGGCTCGTTTCGCGCGCGAGGCCCGGACACTTGCCCGTCTCAATCATCCGGGAGTGGTTGCCGTCTATGATTTCGGCGAAGCGTCCGGGATTTTTTATCTCGTAATGGAGTTCGTCGAAGGGCCCAACGTACGTCATCTTATCCGGGAGGGAGCGTTGCCGGTCGACGAAGCGATTCCCCTGGTGCTCTCCGTCTGCGAGGCCCTGGATTACGCTCACGATAAGGGAGTGGTGCATCGCGACATCAAGCCGGAGAATCTGCTTCTTACCCGGAATGGCGCGGTGAAAGTCGCCGATTTCGGAATCGCGGAGATGATGCGCGGCGACACCGCTGACGCCGGGGCGGAGCTCGGGTCGGTGCGTTTGGCGGGCACCCCCGGTTATTTGGCTCCGGAGCTTGCTTCCGCTCCTGACACGGTCGATCACCGGGCGGACCTGTACTCCCTGGCGGTGGTCCTCCACGAACTGCTGACCGGGAAAGTCGCCGTTCCGCCGCCCGGGCGATCGTCCGATCCGGTTTTGGATCCGGGTGTGGATTCAAGGCTGGCTCCCGTCCTGGGGCGGGCGTTGGAAACCCATCCCGCAAATCGATATTCGACCGCCGGGGAGATGGCCGATGCCTTGCGGGGCGCGGTTGCTCCGGTGGCGGCGCCTCCTGCTGCCACCGCGAAGACGTCGGGCCGTCGCACTGCCGTGGCGTTGCTGGTAGGGCTCATCGTCGTACTGCCGCTGCTTGCCATCCTTTCGGAGCGTTTGACGGTCTGGCCACGTGACGACTCTCTGCCGATCGCGGCCCCGGTACGTATGGAAAGCCCGCCCCGTCTTGACCGGACGGCGGCCTTCAGCTTGTCACCCTTGCCCGGGGAAAGCGCGGCCTTTGTGCACCTCGAAATCCAAGGCCGCCTCGACGGCGAAGCCTGGGTCGCCGACCATCGCCTTGAAGGTGAAATCGACCTGCAAGTCTCACGTCCACTCCCGCCGGAAGCCGTCTATTCGTTTGAGTACATCCCCATTACCGCCACGGACGGCGAGTTAAGCATCACCTATTGGTTCAGTGATTGAAGGATGAAGCGTATTTGTCCCGTTTCCCGAGCTTTAAAAAAAAATCATCCGATCTGTAACGGATGACCGGGCTTTGTTTCTTGCAGTGGTAGGACGGCCTATGTGCCGGCCACTCATTTATCACTCGAACGAAACAAAGCCGGCGAAACAGTGAACGAACGGTCATCTCCCAGGAAACATCCCGCTGACGACGATGAGAAAAAGAGTGCGTTCGAAGAGGACGACGCGGCCGGCACCTATGATTTTCCGTTTCCGGAAATAATGAGTGGCAGCGGGAGCAGCTCGAGCAGCTCGAGCAGCTCGGGGAGTTCGAGCAGCTCGGGGAGTTCGAGCAGTTCAAGCGGGGGCAGTTCGTCGTCGAGTTCATCATCTTCTTCGAGCTCATCGAGTTCATCGAGTTCGAGTTCCTCCTCGTCCAGTTCTTCGGAGGAGGACTCGGGTGACCCTTCGTTGTCACGCAGTTCGAGTGAACCGCGTGAGCATCCTCCTTTCGCGAATGAGGAGGGGGCCGGAGATGAACCCATGCGGTATGCCAGCGGGCGAATCGGTTACCAGGTTCCGGGAATTGCGACCTCCGGTTTGGGATCGGCCTGGGGACACACCCTCAGCTACAGCAATCGCCCGGATGGTTTGAGCACGGGCTTCAACGGCGAGCACTGGGCTGTGAACGAGCTGCCTCGCCTGGTGGAGAAGCACGATGGGGAGAGCCTGGCCCTGGTGAGAGGCTCCTCCACGGTGTTGTGGTTTGATCGGAGCCATGGTGAATATCACCCTCGGTATTACGATCACGACCGCCTCGAACACGACTCGGAGGCTCGGGAGTTCGTGCATATCGCCGAAGACGGCCGGCGGACTCGATTTTATGATTTTTCGGTAGTGCCCTTAAGGCGAGGCCTGTTGAAGGGATTTTCCGATCCGGCCGGACACGAGGGGGTGGTCGGGTATGATCGCGAGGATCGGCTGGTGTTTGTCAATTTGACCGGCGAAGGTGAGCCGTCCGGCGAACGTTATGAGTATGTGTACGAAAATGGCGGCGCGAACGAGGGTAGGCTGAAAAGCGTGACCTGCGAGGCTGGCGGCGAATTGATGCGGCGCAGTTTTTTCGAGTACTACGAAGGATCTGTTGGAGCGCCCCGTCCCGGATCGGAGGCGGGTGCGGCTGAACCGGCGAAAGGAGAGGTGGGTGATTTGAAGCGGGTGACCTTGCAGGCGCGAAAGAACGGACACTGGGTGACGATGGATCAGTACTATTTTCGGTATTACACGAGTTGGAATCCTCCGGGGGTGCCTCACGGGATCAAATTCGTGGTGGAGCCGGAAGCTTATAAGCGGATGGTGTCGGATTCGATCGACCCTGAGGAGGCGCCGGACTGGCAACTGGCGCAGTACGCGGATTATTACTTTGAATTCGACGATTTCGGTCGGGCGGTGGTGGAAGAAGTGATGGGGGGAAGTCACCGCTATACCTTCGAACGCACCCGCAGCGAATTCCATCCTGCTTCCGGAGATTACAATCAGTGGGTGATGAAGACGGTGGAAACACTGCCTGAGGGCCACCGCAACATCGTCTTCACCAACCGGGCGGGGCAGATGATGTTGAAGGTCTTCAAGTCGGAGGACGCGACGAAGCAGTGGTGCCTGTACCGGCGGTACGACGGGAAGGCGAGGACGGTGCTCGAGGCCGAGTCGTCGGCGTTTCGCCAGGTCGGGGGGCGGTTCTACGACGAAAACGAAGCCGATTTGGTAGGGTTCGATGCCACTAACGGAACCGCCCGGTTTCTGCGGGATATCCAGAAGGTGTCGCGGCTGGATTCTGGAAACGAGACAATCCAGATCAACAGGCGGACGACCGACCGCAAAGACACCGATGAGCAGGATAATTTAGTTGTGCGTACCGAGACCCTCTATGATTCGCGCGGACGTGTTTACCTGCGCAGTCATTATACGTTGGAGGATGACGTTCTCGTAAAGGCATTGGAGGAGAGGATTTGGTTCGATGCTGAGGGTAGTGAGATAAAGCGGGTACGTGAAGGCAGATGGGAGTATGAGGAGACCCGGCACGACGGGTTGGGGCGTGTGGTCAAAAACTATGTTTGCCTCAACCCGTCGAAGCTGGATGACAAAGCGATTTTTTCAGATTGCGGTTTCGATCAGAACGAAACCACCGAAATGACCTGCCCCGGCGGCAGTGGACCCCATAATTATTTTGGCGTTGAAACCGGCGCTGACAAGAATCTCGACCGGTCGCTTCGGATGCGCCGGGACGAGACCGCCCTTGCGGACAACCGTTACCCCGGTAAGGAGCGAGGGGTGATAGCCGATTCCTCCAGTGAACCGGAGATCGAGCACACCCGCGTCTCCTCCGGACAAAGCGGCGAGGCCGGCGGCCCCTACGTCGGTCTCGACCGCTACAGTCGGATGGGAATCATTGTGTTCACGAGTTGTGGGCAATTGGAGTAAAGAATCGCTCGAAGGTTTCAGGAGTCTGTTGGGTTTCGCCGCCGGCCTCCTATGAGAGGAAATATCACGACAATCCGGGCGGGAATTTGCCTGGGGATCGATTGGTGGGGCTTCGGGAAAAGCTTGAGCAAATAGGCAATGGATACTCGAAACCGAATGTGGGAGACCCCCACCGCAGAAACGAAGGATGTTGAGGACGTCCTTGCCTTGCAAGCGGTGCAGGTTCGCTATGAAGGTCGCCAACGGCAACGAAACCGCTATCCGCAATCGGATCCGGTCTTCTTTACCGACGATCAGCGTCCATTGTGGCTGGGAGACCTTTTCCGGGGACGATCAGCCTTTCTCATCGCTGGTGGGCCGTCGTTTGCCGGATTGGACCATTCGTGTCTGAGACAACCCGGAATATTGACTGTCGGTTTAAATAACGCGGTGAAGAGTTTTCGGCCAAACCTTTGGATCTCGGTGGACTCGCCGGACCATTTTGTGCGTTCCGTCTGGTTGGATCCTTGCATTATGAAATTTGCTCCGATTTGCCACGCGGAGAAGCTTATATTCAACAGCGACTCCTGGCGCTTCATGGATACACGGGCGGAAGATTGTCCCAATGTCGTCTTTTTCCGCCGAAACGAACGATTCATCGCGTCAGAGTTCCTCTGGGAGGAAAGCGTTAACTGGGGGAGCCACAAGAAATACGGCGGGGGGCGATCCGTGATGCTGGCCGCGCTGCGGATTTTGTTTATTTTGGGAATCAGAATCGTCTATTTGTTGGGTGTGGACTTTCGCATGAACGCAACCGTCAAGTACCACTTTTCCCAGGAACGGAGAAAAGGTTCGATCGAAGGTAACAATTCCACCTACAGGAAATTACAGGAGCGATTCGCCGAGTTGAGGCCGCTTTTCGAGAAGGAGGATTTTCATGTCTATAACTGTAATCCGCACAGCAGCCTGAAGGTCTTTGACTACGTGTCTTATGAGGAGGCGGTTCGGCGCAGTCTGGCGGAATTCGATTTTGTCGATACTGAAAGGGAACGGACGGAGGGACTGTATGATACCAGCACTGAAGATAAACGGGCAGGAAAAGGTAATTGAAGGAATCGATCTCAAGGATACTTTCGATCAGGTCTGGGTAATCAACCTGAAGCGGCGTCCGGAGAGACTCGAACGGTTTTGGGCAGAGCTGGAGAAAGGAGAATGGCCTTTCCGGACCCCGAAGGTGTTCGCGGCGATTGACGGCGCGAAGGTGGGCGTGCCCCGGTATTGGCGTACCGGCGCCGGCAGTTACGGTTGCCTTCGGTCACACATGTCTCTGCTGGAGCGGGCGATCATGGACGAGGTTGGCTCGATTCTGGTTCTTGAGGACGACGCGGTTTTCCGGCCCGGTTTTAAGGACGACGTGACTCGATTTCTGCGGGAAGTGCCGGAGGATTGGCAGTGTCTTATGCTGGGCGGGCAGCACGTCAATTCCTTTCCCATTCCGCTGGGTGGAGGAGTGGTTCGGGCGGGAGGTGGAGGCGGCATTCACCGGACGCATTGTTATGGGTTGCGCGGGATGGAGGTGATGAAGGCTTTATACAAGGTCTGGGCGAATTCGGCGGTGCATTGCGACTGGGTAATGGGACCCAGCATGGCAAGATTCAAGACCTATGCTCCCGATCCCTTCCTGGTGGGGCAGGCAGAGGGCAAGAGCGACATTTCCGGAGGAATGAATCCGGCCAAGTTCTGGCGACCGCCCAGCGGAACGGAACCGGTGGTGATCCTTCATGCTCCGAGGGAGGTGATGGAGTCTTTAAGGGCGCGAGGATTTCATACCGGCTACAGCCGCGACCCGGCGACGGGAGTCGATACCGGGCTGCGCGATCTGTTTCGAAAGAAGAAACTGTCCGAGGCCAAGCGGAATCAACGTTTGCAGGATTGGATCCGGATGATCCAGTGGGAAGCGCTGTCGATGACCGAGCCGGGGGTGTGCACGATCTGGCATCATGAAGTCACGGTTGAAATGGTGAAACCTTTGGTGCGCGGCCGTGTTGTGGAGGTATTGGCCGGAACATTGACGGAAGCTCTGGCTCAAATTCCGGATGATCTTCATGAAGGCGTGGACGAACGAATCCGTGTGGCCCTGGTTCGAGCGGAACGCAAGGTGGTCGAGGCATTGCGAAAACAGGGATGGCACAACGGATATTGGATCAATCCGAAAACCGGCCGGGATCGCGGGGTGGAGCGGATTCTTAAGGTCGCCCCGGATCGGAAGGCCTGCGGGGCGGGCTTGCGGTGTGTCGCGCGGACTTTGTTCGACGAAGCCGCCCGGTTGGTGGATGGAGTCCCAATGTTCTGGCATGATGATATCACTGTCGAAATGCTCCAGGATGATGGTATTGAGGTTGTTGAAATCAATGCGGCAACCCCGGAGGAGGCCCTGGAACAGTGGAATGGAGTTTTACTTTCGCAATAGGACCGGATTTGTTACCTTCGGCGGAGCGTGCTCTTGAAGATTGAAGTAATTTTTCGACTTGTTTGTTTCTGGTAATAGTAATGGGAAGTGGGTTCAACATGAAGCGCATTGCCGAAGGGCTGGTTGTATTGGGGATCGCGGTAGCTCTTTTTTCTCCCGCGCGTGCGTCCGATGGCGAGCCGGCGGTAAGGGTCGCCCGGTTTGGCGAAGTGTTTCCACTGCTGGTAGCCGATGGAATAGCCTTTTCCGGGGAGGAGCGAGTTCCGTTCGATGTCGCGGACAATGACGTTGTTTCGGTTCCCGAACCGTCTCGTATTCCGCTTCCGCACACGGAGGGACGAGCATTCTTTGTTCGAGGAGAGGTCAATCTGGGAGGGACTTATGAGGATATGAACTTCCCACTTGATCTGGCATCGGGGTTCTCGGTTTTCGTGCGTGAGGTCGGCACCCGTACACGTATGAACTGAATCCGAACCGGATGCGAAACAAACGGAGGACCCAGGAGGGCAGAGAGGTTTACGGAATCCGTCTCCTCGAACGTTTTCCCGAACCGGCGACCGGGGAATGGCACAGCTTTTTTGTCCTGGCCACCCGGGATCGTCTGGTTTTTCAGTTCGGCGACCGGATCAGCCGCATCAACGGCCCGCTGGATATGGACGGAATAAACTCCATCGGGCTGGCGCCGGGCACCAGAGTGCGCGGACTCTCCCTGGCCTTCCTGGAAGATGACCCGATTCCGGCTTACGCGTTTCAGGTCGAACCGGAGGAGCCGTCGGAATCCCCTGGCACGATCGAAGTTTTGATCCGATTACGCACCACCCGTTGAGCTCGGGTGGGCGAAACTATCGTCTGGGATCGCAAGATCGATGGTGGCATTCGGGCCATCAAACTGCTGAAACAACATGACCGCGACATCGTCGCCCCGGAAAAACCCCTGGCCGGGTTCGGATGAATTTATTGGTGATCGCCGGGGTGTCAGACCTTCCTGCAGTTGAAGCCGCGAGCCTCCGCCAGTGTGACCTGGTCCTTGTCTCGGGTCAGAAAGAGGTCCGGCGTGATTTGCTCCAGCAATGCGACATGAAGGAGATCCGCGCTGCGAATACGCAAACGACTGCCAAAGGCCGCGCTCAGCTGGAGGCAGTCGCGAAACGCTTCTTCGCAAACGGTGTCGACCAGCGAAAAGGGCCCGAAGCGGTGCAAATGTCTGAAAAATCTGATCAATGCTTCCATCCGGGGCGCATCTGCCCCGGCGAGGTGGAGCTGGCGCAGACTGTTGATGGTTTCAACCTGCGACCATTCGCTGGTCAACCAGTCATCCGTGATATGTTTCCTGAACGTTTGGCGCGCGGCTTTGTGGGCGATGTCTCCTTTGTAAAGAAACGACACCAGATACGACGTGTCGGCATAGATTCTCAAGATTCGTCTTCCTGTAAAAACGCCAGGGTGTCGATTTCAGGAACGCCTTCACCAATCCGGTCGATCTCGGTTTCGATTTCAGTCGCCGTCAACCTGCGACGCTTGGGACGTGTGACGATCAATCCACCTTCGCGGTCCTCGACCTGGAGCGATTCCCCAGGTCGAATTGAAGTGAGCTTTGAAGGTTTTCGAGTCAGCTCCCGCTTCGTGATCTTTTTCATGCTGACAATAATGACTGACGTATTTCCATGATCAAGGTAAAAGACGAAACCGGCCGGGACGGCTCCTGCCACCTCTTCCGGCATCCCGGCGTGCCGGGACGCCATCACATGGCACGATCGAAGTCATGATCCGATTGCGCACCACCCGTTGATCCCGCGGTTCCGCGATCGACGACTTCTTTTCGCTTCTCACTTTCAGCCGTATGTTTCGGAAGGTGATCACGGTAATCACAGGACAAGTGAGTATCCATCGAGACGCGCCGACCGGTTGCTCCTTTCCTTTCCGACTCGGCGTGCGAGGAAGCGGACGCGAAAGGTCCCGTATAGCGTCGCCACGCGAGCCAGGGAGAGGAGGTGATGGTGTAAAAGGAAGTGAGGCTCGCCGACGGGTCCATCACGGATCGAAAATACCTGGACTGACTCCTGCTCAGCTTGGCGCGAATCCAGTTGATCATCCTGTGGATCGCGCGGCGACGGATCAGCCAGCTTTCGAAGCGCCGTTTTCCCGGGAAATTCAACAGCATGATGCCGACCAGGATCGTCATGGCCCCTTGCCCGGGCAGCACCAGCATCGCCAATCCTCCAAGGAGGAGGATTCCGCCCAGAAGGTTCTTCGCGCCCAATAATGCCAGGGGCCATTCCCGCCGAAGTCCGGGCCAAAGAGGAACCTCTTCTCGAACGAAATAATCCGCCGGCATCCGGACGATCAGGAGCGGGATGACAACCAACGTCGCCAGAAAGACGACAACACTCGCTCCCGAGATCGACACGATCAGGGTTTCGTTAGCTTTGAGCCAATCGATCAATGCCACACCTCCGCTTCGACCCGGGTGAACTATTAACTTGTCTCCTCGTCCGCCTCGTATGCGAGGCCCCAGGGCTTTCGCACCGCGTCGAGGGTTTCCATGATGGCGAGGGTTTCGTCGAGCGGCATGACCGGGCTTTCCAGTTCTCCGGCGCGCAGGCAGCGCATGGCTTCGTTGGCTTCGTGCTGCATGCCGCGGCCGGAACTTTTGTCGGTGAAGGTTTCCTCCATGCCGTCGAGGCGGGTGAGTTTGGCTTCCCTCGCGCTGAAAAAAGAGGGGACCTGGATCTTGCCTTCTTCGCCAATGATCAGGGCTTCGCTGTTGAGGGGCAGGCGCACGGCGTTGGTGAGGGAGGCCATGGCGCCGTCGCCGTAGTCGAAGATGGCGGTGTACCACTCGTCCACTCCGGTTTCGCCCAGGCGGGCGGCGCTTTCGATGCGCTCCGGTTGGCGTCCGAAGACCCAGGAGGCGAAGGAGAACGGGTATATGCCGGTGTCGAGCAGGGCGCCGCCGCCCAGTTTTTTGTCCAGGAGACGATCCTTCGGATTCCAGGGGAGGCGGAAGCCGAAGTCGGCTTTGAGCATCTGCACCTTGCCGATGGCGCCTTCGTTGATCCAGGCCTTCACTTTGCGCGGGGCGGGCAGATACCGGGTCCACATGGCCTCCATGAGGAACAGTTTGCGCTCGCGCGCCTCGGCGATGATTTTCCGCGCCTCGGCGGCGTTCATGGTGAACGGCTTTTCGCAGAGAACCGCTTTGCCCTCGCGCAGACAGGCCAACACGTTCTCCCGGTGTTGGGGATGGGGCGTGGCGACGTAAACGATGTCCACCTCGGGGTCGGCCGCCAGGGACTCGTAATCGGCGTGGACGTTCGGAATGTCGTGCTCCCTGGCGAAGGCTTCCGCCCGCTCGCGGGAGCGGGAGCCGACAGCCTGAATGACGGCCTGGTCGGCGAATTTCAGGTCGGCGGCGAACTGTTGGGCGATTCTTCCGGGGGCCAGGATGCCCCAGCGTATGGATTGGCTCATGAAGAAGAGATTGAGCGCACCCGCCGAAGCCGAGTCAAGCGGTCTCGGTCCGCAAGAAGATTCGCCTGTTCGGTCCGACCGGTTCCTCGTTGTCCTGCACCACGATAGGGTTGTTGAAAAACCGTGATGCGAGCGGGTTGCGCCCATTCGCAGTCTTCGAATTTCGGGCCCGGGCAATGAAGTCAGTGACGCAGGTGGGTTAGGCGGCTGAGGGAGAACTGTTTGAAGCCTGCGTCGAACGTGACCATTTCCAAGCTGGCGCTTTCAGCGAGGGCGGCGAGGTAGGCGTCGGTCCAAAGCTTCGGGGTGGGGGCGCGGGGTTTTATATTGGCGTGCCAAAGGGGTTCGAGACCTGGCGGTTCCACGGGCATGAAAGCGGTGCGTTCGTCCAGGATAAGCCGTTGCCAGATGTCCCATGCCTCCGCGGGGGTGTGGACGTTGTCACCCATGATGACCCGATTGCTCAGGAGACGGAGAACGGCGTGCTGGGTCAAACGGCACCAGGTGGCGGACCCGGCCGCACATGCTTCCCACCAAGCGTTTGCCACGGTGTGATGTTCGTGGCGCTCAACGAGAATCGGAAGCCAGACGTTGGCGTCAACGAGCGCGTCCATGGTCCTCGAGTTCTTCCTGGTCCATGCGCGCGGCTTCTTCGGCGACGTGATCGGCCCGGATTTCGGAGGCCGTCTCCTCGGCTGGTATCAGTGGGCCGACGATGCGATAGCCGTTCGGGAATGCGCGCCGAATGGCTATCGCATCGGGATACGCCGCCAGTTCCGAAGCCTTGACTTTGGGCGGCGACGTGAGCGGAGGGTGAAATTCGGGGGCGGGTGCCTCGCCCTCGTCGCGCAAAAACCGTTCCAAGGATTCGGCGAAGAGTTCCCGCAACTTAATGCCCCGTTCTCCGGCGGCGGCTTTCGCTTTCCGGTATAAAGGATCGGGCAAATCGACGGTCGTTCTCATAAAAGCATAAAAACATATTTGGATGGTCCGGGCAAGGGTTTCCACACGACTCCGCACAAAGCGGCAAATGCCGGCGCGCAGGTCATCGGCGACGAAAAAACGAATCAAGGTTTTATCCGAAAATAGCTTCGTGCGGCGTGGGTGTAGGAAGTGACCGAATCCGACGAGAGTGAGTCGGTGGCGGTCGTCTTGGTGCGAATCGCTTACGGGTCGATGGCCGAAGTGCCATCGGCTTGATTGCCGAGCGCAAGCAAATGGGTGACGGTGACGAACTGGTAGCCCATCTCGATGAGGGCATCCAATGTTTCCGGCATCGCGGCGATTGTGGCCGGTTGGGGATCGTGGGCGAGCACAATGGCCCCCGGGTGTATACCCTCAAGAATGACATCACGAATCCGGTCGGAAGTGAAGCCCCGCCAGTCGTACGAATCGATAGACCAGAGAATGATCTTCATTCCGAAGCGTTCGTTAATCCACTCGTTCAAGTCTGGATTGGTGGCGCCGTACGGTGGGCGCATCAAGCTGGTTGGCCGGTCGGTAACCGCTTCGATCGCTTCGTTCGTTCGTTCGAGCTGTTGGAAAACCAAATCGGTTTCCAGGCGGTCAAGATAGGGATGGTCCCAGGAGTGATTGCCGATTTCATGGCCGTCGGCGATCATCCGCTCGAGGTGATGCCGGTTGGCGGCCGCCCGTTGACCGAGAACGAAAAAGGTGGCGGGAACGTTGCGCTCTTTCAGGATATCTAGCAACTGGCCGGTTAGTTCGGGGTCGGGTCCGTCGTCGAAGGTAATGGCGATCCAGGGACCGTCGACTTCTATTCTGCCGTATTGGATTTCCTCCGGTCGAGGCCGCTCCGGAACGGAGGCGGTTTCGGCCGAGGTAGCGAGTTCCCGAGTGGAAGCCGCGGTGCTTTCCGGCGCGGGAGTGCGGCAGCCGGAGATCGCCAACAGAGCGGCCGAGATCGCGATCCCGGCCGCTCGTGCTCCCGGGAACCGACTGGTGTGTCCATCGATTCGAGTGCGGGCGGTGATAATCATGGTGTTTGTAATCCAATACTCTCATGCCTTGAAGATTGGAAGCACCGAATACACTGAACCCGGGCCGGGATTTTGCAAAACGCAGATCAGGCGGTCGCTTTTTCCGCGGGCTTGGCTTCGGCGACGTCTTTGGGATCGTAGCCGAGGTTGGGCGCCAGCCATTTCTCCACCCAGGGAAGATCGACGCCCTTGCGTTTGGCGTAGTCTTCCACCTGGTCGCGAGCGATCTTGCCCAGGCCGAAATAGCGCGCGTCCGGGTGCCCGAAGTAGAGTCCCGACACCGAACTCGCCGGGTGCATGGCGTAGTTTTCGGTGAGATTGATCCCGGCGTTCTTTTCCACCTCCAGCAGATCGAACAGGATGCGCTTCTCGGTGTGGTCCGGACAGGCCGGGTAGCCGGGGGCCGGACGGATGCCGCGGTACTTTTCGCGAATGAGATCGTCCGGGGAGAGGTTTTCGTCTTTCCCGTAACCCCATTCATCACGCATCAGCTTGTGCACGTATTCGGCGCAGGCTTCGGCGAAGCGGTCACCCAGGGCTTTGATCAGGATCGAGGTGTAATCGTCCTGTTTGTCCTCGAAGGTCTTGGCGAAGGCTTCCACTTCCGGGCCGGCGCTGACGGCGAAGCCGCCGATGTAATCGATCCGCCCGGAGTCTTTCGGAGCCACAAAATCCGCCAGCGCGTGATTGGGCTGTTTGCCGCGGTCGGACTGCTGGCGCAGGGTGTGGAAGGTGGTCAGTATTTCGCTGCGATCCTCGTCGCGGTACACCTCGATATCGTCGCCGACGCTGTTGGCGGGAAAGAATCCCACCACCGCTCGGGCGTGGAATTTTTTCTCCTTCACGATGGTATCGAGCATCTTTTTCGCATCGCTGAAGAGTTCGGTCGCCTGGGCGCCGACCACTTCGTCCTCCAGGATCTGCGGGTAGCGTCCGGCCAATTCCCAGGCTTGAAAAAACGGGGTCCAGTCGAAGTACTCGACCAGTTTCTCCAGAGGGATTTCCTCGTGGACGCGGATCCCGGTGAAGGAGGGCTTGTCGATGGTGGTGTCTTTCCACTCGATCGGCACGCGGTTGCGGCGAGCGTTTTCGAGAGAAATCAATTTGCGATTCTTCTGTTGTCCGGAATGGCGTTCGCGCAGCTTTTCGTGTTCGGCGTTGATCTCGGTGATGTACTGGTCGCGATTCTTTTCGCTTAACAGTTTGCTCACCACACCGGTAACCCGGGAGGCGTCGAGCACGTGCACCACCGGATGATCGTAGGCGGGGGCGATTTTCACCGCGGTGTGCGCCTTGCTGGTGGTGGCTCCGCCGATCAGAAGGGGAACCTCGAACCCTTCGCGTTTCATTTCGGAAGCGACATGCGCCATCTCGTCAAGTGACGGCGTGATCAGGCCGCTCAGACCGATGATGTCCGCTTTTTCCTCCCGGGCACGGTCCAGAATCTTATCGCAGGGCACCATGACCCCCATGTCCACCACGTCGTAGTTGTTGCAGGCCAGAACCACGGCGACGATGTTTTTGCCGATGTCGTGCACGTCGCCCTTTACCGTGGCGATGAGGAATTTTGCCTTGGGGCGGGAGTCTTTCTGTTTCCTTTTTTCCTCCTCCATGTAGGGCAGGAGGTAAGCCACGGCCTTTTTCATGACCCGTGCGCTTTTGACCACCTGCGGCAGGAACATCTTGCCGGCGCCGAAGAGGTCGCCGACCACCTTCATGCCGTCCATGAGCGGGCCCTCGATGACATCGAGCGGCTTGTCCAGTTTCTGGCGGGCCTCCTCGGTGTCCTCCTCTACGTACTGCACGATGCCTTTGACCAGGGCGTGTTCGAGACGCTTCTCGACCGGCTCCTGGCGCCAGCTGTCGTCCTTGACCTTTTTCTTGCCGCCCTCCGACTTGTAGGACTCGGCGAAATCAATGAGGCGTTCGGTGGCGTCCTCCCGACGGTTGAGCAGCACGTCCTCGACCATTTCGAGCAGATCCTTGGGAATCTCGTCGTACACCGCGAGCTGGCCGGCGTTGACGATGGCCATGTCCAGGCCGGCGTCGATCGCGTGATAGAGGAACGCCGCGTGCATGGCTTCACGCACGGGATTGTTGCCGCGGAAGGAAAAGGAAATATTGCTGAGACCGCCGCTGGTCTTGGCGCCCGGGCACAGCTTCTTGATTTCCCGCAGCGCCTCGATGAAATCGACCGCGTAGTTGGCGTGTTCCTCCATCCCGGTGCCGACCGTCAGGATGTTCGGGTCGAAAATGATGTCGTTGGGGTCCATGCCCAACTTTTCGGTGAGAAGATCGTAGGCGCGTTTGCAGATGCGGACTTTTTCGTCCTTCGTGGCGGCCTGGCCTTCTTCATCGAACGCCATGACCACGACCGAGGCTCCGTACAGCATCACCTTGCGGCCCTGTTCCAGGAAGTTCTCCTCACCCTCCTTAAGGCTGATGGAATTGACCACGCATTTTCCCTGCACGCACTGGAGGCCGTGTTCGATGACCGACCACTTGGACGAGTCGATCATGATCGGGACCTTGGAAATATCGGGTTCCGAGGCCACGAGATTGAGGAAGTGGCGCATGCACTTCTCGCTGTCGAGCAGGCCCTCGTCGAAATTCACATCGATGATGTTGGCGCCGTTTTCCACCTGCTGGCGGGCCACCGCGAGGGCGGCGTCGAAATCATCGGCTTCGATCAGTTTGCGGAAGCGGGGCGAACCGGTGACGTTCGTTCGCTCGCCCACCATGATAAACCCTTTATCGGGGGTGATGTTGAGCGCCTCCAGGCCGCTGAGCCGGGTGTGTTTTTCCACCTCGGGCGGCACCCGGGGTTTGAAGTCCTTGACCGCTTCAGCGATGGCGTTGATGTGTTCGGGGGTGCTGCCGCAGCATCCGCCCAGGAAGTTGACCCAGCCGCTAGTGGCGAACTCCTTGACCTGTTCCGCCATCTGCTCGGGGGTCTGGTCGTAACCGCCGAAGGCGTTGGGCAGGCCGGCGTTGGGGTAACAACTGATGTACGATTCGCTGATCGCCGACAACTCTTCGATATAAGGACGCATGTCCTTGGCGCCGAGAGCGCAATTGATGCCGACGGCGAAAGGTTTGGCGTGGGCGACCGAGTTCCAGAACGCCTCGATGGTTTGCCCGGAAAGAGTGCGACCGGAAGCGTCGGTGATGGTGACGGACAGAATCACCGGCACGCGTTCACCGCGCTCGGCAAACAGGGTCTCGATGGCGTAGATCGCCGCCTTGACGTTCAGGGTGTCGAAGGTGGTTTCCGGGAGCAGGAGATCGGCGCCGGCTTCGATCAGGGCCTTGGCCTGCTGGTAGTAGGCGTCGCGCAGTTCGTTAAAGGAAACCGCGCGATAGGCGGGATTGTTGACGTCCGGAGACATCGATGCCGTCCGGTTGGTGGGCCCGATGGCGCCGGCGACAAAGCACTTGCGGTCCGGATTGGCTTTCTGGAATTTGTCCACTGCCCGGCGCGCCACCTCAACCGAAGCGCGGTTTAACTCCGGAACCCAGTCCTCCAGGTGATAGTCGGCCTGGGCGATCGTGGTGGAACTGAAGGTGTTGGTCTCCACAATATCCGAACCCGCCTCGAGAAACTTGGTGTGGATCTCTTCGATGATGTCCGGCCGGGTGATGCTCAGGAGGTCGTTGTTGCCCTTGAGGTCGCCGGAGTGGTCCTGGAGCTTGTCGTTGCGAAAGTCCTTCTCCTCCAGTTGGTACCCTTGGATCATGGTGCCCATGGCGCCGTCGAGTAGGGCGATGCGTTTTCCCAGGATTTCCCGGAGTTCGGAGAAAGCGGATGTTTCTTTGATTTGGTCTGCTGCCATAAAGCTAAAATTCTTTGAAAGGTACAAATTCGCAAAACGCCCATCAGGTGTCAACAGAGATATCATGATATGCGGATATCTTGATGGAATAATACATCGATGTGCTCAAGCCGGGGCGCGGGGCAAGCCCGATCCTGAGGGTCGATCCGGATCCGATTTCGATTCTCCGCGAGGAATGCCGGTTAATGGTGACCGGGAAACAAGACTTCAAACGCCCGCCGGGCGGCATCTACCCGATTGTCCACCCCAAGTCTGCGGTACACGGTTTCCAGGTGCTTCTCCACGGTTCGCGAGCTGATACCCAGGAACTGGGCGATGGCATGGTCGGTTTTCCCGTCGGCGATGTGTCGCAGAATTTCCGCCTGGCGCGGCGTGAGGCCCAGGGAACGCAAGGGTCTTGCGCTTAGAGTGTCGGACGTTTCCTTGAAGATCAGCGCGAATTCGCGGCGACCGCCCGGATGGAGCGGCAGCGAGGCAAAACGTACGATGACCCGGCCGCGAGAGTGTTTGAGGACCAGTTTGTGGTTTCCGGAGCCATCACTCAGCGGGTTGATCTGCCGGAAAATCATCCGGTCGAGATACGCTTTGAGGCGCGGAGACAGACGTCCCGGCGTGAGCCGACTGGATTCGTCGCTGAGCGCCAGCAGTTTGTCCACCTTGCGCGACCGGTAGATAATGCGTCCCTGGGCGTCGGTGAGCAGGAAGCCTTCGCCGGTAGCGTCCAACGTCTGCCGCAAACGCAGGTTTTCCCGCTGTAGGTTTCTCCAATGCAGAGTATTGACGAACACCTGGTCCAGGTGAGGAGTGAAAAGTTCGAGGAGTTTTACCTCCTGGCGATTAAAATCACGGCCGTCGCGGTCGAGGATGATCTCGCGACAGCGGCCTTCGCGGGAGAACAGGGCGGTGGTCAGTTGGTGACTGATGCCCATGGGGCGGTAAAACTCGTTATAAATGGCCGTCTTGCGAAACTGGCGGTCCGGCTGAAGGTCACTGATGCGCAGCACCCGGCTTCGTTTGTTACGGCGGTAATATTCGACCACTGGTTGTTCGTCCATGTGGGCGTTGAAAGCGGACCGAAATCGTTCGAAGTCCTCCCGGCGTCCTGTGTAGTACTCGTTTTCGAACCCCGTTCCGTCGTCGCGGAGTTCGGCGTACCTGACCACCTCGGAAGGAATCAACCCGCGCACCAGCTCCGCGGTTCGGCGCGCCAGTACCTCCGGATCGGCGGGCGTGTAGAGCTCCTGCAGCGCCCGGCTGAGTTTTTCCATGGTCGAAACGTTCCTCATTGTTTGATGAATCGGCGGACGGGTATTGCCGGCAGTGATTGCGGGTCTTAATTTTGCGGTCAATAGCGGAGATTGCAAGAAAGTAGAGGCCGCAGAGTCCGATTGTTACCGATTTGACGAAATTTTCGCGTCCGAAAGAAAAAAAAGTTCTAAACGTCGGATACGGGGATTTTGAAATTGGCCAGGCGAGTCGGCTCTGGTTTTGTGGAATTCGGATTTATCAGTTACTGGCATGCGTATTTATTTTCTGGGTATTTGCGGAACGGCTATGGGCAACGCGGCGTTGCTGTTGCGGTCGCTTGGGCACACGGTCACAGGGGTGGATGAAAACGTGTATCCACCGATGAGTGACGTTTTGGCGGAGGCGGGCGTTCGCATCCGTTCGGGCTACGATCCGGGGGTGCTGGAGAAAGAATCCCCGGACCTCGTCGTGGTGGGGAATGCACTCAGCCGGGGAAATCCGGAAGTCGAGTGGCTCCTGAGTAAACGGAGCATCCCAATGACCTCCCTGCCGGAATTGCTCTCCCGCTTTGTTTTATCCGGCCGCCGGACGGTGGTGGTTTCCGGCACCCACGGCAAAACGACGACCAGCGCGTTGGCGGCTTATCTGCTGAGGGAGTCCGGCCGTTCTCCCGGTTACTTCATCGGGGGGGTGCCCCGTGACCTGCCCGCCGGGGTCGACCTCGGAGAGTCTTGCGATCCCTTTGTGATCGAGGGTGACGAATATGACAGCGCGTTTTTCGACAAACGCGGCAAGTTTATTCACTATCGGCCGGAGATTCTGGTGGTTAACAACATCGAATTCGATCATGCGGATATTTTCCGCGACCTGACGGATGTGCAGCGGAGCTTTTCTCATCTTTACCGGTTGGTTCCGGCCGACGGCTGGATTTTGGCCAATGGTGACGACTCCAATTGCCCCCGGGCCGAAGCGGTTCCCTGGACGCGCTTAGTGCGAGTGGGAATGGGTGAGGAGAACGACCTCCGCATCCAGGATTTTCATGAAGACGGGGAGGGAACCGCTTTCCGTTTGATCTGGCGGGGTCGCGAATGGGCCAAGGTCTCCTGGCTTCAGCCGGGCGAGTTCAATGCCCGCAATGCCGCCATGGCGGCATTGGCTTCCGCGCTGGCGGTTCATCCGGAAGATCCGGTGCAATTCCCTTTGCAGGCGCTGTCCCGGTTTGGCGGGGTGCGAAGGAGGATGGAGCCGCTTCACGGTACGCCGGAGGTTGCCGTATTCGAGGACTTTGGACACCACCCGACCGCCATAGAACAAACCCTGAAGGCGCTTCGGCGGCGCTTTCCGGGAACGGAGATTTATGCCGTGGTGGAACCGCGCAGCAATACCATGCGGGGCCGCCATCTTCAGGAACCGCTCATTGCTGCTTTGAAGAATTCCGATTGTGTTGTGATTGGGGTGGTGAGTCGCGGTGACCGCCTTCCGGAACATCAGCGCCTTGATACATTCCATGTGGCGGAGTGCCTTCGTAAAACAGAGACGGATGCCGTGGCGGTGAGGGATAACGCGGAGATATTGGAAGAGCTTGCGAGGCGGGACCAGGTTGGCCGTGGTTTGCCTCGAGTGGTGGTGTTTTTCACCAACGGTTCGTTCGACGGTATTCCCCGGCGGTATGCCGATTCCCTGAAGGTGCTGGTGAACCAACCGTAATGTGGTTCACCGGAAGGGTTGACCCGAGAAACTTCACGACGCTTCGGTTTCGACGAATTGGCCGATGAAGTGCCGGGGATTTAGAGGCTCTCCGGTGGCCAGTTCGAGCTTTCTATTCCAGTGATGGCGGGCTCCCGGGTGGAAAAACCGCTCCTGGAGGTAGTCTCCGGTTTCCGGACTAAAGAACTCGGATGAAACGTCGCGTTCCAGGCAGGCGGACAACTGTGACGCTGTGAGCTCGCCCAACAGGTAATTCTGATAATAAACCGGGGCGAGCGTGAAATGGATCTTGGCCGCCCAGTGAGGGGCGGCGGTGTTTTCCGGGGGATTGACCCGCTGAATGTCGGCCACCAGTTTCCACCACAAGCGATTCAGATCCTGATCAGGATCCCGGTAAAGCTCGCGCTCGAAGAAGGTCATGGTCAGGATCCAGCGCGCGGCCACCAGCATTTGCCGGCGCAGGGTCCGTCGCACATTTTTCCCGATCTTGCCGGCTTCCTGCTCGGAGACTCCCGCGAAACGGGTCAGCCAGGCGGTGGTCTTGTTCAGTCGGCCGAACAGCATGGCGATGCCTTCGGTGGTCAGGGTATGCGCCGGACGGCGCAGCAGGAAGGGCAGATCGGGATCCAGGTGTTTGTCGTAAATCGCATGCCCGAACTCGTGCAGCATCACCATCATCCAGTGGTGATTGGGAGCGTTGTTACAAAGAACCCGGATATCGCCGCGGCGGTCGATGTGGGTGCAGAACGCGTGTTGGTTTTTTCCGTCGCGAGGGTACAGGTCGCTGCGTTCCAGAATGTCGGTGATGTCCAGCCCGACCCGGGCGAACGTGTCGACGGTCAGCTTCTCAAGGTCGGCGTCGCGATAGTAGGCGTCGAAGTCGATGTCGGCGGAAGGCGGGGCTTCCTGGAAGAAGGGGTCCGCGTAGTGCCACGGGCGCAGGTCATTCCGGGAGCAGTCGAACCGACGGATCAGTTCATCGTCGATTTCGTTCTTCAAATCGCGGAAAGATTCGTCGGTCAGCTCCTTCAGTCGCTCAAAGGTGGCAAACACGAAATCCCGGTCCAGTTCCTGCAGGTGGTACGCCATGGCGTGGTGATCTTCGAACCCGAGAGAGCGTGCCGCGGCGTTGCGCTTGCGAACCAGGTCGAGGAGTTCGGCCTCCACTTTTTCACCGATCGTTTTCGAGGCTTCCCAGGCGGCCTTCCGTTCGCTCGAGTCGCTGCTCTGGGTCAGAATCCGGCGTATTTCGTTGTCGGATACCGATTTTCCTTCAAGGCAGGCGCGGTGGGTGTTGAAGGTGTGTTTGAGGCGGGTGGAGATCTCCGCCATGGTTTTTAGTTCCTTTTCGGGGATTTGATTGGGCAGAAAGCTCCGTTGCAGGTGTTCCAACTGACGCCGCTCCAGGTCGTCCGCGTCGTCGCTTTCCAGCAAACGGTTGACCTCGGCGAAGCGCTCCCGGCCGGCGCAATAGAGGTCCCATGCGATCTGGGTCTCGGCGGCTTTCTTCACCCATTTTGGCGCGCCGGTCGTGGCCGCCATCCAGGAGGCTTCGGCCCGGTCCACGTGCCGTTTCTCCAGTTCGCGGTTATGGATTCGCAGGCGGGAGTTAATCTTCGTCATGGCTCATTCCCAGGAAAAGACGGTAGGCCGGGTCGTTCGTCACCTCGTGACGACGGAAGCCGATCCGGTCCAGCATTTGGTTGAAAGCGGGCAATTGGTCTGTGGCGACCTGTGCACCGAGCAGAACGCGGCTGTGAGCGGCGCCGTGATTGCGGTAGTGAAACAGGGAGATATTCCAGCGGGAGCCGAGCGACATGAGAAACGTGAGCAGGGCGCCTGGGCGTTCCGGAAATACGAATTGGAACACGTGTTCATCCGCGACGTCCGGAGCGTGGCCTCCGACCATGTGACGAATATGCTGCTTGGCCAGGTCGTTGTCGGTGAGGTCGGTCACTCCGTAGCCTTTCGCCCGCAGGTCCCGGACCAGCGCCACCCGCTCCTCTCCGCCCTCCGGGACCTGCACCCCGACAAACACGCGGGCCTCGCGGCGGTCGGCGTAGCGGTAGTTGAATTCGGTGATACTGCGTTTGCCGAGGGTCCCGATGAATTCGCGAAAACTTCCCGGTCTTTCCGGAATGGATACGGCGAGCACCACTTCCCTTTTTTCCCCGATTTCGGTCCTCTCGGAAACGTAGCGCAACCGATCGAAGTTGACGTTGGCGCCGCTAATGACGGCGATGAGGGACTGGTCGCGCACCTTCTCGCGCACCGCGTATTTTTTGAGACCGGCCAAGGCCAGGGCGCCGGCGGGTTCGGCGATGGAGCGGGTGTCCTCGAAGACGTCCTTGATGGCGGCGCAAATCTCGTCGGCCGTCACCGTGATGGATTCATCGACCTGGTTGCGGCAGATTTTCCAGGGGTGGCGTCCCACCTGACCGACGGCCACGCCTTCGGCGAAAAGACCGACTTCCTTCAGGGCCACCCGGCGTCGCGCTTTGAGGGCGGCGTGCAGGCAGGCGGAGTCTTCCGGCTCGACGCCGATGACTTTTACCTCGGGCCGGAGGTACTTGAGGTAAACCGCCATGCCGGCAATCAAGCCGCCGCCGCCGACGGGAACGAATACCGCGTCGAAACGCCCGCTGAACTGGCGGACCAGTTCCATGGCTATCGTCCCCTGGCCGGCGATCACCTCTTCGTCGTCGTAGGGGGGAATGTAGGTGAATCCTTTTTCCTCTGTTAAACGGGCGGCGTGGCGGGCGGCTTCGTCGAAGGTATCGCCTTTCAGGATCACCTGGGCGTCCCGGGCGCGCACCAGGTTGACCTTGATCTCCGGGGTGGTGCGGGGCATTACGATGACCGCCCGGATGCCGAGTTTTGCCGCCGCCAGGGCGACGCCCTGGGCATGGTTTCCCGCCGAAGCCGCGATCACGCCGCGTTCCTTCGCCCGGTCCGGCAGTTGCACCATCTTATTGTAGGCGCCGCGGAGCTTAAAGGAAAACACGGGTTGCAGGTCTTCGCGTTTGAGAAACACCGCGTTGTGCAGACGCCGTGACATCATCGGGGCCGGCGTAAGCGGCGACTCGATAGCCACGTCATAGACACGGGCGTCCAGGATCTTTTTCAAATAGCGTTCTAGCACAGCTCAGGCATCAGGTGAGTTTGGAAAACCGCGAATTGACTCAGAGGCGAGCCTGCGCGTTCTCGCCGGTATTCGCAAGACCAGGGATTTTTTCAGCTTGGAAACTTTCCACCGCCGGTGTTGTTACTGCGGTTCTTTCCGTTTCGTTTTCGCTCAGGTGACGGTCAATAGTTCCCTCCGGCGCAGGCTCGGCCGCCCAGGAACCCTGTTGTCCAGGCGGCCTGGAAGTTGAAGCCGCCGGTCACGCCGTCGAGATCGAGGCATTCGCCGCCGAAATGGAGTCCCGGGACCGAACGGCTTTCCATGGTGCGAAAGTCGACCTCGCGCAGGCGCACACCGCCGCAGGTGACGAATTCCTCCTTGTTCATGGTTTTGCCGTTCACGGTGAAACGGGCGTCGAGGACCTCGGTCAGGAGTGCCGCTTCTCGTTCCCGGGACAGCCGGGCCCAGGGTTCGTCCGGGCCGATGCCGGCGGCCGCGACAAGATTCTCCCACAGCCTGGCCGGCAGTCCCTCTGGCGGGCTGTTTTTTATCGTGCGTTTGCCGTGGCCACGGCGCAGGTCGGCGAATTGGGCGCGCAAGGTCTCCGGCTTGGTCCGGCCGACCCAGGAAACGGACAACTCCCCGCGGTAACCGAGTTCCTGGAATCGACGGGCTTCCCAGGCGGAAAGGCGGAGGACGGCGGGTCCGCTGAAACCTTTGTGGGTGATCAGCAAGGGACCGAATCGCGGGGTGCCTTTGGGCGCCAGGGCCACCCGCGCCAGATCGACCGAGACGCCGGGAAGGCTTTGTATTCGCGGGTCCCTGACATCCAGAGCGAACAGCGAAGGCGCCAGGGGCTCGATGGTGTGGCCCAGTTCCCGGAGCGATGCGACCAGCGGCGAGCCCCGCAGGGATCCGGGGGCGACAAAGACGCGGTCGGCACGAAAGGTCTCGCCGCCGGCGAGGTCGAGCTCGAACCCGTCGTCATCCCGGCCCAACGCGGTGACGCCGGTTCCGGTCCGGATTCGGACTCCGGCCTTTCGCGCCGCTTGCAGGAGGCAGTCGATAATGCTCTGCGACCGGTCGCTGACCGGGAATACGCGTCCGTCCGGTTCGGTCTTGAGCCGGACGCCGCGCTGTTCGAACCAGTCCATGGTGTCGCGGGGTTGCCAGCGGTGAAAGGCGCCCCGCAGTTCCCGGCCGCCGCGCGGGTAGTTTTCGGCCAGGCGGGCCGGATCGAAGCAGGAGTGAGTGACGTTGCAGCGGCCGCCTCCTGAGATCCTGACCTTGGCCAGGACCCCGGAGCTTTTTTCAAAGAGGTCGACCCTGGCGTCCGGCCGGGATTCCGCCGCGGTGATGGCGGCGAAAAAACCGGCCGCGCCGCCCCCAATCACAGCGATGCGCGGCGCGGGTTGCGAGGAATCGGACATCGTTTCAGCAGAGCGAGAGCGGAGGAGCGACCGGAGGCTCTAACCTGGATTATTCACGAAGCCCAGAAGTGATGAAGCGCAAGGCGCGACCCGTACCGAGCCGAAGGCGACATCCCGCCATCCGTGCGGGCGTCCCGGCAAGCCGTGGATAACCAAGAGGATTGTAGGGTCGCAACGCCGCGATTCGCGCTTGTGGGCGAGAGGATTGCGCAAAATACCGGACGTCAAAAAAGTCCCGCACCCGACTTAACCATAACAAATTCATAGAAAATATCTTAAGTTGTTTTTTGCGCAATCCGGTGAATAATTCAGGCTAACGCTTTTCCGCCAGGCGAAAATCGATCTGGCGTTTGTAACGGTCGACGCGTTCGGTAACCACTTCGACGGTCTGGCCGATTTCGAATTTGCGTTTGGTGCGTTTGCCAACCAGGCGGGTGCCGTCGTTGTTGAGCAGGTAATGGTCGTCGCTCATGGTGGAAATGTGCACCAGGCCGAATGTCTGAGATTCGACCAGTTCGATGAACATGCCGTGATTCTTGATGTCGGTGATGGCCGCTTTGAAGCGCGTCTTGTCTTTCTTGGAGACCTCGCGATCAAAGAATTCGACCTGTTTGATCTTGTTGTGCTCCCGCTCGGCTTCGGTGCTGTTTTGCTCCGTGGCGGTGAGGTGCTCGGCCACCGATTCGAGGTCGGCCTGGGTGTATTTACATGTTGGATGCAGTGGTTTGCGTTTCTGGTGCCGACTGAGAAAGTTCTCGAAGATGCGGTGAACGACAAAATCGGCGTAGCGCCGGATCGGCGAGGTGAAATGGGTGTAGTTCCGTTTGGCCAGGCCGTAATGCCCTTTGGGCTCGGCCAGGTAACGGGCCTGTTTGAGGCTGCGCAGGAACTGAATGCGGTGCGTGTAACCCTGGGGGTGTTCCCGGATTTTTTTCAGCATGGCTGAGACCTCCTTTTTATTGGTCAGGTCCCCCACGCGAATGCCATTGGCCAACAGGTATTCGCGAAACTCGTTCAGCCGGTCCTCCTCCGGTTTGTCATGCACCCGGTAGATGGCGGGAACCTGGTGGTCTTTGAGAATGCGCGCGATGGCTTCATTGGCCAGCAGCATGTATTCCTCGATGAGCTGGTGGCTTTCATCGTATTCGATCAGCTCGATACGATCGGCGAAACCCTTTTCGTCGACCAGGATCTTCACTTCCGGCATGTCGAGATCCAGGCTGCCGTTGCGCATGCGCTTCTGCCGGTGGCTGGCGGCCAGGTCCCATAAGCCGCGAATGTCGGACTGCAATTCCTTCAGTTCCCGGTCGGAGAGATCCTTCATTGGCCGTCCGGTGGATCCGGTCTGGTGGGCCGGGGGCAGGGGAAGGGCGCGCGCGCGGTTGATATCGTCTTCCTTGAGCAGGGTGAAGGCCTGCTTGTAGGTCAGCCGCTTGCGGCTGCGAATAACCGAGTTGGCGAATTCGACATGCTGAATCTTGCTCTTGGAAAGGGTCACCAGAACGCTTTTGGTCAGCCGGTCCTCACCTTCCTTGAGACTGCACAAGCCGTTGGAGAGTTTGTGGGGAAGCATCGGCACGACGGTACCGATCAAATAAGTTGAGTTGCCCCGCTTCTTCGCTTCCTTGTCGAGCGCGGATCCGGGCGGTACGTAGGCGGCCACGTCGGCGATGTGAATGCCCACGCGAAACTTACCCTGGCCGACTTTTTCGATGGAGAGGGCGTCGTCGAAATCCTTGGAGTCGTCGGGATCGATGGTGAAGGTGTTCAGTTCGCGCAAATCGAGGCGCCCCTTGAGCTCTTTTTTCGTCACCGTATCCGGCAGCGCGGCGACCTCTTTGAGCACCGCGTCGGGAAACTCCGGGCTCAGGTCAAATTTGCGGAAAATGGCTTTCAGTTCGGCGCCGGGTTCGTAGGTGCGTCCGAGCACTTCGATGATCTCGCCTTCCGGGCTGACATGGCGCTGTTTCCATTCGAGCAGCTTGACGACCACCTTGTCGCCCAGAGCAGGCGCCGGCTTCAGTTTGGTGCGGGACGGGTCGGGGACGATCACGTCGTTGACCAGACGGGGGTCGTCAGGAACGACGTAATAAAAGAGTTTGGCTTTTTCCAGGGTGCCGGTGATGACGGTGCGGCCGCGTTCGAGGATGCGGATCACCCGGCCGAAAACTTCTTTCGGAGCTCCTTCGCGCCGGCCGCGCTCGGCGGAACGCCGGCGACGGGTGGGGGCGTCCATCAGACGCACCAGCACCCGGTCGCCGTGCATCGCGACCCAGGTATCCTCCGCGCTGATGGTGATCGGAGGTTCCGTTTTGCCGTCCAGATGCGGATCGCGCAAAACGATGGCGGCGCCGCTTTGGCGGAAGCGAATCGTGCCGCTGACCAGGTTGGCGTCGGTGGGAATGCAAAGTCGATTCTTCTTGATGCGGGCGATGTAGCCCTTGGTGAGGAGTCTTTCGATTTCTTCATCGAAGGACTTCTCCTCCTTCTTATTTAATTTGAGCGCCTGGGCGAGTTCGTTCCGCCGGGTGGGAACGTAGTCGGCCCGGCGCATGTATTGGAGAATTCGGTCGCGGAGGAGCATATATGTTTTGAAAATTCGGGCTGGTACCGTTGCGGACGGCGCATGGGCCGGTTGGAGAGAATTGTCCGAGTCCCTCCGGCAGGTTGCAACCCTTAACCCGGTGGCCGGGTTTTGTTTGGGACATTGACCTTGTTCGCGTTTGACCTGATATAGGGGCGCATGCGCGCGGTACTGCAACGGGTATCCTCGGCTTCGGTCACCGTGGAGGGCGGGGCCAAGGCCTCCATCGGCGCGGGCCTGGTGGTTTTGGCCGCGGTGCAGGCTGCCGACACGGAGAACGACGTCGCCTGGCTGGCGAAGAAGATCGTGGAGCTTCGTCTGTTTCCCGGCGACGGTGGCCGCATGGACCGCTCGTTGATCGACATAGGCGGCGAATTGCTGGTGGTCAGTCAGTTTACCCTCCTGGGGGTGACCCGAAAAGGCACACGGCCTTCGTATCACCGGTCCGCCCTTCCGGACGAGGCCGTTCCGCTGTACAATTCCCTGGTGGCGCGTGCTGAGGCTTTGCTGGGGCGCCCGGTCAGGACGGGAACCTTCGGCGCCGAAATGAAGTTGGCTTTGACCAACGACGGCCCCGTTACCATAATCCTCGATTCAAGACGGAAAGACCTCTAAATTATGAAAAAAGCGTTGTTTGTCTGGGGCGGCTGGGAAGGGCATGAGCCGAAGGCTTGCGCCGACCTGTTCGGCCCCCTGATGCAGGAACGGGGATTTTCAGTGGAAGCGCGGGATTCCCTGAACGTCTTCGCCGATGCCGAACGGCTCAAGGAGTTCAACCTGATCGTTCCCGTTTGGACAATGGGACGGCTTTCGGACGAGGAGGAGAAGGGACTGACCGAGGCGGTACGGCTGGGAACCGGCCTGGCCGGATGGCACGGGGGCATGGGAGACGCCTTTCGCGACCGTCCCGGGTACCAGTTCATGGTCGGCGGGCAATGGGTGGCCCATCCGGACGATATCACCGACTACACCGTCAATATCGTCGACTCTCAGGATCCGGTGACCCGGGGCATGTCCGACTTTCGCATGCGCTCCGAGCAGTACTACATGCATGTCGATCCCTCCAATCACGTTTTGGCGGTCACGGAGTTTCAGACGAAGAGCGCGCCGTGGGTGAATGGGGCCGTGATGCCGGTGGTTTGGAAACGGCGGCATGGTGAAGGCAGGGTTTTTTATTCCGCCCTGGGACACGTCCGCTCGGATTTCGATGTGGAGGAGGTGCTCGAAATCCAGTTGCGGGGAATGGATTGGGCCAGCCGCTGAATGGTACAAAATCAATGAAAGGGTTCATTTGAAAAGAAATGGAAAACAACCGGCCGCGTTGTGGGGGGTGTTGGGAGGGGCGGTACTCCTGCTCGCCGGTCAACTCGCGGGAAACGAAACGACGGACTTCGATTCGTCCGCCGGCCCGGTGGAAGCGGAACCGTTGATCGTGACTGCCGGACGCCTGCCGCAGGATCCGGCGCACACTCCTTTGAGTGTGGTCTATTTCGACCGCGCCGACCTTGCCGCGTCCGCCGCGTTGACCGCAGATGATTTTCTGCGCGACGTCCCGGGATTCAGTCTGTTTCGTCGCACCGGCAGTCTGGCCGCGCATCCGACCACCCAGGGCGTCTCATTGCGTGGCATCGCCCCTTCCGGAACCAGTCGGTCGTTGGTTCTCTACGACGGCATGCCGATGAACGATCCGTTTGGAGGCTGGGTGTACTGGGGGCGCATGGATCTGGAAAACATCGAACAGATCGAAGTGGTGCGCGGCGGGGGATCCACCGTTTGGGGCAATGCCGCTCTCGGCGGCGTGGTGCACCTGACGCCGCGCCGACCGGAACCCGCCACCCTGCGCACCACTGCCAGTTACGGAATACGCCAGACGGAACGGGTCTCGTTTTTTGCCAGTGACGTTTACGGTCCGCTGGGGCTTTCGCTGGAGGGGCGTCATTTTCACACCGACGGGTATAAGCGGGTGCGCAAGGATCAACGGGGCGATGTGGATATCGAGGCCGCATCACGGCACTGGTTTCTCAGCGGCGCCGCGGAGTACACCTTCCATCCGGATGCCCGGCTTACCTTGCGCGCGAGCTGGTTCGACGAAAACCGCAACAATGGCACCCCGTTAACCCATAACGCGTATGAAGCCGGCCGGTTGACCGCCAAACTCGACGTCAGAGCCCCGGACGGTTCCGATTGGGAACTGAGCGCCTACGGCGAGCGTGGGTCGGGGGAGAGCACCTTCTCCTCGGTCGCGGCGGACCGGAATTCGGAAACCCTGGTGCTCGATCAACACGATATTCCCTCG
Source organism: Opitutia bacterium (assembly GCA_050506795.1). Classification (GTDB taxonomy): domain Bacteria; phylum Verrucomicrobiota; class Verrucomicrobiia; order Opitutales; family T3Sed10-336; genus SLOW01. The sequence goes on from JBJHCF010000011.1 coordinate 47,595, forward strand.
CGAACCGTGGGATCGGGAGTAAGCAATACCCGGGAAACCGGTTACGGGCACCGGCTCACTCTGGGGGCCGATTCGCGCTGGGTGGACGGAGCGACCAACGAGCGGAGTCCATTCTTTGACCGCCGGGCGGGAGGTGAACAGTATCTGGCCGGGATGTTTGCCGAGTCGATCTACGAACCTGATAATCGCTGGCGTTTTTCCGCCGGCGGGAGGCTCGATTATTGGCGGCAATTCGACGGCTTTTCTGAAGGTTTCGCCACCGATCCCCCCGGTGGCCGGACGAGTTTCGACAACCGGGACGGGACGGTTTTCAGCCCGCGGGTGGGGGTGATGTATCAGGCCTCGCCGGACCTGTCCTGGCGCGGCGCGATCTACCGCGGTTTCCGGATCCCCACCATCAACGAACTCTATCGTCCCTTTCAGGTGGGAACGGACCGCACCTTCGCCAATTCCAATCTCTCCCCGGAACGCCTGACCGGCGCGGAAATCGGCATCGACCGAAACCTCGGGGAAAGCGTTAATCTTAAGGTGACGGCGTTCTGGAACGAAGTCAGCGACCAGGTGGCGAACGTTACCGTTGACACCGCCAATCCGCTGGGCGGCAGCGATCGCCAGCGTCAGAATCTGGACTTGTCGCGTATCGTCGGACTGGAGACGGAGATCACCTGGCAGATGGATGCATACTGGAAGACCTTCGCTCGGCACGCGTACACCGATGCCCGCGTCGAACGGGCCACCAATCAGCCCGCCCTGGAGGGCTTACGCCTGGCTCAGGTTCCGGAGCACGTCCTTACGGCCGGAATCGGCTTTTCGCATCCGGAACTGCTCGATATCAGGTTGAGCCTGCGGTACAACGGCCCTCAGTTCGAGGATGACCTGAACGAACGCCAACTGGGAGGTTTCACCGTGTTCCATCTTTACGCGGCCCGGCGCCTGCGCCCCGAGGCGGAGGTGTTCGCCGCGGTGGAAAACCTGTTTAACCGGCGTTACCCCGACGGCATCACCGGGGGCGGTCTGGTGACCGAGGGCCCCCCGATTTTCGCCAGTGCCGGGATCCGGCTTGCGTTCTGATCGGGCGGCGGTCGGCCGGCGGGCGCGGAACCTCAAATCAAAGTCCGGTGTCGCCGGAGGGAATTATGAAAACGAATGAAGGCCGCGTATTGGGAGAACCGTTTTTTGAGCGACGCGCTCCGTTGGTGGCACGGGAGCTTCTGGGGAAATTTCTGGTGGGACAAATCAACGGCCGGTCGGTTGCTCTGCCGATCACCGAGACGGAGGCTTACGACGGTCCCGGTGATCGCGCGTGCCACGCCCACCGGGGAAAGACGCCGCGCAACGCGGTGATGTTCGGGGCGCCGGGACGCTGGTATGTCTATCTCTGTTACGGAATGCATTGGCTCTTGAACATTGTCACCGGACCGGAATCCTACCCGGCGGCAGTCCTTATCCGCGGTGCCGGTCCGGTGTCGGGCCCCGGTCGGCTTACCCGGCAATACGGAATCGATCGCGCGCAGGACGGGCGTCCGGCCGAACCGGACGCCGGACTTTGGATCGAGGACCGGGGCTTGCGGGTGCCGCGTTCGCGCATTGAGCGGACACCTCGAATAGGCATCGCCTACGCGGGTCCGGTCTGGAGCGAGAAACCGTACCGCTTCGTATGGAAACACGATCCTTCTTCGGCCGCCCGTTGAGATCCGGCCGCAGAAGCTCTTACTTGTATCCGTTTCGCTTCAGTAGCCGCGACGAATCTCGTGGGCGCTGGTGTCGATGGACGAAAAAACTCCCTGGCGGTGGGTGCCCAGATGGTTGCCCTGGCGATCGTAGGCTTCGATTTGGACCTGGTAGGTGCGACCGGCGCGCAGGCCCTGTACCGGGGGCGAGTCCACTGCGATAAGCATATCGCCCGGATGGACTTCCACTTGTTGACGGACCGGGTTTCCCGGGGTGCGGGGGTTTTCGAAGGCCGCCCGCAGGATCATGGGTTCTTCGATCGTCCGGCGCGGGGTGAGTCGCACCCGGTAGTGGATGGTGGTGTCCTGATCGCCGTGCCCGTGCACGATCATGAAATCGGCGCGATCGGTGGCAAATAGACGGCTTTGCTGTACGGGCGGCATGCGAGCGGTGGGATCGTCAGTGGTTTGGCATCCGGCAAACCACACGACCAGCAACAGGCCGAAAACAAGGACAAGGCGCGGTATGGCTGGAGTTCGCATCAAGGGTTCATTCTCGCACGTTGGACGGGCCATTGCCAGCGCGAAATGTGACGCCGGCGTGAAGTCCATCCGGGAAAATCCGCCACACGGGCGGTTCGCCATCGACATTCCGGCCGGGACGGCCATGCTGGGCCTTTTCCGGAACGATAAACGTCAACTCGTTTGTTATGCTACAATTTCTCAAATATACTCTGGCCAGTCTCTTTGCCCTGCTGCTCTTTTTCGGCGGCCTCTTTTTCCTGTTCGTCGGGATGGTCAGCCTTTTTGAAAAGGATCCCTTCGTGGTGGAATCGAATTCCATGCTGGTATTTGATATGGGGGTCAATATCTCGGACGCGCCGCCGTCGGTCGACTTCGGTGACTTTGTGGAGGAGGCCATGGGCATGGGGAGGGCGCGCACCCACTCCTTGCGGGAAGTGGTCGACGCCATCGTGGCCGCCGCGGCCGACGACCGGATCACTTCGCTTTTCCTTCATGGCGAGTTCGTTCCGTTCGAATACGGGAGCGGTTACGCCGCTTTGCTGGAGGTGCGCCAGGCGCTGGAACAGTTTCAGGCCGCCGGAAAACCGGTGGTCGCCTACCTGAAAAGCCCGCGCATTCGCGACTACTACCTCGCCTCGGTGGCGGACCGGGTGGTGGTCGATCCCTATGGCGCGGTGGCGCTGGGGGGAATGGCATCGCAACAGGTGTTTTTCGCCGAGGCATTGGAAAAGCTGGGAGTCGGCGTTCAGATCGCCCGGGCCGGTGATTTCAAATCCGCGGTGGAGCCGTTTGTGCGGGGTGACATGAGCGACGAGAACCGGGTCCAGACCCGGGAGTTGCTGGACGATCTATGGGCCGGCATCGTGGGGCCGGTCTCTGATTCGCGCGGGTTCACCGTGCCGGAGCTCCATGAGCTGGTTGATGGGCGGGGGTGGTTCACAGCCCGGGAGGCGGTCGACGCCGGTTTGGCCGACCAGGTGGGGTACTTTGACGAGGTCCAGGCCCTGATGGCCGAAACCCACGGAGTGTCGCGGTTTTCCGACATTCCCCAGGCGGATCTCAAGTCCTACATCGCCTCAGTCAGCCGGCCGGCCCGACGTTCGGCGCGCGCATCCCAGACCTTGGCCATCGTTTATCTCGAGGGGAATATCGTCGACGGCGTTGGTGCCATGGGCGAAGTGGGGGGCGACCGTTTTGCCCGGGAACTGCGACGAATCCGGGAGGACGACTCCATCGGGGCGGTGGTGGTGCGGGTGAACAGTCCGGGCGGCAGCGCGGCCGCTTCCGAAGTGATCCTGCGTGAAGTCTCCCTCCTGCGGGAGGAGAAACCGGTGGTGGTTTCCTTCGGGACGGTGGCCGCCTCGGGCGGGTATTGGGTCGCCACCGACGCCGACCGGGTTTTCGCCCAGCCGAACACCATCACCGGATCAATCGGGGTCTGGGGACTGGTGCCCAATATCGAGCGCCTTTCCGAGAATATCGGCATCGGTTGGGAGACGGTGAAAACCTCGCCCTTTGCCGATCTCATGTCGATCACTCGGCCGAAAACCGAGGAGGAGATGGCCCTGATTCAGGGATTCGTCGATCAGATTTACGACGATTTTCTCGAACGGGTGGCGCGTGGGCGCGGATTGGATATCGAGGAGGTCCGCGTTCTCGCCGGCGGCCGGGTCTGGTCCGGCGGCCGCGCTTTGGATCTCGGGCTGGTCGATGAAATCGGCGGCATTTCCCAGGCGATCGGCGCGGCGGCGGAGCTTGGAGGACTCGGCGCAAGGTGGCAGTTGTATGAGTTTCCGGCCGCTCGAGGCGTCTCCGAAATCCTGGCGGAAATGTTTGGGGACAGCCCGCCGGTTTTGGAATCGAAACTGGGCAATCTGCCGATTTGGCAGGAGTTGCGCACGCTCCAGTCGCTCAATGACCCGCGTTCGACCTACGCCCGCATGCCGTTCAATCTGCACCTGGAGTGAGCCGGCTGGTTGCGGGCGCCCTCGCGGGGTGATTTTCAACCGCGCTTGACATCCGGCGATCCTCCCTGATCTTTTTCTTTTTTAATCTTATCCAGACGACATGAATACCGCTGAAGTCCGTTCCCAGATCGAAGAAATCGCCAAGCGCGCCGGATACCTATGGAGGTATCTTTGACGTCGAGAAACGTCAAAAACAGGTAGAGGCGCTGGAAGCGGAGATGGGCCGCGAGGGATTCTGGGACGCTCCGGACAAGGCCCGCAGAACCATTGCGGAGGCGAATCGTTTGAAGCGTTCGTATGAATCCCTCATCGCCTATCGAAAGAAACTCGATGACGCGGAAGCGATGCTCGAGTTGCTCGATGAGTGCGATGACGAGGAGCGCGCCCTTTACGAGGTCGAACTGGAAGAGCAGAGCGAGGCTTTGGCCCGGGATATCGACCGCCTGGAGATCACAAGTTTTCTCAACGGTCCTCACGACGCCGCCAACGCCATCATGAGTATTCACTCCGGCGCCGGCGGCACGGAGTCATGCGACTGGGCGGAGATGCTGCTGCGCATGTACACCCGCTGGGCGGAACGCATCGGATACACGGTGGAGATCCAGGATCTGCAGGAAGGCGACGAAGCCGGAATCAGCCGGGTCACGTTTCGGGTGGTGGGCGAAAATGCCTACGGCTACGCCAAGGCCGAACGCGGGGTCCATCGACTGGTGCGGATCAGTCCCTTCGACTCCAACCAGCGTCGCCACACCTCCTTCTGCGCCATCGACGTAATCGCGGAAATCGACGATGATATCGACGTCGATATCAAGGACGACGACCTGCGGGTCGACACCTACCGTTCCAGCGGCAAGGGAGGGCAGCACGTCAATAAGACCGATTCGGCGGTGCGATTGACCCACCTGCCGACCAATATCGTGGTGGCCTGTCAGAACGAGCGCTCCCAGATCAAAAACAAGGCGACCGCCATGAAGCTGCTCAAATCGCGCATCTACGAAAGGATGCAGGATGAAAAGCGGGCCGAAATGGAGAAGTTTTACGGAGACAAGGGGGAAATGGGTTGGGGGAATCAGATCCGCAGCTACGTTTTTCAGCCCTATCAAATGGTCAAGGATTTGCGCACCGGCAAGGAGACTGGAAACGTGCAGGAGGTGATGGACGGCGGCATCGATGACTTTATTCACGCCTGGCTCCGGGCCGGATGTCCCTCCTCCCGTAACAAGGAAGTGGTGGTCGAGGATTGATGCCTCCCGCCGGGAAACCATGTCACCAACTGTCGAATACACCGCGATTTCCTCCGCTCTCGAAAGCCAGGAATTGTTCGAGAACAAGACCTGGCGCCTTTCCCCGCGCGCCTACGCCTTGACTCCGGACGAGTTGGCGGAAATTGAAAAGATCGGTTCCGCCTGCCTCGAGTTTCATAAGGCGCTGGAAAATCTGTACCTGAAGTCGGTCGCGGACCGAAATATCCTGCGCAACCGGGAGCTCAAAGCCCCCTGGGTGGCGGAGTATCTGGAACGGGGCAAACCGGACAAGGTGGTCGCCTGGAACCGGGAGGCGGCTTTGCGTGGGGCCTTTCCTCCGGTGATTCGGCCGGATCTCATTGTTTCGGCCGAAGGGTTTTCGGTCACGGAGATGGACTCCGTGCCGGGCGGAATCGGTTTGACCGCATTTCTCAACCGCCTCTACGGCACGGCGGACCGGGAGATCGTCGGCCGGGGGGATCTGATGTTGAGCGGTTATTATGACGCGCTCGCCCGCCTGACCCCGGATCGAAGTTCGCCCCTGGTGGCCATTGTTGTGAGCGAGGAGGCGGCGACTTATCGTCCCGAGATGCTCTGGCTGGCCGAGGAATTGCGGAAGCTGGGAAAGCGGGTCTACTGCGTTCGCCCGGAAGAGCTGTTTCCATTGGGCAGCGCCCTGAATTTGGATGTGGACGGCAGTCCGGAGAAGGTGGACGTGATCTACCGGTTCTTCGAATTGTACGATCTCGATAATATCCCCGGAATCGATTTCATGCTGGAGGCGGTGGAAGCGGGAGAGGTCGTGATTGCCCCGCCGTTGCGCACCTTTCAGGAGGAAAAGTTGGCTCTGGCGCTGTTCCACCACCACTTGCTGGAGGAGTATTGGAGGGAAAACCTGAGCCGTGCCGGTCGCCGCGTGTTGAGCGGGTTGATTCCGGATTCTTGGGTGGTGGACCCGGCGCCACTTCCCCCCGGCGCGGTGTTCGCCGGCCCCACGGTGGGAGGACGTCCCCTGGCCGACTGGCGTGACCTGGGCCGGGCATCACAAAAGGATCGGAACCTGATCCTCAAGATCAGCGGCTTTCACGAAACCGCCGAAGGCGCCCGCAGTGTGTTGTTGGGCAGCGATTGCTCGCGTGAGGAGTGGAGCGAGGGGATCGAGGAAGCCATCGCCCACAGCTCCAGCAATCCGTATATTATTCAACGCTACCGCAAGCCGGTCCGCACCCGCCATCCGATTTACGCGGAAGGTGATCGGGTGGAGGAGCGCGAGGGGCGGACGAGGCTTTGTCCGTACTTCTTCAACCTCGGCGATCAGGTTCGACTGGGCGGAATCCTGGCGACGTTTTGCCCGGCCGATAAAAAAATTATCCACGGGATGACCGACGCCGCCCTGCTGCCTTGCCGGGTGGACTCGTAGCGGCGTGCTTTAGCCGCCGTTCCGGGTCGACCGCGGCCGATACTTCAACAGCAGCGCGTTGTCGCCCAGGGGTTCGTGGGAAAGCAACTCCATCTCGAGGTCGAATTCGCCCGGAGAAAACGGGGTGCCGTTTCCGAAGAGACGTGCTTCCAGCGTGATCCAAAGTTCGTCGACGCAGTCCGCTCGCAGGAAGAGGCTGTATATTTTTCCCCCTCCGAGAAGGGCGCAGGTGTGGTATTGGCGCGAATGGAGATTGTCCACCAGGTCCCGCGGGGCGGCCGAGGTGAATTCAAACGAACCGGGAACGGCGTCGCCGGCGTACTTTTCCGGGGTTCGGGTGAGGGCGACCCGGAGTTTGTCGGGCATCAGTTGGGTTCGCATCCAATTTTTGGAGACCCGGTAGGTTTCACTGCCGAAAACGCAGCAGTCGAATTCCGGAAGAATCCGAAGCAGGTAGCGGCGGTCGGCTTCGGAGGTGAAGCGGCTGCCGGGTTCATTGTGGCGGGTAATAAACCCGTCGAGCGAAATGGCGGCCACCAGGATGACTTTCATACCGCCCAGAGGTTTCAGGATTCGTCGTCGGCAAGCAATACTTTCAGACGGAAAAAACGTCGCGGGCTTTCGGCGAGAGGGACGTTGTCGCGGACGACGACCCGCTCGAACCCGTTCTGCAGGTTGTCGATCGAATGGATCGACGCGGAATCCTCGCTCCAGGATCCGGGGGCCAGGGAATCGGAGACCTCGACCCGGTATTCAACGTCGTTCGGACCCATCGGGCGAACAAAGGACAAAGCCGGATAGGTGATATCCGCGACTTCCACCTCCATCGGGCGTGGCGCTCCGGACGGCGGGCTCACGGTGGATGCGCCGGGCTCCATGCCCAAGGCGTACTTCAGAAGTTTGGGAAATCCGTCTCCACTGACGTTGCCGGTCGGACTGGACAGCTCTTCGTCGGCCGGTTCGCCTCCGAAATAGTAGGCGCTCCAGTTGGGAAACGTGTACGGCAGAAGCGTCACCTCCACCATTCCGGGAGTCGATGGGGACAATCCCGAGGATGGCGTGATCGTGAGGTTCATGGTGCGTTCGGAAGCGGGTTGTTGGGCGTTCGCCAGGGGGATCAATTGGAGGGAGACGGTATCCGAACCCTCCGGGATAACGATTTCGTCCTCCACCTCCGGGGAGAATAGATAGTGTTCACCAAGTGCCGCGTCTCCGGACAGAGAAAATCCCACGGCGCGATCGGCGCTGAGAATCCGGTCGGCGGTGAACTGAAGCGTGACCGGAAATCCAGGACCCGCCAGGGTGGTTTCTTGATCCGCGGTGACCCTTACGGTGATGCTTTCCGCGGGGATTTCCAGCGGCAATTCCGTTACCGTAACCACCCGTCCGTCATCCGCGACCACGGCAAGAACATACACTCCCGGTTCCGAAAACCGTGCCGTCACGGTGTCGTTCCACGGGTCGTCAAAGGTGACCTCTCCCGGGCCCGAGATCGTTTCCCATAGGAGTTGTGTCGGGTTTTCCGGGGTCGCTTGTAGGGAGGCGGTCAGGATATTTGGCTGCAGGACTTGTAACGGTTCCTCGAATTGCAGGGAGATCGTCGGCGACCGGTAGGCCAGGGCACTGATTTCCCCCGAGTCGAGAGTCCGCTGAAAAAACCGGACTTCGTCGATCAGCCCGTCCCAGGCGCGATCGAGGTCGGGGCTGTTTCCCAGCCAGGCGGGGGAGTCGCTGTCCTCCGGACGTGCTTCCGTGGTTTCGACCTGCCGGAAAACCGGAACGGCATGGCCATCGATGTGGATCTCAGGATCGTTGCCTGCTGATGAGCCGTCGTAGCCGACCGCGATATGGTACCATTGATGGTCGTCGACACTCCCGGGTTCGGTGTACCAGACCCCCATGGTAGCGTCCTGGCGATGGGCCACGAATTTCACCGTGTTGTTGTTGGGCTCCTGTCCTGCGATGCGTCCCCAGAAAAGGGTGTGTTCCTCCGTTTCCAGGATTCGGGGCAGGGTGATGTCACTGTGTCCGCGGGAATCCGACTTCACCCAGGCGCTGAAGGTGACTTGTGCGACGCCGGGTGCGCTGACCGTGGCGCGGGAGTTATCTCCGTTAAATCGCAGCGCGTTGCCGAACAAACCGACGTCTCGGGTGGCCGATTCCAAGACGCCGTGGCGATCCTGACCCGAAAGGTCGATGATCTGCGGGCCATCTTCTTCGTCGAAGGTCCAGTGGGCCGCCAGGCCGTCACCGGGGCTTTCCGGCGACGGGCCGACGATAACCGTTATGGGCTTCGAGTGATAGATCCGGTCGTCGTCCTGGTACTCAGCCCGCAAACGGTATTCGCCGGCGACGGGAAATCCCGCAAGCGCGGTGGTGTTTCCGGTGGATGAGAAGTCGACGGCAGCCGGACCGCTTATGGTTTCCCAGTCCAGGCGTTCCGGGGTCAGGATGACCGGATTGCCGGCTCGTTCGCCGCGGATTTCCAGGCGTAGTGCGGTGTCGCCGGCCGGCAGATTCAGGAATCCGGCGGCGGGAGAGTCCCAGAGCAGCGCGATCCGATCGGCCGTGCTCACCGCGAGACCGGCGTTCAGGCGACCGCCGGTAATGGTCCGCCCCTGCAGCGAAGGCAGGGGATCGACGGTGTTCAGGAGCGTCTCCTTGAGTTCGAGCATCGTCAGTTCGGGATTCACCGACGCCATCAGCCCCAGGACTCCGGAAACGAAGGGGGCCGCGAAGGAGGTGCCCGAAACCGTGGTGTAAACATTGTTGGCCGAGGTCGTGTAGATGCCTTCGCCCGGGGCGCCCAGGTGAACGATTTCGGAGCCGTAGTTGGAACTGCCGGTCAGGGAGTCGAAGGTGTTGGTCGAGGCGACGGCGATGACGTTTTCAATATCGAAGGAAGCGGGAAAAAACCTGGAGCCGGTATCCATGTTGATGCCGCTGTTGCCGGCGGCGGCGACAAACAGTATCCCCGCTTCGGCGGAGCGAACCACGGCCGCCCGCAGCCCTTCCAGGTTGTCCAGCGAGGTCGCTCCATAGGAATTGTTGGTAACCACTACGGGAATTCCCTGGTTGAGGCGAAGGTCGGTGACGTAGTCCAGGCCACGTATAATGTTGCTGGTGGGAAAGCTGCTTTGTCCCACACGAATGGGAATGACGCTTCCGCGCCAGGAAACGCCGGCGATACCGGTGGCATTGTCGCCGACGGCGCCGATGATTCCGGAGACCCGGGTGCCGTGACTCTGGCTGTGCACGTCGTCGAAATTGTCGTCGCCACTGGGCCTCAGGGTGCTGAAATTACGTCCCAGGTCATGCGCGATATTCGCCTGGAGGTCGACATGATAACGGTCGATTCCCGTGTCGAGGACGGCTACGTAAACCTCGGGTGAACCGGTTTCCACCTCCCAGGCACCGAAGGCGTCGATCGCTTGCAGGCCCCATTGCTGTCCCAACAGGGGATCATTGGGAATGCTGGCGGGGTAGAGAATATAGTCCGGTTCGGCGGTCAGGAACGGCAGGTTTTCCTTCAATTCATCGAGAATCGCCGGCACGGTACCGATATCGGCTTCCGGCGCCCGGAGAACCACCACCGGCGAAAAATCCAGCATTTCGGAAAGGGTGTAATCCCGGGCGAGGGCAAACTCCGCCAGGGCTTCGTAATCGTCTCTCGAATAGACCGACAGCATTACCCGGTCTCCGACCATGGCCTGGCGTTGGGCTGATTCGCTTTGCCCGGTTTGCGGATCGGTTTCCCGGTGCTCCACCAGCCGTACCGGGAATCCTTCCGTGTCGTCGTGGGTCAGGACCACATGTTTTACCAGGGTATCGGACAGGGAAGTCGTTTCCGTGGCGATGGCTTCCGCTGCCAGGAGTCGATTCCAGTGGTAGGTTTCAGTGGATGATGCCGCGGAATGGGTTTCCGTCTCGTCGATTGGAAACGCCGCGCTTGCGGTCTCCGCCCCCTGGGGCAAGTGAGCGACAGGCTCGGGATCCGGGCTGGTTCCGGGACCGAGGAAAAGCGCCAGGCAGGTCGCGCCCGCGATCAAACTCCATCCGATCAGGCTCCGATTTTTCATCAGTGCATCACCCGCGTCCGGGCGCGGGTGTCAGTGCTGGAGGGTCGTGATGGATGTCGGCCGGCATAACAATGAGTGCGATCAAGTTACCCCTAATTGCTTTGGTTTCAACCACCATTTGCCATCTGATCGTCCCCCGGTTTCAAGGTTCGACTTGGAACCCGGCATGCGTTTGCCTGAGATGCAAAACCGTCCGTGAGTATCCAAAACGAGATTCATATCAAGGGGGCCCGCGAGCATAACCTGAAGAACGTCGAGTTGCGTCTTCCCCGGGGAAAGCTGGTGGTCCTGACCGGGGTCAGTGGCTCGGGGAAGTCGTCCCTGGCTTTCGACACCCTTTATGCCGAGGGGTACCGCAAGTACATGGAAAGCCTCTCCACCCGCGCCCGCCAGATGCTGGAGCAGGTGCGCCGTCCGGATGTGGATTTCATTCACGGGTTGTCTCCGGTCGTGGCCATCGAGCAGCGGGAGGGCGGCAGTTCGCCCCGCAGCACGGTGGCCACGGTGACCGAAATCGCCGATTACGCCCGATTGCTCTGGGCCTTGCGCGGGGAACAACGTTGCCCGAAAGACGGCGGAGCGGTGCGGCGTCACTCGCTGGACGATTGTGTGGAGCGCCTTCTCGGGGAGCCGGAGGGCACCCGGCTGATCTTGCTGGCACCCTTTTTGGAGGCGCGTCCGGCGGTGTTGCGCGACGAAATCGCCGGTCTTCGGCACCGCGGTTTCCAGCGTATCCGCATCGCGGGTGAAATCCGCTCGCTCGACGAACCCAAGCTGGTTCCCTCCGGGCGGGATCCCATCGCAGTGGAACTGGTGATCGATCGCATCGTTATCAAACCCGACCAGCGGGGACGCCTGGCCGACTCGCTGGAACTGGCGTTTCGCGAAGGGGGCGACCGGGCTCTGGCGCTGGTGCAACCGAAGTCGGGCGGCGCGTTTCGTGAGATTCCGCTCAATCGGCGCCTGGCCTGTGAGATTTGCGGTGATCGATTCGAGCCCCTGACCTCGCGCCATTTTTCCTTCAATCACACCGAGGGCCTTTGTCCGGAGTGCGGGGGAATGGGGCGCAGAATGTCTTTCTCCGATGAGCTCGTGGTGCCGGATCCTTCTAAATCGGTCAAGGAGGGCGCGATCAAACCCTGGCGACTGGGAGGGAAGAGTCTGATCATCCGCAACAACGCCATCCTCAAGCAGTTGGCGGAGCAACTGCCTTTTGATCCCCTGGTGCCCTGGAAAGACCTGCCGGAGGCCGTTCGAACCACCATTCTGCATGGCGCCGGAGAGCGCAGGTTCGTTTTCAAACTGAGACGTTCCAAAAAGAAGAATCCCGACCCGACGCCTTTTGCGGGAGTGATTCCCATGCTGGAGAAAAGCCGCCGGGAAACCAAGAGCGACGGCTTTCGGGCCCGCCTGGGAGCCTGCATGGTGGCCGGGGAATGCCCGATCTGTCACGGCGGCAGGCTTAATCCCGCGTCCGCCGCGGTACGGCTCGAGGGGGTTTCCCTGCCCGAGTTTTATGCCTTGAGCCTGGAGGATGCCGCGGCCCGGGTGGAAACGTTTGCCGCCATCGCCCGCGAAAGCCGCGCCCTGGAGGAAGTCGTTACCGGCTTGCGCTTGCGTCTGGAGTTTCTCGGCCGGGTGGGGCTGGACTACCTGACCTTGAATCGTGAATACGCCACACTGAGCGGCGGCGAGGCGCAGAGAGTCCGGTTGGCGACGCAGTTGGGCATGGGGTTGGTGGGAGTGGTGTACATTCTCGACGAGCCGAGCATCGGGCTTCATCCGGTGGACAACGAACGCCTGCTGGCGTCCCTGATCGAGTTGCGCGATCGCGGCAACACGGTGCTGGTGGTGGAGCACGACGAGGAAACGCTCCGCCGGGCCGACCACCTGGTGGAGATCGGTCCGGGCGCCGGACGGGAGGGCGGGGAAATTCTTTATGAAGGTCCCCCTGAGGGGTGTTATCGGCATGCCGGATCGCGGGCCGGACCCTACCTCTCCGGCGAATGGCACGTGTTGCGGGAGGCTGCGCGAAAGGCGCCCGAGGATCGCTGGCTCACCGTGAGGCAGGCGCGGGAGAACAATCTGCAGGGAGTCGACGCCGGTTTTCCGGTGGGTTTGTTCACCTGCGTCACCGGGGTGTCCGGTTCGGGGAAGAGCAGCCTGGTCAACGATGTCCTGGCGCGGGCCGCCGCCTTTCGCCTCAATCGTGCCAAGTCGATTCCGGGAAAACACGCGGGGGTCGAGGGTTGGGAGCATTTTGAAAGCATGGTCGAGGTCGACGCGGCGCCGATCGGACGCACCCCGCGCTCCAATCCGGCCACCTACGTCAAGCTCTTCGATCTGCTGCGGGCCGTGTTCGCGCAATGCCCGTTGTCACGAGTGCGCGGATACGGTCCCGGCCGTTTCAGCTTCAATGTTCGGGGAGGGCGCTGTGAGCGATGCCAGGGCGACGGGGTGATCAAGCTCAATATGGAATTCCTGGCGGACGCCGAAGCGGTCTGTCCCAGCTGTCACGGCCGGCGGTACAACAGGGAGACCCTGGAGGTGCGATTCAAGGGGCACAACATCGCCGACGTGCTGGCCCTGACCGTGGGAGAGGCCATGGAGGTTTTTGGCAACCATCCACGGATCATGCAAAAACTCGACACCCTGGAAGCGGTGGGCCTGGGTTACCTGCAACTCGGACAGCCGGCGACCACTCTCTCCGGGGGCGAAGCCCAGCGGATAAAGCTTTCGCTGGAACTGAGCCGGCGATCGCAGGGCAGAACCCTTTACATTCTCGACGAGCCGACCACCGGCCTGCATTGGGCGGACGTGCAGAAGCTGATGGACCTGCTTTTTCGCCTGCGTGACGCCGGGAATACGATTATTGTCATCGAGCACAACCAGGACGTGCAGAGTCTGGCCGATTGGATCATCGACCTTGGCCCCGGAGGCGGAACCCGGGGAGGACGCATCGTTTATTCCGGCCCGCCGGAGAAGATGGTCGGCGTTTCCGAATCGCGCACCGGGGAAGCGCTGGCGCGCAGGCAACAGGAGGCGTTCAAACGGAAGGAGCATGTCGGAAACCGATAGCAATTCGCTCTTCACACCGCGGCTTTGTTTCCGCGTGGCCTGGGGATTCTTCGCCGTGGCGGCCGTGCTCGGTCTGTTGCTCCGCATGCAGTTGGTGTATCCGCTTTCCTGGGTTAATTACGGGAACTTCCTTCACGCCCATTCGCACGTGGCATTTCTGGGGTGGGTGTTCAACGCGTTCTTCGCCTTGGCGCTTCGCTTTTTTGTCCCCGGGGAACAGTGGAGATCCTATCTCCTGATCTTCCTGCTCACCCAGGTGGCGGTAGTGGGCATGCTGGTGACCTTTCCGATCCAGGGGTACGCCCGCGAGAGTATTGTGTTTTCCACCGCGCACATGGTGTGCGCCGCGATTATTGTGGTGCGGGTTTTGCGGGAAAATCGCGCCGGCCCCGCCGCCCGGCCCTACCTTTGGGCCGCGGCGGTGTTCATGATCGGTTCGGCGGCGGGCCCCTTGAGCCTGGGGCCGCTCATGGTCGCGGACCTGCGGAATTCCCCCTGGTACGACCTGGCGGTGGGGTATTATCTGCATTTCCAGTACAACGGATGGTTTCTGTTTTTTCTTTTGGCCGTCGCGCTGCAACGATTGCACGAAAGCGGGGAAACCCGTTTTGTCCGTCCGGCGCTCCGGGCCTTTCCCTGGTTGGTGTCGGGGTGCGTGGCGACGGTGGTACTGGCCGCACTGCCGCTGCCGCCGCCGGGCTGGGTTTTTGCGGTCGCCGCCCTGGGCGGGGCTTTGCAGGCGACGGGGTGTTATTTCGGCTTCGGTGTGGTGAGGGAGGGCCGGAAACTGTTTCGGCCGGAGAGCGGGCGCTTCGTGCTCTGGCTGGCCGGTCTGGCCGGGGTGGCCTTTTTGGTTCGCACGGCGTTGCAGGCGCTGGCGGCCTGGCCGGGCCTGCTGAACCTGGCCACGAATCACTTTACCATTATCGCCTTTATGCACCTGATTTTTCTGGCGATCGTGGCGCCTATGGTAATCGCCTGGGCGATTGATCAGGGGTGGCTTCGGTGGAACCTCGCGGGCCGGGTTGGGGTTGGGCTGTTTTTTGTTGCGGCGCTGACCAGCCAATCCGCGCTGGCTTATCTGCCGCTCGCGAGTCACCTGGGGTGGCCGACCTGGCCGGCCTTCAACGAAACGCAATTTATCAGCGCGTTGTTGATGTTCGCCGGAATCCTTACGGCCGGAATCGCGTCGGTGGTGAGTTGCGGAGTCAGTCGGTCGTCACCTGCAGACGCATGAAGGCGCGCCCGGTGGGAGAGTCTTCGATCGGCACGGTGTAAAAGAAGGTGCGAATCTCAAAGTCGCCGTCGTCCACCGGCGGAGCAGCTTCTCTGACGTTGTCGGCGGCCTCCGGTGTCGCCAGGTCTTCGAGGGCGGGAGCGGCCCGGGGAGTGAGCGCGACGCCGGTGCGGTCTTTGAGGACTCTGACCCGCAAGCTGAGGTAGGTTTTTTCCGGATCCGCGTCGGGTCCCAGATCCGAACCCGGAACGAATTCGGCGGCCGGCAGGCGTCCGGAGGACGGCGCGAGCGGGTCGGAGCCGAGCAGAAATTCGAGTCCGTTGGGAATGCCATCGCCGTCGGGATCGTCCTGAAGCCCGGACAGTCCCGGGGGGAAATCGATTTCGTCCGCCCAGGCACTGTAGGAGAGCGCCGGTTCCGGAGGGGTGGCCAGTTCGGCGATTTCGGCCGGGGTGAGGGCGCGGTCGAGAATGTGCACGTCATCCAGTTGTCCGGCGAAAAACGGGTCGGGATACTGCGCCTGGCTGCGACCGATGTAATGGTAGCGGGTACGCAAATCAAAGGGGCGGAGTTGCCCGCCGGTTGAGGCGACCGATTCGCCGTTCACGTAGAGGCGGGCGCCGCCGCGGCCCATGGTCACCGCCACGTGGGTCCATTCGCCGGGAACGAGGGGATCGGCATTCAACTGCTGCTGCGTATCCCTGTGGCGAATGTTGAACCGGAGCGTGCCGGCGCCGGATCGCGGGGTGAGGAAGAGGTACTGATTATTGGCGTCGCCGAAATCGAAGATGCGCTGCCAATTGCCGCCGCCGTCCCATTTGACCCAGGCGGCGAAGGTGAAGGCTTCGCTGGTGCCGACGTTCTCCGGCAATTGGAGGTAATCCAGTTCGCCGTCGAAACGAATGGAGTCGCCGATCACGCCGGGCACAAAATCGGGGGATCCGACGATCATGGCATGGTTGCCATGTTCGCCGCTGTCGCGAACATTGCTGTCGAAAGCGTAATTGGCGTTCGCACCGACACCGCCGGGGAAGTCCTGGAGGAAAGCGATGGGGGCGTCGAAATCGCGATAAACCTCTCCGGCGGGAGTGAGATTGCCGCTGATGACCAGTTCACGATTGGTGCACCATTGGTAAATCGCGTAACGTTCCACGAATGGCAGCGCAGCCATGGCGGCGGCCAGTTCCTGGATCTTGGCGGCGTTTTGTTGCAGGGTGGGGTGGGGCTGGGTCCAGTTGCAGCCGTTGTTCCACTCGGTGACCCAGATGGGACGTCCGGTCCGCTCGTAGATCCCGCGCAACCAGTTTTGGATCTGGCCCGCGGTCCAGTTGTTTTTGTAGTAGTGGACCGCCACGTAATCGACCCGGTAGTCGAGGGCGTCCGCCTGGTCCATGAAAGAGTAGAGCCAGTTTAGGCCGCTATCGGCGTCGCTCGGCGCCGGCGAACCGATGCGCAGGCCGGAGGCCATGAAATTGTTCCACTGTCCCAGGGCCTGTCCCACGGTCATATTCGCCTGATCGGGACGATCGGGTTCGTTGAAGCCGAGCGCGTGGGTGGACCCGACCTTGTTGTTGATATTGGAATAGGCGTTCCAATTGGCGTTGTGCCGCATGGGCACGTATTCGATGTTGCTGGTGGAAGTGGCCACGTTATCCCAGTCGTACCGCCAGCTGGAATTGACCATGGCCGCTTCCGAGTGGCCTCCCGACCATCCTTTTTGCGTGACCCAGCGCCAGGGAACGACGCGGAGGAACCGGGTGTTGTTGTCGAGTTCCTCCGGCAGCCTGGCGACTTCCAGATCACCGTCCTGGGCGATATAAACCCGGCTGGCGCCGGTCCCATCCATGTTTTCCGCAAAGGTGGCCATGTAGCCGCGCCGCAGAATGAAGGAACTGACGGATTGATTCCAGTTGAAGCGCCCGAAGTTGAGTCCGTCCGTGGATGTATTAAAAAAGGCGTCCGCTGCGATCGGGGTCGATCCGCCTTCGAAATGCGGCTCGCGGAAGAGGGTCAAGGCCGCGAATCCCGGGCCGTGGGGAATGATTACCGATCCCTGGGCATACTGCACCACGCGAACGTTCTGGCCGGCGGACGCGGTAGCGCCGTTCACCAGGATCCGATTGAGAACCCCGGAATTGACCGATGCAGGACGGACGCGGCTGAGGAAAAGCCAGGAATCCTCGGAATTGAGGTGGATCTCGCTGCCCGGGAATGGGTCGGCGACATCTCCCGTCAGGTGCAGTTCCGAGCGCCCGCTGACCAATACCGTCGTGCCGGACAGCGTTTCCACCCGCACGATCTCGTTTTCAATCTCCAGCGTTTCCGCCCCGGCGCGCACGGCGGTGAGGCAGGAAAGAATCAGGAGGAAGCTCAGACAGTGAAGGAATTTCATAGGCCAATAGCAGTGAATCACCTATAGCCTATATAACCAACGGCCCCAAGTTCTCTGCAAAATTGGTTGCCGGATAACTTGTATCGTTGCGTTGGCGGTCTGATGTCCGCGGCGGCCGACTGTCTCACGGCTAGAGCCGGATAATTGCTTTGATCACATCGTCGGCGTAGGCCGCGTTCAGGGCAAAGGCCTTCTCCGCCTCCTCCAACGGGAAACGGTGGCTGACCAGTTCATCCAGCGCCACGGAGGGGGAGGGGCCCTGGGCCAGGCGGATGGCGGGGGCGTAGGTATGCTTCATCCGCCGGACGAAGATCAGGCTCAACCCTTTTCGGCGCGCGGCCGAGTGGGGGAGGTGGGTGTCCTCTTCGTCCGGGATGCCGACCATCATGACTTTCCCCCCGGGCGCCGCCATTTCCACCGCGGGCGGCAGGGCGGGACCGGTCCAGGCGCATTCGAAGACCAGGTCAAAGCCGCGTCCGCCGGTGGCGGCCATGGCGGCGTCAAGGTTATCCTCCGCGGCCCCGTGAATCGTCTGATCGGCGCCCCAATGACGGGCCAGGCTTAGACGCGCCGCATGGGGATCAATGACAACCACCGAAGTCGCGCCGGCCAGGCGACAGAGCCGCAGCACTTTCAGGCCAATGGGACCGGCCCCAATGACGGCGACGGTTTTTCCGAGCACGCGGCCGGCCAGGTTCAGGGCGTGCAGGGCGACGCCGAGCGGCTCCAGCAGGGCTCCGGCTTCGTCGGAAATATCGTCCGGAATGGGAAAGCAGGCCCTGGCCGGCAGGGTCATTCTTTCCCGCAGGGCGCCGTCGAAACCGGGAAGGCCGATGAAGGTGTGGTGGGGGCAGAGGTTGACGTCGCCGCGCTCGCACCACTCGCAGCGGTGACAGGGCAGGTGCGGTTCCACCGCCACGCGGCTTCCGGTCCGCAGCGGGCGTCCGAAGCCGTCTATGGCCTGCGGACCCGTGGCCAGGACTTCCGCCATGAACTCGTGTCCCGGGATCAGCGGATCGCCTCGGCCCAGGTTGCCGATGTGTCCGGATTGGTAGAGGTGGAGATCGGAACCGCAAATGCCCACCGCACGAACCCGGATCAACGCTTCGCCGTCGCTCGGATCAACGGGCTCGGGATAATCGGTGCGGAATTCGAGTTGGCGAGGTCCCAGGAGACGTATCGATTTCATGCGGATCCAGCCTGTACCCGATGAACGGGTTTGTCAGGTGGAATCACAGGGATCATTATCGAAACGTAAATCCTTGCCCGCCGGTGCCGGAATTTATGAGATGGATGCGGGCGGAAACGGGGCGGAAGCATTGGAAACACCTTTAAGGATTAAATCATGAATGACCTGAAAGAAATCAAACAGGCGGAGAAAAACGGGGATTTGCTCGCTTCCACGGTGGCGAATCTGGAGGCTTGGCTGGAGGGAGATTTTCTGCCCGACTGGGCGCGTGCCAGTATTGCGGAATTGGTGGAAAAGCGTGCCTGGGCCGAGCTGAACGATCGTTTCTACCAGTACATGGTGTTCGGCACCGGCGGAATGCGCGGACGGACTATCGGCAGTATCGTGACCCAGGCGGAAAAGGGAGAGCCGTCTCCGCAGGGAACCCCGGAACACCCCGCGGTGGGGTCGAACGTGCTGAACGACTTCAACGTCGTTCGCGCCACCATCGGGCTTTATCGCTACACCGAGGGGTTCCTTGATCGTTCCCAGCGATTTGACGTGCCAAAACTGGTCATCGCCCATGACGTGCGCCATTTCTCGCGTCATTTTTGCGAACTCGCCGCGTCCACCTGGGCCGGGCTGGGCGGGCGGGCCTACATTTTCGACGGGCCCCGTTCCACCCCTCAGTTGAGCTACTCGGTGCGCCGTCTCGGCGCCGCCGCGGGCATCGTCATCACCGCCAGTCACAATCCCCCGCATGACAACGGTTACAAGGTCTATTTTGAAGACGGCGGCCAGATCGTCGAACCGCACGCCGGGGGAATTATTGACGAGGTGGAGAAGGTGGCTCTCAGCGAATTGCCCGCTTTTCTGCAAAAGCGCGAAACCGGAGTTACGGTACTGCCCGCCTCGGTCGATCAGGCTTACCACGAGTCGGTGGCCCGCACGGTCATTGACCGCGACCTGCTCTACCGCAGCGGTATCAAGGTGGTTTTCACCCCAATCCATGGCACTTCCAAAGCGGCGACCATGCCGCTGCTGAAGCGTTTTAATGTCAATGTCCTCACCGTGGACGAACAAATGGCGGACGATCCGGGCTTTTCCACCGTCCGCTCTCCCAACCCGGAAAACGCGGAAGCTCTCTCCATGGCGATGGCGCTGGCGGAGAAGGAGGATGCCGACATCGTGGTGGCGACCGATCCGGATGCCGATCGGATGGGAGTGGCGGTGCGCCGTGACGACGGCAGAATGGGCCTGCTCACCGGCAACCAGATCGGTTGCCTGCTGGCGGAGTATCGGATTTCCCGCTACAAAAGCATGGGTCTGCTGCCGGAATCCGGAAGCGAGCGGGCCGCCCTGATCAAGACTTTCGTCACCACGCCGATGCAGGGCGCGATCGCCCGGACTCACGGGCTGAAGGTCATCAACACCCTCACCGGCTTCAAGTGGATCGGCAGCAAGATCAATGGGTATGAAAAGCTGCTCAAACGGCGGTTGCTGGAGACGGAATCCATCGCGCTCGACTACGACGGCACTCCGTTCCGCAAACGGGCCGAACTCCTGCTGCGCCACAGCACCCTCTACGTTTTTGGCGGAGAAGAGAGTTACGGCTACCTCTCCGGGGACGAGGTGCGGGACAAGGACGCCAATTCCGCGGTGCTGATGTTCTGCGAGTTGGCGGCCTTCGCCAAGACCGAGGGCAAAACTCTCGATGTCATGATGGACGATCTTTACCGGAAATACGGCTTTCATCACGAGTCGCTCGGCCAGATTTATTACGAGGGCGCCGCCGGTTCGGCGAAAATCCGCAATATTCTCGAATCGTACCGCGACAACCCGCCCAGGGAGATGGATGGCGTGGAGGTGACCCGCATGACCGACTTCGGTCGCGATGAAATTCACGACGCCGACGGCGATCGGGTGCCCCCCCAAAATTTCTATTTCCTTGAATTGGCCAACGGCTATTCCTATGCCGTGCGCGGGAGCGGCACCGAACCCAAGATCAAATTCTACCTCTTCGCCCGCGACGAGGTCGCCGACGGCGCTTCCCTGACCGACGTCAAAGCCGCCACCGTCAAGAAGGTCGACGCCCTTCGCGAAGCGGTGGAGCAGGACGCCGCCCGTCGAGCCGGTTGACCTTTGGCGGAAAGTATTTTTAGGTGAAGGATTTTATGGCCGAGGCAGCGACATCAGAAGAGAGAGGTGAACCGATTCGTTCCCAAACCGGGGAGGTGATCGTGACCCGGCGCGCCCGTTTTAATGCCGCCCATCGTCTGCACAACCCGGAGAAACCGGACAGTTGGAACCTGGAGCGGTTCGGGCGGTGCAACAATGCCAACTGGCACGGACACAACTACACGGTGGAAGTGTCGGTCAAGGGGCGGCCGGATCCCGAAACCGGATGCGTAATCAACCTGGATTATTTGAAAAAGGTGATGCAGGAGGTCATTGTGGAACCGTGCGACCATAAAAATCTGAATCTGGACGTCGAATTTCTGCGGGGGATAATTCCTTCGACCGAAAATCTGGCGGTGGCGATCTGGAAGGCTGTGGAGCCGCACATTCATCAAGGCAAACTGTATTCGGTCCGAATTCATGAGACCGAGAACAATACCGTCGAATACCGGGGCTGAGCCCCTCGTTTTCCATGAAAACCGTAGAGCATAAATCGTCTCCCAACGGAGTGCAAAAATCGAAGTCGATCGACATGATCCGGGAGTACGACCCTTCGTTTATCGTAAGCGAAGACTACCAGAAATCCCTCCCCGACATGCAAAACGCGGATTCCGCCGCGATCCAAGGGGCCCGGGTGGGAATCCAGCAGGTGGGCATTTCCAACTTCCGTCTGCCACTGAATTACCATGCCTCGTACCGGCCCGAGCCGATACCGCTGGAAACCAGCGTCACCGGCACGGTTTCGCTGGAAGCCAGTCGCAAGGGGATCAATATGTCCCGGATCATGCGGTCGTTTTACGACTACTCGGATCACGTGTTCACGCCGGAACTGCTGGAGGAGATCCTGCGCTTCTACAAGGAGTCGATGAACACCTTCTCGGCCCAGATCAAGTTGAGTT
Source organism: Opitutia bacterium (assembly GCA_050506795.1). GTDB lineage: Bacteria > Verrucomicrobiota > Verrucomicrobiia > Opitutales > T3Sed10-336 > SLOW01. The sequence continues at coordinate 69,452 of JBJHCF010000011.1, forward strand.
TCTCCTACCCGATGCCGCAACGCAGCCTGCGCAGCAATCTGATCGGCTACCAGTACTACGATGTGGCCTTCGAGGGAATCGTCGACCGGGATAACAGCTTCCGTAAAATCCTCTATTTCGACTTCGTGTATTCGTCGGCCTGCCCCTGCTCCGCCGAGTTGGCCGAACACGCGCGTGAGGTTCGCAATATTTACGCCATTCCGCATTCCCAGCGCAGCAAGGCGCGCCTGCGGGTGCAGGTGGCTCCCGAGGCCCGGGTGACCATTGAGGACCTGCATGCCCACTGTTTGGCTGCTCTGGAGACCGAGACCCAGGTGATGGTGAAACGTGAGGACGAGCAGGCTTTTGCCGAAATGAACGGCGCCCGGGTCAAATTCGTCGAGGACGCGGCCCGTCTCCTGCACCAGCGTCTGGATGCGGATTCACGGATCGTCGATTTTGAGGCCGCTTGCGCCCACCTGGAATCCCTGCATTCCCACGACGCCATTTCGGTTATTGCCAAGGGAGTCCCTGGGGGCTTTCAGGCCGACTTCAGCGATTTCAAGGGATTGATCTGCTGATCATCGCGGTGAAGGCGACGCGAAATAACGGCGGGGTCCACGGCTACCGGTAACGGTCGGGGTTTCCCGGGTTTCCGGCCAATCGCGGAAAGCGCGGTGCCCGGGGGTTCATGTGTCGGGAGCCCGCGAGACGCGGACGTCGACGCTCAGGCCGAGAAAGTCTTCCGGCGAGCCCGAGAATGTGCCTTTTACCGGAATGGCCTGCGAGGGGTCGCGGACGACCGCGACGCGAATCAGGTTGGTGCCGCCGATCAGCCCATTGGTCGGATCGAATTCCACCCAGCCGGCTCCGGGCAGGTAGATCTGCATCCAGGCGTGGGTGGCGCCGCCGCCGACGGTGCCGGGCTCGTTGGTGTCGACCGAGGGGTCGTAAAGATAACCGGTGACAAAGCGCGCGGCCAATCCCAGGCTGCGTACCGCCTCCATCATGAATAAAGCGTAGTCGCGGCAGGTGCCCGCGCCCCGGCGAAGGGTTTCCAGCGGCTCCTGGGTGCCCTGGTCGTCCCGCGGTTCGTATTGAAACTCGGCCCGAATCGCCCGGTTGATCGCCGCCAGCAGTTCGTGCGTGTCGGTCGTGCCCGAGGGCTGGAGGAAACGTCGGGCCCAGTTGGAGAGCTTGCGTTCCGGGTCGGTGTAACGGCGCTCGATGCTGCGCATCAGGTCGGGGAATTCGTCGCTTTCATAGACGAACGGGTAGGTGCGCGCGAAGGGCTCCAACTCGTATCCGGTGATTATCCGGCCGTAGTGTTCGATTCGAAAAGTGCTGACAAAGCGCAATTCCTCCGTCGGTTCCTCAAAGCGCGCGAGGGTAATCGAGTTGTTGAATGGGTCGTGGTAATAGTGAATCTCCGCTTTGGGACTGATCTCAATGGCTGTATCCAGAAGGCGGATATCATGGCTGTCCCGCGGACGAAACATCAGCCGGTGCTCGCCCGGCAGGACCGGGCGAGCGTAGCGATACACGGTGGTGTGTTCGATGGTGAGGGTTTTGCTCATTGGAGCGATCGCTTCTTGGCGGATCGGGCGATCAGTATTTCAGACATCGATTGAGCGCGCTAACAACCGCTTTGAGCGAGGCTCGCTCAATGTTGGGATCGATGCCGGCGCCGAAGAAGGTCCGGCCATCGGTTCGCTTGAGCTGAATATAGGAAATTGCTTTGGAATCGGCGCCTTCTCCCAGCGAGTGTTCGGCGTAGGAAACCAGTTCAGCCCGGTCCAGGTTCTCGTTTTCCAAAGCGTGGAAGAACGCGGCGATCGGCCCGTTGCCCGTTCCCCGGATTTCCTTGTGCTCCCCGTGGATGCGAACCGAGGCGGTGCAGACGACCTCGTCTTCGGCGTCGCCGGCAATTACTTTGAACTTTTCCAGCTTGAGGGGAGATTCCGGCTCCAGGTACTCGCCGGAGAAGGCGCTGTAAATGTTCTCGGGAGTCAGCTCGGCGCCCGTGCGGTCAGCGAGGTCGTTGACGATCCGGCCGAGTTCTTTGCGCATTTCTTTGGGGAGCTGGAATCCGAACTCCTTCTCCATGACGTAGGCCACGCCGCCTTTGCCGGACTGGCTGTTGATGCGAATAATGGCGCGGTAGTTCCGGCCGATATCGTTGGGATCGATCGGCAGGTAGGGCACGTCCCAGCGCTCGTCACCCGAGGCTTCCAAAGCGGCCAGGCCCTTGTTGATGGCGTCCTGATGGGAGCCGGAAAACGCGGTAAAGACGAGTTCTCCGGCATACGGTTCGCGCGGGCCGACTTCCATCCGGGTGCAGCGCTCGTAAACCTCGCGAATTCGGTTGATATCGCTGAAATCCAGGTTGGGATAGACTCCCTGGGTGTACATGTTCAACGCCAGGGTGACGATGTCGACGTTGCCGGTGCGCTCGCCATTGCCGAAAAGCGTGCCCTCCACCCGGTCCGCGCCGGCCATCAGTCCGAGTTCGGAAGCGGCGATCCCGGTTCCCCTGTCGTTGTGGGTGTGCAGGCTGACGATGACGGAGTTCCGGTCGCGGAGACGCCGGCAAAACCATTCGATCTGGTCGGCGTGCACGTTTGGGGTGCACATCTCGACCGTGGCCGGCAGGTTGAGGATGATCTTCTTTTCGGGAGTCGGTTCCCAGGCATCGACCACCGCTTCGCAGATCTCCAGGGCGAACCCGGGTTCCGTGGTGGAAAAGCTCTCCGGAGAATATTCGAGTGCGACTTCGGTTTCCGGCACCGTTGGAACCAATTCGCGGATGAGGGATACCCCGCGCACCGCGATCTTGACGATGTCTGGTTTATCCAGGCCGAAAACCACCCGGCGTTGAATCGGGGAGGTCGAGTTGTAGATGTGCACAATGGCCCGGGGCGCCCCGCGAATCGCTTCGAAGGTGCGTCGGATTAAATCCTCCCGGGCCTGAGTGAGCACCTGGATGGAGACGTCGGCGGGAATCCGGTTTTCGTCGATGATGCGGCGGATGAAATCGAATTCGATCGCCGACGCGGCGGGGAACCCGACCTCGATTTCCTTGAACCCGACCTCAACCAGCATTTGGAACATCTCGAGCTTTTCCTCGATGCTCATGGGAATGGCGAGCGCCTGGTTGCCGTCCCGCAGGTCGACGCTGCACCAGATGGGGGCGCGGTCGATCGAGCGGTCCGGCCACTGGCGGTCGGGCAAATCGATCTTGGGAAAAGGAGCGTACTTGGTAATAGGCGGTTTCTGCATGATGCTGAACGTTTCGAATTAACTGAGAACGTCGAACGCGGGCAATGCGAAAGGTCGGCACCTTCCAAGGATGCTTATGAATTCAGGCGCAACGGCAGCCGCATCCCCGCTTTTGGTTTTTAGAGAAGCGGGAGTAGGACCAGGCGGGAACCAGAGAACTGTTCGCGGAAGCCGTTCATTTCAACTCGAATTTGAGGGGGGGCCGACGGGATTGTCAAGCCGGACGTACGGTCCCGCGCGTTTTTCATCTCGTCCACCGATCCCGGATCGCATTTGAGCTCGACCTCAAGCGACACTTGACACCGGGGTTGGCCGGCGGATAACTGAGGGCTGTTTCGGCTCCGTTACCTTTCACAGCCCGCTCTGCAAGGCGAGTGATTCGAGGTGCCACGGCGCCTCGTTCGCATGGAAGTGAATCAGCAATACAGCATTGAAACCAAGGACCTGACCGCGGGTAAGGGTAAAGCAGGAGCGCTCGTCGATGTGTCGTTGAGCGTCCCGCGCAATACCGTATTCGCCCTGGTCGGAGCGGAGGGCGCGGGGAAATCCGCTTTTCTGCGGGTATTGGTCAATCTGCTGCGCCCGGATTCCGGTTCGGCTGTGATTTCCGGGGTTCCCTGCAATACGTTGCGGGCGGAACATTTCACCCGCATCGGGTATGTTTCTCAATCGCCATCCATGCCCGAGTGGATGGAGGCTGGAGAGTATCTGCGTTACTGCCGCGGTTTTTATTCGAGTTGGGATGACGCTTTTTGTGACAACCTGACGCAAGCGTTTCACCTCAAGTTGAACGTTAAATTACGGCAGGCCAATCCGGAAACGAAGGCCAAACTGGCCCTGGTCGCCGCGCTGTCGTTTCGCCCTTCCGTGCTCCTGTTGGACGAACCCTTCAGCCGGGTCGATCGCCGGGAAAGAGACGCCATGATACGTGCGGTCATGGAGCTGATCGATCTCGAGGACTGGAGTATTTTCATAACCGGACGGGAGACCGACGAGGTGGAGCGTATGGCCGACTGGATCGGTTTGTTAGATCAGGGGCGTCTGGAATTCGCCGAGTCAATGGCCTCTTTACAGCGGCGTTTTCGTCAGGTCGAGGCTTTTGCGATGGAGCCGGAGACTCCGGCGGGCGGTTTTCCCGACACCTGGATTGATCTCCGTTTCGAAGGGCATCGTCTGCGGTTTACCGACACCCGGTTCGATAATCGCGAAACCCCCTCTCGCGTGCGCGCCATGCTGGGCGAGAATTGCACGATCGAGACAAAACCTGTTTCCGCCAGGGATATTTTCGACGCCCTGGATCGAACCTACGGGTTGTCGTCGGAATCTTCGTGAACCCTTCTGTCGAATGACGATGTCAGCACAAACCATCGAACCGGCAAACCGTCGCCTGCGCTTTCCCGCTTTGTTTCTTCACCACGGCCGCAAGGACCTGCGGCATATGCGATTCTGGCTGGCGCTGTGGGGTGTTTGCCTGCTCTTGCAGGCGTTGTACATGAGTGCCTGGTTCTCCTACCTGCCAGGCAACGATTGGTGGCGCCTTCCATCGCTCGCGCTGGCCCTGGCGCCTCTGCTCCAGGGGGTGGTCCTGGCCCTGGCGGTGGCCGCCCTGATACAGGAAGATTCCGCGGCCGATACCGACGCCTACTGGCGCACCCTTCCGGTTTCTCCGTGGCCGTTGCTCCTGGTCAAACTCCTCTTCGCAATGGGCTTTTTCGTGCTGGCGCCCGTGCTGGTGGAAGGGACGGTGTTTTTGCTGCACGGGTTTTCCATGGATATGATTTTGGCGGCCGGAGGCGAGGTGGCCTTCCGGCAGTTGGCGTTGGTTTTCCTGTTCGCCGCGGTTGCGGCGCTGACCTCGGACCTGTTGCGTTTTGGTACCTGGATCCTGCTCCTGATTGGCGGTTATGCCATTCTTCTCCTCGTGTTGGCTACCCTGGAGGGGGAGGTGCGCTCCTCTCCGGTCCTTTTCCTGGCCGGCGGGTCGGGCGCTGATGTGAATCCGACGCTTTGGGCCGGGATGGTGCTCATGGTTGCCGGATTCGCGGTGGTGGTCCTGCAATATTTCACCCGTCGGCTTCGGTATGGCGTGTCGGTCGCCGTCCTCGGCGCGGCAGGGTGCCTGGGCGCGGCCCATTTTTTCTCCGCGGAGGAAGACGCTTCGGATGGTGAGCGGCCGCTGGCGCCGGCTGGGGTTGGAAACGACCTGCAGCGTGTGAATTTGCTTCTCGGTGAAGCGGGTTGGGTTTCCGATGGAGAGGATACGGTGCGGGCGGCACGGGTCCTGCGGGCTCCGTTTGAATACGGTCCCGGCGAGGAGGACAGATTCATCGTCGCCGAGCAGGCGCGGACCCGCCTTCTGGCGCCGAATCTCGCGACGGTCGAATTCGATCCGGTGCGACAGTCCGAGCCGACCGGGCTTGACCTGGTGCGTCCGGCGGCGACCGATCGTTGGGTGGATCTTTTGCGTATCGACCGGGCGACCTACCTGGCGTGGCGCGACCGGAGAGGGAGTCTGGATACCGAACTGTTGCTGTGGGGAGGTCGCTTCCAGGATTTTGCCGAACTGGAGTTGCGGGAATCGGTGGTTCATCCCGACCAGGTGGATCGTTTGGCCATCCGTAAACTCGCTCAAGGGGACGGAACCTTCGGGATCGAGGTTGAAGTTCGCCGGGTTCAGCTTCTGCTGGTTGACGATCCGCGCGCGGGATGGCGGGAAAGCGTGCCGGGTGGGGAAGAGATCATCTTCCTGCTGTTCAACCGGGAAACCGGTGAAACGGTGCCTCCGTCGAGCAGGATGGTTTCCCCTGCGGTTTGGCCGGGCCTGAGCCGGCGGCTGGCCTCGGAGCGCGTTTCCCTCCTCTTTGGGGAACCGGTCTCGCAGGAAGATGATGACGAAAGCGCCCCTGCGGAAGCGTTTCGCGATGACGCCTGGATGGCGAATGCCGTCTTGCTGTGTTTCCGTGTGAGCGGGGTGCAAAGTGTCTCCGGACGGTTTGTTGCCGAAGATTTCGCCTTTCCCGAGTGGGATTGAAAGTGCTTGATTAAGAACCTATTGGAAGCCTGATCAAGTCCTGGAAGGCTTTATCTTTAGTAAATCGCCCGAAATACTAAAAATGCTTGCGGATTCTCCGGAGGTGGTTCTACATTACCGTTGATTATGACTTCGCAGACAGCAGATTCGGACAAAAAGCCTTCCAAGGTGGAGGAAATCAAGGCGGCCAGCCTGAATTTGAGGGGAACGCTCCTGGAGGGGTTGGCGGACGAATCGACCGGCGCTATTTCCGACGACGACACCCAGATTTCCAAGTTCCACGGCCTGTACCAACAGGACGACCGCGACCTTCGGGCAGAACGGCGCAAACTGAAAATGGAGCGCGCCTACAGTTTTATGATGCGCATTCGCGCGGTGGGCGGTGTGGTGACTCCGAAGCAGTACCTTACCGTCGATCGTTTGGCGGATGATTACGCCAACGGCACCATTCGCTTGACCACCCGGCAGGCGTTTCAGCTGCACGGGATCCTCAAGGGAAATCTGAAGCCCACCATACAGGGTCTTTACCGCGAGGGGATGGACACCATATCGGCGTGCGGCGATGTCAATCGCAACGTCATGTGCAATCCGCTCCCACAAGCGTCTGCGCTCCATGAAGAGGTGTACGCGGTAGCCGTGAGGATCAGCGACCACCTGACCCCGAAATCGCGCGCCTATTTCGAGATTTGGCTGGACGAGGAAAAAGTGGCCGAGGTTCGCGAGGAAGAGGAGCCGATTTACGGCAAGACCTACCTTCCCCGGAAGTTCAAGATCGGGATGGCCCTGCCTCCGAGTAACGATGTGGACATCTTTTCGCAGGATCTTGGGTTTATCGCCATTGTGGAGGATGGTCGCCTGAGTGGTTTCAACGTGGTGGCCGGTGGCGGCATGGGAATGACCCACGGCAAGGCGAACACCTATCCCTTGCTGGCCAAACCGATCGGCTTCTGCAAGCCGGACCAGGCGGTCGCCGTGGCGGAAGCGGTGGTGACCACGCAGCGGGATTTTGGTGATCGCAGTGATCGCAAGCATGCGCGGCTGAAGTACACCATCGAGGACCGGGGGCTTGAATGGTTCATCGGGGAAGTCAATCGCCGTCTGGGCTGGGACTTGGCCGAATCCCGTCCGTATTCGTTTGAGACCTACGGAGAGGATTACGGGTGGTTCCGCGATGCGAGCGGTCAGTGGTACTACACCTCCTTTATCCTTTCGGGCCGCATAAAAGACGCCAATGGCTTGAATTGGAAAAGCGCCTTTCGGGAGATCGCCGGAATTCATGAAGGGGATTTTCGCCTGACGCCGAATCAGAATCTGATGATCACCGGCATAACGGACGCCAAAAAAACGGAGATCGAAGCGATTCTGGACCGGCATGGGCTGGCGAAGGCCCTCGATCAGAGCGGCTTGCGCCTCAACGCCATGTCCTGTCCGGCGCTTCCGACCTGCGGTCTGGCGCTGGCGGAGAGCGAAAGGGTGTTTCCGGAAATCCTCGAAACGCTGGAGGAGGAGATCGAGATGGCCGGACTGCGTGACGACGCCATCAGCATTCGCATGACCGGTTGTCCCAACGGATGCGCCCGGCCGTATCTGGCGGAAATCGGCCTGGTGGGCAAAGCCCCCGGAAAGTACAATCTCTACCTCGGGGCGCGGCACGACGGTACCCGCCTCAATCAGGAGGTCCTGGCTAATGTAACGCTTGATGAGATCTACGAAAAGCTTCGACCCATCATCCGGGATTACGCCCGCGAACGTGAAGACAGCGAACACTTCGGCGACTTCTGTGTCCGACGGAATCTGGTGGAAACGCAGACCGCTTCCGCGTGAGACCGGCGTCGATACGGCCGGGACGCGATCCCGCGGGAAATCCTGGCATCCCGCCTGGTGGGCGGTTGCCCTGGTGGCCACGATAACCGTGGCCAGCGGATTCCCGACCGCGCCGGAAATTCCGGAGTCGGCCGTTTCGATTCCTCATTTTGACAAGGTGGCGCATTTTTTTGTATTCGGCCTGGTGGCCACCCTCATCCTTCGCCCGCCGAAAGGGACCGGTATCACAGCGTTTCGGATACTTGTTGCGGTTGCTCTTACATCGGCTTTCGGCCTGGCGGACGAGTTTCATCAGAGCACCAATCCCGTTCGTTTCTTTTCCTGGTGGGATTGGGTGGCCGACACCGCCGGCGCGGTGGTGGCCGTCACCGCCTACGCCGGCTGGAGGCGATACCGGGAGATTCTGGAATTCCGTCTTGGCTGGAGTCGGTAAGGGCTTGGCGCGCCTTCCCGTTGGTGGTCGAAGAGGGTCGCAATACGGTACCTCTTTCATCTGTTGCCGTTGCTTTTTCCGTCTCCAAATGGCGTTGACCTCGTTGGTTCTCCTTTCGTGAATAACGCAGCCGATGAGTACAAGTGACACAGAAGAACGGATGGACCGTCTGCGGGCGGAAATCCGGCGGCACGATGAATTGTATTACCGGGACGCCGCTCCTGAGATCAGCGATCAGGAGTACGATCGCCTGAAACGTGAACTGGCCGACATGGAGGCGCGTAATCCCGGCATGGTTCCGGAGGACACGCCGACGCTCCAAGTGGGCGATGACCGCCTGGAGGCGTTCGAAACCTACCGGCACCGCAGCCCCATGCAGAGCCTCGACAACACTTATAGCGAGGCGGAACTGAGAGATTTTTACGGCCGGCTGGTTCGCCTGTTCGGTGAAGAGGCGATGGAATTCGTGGTGGAGCCGAAAATCGACGGGGTGGCGGTCAGCCTGACTTTCGAGAAGGGGCAACTGGTTCGCGCCGCCACCCGGGGAAACGGAGTGGAAGGGGATGACGTGACCCGCAACGTGAAAACCATCCGCGGTCTGCCGGGCCGGCTCGGGGGGAGGGAATTCCCTGAAATCGTCGAGATTCGCGGGGAGATTTTTATCGGTAACGCAGAGTTTCAGCGTATCAACGAGCAGCGCGAGGAAGACGGTTTGCCGCGCTACGCCAACCCAAGGAATCTGGCCGCGGGGACGGTCAAATTATTGGACTCCAGGGAGGTCGCCCGGCGCCGATTGCAGATTGTGCTGCATGGCCTGGGTTACTGCGAACCGGCTAGCTTCGAGAAATTGAGCGAATTTCATGAAAAGTTGAAGCAATGGGGCCTTCCTGGACTTGAGCGGTACCGTCGGGTGGAAGGCATCGACGCCGCCTGGGCGGCGGTTCAGGAGCTGGACGAACTGCGGCATTCCTTTTCCTACGCCACCGACGGGGCCGTGGTGAAGCTGGATTCCATCGCCCGGCAGGAAGAGGCCGGCAGCACCTCCAAGGCGCCGCGGTGGGCGATCGCCTACAAGTTCAGCGCGGAACAGGCGGAAACGGTGGTCGACGATATTGTCGTTCAGGTTGGACGTACCGGAGCCCTGACCCCGGTGGCCCATTTGCGTCCGGTCCAACTTGCCGGGACCACGGTCTCGCGGGCCACGCTGCACAATCAGGATGAAATCGCCCGCAAGGATGTGCGGGTGGGGGACACCGTGATTGTCGAAAAGGCGGGCGAGATTATTCCCGCGGTGGTGCAGGTCGTGCTCGATCGGCGTCCGGCCGACAGCGGTCCCTATGCCTTCCCGGAAACCTGCCCGGCCTGCGGGTCGGCCGTGATTCGCCTGCCGGAGGAGGCCGCGGTGCGTTGTCCCAACCTCAGCTGCCCGGAACAGGTGCGCCGGCGGTTGCGCCACTTCGCATCGCGTCAGTGCATGGATATCGAAGGGCTGGGCGAGGCGGTGGTGGACCAGTTGGTCGAAAGGGGGCTGGTCGAAAGTCTGCCGGATCTGTACGAGCTCTCCGTCGACGATCTTCTGAATCTGGAAAAATTCGCCCGCAAAGCCTCCGAAAATCTGGTGAAGGCGATTGAAGCCAGCAAGGAACGCGAATTCTGGCGCTTGATTCACGGATTGGGCATTCAGCATATCGGGGTCACCGCCTCCAAGGACCTGGCAGCCGCCTTTGGCGATCTCGACCGGATTGCGGAAGCGTCGGAGGAGGACCTGCTGGCGGTCGAAGGAATCGGCGCTATCACCGCGCGCAGCATCGTCGCCTATTTTTCGGAGCAGCGGAATCGCGCGCTGGTGGAATCGCTTCGGATGCACGGAGTGCGCACAAGCGAATCGGGCGCGACCAGAGTGGAGGAAGGGCCGTTTCGCGGGAAAACGTTCGTGCTCACGGGGACCCTTCCCACCCTGACCCGCCAGCAAGCCACGGAAATGATCGAAGCCGCCGGCGGTCGGGTCTCCGGCTGCGTCAGCAAGAAGACCGACTATCTTCTGTGCGGCGAAGAGGCCGGGTCGAAGCTGGACAAAGCCAATCGGCTTGGAGTCACGGTTCTCGACGAGGCCGCGTTTCGCGAGATCCTGAGTACCGGGTCCTGACCGGAATGCCTCTCTGGATGTGAGCCGGGCGGCCTCAGAACCCCTGGCTTTGGAGTTGGCGGCTGAGTTCCTGCTGGAAGGCTTGCAGGTCTTCCGGACTCGGTTTGTAGCCCTCGGCCGCGCCCTCCAACATGATCCGCCCCATCTGATCGAGCGCCCACCCGGTGGTTTTGCCGTCGCTGAAGGTCACCTGGCCGCTGACCACCGCCCCCGGTTTGGTGACCCGGTCAAGTTCCACGGTGACTCCCTCCTGGCCGGCCGGTTCCAAGTCGGCGAAGCCCGCCTCATCGGTCTTGGTCGCCGGTGGCGGTTTCAGATCGTCGTTCGGTGAGGGAGCGCTTGCCTTGTCCTGTATCTCGAGATTCAGATCGTCAATGAGGAACCGGACATCCAGGTAGGTGAGGGGCAGATCCAGTTCCTCATTCAGCTTTTGCTGGATTTGGGAGAGATTCAACCCTTCGGTGATCCAGGCGGCGACTTTCTGTTTTTGCTCTTCGGTCAAATCCATGATTGCCGACAATTGTTGCCCCAAACGTGACGCCGTGGCCAGTGCAAACGTGGGCTCAGACGCCTTTTGTCAGCTGGGTCCTGAGGTACTCTACGTTGCTGCGAATGGAGGCGTCCTGCTCCATCCGGTCCTCAACCGATTCACAGGCGTAGAGCACGGTACCGTGGTCACGTCCGCCGAAGGCTTCACCGATTTCCTTCAAGGTGGCGCCGGTCAACTGACGAGAAAGGTACATGGCAATCTGCCGCGGAAAGGCGATATTGTTCGGACGACGGCGGCTGACCATGTCCGAGACCCGGAGATTGTAAAAATCAACCACCTTTTTCTGGATCATTTCCACAGTGATCTGATTGCGGGCTTCCTCCTGCAGAATGTCGCCGAGAAGGTGCTCCACCGCCGCGCGATCGAGGGTCTTGCCGGTCAGACCGGAATAGCTGGCCACTTTGATGAGCGAGCCTTCCAGGCGTCGAATGTTGCGGCTGACCCGTTCGGCGATGTAGGCGAGAATGTCGTCCGCGATCTTGAAATTCAGGCTGCGGGCCTTGTGATGCAGGATCGCCAGCCGCGTTTCGAGGTCGGGCGCCTGGATATCGGTCACCAGTCCCCATTGGAAACGGGAAACCAGACGATTCTCCAGCTTTTCGATTTCGTTGGCCGGTCGGTCGCTGGTGAGAACGATCTGCTTCTGGGAATCAAAAAGGTCGTTAAAGGTGTGGAAAAACTCCTCCTGGATCCGTTCCTTGCCGCTGAGAAAGTGGATGTCGTCGATCAGGAGGATATCGACGTGCCGGTAGCGTTTGCGGAAACGGGGCAGCGTGTTCTCTTGAATGGCGGTGATGAACTCGTTGGTGAATTTTTCCGAGGAGACGTAGGCGATGCGGGCCGATTCGTTCGTTTTCAGAATCTGGTGGCCCACCGCCTGCATCAGGTGGGTTTTGCCCAATCCGGTGTCTCCCGAAAGAAAAAGGGGGTTATAGACCTGTGCGGGTGCCTTGCTGACCGCGATACAGGCGGCGTGGGCGAAATCGTTGTTCGGTCCGACAATGTAGTTTTCGAAGGAGTTGCGAGGATTGAGGAGGCAGGGATTGGAGGCTCCGTAGCGGACAGCCTGTCCGTTCGAGGGAGTTCGCGAGGATCGCGTCTTGCGCGCGGATTCGGTGGAGACTTCATCGGATCGTCGTCGGCTGGGGCGTGGATTCGACGATTGACGAACGGTGAGGGTGATTGGACGACCTGACGCCAGCCTCAATCTTTCTGCGATGATTTCGCAATAGTTGTCCTGCAGCCAAATGGCCGCAAATTCATTGGGAGCTTCCAAAACGAGGGTTTCCTCGCTGATTTCTATGCAATTCAAGGGTTCGAACCACATTTGAAAGATGTCGGAGGAGTAAATTTGTTTCAGTTCCTCTTTGACATCCTGCCAGAGACTTTCAGTAACCGCGGTTTCCGTCATAGCGTTAGCTGGAGTGAGATTTATTCACAACCTATGAAACGACTCATGGCCCCGGGGTCAGGGAGCGGTCCGGCGGACCGCGGAGTGGGATAGAATGGCTGACAAAGAGAGATTAATGGAAATTCTTACGAAAAAGGTAATGACTGAAAAGTTCATAAAATATTTTTTTTCAAAGGTTTATGGATTCTGGAAATCGCCTGGGCCAAAAAGAAGCCGGTCGCGCTTTCGGTCTTCTTTGGAAGAAGGAGGAATCCGCGACTTCGAGCCGACATATAAGCTCGCTTCGAGCCGATTTTTCAATAGCAACTTTTCCCCAAGTTATTCACACCCTTCCTGCTGATAACTTTTTTCTTCAGAGGGACTCCTCAGAGGCAGCCTGAGTGGCTGTTCGCGGGCCTGTCGAAGTGACGTTTTGCCAACTTTTCCAAAAAAAATTGACCGAAAATTTTTATTGGCATCGGGTCTGCTTAAACCGGTTCGATCATGGCGGGGGTAGAGGGTCGGGACGAGCGGCAGGTTTATCCGGCGGGTAGGATTGGCAAACCAGCCGGGAGCGAAGCTCACTTCCGTCTCATATGGGCGATCAATCGCTCGTTGAATTCGCGGGCGGAATCGTGCCCCATCGATTTAAGCGCCTGGCCCAGTGCGGCAACTTCCACCAGACGGGCCATATCGCGCCCGGGACGCACCAGTAACTCGACATGAGGGGTTTTTATGCCGTGGATATCGAAGTAATCCTGGTCCAGTCCGGTCCGTTCCTCCTCCATGCCGGGTTCCCAGTGCTGAAAGGTGATGACCAGGTCGACTTCTTTCTCCACCCGGACACTGCGTATTCCGAACATTTCGGCCACGTTGATTATGCCGATCCCGCGGCATTCCATGTACCCGCGGTTCAACTCCGAGCTTCGGCCCATCAGTTTGTGTTCGTCGATCAGGGAGACGTAGGTCAGGTCATCGGCCACCAGACTGTGACCGCGTTCGATGAGGGCGAGCGCGCATTCGCTTTTGCCGACTCCGCTGCTGCCGCGGATGAGCGTGCCGGTGCCTCCGATGTCCATCAGGGTTCCATGAACCGTTGTGCGCGGGGCGAATTCGAACTCCAGGTAAACGGTCGCGGCGTTTATGAAATGTCGAGTAATGAAGGAGGTGCGCAGCAGGGGAAGGTTTTTCTCTTCGACCACGCGCTTAAGCGCTCTGGTGGGCAGGTAGTTCCGGGTGAGGACAATGCAGGGAATGGTGTGTTTGGTCAGTTGCTTGAGCTTTTCGTACTGCTCCTTCTCACTGAAGCTTTTCAAATAGGTCATCTCCGCGGCCCCGAAGACCTGCACGCATTTATTCGAGAAATACTTGAAAAACCCGGTCAGCGCGAGCGCCGGCCGGTTCACCCGTCCCTCTTTCAATCTTCTCTTGAGTCCGCGGCTATCGGTCAGAACTTCGAGCTTTAACGCCTTGCCGTAGTTTCTGAGGAAGTCAGCGATGGAGATGCTTTTGGGGACCTTGGTGCGCGATTTGAAGGTCATAGATTGAAGTTCTCACCGAGATAGAGTTTCCGGCTCTGTGGGTCGTTGATTAGAAACTCACCATCCCCCTCGGTCAACACCTTGCCCTCGTATATCAGGTAGGCACGGTCGACGATTCGAAGGGTTTCGCGCACGTTGTGGTCGGTGATCAGGATTCCGATCCCCCGTTTTTTCAACTCCAGCACGATCTCCTGGACGTCTGCCACACTGATAGGGTCGACGCCGCTGAAAGGCTCGTCCATGAGAAGAAAACGGGGGCGGGTGACCAGCGCCCGGGAGATTTCCAGCCGCCGGCGTTCGCCCCCGCTCAGCGTGTAGGCCTTCTGCCTGGCCAGGTGGGAGAGACTGAGTTCCTCCAGGTGCCGTTCGACCACCTCGGCGCGTTCCTTTCGGCCGATGGGAAGGGTTTCTGCGATCGCCCGAATGTTCTGTTCCACGGTCAACTTCCGGAACACCGAGGCCTCCTGGGGCAGGTATCCAATTCCGCGGCGCGCTCGCAGATGCATCGGCATGCGGGTGACCACTTCATCGCCGATCCTGACTTTTCCCGAGGTGACCGGCACCAGCCCCACGATCATGTAGAACGAGGTCGTCTTGCCGGCTCCGTTGGGCCCGAGCAGTCCGACGATTTCACCCGCATCGACGTGGATGTTGACGCCGTCCACCACGCGGCGACGGGAGTAGACTTTGACCAGGTCCTCGGTGGCGATCCGAAGGCCCGAGGTCACCGCCTCGGGCGGGGCGACGGTTTTGGGTTCCGTGTTCATTCGCTCGTTTCGCTGTCCTGTTGTCCCCGCGGAAAGCCGAGATCCGGGATGTTGGGAAGCACCACCCGGGCCCGATGGGCGGGACCGCTTTCCACCACCGCGCGCTCGAGTCCCTGATAAAGGATGATGCGTTCGCCGCTGACTTCTCCCTGTTCATCGCGAATGACGGGAGATTCGGTGAGAATGACTTGCCCCTCGTCAGGGAGGACCTCCGCTCGTCCGGCGGTGGCTTCGCGACCCTCCTGCCAGACGTGGACTCGTCCACTGGCGATAATGACCCGAATGCGACCCATACCCGAGAGCCGTTCCGTGCCCGGAGGGTCGTCTTCGTCCCGTGCGGAAACCACTTCCAGCCGGTCACAGGTCATTGTGATGTTGTTGCCCGTAACCCGGATGTTGTCAGTGAAGATAAAATAGGCCGCATCATCGGTGGCGATCATCTCGAGCTGATCGCCTTCGATCACGGTCTCCGGAGGCGGAACGATCCTTGGGATTGCCGGGGTTGGCGGAACTTCCTCGGTCTCATCGGCTTCGTTCGCCGTCAGGGAGAGGGTTACGACGACGGAGAGCAGGAAAGGCGTCAACCATATCGGGATGCGGAAGAAACGCCGGTGCCGGATCAGCGGGCTGCGGGGCCCTCGATTCAGGCCGGGGGTCGCTCGAGTGGTGGTCGGCATGCTGGTGTCGGGTGATGAGTTCATCGGCAGGTTATCTGTGTGGCGCGTACGTTGACAAACAAAAGGGGGGGATTGCGTATCCGGCGGATCCTCGGGTTCAGGGGAGAGGCATGAGGAACCCTTCCAGTTCCTCGCGAAAGACCACCTGGACATTTTGGCGGATGACGATCCGGTCCTCATCCGGCAGCCAGGACCATTCCTCGCCCGTCGCCGTGTAGTTGTCTCCGGATACGGTAATATTCTTGTCTCCGTGAGCTTCGTTTTTGGTGATGTAGACATGCGCTTCCGTGCTTTCGATCAGGATGCGCACCCGTTCTTGCGCTCCTCCGGTATAAACACGAAGAAGCATGCCGAGCACGTCGATTTGATCGGCGTTGACATAAATCGCCTGGTCTCCGCGCAGGTCCCACGCCCGGTAGCCGTCGTCACCGAACATCGGCAACCGGAAATTTTCTATCGGAGCGTCCGGAATCATCTGTCCCGGGAGGTTTGCCGCGCCAAACAGCAACGCAACGCAGCCGAGAAGGACACGCAGGCAAATGCCTCGCCTCGAGGCGCCGGGGAGAAAGGAGATGTTTCCTCTAATGGTCGCTTGCCGGTTGGTCACAACTCGTCGGACCGGGGTCCGGCCGCCGGGGTTCCGTATTATGGCTGACAGGAGCATCATGGTTTCGGCCGGGTTTGATCGTTGCGGGCCGCCACCAGCCGGTCGCACACTTCGCGTACCGCCCCGTATCCGCCGGCTCTTGAGGTGATCCAGTCGGCGGTTTGACGAATCTCGTCGCCGGCTTCCGGCACCGTGACCCCGATGCCCGCCAGGCTGAGGGCCGGAAGATCGATTAGGTCGTCGCCCATGTAACAGACTTCTTCGGGGGTCAGGGACAGCGCATCCATGATCTCCCGCAGGCAGGCTTCCTTGTCGTTTCGTCCCTGGATGACACGTTTGATTTTCAGTTCGGTAGCGCGCATTGCAGTCGCCTCCGAGGGTCGCCCCGATATCCAGGCGATTTCGATCCCCCCTTCGCGGGCGCGGGCCAGGCCGAGCCCGTCGAGCACCGAGAACGCTTTGCTTTCCGATCCGTCGGAAGAAACCAGCACCCGGCCGTCGGTGAGAATGCCGTCGACGTCCATGGCAAACAGGCGGATGCGACGCCAGCGGGCGAGGGAGATGATTTCCTTCTGGCTCATGGTGCGTTCTCGAGCCAATCCGCCACCGCCGCGACGATGGTGTCGCGGGAGGGCCGATAAACCGCCTCCAACTCGGGAGCGAAGGGTACCGGCATGTCGGCCGACGCCAGGCGGAGCGGGGGAGCTTCCATTTCGAAAAAGAGTTCCTCGGTCAACCGGCTGATCAGCTCGGCTCCAAAGCCGGAGTTCCGGCGGCCTTCGTGCAACACGATCAGGCGGCGGGTTTTACGCACGGATTCCCGTATCGGATCGAGGTCGAGCGGCGATAGCGCCCGCAGGTCGAACAAGTCCGACGCGAAATCGTATTCGTCCCGGAGATATTGCCAGGCCTCATCGGCCTCCCAGACCATTTCCCCGTAGGTGACAAAGGTGGCGTCCCCGCCTTCCCGGATCCGCCGGGGATGCCAGATGCTCAGGTAATCGGGATCGAAGGCGACGTCCTCCTTGCCGTGCCGGTAGAGTTTTTTGTGCTCGAAAAGCAGCACCGGGTTGTTGTCCTCGTAGGCGGCCAGCAGGGCATTGTAGGCATCCTGCGGCGTGCTGGGATAAAGCAGTTTGAGTCCCGGCATGTGCAGGTAGAGCGCCTCCAGGTCCTGGGAGTGAAAGGAGCCGAAGGTCAGTCCGCCGCCGCAGGGAAAGCGCAGGACCAGGGGCACTTCGGCTCCGGACCGAAAATGGTAGGTGGCCGCGTTGAGCACAATCTGAGTGGTGGCGTCGGTGGCGAAGTCGGCGAATTGAAACTCCACGATCGGCCGGTGACCGTTGAGCGCCAGGCCGGTGGCGTGACCGACGGTGGCGGATTCGGCCACCGGGGTGTTGACCACGCGGGTGCGGCCGAATTCATCAAAAAGGCCTTCGGTGACTTTGAACGGGCCGCCGTAGCCGGCGATATCCTGGCCCAGGACGATGGCTTCCGGAGCTTCCCGGAGAATTTTGCGATGCGCCCGCTGCAGGGCCTGGGCCAGGGTGAGGTTTTCTTTCTTTTTATCCTTTTTCCATTGGACGCTGTGCCGTCCGGAGGAAAAAACGTCGTCCTTCAGGCGTTCCGGACTGGCCGGCGGGTGTTGCATCGCCGACTTGACGGCCTCTTCCACGAACACGCTGGTCTCGTTTTCCCAGGCCTCGATTTCCTCTCCCATTCCCGCTTCCTGGAGGCGCTTTCGCAAACGGGGCAGGGCATCGCGGGTTTGCCAATTCTCCGCCGTTCCCGCAGGCAGGTAGTCGCACGTATCGTAGGCGGCGTGACCCCGCAGCCGGAGGCACTTGGCCTCAATGAACTCCGGCAGGCCTTCCTCCCGCACGCGCTCGATGGCCGCCGCGAGTGTTTTCAGGGTGTTTTCGGTGTCACTGACGTCGAGCACTGCTCCGCGCATGCCGTAACCTTCGGCCCTTTTGACCAGATCGCCGGTAGCAAACTGCTCCGCCACCGGGGTGGAGTAGGCGTATTCGTTGTTTTCCAGAACGAACAGCACCGGCAGGCGGTACAGGGTGGCCAGGTTCATGCATTCGTGGATGTCGCCGGTGCTGCTGGCTCCGTCGCCGAAAAAGGTGAATCCGACTGCCTTTTTGCCGAGCCGCCGCTGCGAGTCGACCCCGCCGAGGACATTGGAGGGCATGGCGCCGAGGTGGCTGATCATGGGGTAGCTCCGGTGCGCCGGATCTCCGTAATGGACGTTGCCTTCGCGGCCCTGGGTGGGGCTGCCGGCGTTGGCGAAATACTGGCAGAGGTGTATTTCCAGCGGCAGACTCCAGATTAGCTTGCCCGCGAGGCCACGGTGGGAAAACGAGACCACGTCGATGTCCTTGTCCGCCAGCAGCGCGAGCGGAGCGACCAGACCCTCGTTTCCCTGTCCTCCGGCCACCGTGCCGCGAATCAGGCCCTGACGAAACAGGTCGAGAATGCGGTTGTCCGCCGTGCGTGCCAGGAACATCCACCGGTAGCAGAGCGCCAGGGCGCTTTTCATTTCGCGCAGATCGGCGGTCCGCAGATCCCTGTTTTCAAGATGGGAAGGAAGGGAACGATTAACCATAGACGGTATTCAGGTATGACTTCCTTGGGGGAAGAATCCAACCAAGAAATGAACGGGCTTCGCCCTTCTGCATTGCCCGGTTGCAGGCCGATCGATTTATTGGCGCTGTGAACAAAACCGCGGGAAAACTGATCGAGGCGGCGGAACGGCTGCGGGAGAGGGTGGGAGAACTTCGTTTCGCGGCGCCGGTCACCCACGTCTACAATCCCCTGGATTACGCCTGGGAAGCCCATAAGCTTTATTTGTCCCGGCACGGACGATCACGGAAAAAGGTGATTTTCCTGGGAATGAATCCGGGGCCCTGGGGCATGGCGCAGACCGGAGTGCCGTTCGGCGAGGTCTCGTTGGTACGGGATTGGGTCGGGGTGGAGGCTCCGGTGGAGAAACCGCGGCCGGAACATCCCAGGCGCCCGATCGAGGGTTTCGCCTGCCGCCGGTCGGAGGTGAGCGGCCGGCGTCTCTGGGGGTTGTTTCGTCAGCGTTTCGTTTCGGCCGAAGCCTTTTTCGCCGATCATTTTGTGGTGAATTATTGCCCTTTGGTCTTCATGGAGGAATCCGGTCGCAATCGCACGCCCGACAAACTGCCCGCCCCCGAGGCGGCGGCCCTGCGACCCGTTTGCGACGAACACCTTCGTGCCATGGTCGAAATTCTCAAGCCCCAACGCCTGATCGGGGTGGGCGGTTACGCCGAGAAACGGCTGCACGAAGTGTTCGGTGAAAACGGGGTCCGCATCGATTCCATTCCTCATCCCAGCCCGGCAAACCCCGCCGCCAACCGGGGTTGGGCCGAGCTGGCGGAGAAGCGCCTGCGCGAATTGACAGTTTGGGAGTGAGTTGAGGAGAGGCGTGGATTGACCCGCGGACCGGCTATTTTCGGCTTCGCTGCACTACCCAGTCGATGGTGGCGCGGTCGTTGTCCATTTGCTGCCAGACGAGGTGCAGAAACTCGGAGGGGTGAATGTTCCGGGTGCGGAAGAAGTCGCGGTCGCCGCCGCAGCAGTACATCAGGTCGGCCGGCATTTCGCCCCGCAGTTTGCTTTTGGCTTTCAGAATCAGGCGCGGAAGCCAGGCGATTCCCTCCACCTCTTGCTCTTTGGCGGGAAAGTCGGACATCGCCAATTGTTTCCCGGACGGTATTCCTCCCTGTTCCAGAATAAAGAAGTCCCGGCGAATCGTTTGCACCTGCAGGCAGGTTTCCCAGTCCGGCTCCCGGTCCGTGACCCAATCCTCCGCGAAATCATATATTTCCGTCGGCGTCGCCCCGATGCTTGCCAGAAAAGCCTTCTCCTTTTCGTTAAAGAAGGAATTCGCATCCCGTTCTCCCGCAGAGTACTTTTTCACCGCTTTCCGGTGAGCGGCTTTCAATCTTTTCTGAAACTCGTAATGCTCCATGCCGGAAAGATGTCGGCGATTGCCTGTTTGTCCAGCTATGAACCCGCTTCCCCGCCATTGCCAACCGGTTGATTAGGCGACATGTTTTCTCTCGTTCGATATGCTGTTCAAACTCAAATCCGAATACCAGCCGACCGGCGACCAACCGGAGGCGATTCGCGCCCTGACCGAGTCCATTCAGGCCGGGAATCGCTACCAGACCCTGCTCGGAGTGACCGGCTCTGGGAAAACCTTCACTATGGCCAACGTGATCGAACGGTGCCAGCGGCCCGTTTTGATCATTTCCCACAACAAGACCCTGGCCGCCCAGCTTTATTCGGAATTCAAGAGTTTCTTTCCCGACAACGCGGTCGAGTACTTCGTCAGTTACTACGACTACTACCAGCCGGAGGCCTATGTGCCCCAGACCGACACCTACATCGAGAAGGATTCCTCGATCAACGACGAGATCGAACGTCTCCGCATCTCCGCCACCAGCAGTCTGATTTCACGGCGCGACGTCATTGTTGTCGCCAGCGTCTCCTGTATCTACGGCCTGGGTTCGCCGGAGGATTTTCAGGAGATGATGATCCCCCTGCGGGTGGGGGAGGAGTTCGGGCGCGACGCTTTCCTGGAACGGCTGGTGGAGAACCTTTACGAGAGGAATGATTACGAACTGGCCCGGGGGCGTTTTCGGGTGCGGGGGGATGTGGTCGACGTGATGCCCGCCTACACTCAGGCTGGTTTGCGGGTGGAGTTTTTTGGTGACGAGATCGAAAGCCTGGCCGAGTTCGAATCCGAAACCGGAGAAACGTTACAGTCGGTCGACAGTTTTAATCTGTATCCGGCCAATCAGTTCATCACTCCCAAACGCAAACTCGAATCCGCGGTCGCCGCTATCGGCGAAGAACTGGAACGACGGGTGAGCGAACTCGAAAAGGGGGGGCGCCTGCTGGAAGCCCAACGCATTCGAATGCGGACCAATTACGATTTGGAGATGCTCCGGGAAATGGGGTTCTGCAACGGGATCGAAAATTACTCGCGTCACCTTTCCGGCCGCGGTGAAGGCGATCGTCCCTGGTGCCTGATCGATTTTTTCCCCAAGGATTTCCTTATCTTCATCGACGAAAGCCACGCCACCGTATCCCAGATCGGCGGCATGCACGCCGGGGACCGGTCCCGCAAAACCACGCTGGTCGAGCACGGTTTCCGTCTGCCTTCGGCCCTGGACAACCGGCCCCTGAGTTATGACGAGTTCGAAAGCATGGCTCAACAGTTGCTGTTCGTTTCGGCCACTCCCGGTAAGTACGAAATGGAAAAGTGCACCGTGTTTGTCGAACAGGTGATCCGTCCCACCGGGTTGCTCGATCCTCCCATCGAGATCCGTCCCACCCGCGGCCAGGTCGAGGACCTGATCGGGGAAGTGCGGAAAGCCACGGAGGCCGGGGAGCGGGTCCTCGTGACCGCGCTCACCAAAAGGACTTCCGAGGATATCGCCACCTACCTGCGCGATTCCGACGTTCGGGTGGAATACCTGCACTCCGATATCGACGCCATCGAACGGGTGGAGATTCTGCGCAATCTGCGGCGCGGTGACTTCGACGTCCTGGTGGGAGTGAATCTTCTGCGCGAAGGTATCGACCTGCCGGAAGTGGCCCTGGTGGCGATTCTGGACGCCGACAAAGAGGGATTCCTTCGCAGCGAGACCAGTCTCATCCAAACCGCCGGACGCGCCGCGCGTCATGAGAAGGGCAGGGTCATTTTCTACGCCGACGTGAAAACCGGATCGATCGAACGCACGATCGCAAAGGTCAACGCCCGGCGGGAGAAACAACTCGCCTACAATCTGGAACACGGGATCACGCCGCGCGGAGTCAAACGAGGCGATCAGGCCAGCCTGCACCGCTACGATGACCAGGTGGACAAAGAGGCGCTGGCCATCAGCGAAGGCACCAGCGACGAGGATGTCGGGCAGGTACTGGCCGAATTGGAGGAGGAAATGCTCGCGGCCGCCCGCAACCTTGAATTCGAGCGTGCGGCCATGATACGCGATCAGATCGATGCCCTCAAAAACCGCAAGGACCCCTCCTATTCCGCCGGGCGAAAGAAGAAACGCGCCAAAACGAAAACCGCCGGTGGTCCCGGGAAGCGCCGATGAGTCGGCCTGTTTCCCCCGGGTTGCGGTTTATCACTCCCCGCGGCCTGCCATGGGAAACAATTGAACGGGCCCCAGCAATCCGGCCGGTTGAATGGTCCAGTCCGAAGCATCGAACGGGCGATAGTTGATATCCACGAAGTTGATCTCGTGCATGATCTTCCAGTCGACGCCGCGGCGATCCATGTCGCGGATACGGTTGGCGGCGACGTTGGTCACTTCGATAACGAGTTTGTTCTCTCCGGGCTGCAGGTGTGACCCAATCCGCGCTCGGAAGGGAATGCTCCAGAGGGTCTGAACGTATTCGCCATTCACGTACACCCGGGCGCTGTCGCGCACATCCCCCAGGTCGAGTACCCATTCGTCCGCTGCCTCCCGGTCGTCCAGGATAACCGTGGCGGCGTAGCGGGCCGTTCCGGAAAAGCGGACCGCGTCTTCTCCGCCGAGATCGGTCCAGGATTCGAGTGATTCGGTTTCGATGGGTTCGGGAAGAACCGGTCCTCCCGCGATAAATGTGATCTCCCAATGGGTTTCGAGGGCAATCGGTGTGTCCGATTGCGACAAATACGGCCACTCCGGACCGGATACCGAGCCCTCGTTTAATCCGCGCACGACGATGGATTCGCCGGGGTCGAGTTGGAGTCGCATTTCCACGGCGTCTTCGTTGTTTCGGCGCAGGCTGGCGACGCCGCCTTTGCCGGTCAGCGGATCGAGCAAGAGGGCCGATTCCGGTGCCAGTCCCAGCGGAATCCAGCCGTCGAAGCCCCGGGCGGTCAGGTTGGCGATGAAGTAGTCCATCCCCTGATCAGTCAGCCGGCGGATACATTCGAGACCGGAGTCGATCATGAGTTCCGCAACAGCGGAACTCCGGGCCAGGGCTTCCACCGGATCGCCCTGGTAGAGGACGCCCTGGTCCCAGGAAATTCCGGCCAGGGAAGCGGCTCCGGGTACCGGATCGGCGTCGGGAAGGTCGTTCAGGAGCGTATGGAAATGGTCCCGGCGCTCTTCCAGCCGTCCCCAGCCGGGCACGTCGGTGGGCCATTCGGAGAAAATGACGACCGCGCCGCCGCGGGCCAGGGTCAGGAGGTTTTCCAGGGTTTCCACCGGCAGGAGTTCCAGCGGTGGAACCACCAGGGCGGAGTAGTCACCGCCCGGAGCACGTAGCTTGCCGTCGGAAGCCTGCAGGGTCGCGATTTGTTTGTCGGATACGTAGTCGAAGGCGTAACCGGCATCGCGCAGGCGGATGGCGGTTTCGCCGGTGGGGCTGTCCAGGATGAAACCGACGCGGTGCACGGTCAGTTGTTGCTCCAGCCCGGACGGGTTGTGCCAGAGTTCGTGAATCGGCCAGTAGAGAAGGACGTCGTTACCGTGACTCCCGCCCTGGAGAATGCTTTGCACCCGGCCGACGTAGGCGTTGAGTGCGGAGAAGTCCTCCCACCAGGGATTGCGGCGATTGAACTGAGTCGAGGCGTAAAAGAGCCATCCCGGCCACTCGGCGTCCTCGGGAGAATAAACGGTGCCGTGGTAAAACACGTGGTTAATTCCGTCGAGGAAGATGCGGTCGACTTCCGGTTTTACATAGGCGAGGGTGACTTTCCAGTGGTCGCGCAGCCAGGTGGCGGTTTCGCAGGAAACCAGGTTCCGGCCGGCGACATGGGCTCCCGAGGAGGCCATCCGGCTGACCAACGGCTCGGGCACGTCGAGGTTGACCCGAATGGCATCACGCTCCCGTCGCAGGCCGGGGATGGGAAAGGGGGTGGAGCCGAACACTTCCGTTTCGGGGATGTCGGCCAGGGCGTAGAGATCGAGGAGGTTGGCCGGAGCGCCGTGTGACTGGTTGCGGATGGTCCAACCGCGGGAGCGCGACCAATCGGCCCAGGCTTGAAGGTATTCCTGGTGAAGTACATCCAGGGTTTTGCGGAAGTCGTGTTTTACTCGGGCCAGGGTGTCTTCCGGGAGTTCGTCACTCGTGCCGGTGAGCGCCTCGCCGAAATCGTTGACATCATAGCCGTGCATGGATTCGAAACGCTCGGGCAGAACGGAGGTCCAGCTCGCGCCGTAGTATTCGTATGAGTCGTGAAACTGGCCGCGCAGGAGTTCGTTGGGCAAGTCCTCGAAGGCCTCGTCAAAGCGTTCCAGGTACCGGTTGATCGACTCGGCGGAAAACGGGTCGAGGACGAGGCCCTCACCGCCCGGCGCGGCGCGCTTGACATCCATGTTGGTCAGCCGTCCGCCGAGGTCGCCGTCGCGCCAGACCAGCCGCTGACTGGCATTCTCCGGTTCCACCCAGGGGCCGCCGAACGGCCAACCGGTCCCGGTGGCCATGTCAACCCGCATTCCCAAACGATGCGCCTCCCGACCGGTGTGCTTGAGCAGTTCGACCCACCGCGGGGAAAGATATTCGACGTAACGATCCTCGGCGCCGCGCGCGCCATAGATCGGCGTGATTTCCACGCCGCCGATTCCCGCCTCGGCCATGGCCTCCAGTTCCGCCGTTAGCCCGGCTTCGTCCACCGCGCTTCCAGGCCACCACCACCGTGTCCAGGGTGGGCTGGTGTCCGTTCGATCGGGCCACCCGGGAGAGAGCTCTTCCCGGGCTTCCGCGGCAAAGATCAACCCGCCGATCATCACAAGCCAGGCGACAGCGAATTGGAGACGAAGGCGAGGTGAGGGTGAACGCATGACAGTATCGTTGGCTCGTTAGCCCGGCCCTCCGGAACATCAGTCCGAAGCATGAAGCCGAAACCAAATTAATCTGGTTTCAGCCTTGATCACAGGATCTGTCGGGTCAACCGCCGGATGAAGGACAACCATTGCAGGGACCGTCCGGCGCTCGCAGGGTTTCTGTTACGGGGCGCGCACCTTCGATTGGATGGACGACATGCCGCCATCGATCGAGAAAACCTGGCCGGTGACCCAATCCGCTTCCGGTGAGATCAACCATGCAGCGAGAGAGCCGATGTTTTCCGGGCGTCCTATTTTACCCATGGGGTGCATTTTTTCGGCCGTGGCGCGCCCTTGTTCGCTTCCCAGAAGGCGGCTGCTCAAGGTGGATTCGACCAGGCCGGGCGCAATGCAGTTAAAACGCAAACCATGCGAGGCGTAAGTCGCTGCGGCCGATCGTATCATACTTTGAAGACCGCCTTTGGCTGCCGCGATCGCCTCATGGCTCGGAATGCCTTTGTTTGCCGCCACCGTCGTGATGAAAACAAGTGTTCCCCGCTTGCGCTTGATCATACGGGGAATGAGGCAATGGCCGATGTGAAACGCGGTTTCGAGATTGACGGCAATCGTCTGGCGAAACTCCTCCAATTTGGTCAAATGCCATGGCTTTAAGAGGATCGAACCGACACAGTGTATGTAGGCGTCAATTTCTCCCGAATCGTTTTCGATTTCAGAAACGGCTTGTTCCATCTGCTCGGGGTCTCCGGCATCCGCTTTATGTATGCTCACCTCCTTCCGCCAGCTCTTGTCGAGGGATGCTGGATCGCGCAAAAGGCCGGCGATTCGCCAATTCGCCAGGCAACGCGCCACAATATCGTTGGCAAGGGTCGAATTGAGCCCTCCGATACAGAGAAGGGGCAGGTCTTTAGGTTTATTTTTGACGGCCATGTCGGCCAACGTCCCCGGTAAACCCAATCTGTCAAGTGATGTGGTGCCCCTTGAAGGCTTGAATGTTTAGAAACTGCTGGACGGCGACTTAGGGGCAAGTGGTGCCGACCACGCCGGATCACCCGTCTGAAGCTCCTTAGTTGAGCGTTTCCTGGATGCCGCTGCAGGTGCAGTGGGCTCCGGCAGGCAGGGCTTCCCCCGGGCCCGACTGTAGTCCGTAAACTGGTTCGCCGCGTTCACCCTGTTCCCACCAGAAAGGGAGTCGTTCGCGGGGATGATGGCCGATTTCATTCATGGTGGCGGCGTCGAAGAGCCGACCGTTGACCATGGTGTAAACGATTTTCTCGGTATGACTTAAGTCCTCGGCCGGGTTGCCGTCGATGACGATCAGGTCGGCGAGTTTTCCCGGTTCGATGGAACCGAGGTGCTGGTCCATGCCGAGGTAGTGAGCGCCGTTGAAGGTGGAGGTCCGGATGACCTCCATGGGCGTCATACCGCCTTGTTGAAAGATCCACATTTCCCAGTGCGCGGCGAGGCCCTGCATTTGACCGTGGGACCCGAGGTTGACCTTGACACCGCTGTCGCTCAGCGCCTTGGATTTGGCGGCGCTGGTGATGTGCCCGGCTTGGTATTCCTCGTCTGGAATCATCGTGCGGTGGCGCGACAGTGGGTCCACGACGGATCGAGGTGTAAAGGTCAGCAGACGTTCCTTCTCCCAGACATTGGTGTGCTGGTAAAAGTACTTCTCTCCCCGCATGCTGCCGTAGTTGACCACGTGAGTCGGTGTGTAACCGGTTGCGCTTCGACGCCATAATTCAATGACGTCGGCGTAAATCGGGTAGATGGGGATATTGTGTTCGATGCCGGAATGACCGTCGAGGATCATCGATATGTTGTGAGGGTAGGTGGAGCCGCCCTCCGGGTAAACCATGATGCCGAGGTCGCGGGCGGCTTCGATTACCTGTTGGCGCTGATCCCTGCGGGGCTGGTTATAGCTCTTCACACTGAAGGCGCCGAATGCCTTGGTGCGTCGCAGATGCGAGTACGCGTCGTCCAGGCTGTCGATATTCGCGCGAAAATCACCGTCGGCTCCGTAGAGAATGCGCCCGGTGGAGAAAATCCTGGGGCCGACCATATGTCCGGCCCGGATCATTTCCGCCTGAGAGAAAATCATCTCTGTGTTGGCCGAAGGATCGTGTGCGGTGGTTACGCCGTATGCCAGGTTGGCGAAGTATTCCCACTGCTGATTGGGACTCAAACCGTGCCGAAAGTTTCCGACGTGCGCATGCACGTCCACCAGACCCGGCATAATGGTGTATCCAATGCCGTCGACGACGTGGGCGTCGGCGGGAATCTCGATCTCGCCTGCTTCTCCGACCGCTTCAATCCGGTTATTGCGGACCAGGACCGTGCCTCCTTCCAGGATCCTGTCTTCGGCATCCACCGTGATGATCCGGATATTGGTGAAGGCGATCGTTCCGTCCGGCACGTCGGTGTCAAGAACCAGGCCGATATCGATCCCCTGGCTTTCACCCAGCGGAAGCTTGCTGTCTTGTTCGCTGTCGCTCAGAAAGGCGAATGCTTCCTCAAGGGAAACCGAAAAGTACCGGTCGCCCAGCGTCCAGTGCAGCTTATCCCCGGAGCCGGACCAGTGAAGGTTGATTCCGGCATCTTCGGCGACCTGGGTCACCGGTATCGCTTTGGTATTGGCGGAAAGGGTGATGCCCGTTCCAACCCGGGGCATCGCGGCGATATAGACCTTGAACAGTTCGTTGAAGGCGATCCATTTTCCGTCGGGACTGGGGACGAAGTTGTTGGCGTACTCCGATCGAAAATGCTCCCGTTCGTCGAATCCGTTCAAGTCCGACGTGTTGTATCGGTGGTTCGGGTGGGATCCCGTTTTATAAAAGATGCGATCCCCGTCCGCATTGAAACGAGCGCCGGAGCCGTGGTCGCGAACCTTTCGCGAATTCTGCCCGTCAGCGCCCATTATATAGATTCCGGGCCGGAGCGTGTGTACGTGGCCCTGGTGGTTGTTCCCTGATTCACGGCGATAAACGATCTGTTGGCCGTCGGGACTGAATTGCGGCTCACGATAAATCCCTTTTTCTTCGGTCAAACGCACGGTCTCGCCGGTAGCCATGTTGCGCCGGTGGATGGCGCCTTTCTCGACGTCATGCCAGGTTACATACAGAAGGTACTCGCCATCCGGGGAAAAGCTTGGTTCGAATTCGAGTCCTCCAACGCCGTCAGTGAGACGTTGCGGGGTTCCGTCGGGGAGTTCTTTGATCCAGAGATGGCCGGCGGCGTTGAAAACGAGCGTCGTACCATCGGGCGAGGTCACTGCGTGTCGGATCGCTTTGGCGGAAAAGGTCTCGGGAGCGGGATCCTGTTCGAATCGCAGGGCTTCGGCGATCTTCAGGTTGACCTCCACTTCGAAGGGGACCTCCGTGACGTTGAGGTCGGCGACGTCGAGCTTGCGGATCTTTCCGCCGGCGTAGAAGACGATATGACGGCTGTCCGGAGTCCAATTGAAGTTGGGGTAGGGGCCGAAGATGGCCCAGGCGTTCTGCTGGTCGCGACTCATCCGGTCGTAAACGGGCCATTCCTCACCAGTGTTCAAGTCGCGCAAAAACAGGACCGACTTCTCGCGGACCCGTTTGACGAATGCCAGGGTTCTTCCGTCGGGGGAAACGGTGGGACTGATTGCTCCCCCAGGTCCTCCGGTGACACGCTCGGTTTCGCCCGTTTCCCGATCATAGCGGTTGATCGCGTAGATCTGACGGTTGGGGTCCTTGTCGTAGAGGAATTGGCCGCCGGGATAAACATCCTGACTGTAATAGACATACCGCCCGTCGGGAGAAAGGAAGGGTTGCCCGAGGTCCTGCTGATCGTTCATCCGCTCCACAATTTGGATCCCGCTGCCTCCTGACCGATGGTACAACCACAGTTCTCCGGCGCCGAGGGATCGAGTTGAGGTGAAATGTTTGCGGGCAATCAAGTATTGGCTGTCTTCGGTCCACACCGCGTTGTTCAACAGGCGGAAGGATTCCACGGTCACCTGTCGCGCCCCGGAACCGTCCCGGTTCATAATCCAGATATTTTCCCCGCCACCGGCGTCACTGGTAAAGGAAATCATTTTTCCGTCGGGACTGAACCGTGGCTGCCCTTCGTAGGCGTGGTACTCGCGAAGGGGTTTCGCCGTACCGCCGTTGATAGACATGATGTAGAGGTTGCCCAGAAGATCAAAGACGACCTCTTCGCCGTCGGGACTAACGTCAAGATTCATCCACGTACCTCCGTCGACGGTGAAACTGACGTCCTCCATGGGGACGTTTTCGTAAGGGTCGTTAACATCCCACTTGCGCTCCTCATTTTCGTCTGCCGCGGCGATGGAAAGAACGAGCATGATCCCCAAAAGACGAAATGGAAGGAACGGAAAGGATTTCATGAACTAGAGCTCGCAGGAGCCGGATAATGAAGCAAGCGATTTTACCAGAAATAATTTGCCAGGCAAAATATAGGTTGACGGCTTCGGTTTGGTGGGATTGGGTGTTGGCATGAGATTGAATCGGAGGCGACTGAAGGTTTTGGGGGAGGTGAGCGGGGTGTACCACTGCATGACCCGGGTGGTGGCCGGGGAGCGTTTGCTTATGAGGCGGGAGAAGGAGGTGTTGCGTAAGCAACTCCACCGTCAGGCGGAGTTTTGTGGGGTGCAGGTGCTCACTTACTGCATCATGAGCAATCACTTCCACGTCCTGGTACGGGTGCCTCCCGAGAGCGAGACGCGCGGGGTGGCGCTCGAGGAGTTGGTGCGGCGGGTGGGGG
>JBJHCF010000012.1:0-47401 GCA_050506795.1 Opitutia bacterium
GCATGACAAAGCAAACGGCCGGAGGGACTGAGTCCGATCACGGAGAGTTCCCGGGATCGAGCTTGCGGTGATGCGGAAGGCATCGGGATAAACTTTCAACTTTCGAAGGTGCCGAAAAGAAGAATTTTTCCCCGTTAATCGCTGTCTCGGTTAACGAGGTATTCGAGGCGCGGACCTTCTCGAGCCTTTTTCCTTTCCCGATTTTGTTTCTGTGCGGGTCGTTCAATCATTCAATGCACGGTCGTTCGACGTACTCCCCTGGTCCGGGACGCCCGCCGGCTGCGATCGCGCGAGCGCAAACAGTTCTTTCGGTGAGACGCGGTGGTGCCGGGCGAACTCACTTATCGACATCAGGGGATCCTCGACCGGGTAACCGGCTTCCTCGAAGGTGGTCATCATGTCCGCGAAGGAAACACCGGCCCAGGCCGCAAAACTCGGGAGGTTTGCCTCCTGGACCCAGGTCGAAGGCGCGCGTGCCACGCGATCGGGGTCCCTTTCCCAATAGTCTTTGATCGCGGTGTTGACCTTTTCAACCCCGCTGAATGGGGGCAGCTCGCCGATCGTGCCGGCGACAACCAGAACCGTCAGAACGCAGGCAGCCAGAAGCTCCCGCAAGCGCGCGCGAGGCCTGGCCGGTCGCGAGCAGACGTAGTGCACCAATACCCGCCAATTGAAAAACAGGTGGAGTGCAACGACCGCCACGAACAGGATTCCTGCTGCTGTGTGCAGGTCGGACCAGTCCTCTTTGCCCAGGCCCATGACCGTCCAGTCTGTCCAGTTCGCCACGCGGCCGCGCGGGGCGACGTACAGCACGATGCCGGAAACGATCATGATCAGGAAAGCGAAGCCTGTGGCGAGTGAGGCAAAGCCGCGCAAGTTGAAGCGGCGTTCACGCGTTTTTGGGGGGCTCACGTCACTCGGGGCGGGCTCAGCGGCGCTGCAAAGCGAATGTTTCTTTTTCATGTTTTATTTCCCATTCCCGGAAACGGGCGTTTCTTACACCTCCTTGCTCAAGTTGTTCGAAAGAATCGGTGGAATGGATGGTTTTGGGAGTACGGCTGTAAGATTTTCGTCTCTTCGGGAGTAGGGGAGATGTATGGACAATCCAAACCTTGGTGGTGAGCCCGGCTCACTGAGTCCCGGAATCACCGTTTTGATTCCGGCCGGTTCAGGATTTCTTTGTAAGATCCGGCGATTACCGGGAGTTCGAAGGGTAGGGGCGTCCTGCCGGTGCAGAGTGCCTTTCGAAACAGAAACTTCATTCGATTCAAAAATGATCCGACTATCCAACTCGATTTCGCGCGGTCTTTCGGCCGCGCTTCTCTTTGCCCTCCTGCCGGGTGCCTGCCTTCTGGCCGAGGAACCCGTGCGCGGGCCGCTGCCGGAAAGCCAGCGCGACCTCATCCACCAGTTGGCCAGGTCGCACGACAAGATCCAGCGGCAGGTGACGCTCACGGAAACCGGTTACGAGGCGACTACGACCTCGACCGATCCCGAGATCGCGGCCGCGCTGCGAGCCCATGTCGCCTATATGCAAAAGCGGCTCGCGGCCGGGTCGATGGTTCGACGGTGGGATCCCGCCTACGTCGAGATGATTGCCCACCAAAAGGATCTGACGCTGGATGTCGTCGAGCTCCCGAATGGCCTGCAGGTCACGATGGTGGGCGCAACGCCGGAGGCCGTGGCGGTGGCCCACAACCATGCCGGAATCGTGAGCGGGTTTGTGGAGGAAGGACCGCCCGCCGTTCGACGGGAACACGCCCCGGCGCTGGAAAAGCCGGAGGGCTCCTGAGCGGTCGGCAGTAGGTTGACAAAGGCCTCGTCCGTCGCATCCCGTTCAACCGGAAAACGCCTCAGTAAACAGGGAAACCGGATTATCGTACCAGAAGCGGGCATCGTCTCCTTCGGCGCCCCGGTCGCGGTGGCGGTTGTAGAGGCACAGGCGTACCGAAACCGTGAGGTCTCCGTGCGCGAATTCGAGCGGCACGCCATCCTTTTCAAAGAGTCGTTTGTAACCGGCGACTTTGTTCCGCCAGTCTTCGTGTTGCATTCCCTTCGGGTCCACGAAGACGATGGTGTACGAATTCCCTTTTGCTCCCCAAAAGATGAAATCCGGGATGAATGAGCGAACCTTGTTTTGCTTGGGGTCGTAATACGGGATGCAGGGGGAATCGAGATATTCGTCCAGTTTGCTGAACATCCACCAATCGAGGGAGCGGAGCGGGCATGTTGGTTTCGCCACGGATCGTTTGAGATCCTCCAAAAAGTGGACCTCGCTTTCGGTGTCGATGATGTGACGGATATATTCGATGCGGGAACCGGTCGAGTAGATGACGGGGAGATAGAAATGGTTCGCGAGGTATTCGACGCAGATATCGTCGTTGTAGATTTGCTTGTTGCCGAGCTCCCGTTCCTCCATGATGCGGCTCAGCTCCTGGGCCTTTTCAGCAAAGTCCCATTCGAGCTGTTCGACTTCCTTCCAAACAGTGGCGGCCTCCTCCTTGCCTTCGGGGGTTTGCGAGTAGAGGACGCGATCGACTTTTCGCTGTATGGCTTCC
The DNA here is from genome assembly GCA_050506795.1 of Opitutia bacterium. GTDB lineage: Bacteria > Verrucomicrobiota > Verrucomicrobiia > Opitutales > T3Sed10-336 > SLOW01. Next base: position 2,559 of record JBJHCF010000012.1, read on the forward strand.
GCGTGAACCTTGTCCACGCTCATTCTGCGAAAATGGACGATGTCTTTTTCGATCTCCAACGAACTGAAGGTTTCCAGCTCGCGCGCCTTGAGATCGAAGTAACTCATGATTCGGCTGACCATGACCTCCATGTTTCGGTAGGTCCTGTTGCCATGGCGGCTGAAATATTGTTCGGGCTTCCGGACGCTCTCGCGAAAGCGACGCACCTGTGAGGGCGATCCTCCGTGGGTAAGCAGGAGCACCGCGTCCTCGTTGACGGCATCGTCATAATCGGCGGCAAGGTCGAAATCCGGGTCGGTGATCTCGAATTTCGATGGCAAGCGAAGATCGACGATGGGAGTGCCGTTATCGAGATACCGGGGGACCAACAAAAGGTGCTTTTCGGCCGCGGGGTTCAGTTCCAGATCCAGGATTTGTTGTTCGTCACGTTTCTCCTCTTTCAGCCGGCCAAGGACAACGTTCAAGGCGTCGCGATTGGTGCCGAGGACGTAGAGAGTCTCGGGATACGTCGTCAGCTTTCTCAGGGAACGGAAAAGATTTCTGTCGTCGAAGCGGTCGGACAATTCCTCGAAGCGGCGCCGCTCTCCCTGCCAGGAGCGGACCCGGACGCCACGGCCAACCGACTGCATGATGAATTTCTTCGCATCCTCACCGGTGCCGATGTTCACGAAGTTGATCACATTCGGCCGGTGGGAGTCCCATCCTTCGTAGAAAGACCGGGAGCCCATCAGAATGTTGATCGACGAGTCGGGATCGTTGAGCCGCATGAAGAAGCTGTCGGACTCGAATGTTTCGGTGAAATCGAAACCGCCGAGCTTCTCGCGCAGCCAGGCCGTAACGTCGCCGATCTTGATCAGGGCGAACGGGCGTTCGGAGGTTTTTACCTTGAACGCGATTTCCTTCCGGTTTCCGGGACGAACAAGCACTTCGATTTCGCCGCCGCCGTCGGCTTCGGAGTTATACACCTCGCGCCAGACATCCCGGGCGGTGAGAGAATGGATTTCCTCCCGGGGAATCTCCAGTTTGCGGCCGTCTTCATAGAGGAGACTTGGTTCCTCTTTCAGTTCCAGCCAAAGCTCTTCCTTGGCTTCCCGCCAGACCGCCGCCGGGACCTTCCCGCTTCCGATGGCGAGGATCTGCTCGAAGTAGATTTTCAGGTCGGAGTCCTCGGTATTCACGGAGTTCACCAAAGCGAGCAGCATCGGATGATGGTAAAATCCGAAGGAAGCCCCTTCCGGCAGTTTGGAGCGAAGCTGCCGCACCTGGCGTGCGGTGAAGGCCATCAAAAGCATGCTCTTGATGACGATCTTTCTTTTCTCGTCGTCGGAATAATCGGAACCGTCGCGCTTGAACGCGGAAAGTTCCTGTTTCAGGACGGCGACATGCTTGCCGTAGCCGTTCTCGATAAACTCGGAGAGGTTGAAGTTGTGAACCGTCGTCGCCAGATCGAGGATGTCCGTAAAGGTGGCGGAGAAATTGAATAGGAAGCCGGCGCGGCTGAGAATGTTGAAGATGTGCTTGCGCTTGGAATCGGCGGAGTCGCCCTTGTGGGCCTCGTCGAGAAGCACATACCAGCGGCCGTGGTTATCGTAATTTCGAAAATCGACGATCAGGTCCTTATGCTCGTCGTTGAGGTTATCGGAACGGTAATAGAAAACACGCAACGTGGAGTCGCGACCGAACAAGCCGCCGGGTGTTTCGCGTTGCGCTTCCGGGTATTCGCGCAATTCGCGAAGCTCGATATGGACCGGCGAATCCGGCGTCCGATTGAACTCGCGTACGGTGGCATGAAATTGTTCGATCAAGTCCTCGCGACAGGTGAGGAATAGGACATCGCGCACCGGAATTTCCTCGCGGCGCATCAATTGGTGCAGGATCTCCAACAATTTGACCAGGACGATGGTCTTTCCGCTGCCGGTGGCCATCCAAAAGCCCATCCGATTGCATACCTCCCGGAAGTCCACCTTTGGATTCTCTTCAGCCAGCGGGAAAAACTCATCGATCAAGGTCCGGAGGGGAAGCCTGGTTCGCTTGAGATCCAGGTTGAGTGACCGCCGCTCCTTGTCGTTGAGAGCCATTCCATCGTAATACCAATCCGCCATCTTCCGCTTGCGCTCGGCATCGGCGTTGTGGTCCTCGCCGGGAAAAAAGTCGGCGAAATCCTCGTAGTATTTGAAAAGCGCCGTAACCGCCAGTTTCAGTGCCTGCTGCTGGTAATCCCAGAGGCGCACACCGGAAGCGAAGCGCTCCAGATCGAACGTGTTCCAGTTCGGCGGGAGGGTTTCGTAGGGCGTCTTGGCGACCAGATATTCCAGCGATTTAAGCGGCATGGCGATCAGACGATTTCTCCCCAGAAAATGAGAGGCTTCAGCAATTTCCAGTCCGGCTTGACGAGGCTCTGTTTCGTTCCGTCGGTAAACTCCACCTCTTCGGCCGTAACTCGCTTGATCCACTTGCCGGTAACACAGGAAAGCGTTTCGGCCAGGTCGATATCCGGATAGAGCCGGTCAAGGTGAACGTTGACTTCGTTCTTTTCGTAATCGAGCTCCAGCGCCCGCGACATCTTCGGGTCGCGGAAGAAAACGTATTGGCTGTAGGGGTCGGTCTTTGTGTTGCGGAATAGGTCGCCGTCTTCTTCGTAATAAATTGCCGTCGAAAGCGAATCTTCATACTGTTCGAGGCTGCAATATTTGAAAAACAAGCTGGCTCCGTTTGGCTCAACCGCTTTGCCTTTTTCCCACTTATCGGACCATGCCAGTTTCTTGAAACGTGGAATAACCGTGGTCTCCACGTAATCAGCGGCTTCTACGAACAGGAATTTCCGGCCACCGTTGCTCCGGGCGAGGGAAATCACCGCCTCGCCCGTGGTCCCGCTTCCCAAAAAGAAGTCGCCGACCAAATCGCCGGGATCCGTAATGTATTTTATCAAACGTGCAATGACTTCGGGATCCTTCGGGTTTTTGAACACGTCACCGCCCATGAGTTTTCGCAAACGCATTACCGCAGGTTGTTGAAATGCTTGGAATATACTCGTCATTACTTGGACGCTAACCTCATCCTCACCGTCTGGGTCGTGAGCCGGAGCGTAACCATTTGAATCTGGATCAAATTCCGTTGACACGTAATTGAGATACTTCTTCAGCATGGGTGGCTTTTGCGCGTCTTTCCCCTCCCGAAATTCAATGAACCCATTTTCATAATACAGCCAAAACTTTTCCTTGGTTGAGAACGCCCATCCCCTATCCGGAATTTGGCACGGTCGTTTAGTAGCCGGATTCCTTATTTCATATCTTGGCCCGTTTCCACCGGGCCACGAAATATCCTTATCTCGCCAAACGCCGTTTTGATCCACCCGGCTGTAGCGGCGGTATTTCAAGGAGGGATGGCCCTTAGGAAGCTTCGAATAGAATTCCCGTATTCCTTCCTGAATCGCCTCAACATTCGATCCAAGGCGTTCCTTAAGTCGACGATACTCAACAAGGATCTCACGGGCACCCGGTTTCTCTTCTCTCCAAACCGTTTTACGACGTTTCAGTTCATAATAAGATTTTGCGTAAGCGACGATATAATCGTGTCCGACAGAAAACATTTTGGCATCATTTTTCCGCCCCTTTTCCCAGACCAGCTCCGCCAGGCAATTCTCCTCTCCGAAAATCATGTTGGTTATCGCTTTCAGATTCGCGAACTCTTCGCGCCCGATGCTCGAGAGCAACACTCCTTCCGGTTTGAGCGCGTCCCGTCCTAATTCAAGACGATCCGCAACCATACTCAGCCAACTCGACCGTTGGAATGAGTCCAGGTAGGCGAATTCGTCCTCGCCGGTATTATACGGCGGATCGATATAAAACAGCTTTACCTTTCCTCGGTACTTCTCCCGAAGAGTATTCAGCGCCTGATAGTTCTCGCTCTTGATGAGACGTCCGTCGAGTTGGTTATCGAGGTCGTCGAAGAGGGTCAGCAGTTGGAGTTCGAACTCCTTGCCGAAATGGATGGTGTCGAGGGGAAGATAGCGCCAATCGGCGGCGAGAGTGCGGTTCTTGCCTTTGCCTTCCAGGATGGCGGCGGCGGCAAACTTCTCTCCGACGAGCCCCAATTCCTTCCATTCCGCAATCTGCTGTTTCGCGCCCTTGTTTTTAAGAGCGGCGGCGATCACCTCCACACCGCCTTCGCGGGCGGCGATGCGATCGAGAGTGATGACGTAATGCGAGCCGCGAACGAATTTCGGCTTGTTCCAGATGCGGACCAACTCGTCCTCGAACTGGGCGATAAAGTCGATGAGGCGAAACGCGATCTCCTTCAGGGCCTGGAGTTGGGCGATGCGGGCCTGGGTCCAGGCGGTGCCGTCCTTGAAGAGGTATTGATACATCCAGAGGTCGAACTGTTCGCGAAGGAAGCCGCGGGCGTCCTTGTTAATGAAATAATCGACTTCGCTTTGGCGCTCGAAGACGCGGAAGGCTTTGCTTAAGGTTTCCTCGCGCACGGGATGGCCGGCTTTCTTGAGGGATTTGAGGATGGCATCCGTTTTCGTGATCCGGCCGCGCTCCGAATATTGGACGGAGAAACGAAGGGCGCCATCCGGCTCGACCTTTTCCAGTTCGTAAACCAACTGGCGCTTTTCGTTGTTTTTCTTGTGCCGGAGGGCGGAGCAATCGAAGAAGCAGACGCGCTCGTCGAGTTCGACTTTTAGGTCGCGGAAGATGCGATCCGTCTTCACATAATACAGCATGCGCGTCTTCCAGAAGAGGACGACATCCTGCTCGTCGGTGTACACCTTTTCGTAGACACCCATATGCCCGGGCGTGTAGGCGAAGCAGATGGAACCGCTCTTGCTGAAATACCGGGAGAAGAAGGCATGAAGCTTGTCGAACAGCTCCTCCCGGAATTCAGGGAAGTCCTTGAGAGCGCCGACGACATCCTTCAGCAACTCGGGACCTACCCGCCGCTCGTAGTAGGCGGCCTTGACGCGCATGAGGTTGATGTAACCGGACTGGCCGTCGACCTTCGCGCCGACAAACAGATCGCGCAGGGCTTCGTTGAATCGGCGCTCTTTCGGACCGGCTGAGGAAGAGGAGGTTGCTGAGGCGGCGCTCATGATCGGGTTTGCGGTTGTTCGGGTGAAGGTGCTGGTTCTTCAGCCACACGGCGAGAGGAATCGCCCGGCTCCGGATAGCGAATCAGCCCGGGAAGGGAAGGTTGGCGGCGCTCCGCGACATAATCGGCGGCCCGCTGGAGAAACCACTCCTTTAGCGTCAATCCATCCGCCGCGAGCGCGGCGTGCAGATTTCGTTTGAGTTCGGGGTCAATCTCGATGACCAGTCGTCCTGAAGGTCCGCGTGCCATACATGTGTCATGTCACATAAGGCACATCGCGAACGCAAGCACTTTTTCCCGCTTTCAGGGCGGGTGTTCGACATTTTCCAAACAAAGAGGCGATTTGGAAGGCGGTGGTGGCGTGGGTGGCCGGATGAATCTCGGATCGCGTCTTAGTCGGCTTCAAGAGCGCCGGACGGCCTGACGCAATGTCACGAATCGGTGAAGCAGTCCCGGCAAAAGGAAACAGGCAAGGGGAATGGAGAGCAACAGGGCTCCGGTCAGTGCGATCGCCAGGGGCCGCAGCAGGCCGAAAACCTCGCTTCCACCCAGAAGCAAAGGACTCATCCCCAACACCGTGCTGGCGACGGTCAGCGCGATGGGACGCACCCGGCTGCGACTCGCGTAAGCCAACGCCTCGGACAAGTCCAGCCTCTCATCCAGTTGAAGGCGCCAGCGTGTTTCAGAAAGGACCAATATCATGCTGTTGGCGACGATGCCCACCGAAATCAACAACCCGGCCAATACCATGGCATCCAGCGATTGACCCATCAGAACCAGCAGCACCAGCGATCCAACCCCACACAAGGGAATCGTCAGCCAACCCGCGAGAGCCCAAATGAACGATCCGTACTGCACGGCAAGGATCAGCAGCACCATGAGCAAAGCCAGCGACAGGGCCAAACCGAAGGTCCGGCGGGTTTCCTCCAACGCCTCGACTTCGCCTTCCAGCCACCAACTGATTTCGTCCGGAAAATCCAATGACGCCAGAGTGGACTCGACCTCGGCGGCCACACGGGCGGGGCCGGGACCGCCCGGATCCAATTGCGCTCCCAGGCGGACGACCCGCTGATTCTCCCTTCGTTCAATGTGGGTGGGCTCCTCGACGAGGTCGAAACGCGAAACCTCAGCCAAATGAATCCAGCCGCCCCCCGAAGCCGGGATGACAAGGCTTTCCATGTGCTGCGGCCCGCCCGCATAGTCCCGGCTGTACCGGACCCGCAACGACAAAGGATCCCCCCGCTCCATTCGCCGCACCAGGACTTTCCCCTCCATCGCGTAATCCACCGTTCGGCGCAGTTCTCCCGGCGAAACGCCGTAATTGCTCAACGCGGCATAGTCCGGTTCGATTCGCCAGCGAGGGCTGACGCCCCCTCGCATTCGCTCCACATCGGCCAGTCCGGCCACTCCTCGCAATGCTTCCTCCACCTCGGCCTCGATCTCAGAAAGAGCGAGAAGGTTCCCATCCGGGCGGGTCAGGATCACCTCGATGTCGGCATCCGACAAACGCGTACGGACGCCGCGAATACGCGGTAGCTGAACCCGTACGCTCAATCCCATGACTTGCAGTTCGTCGATGGCCGCACGCGCGTCTCTTGCCCACGCCGCCGAAGGGCGGTCTCCGGAAAGCGTATCGACCCGCACCATGAAATTGGCGGTCCCGGGACGGAATGAGGGCAAGCCTTCCCGGAAATACCCGCCCACGGTGGTGAACAAACCGGCCGTTCCGTCAACTTCCATCAAGGCCCCTTCCACCCGTCGGGTCACACGATCCATCGCATCGGGGCTGATGCCGGCGGGATGCACGATTCGGACATCCACAAATCCGTCGTCCACAACGGGGAGCACCTCAAAGGGAGGAACTCGCACCAGAATCACGCCACCGACCAGCAACAAGGCGAAAACCGGCCCCGTCACCCACGCACTGCGGGCGGTTCGCCAGAACGCTCCCGGCCAGGGACGCAGTGGAGCCGGCCGCGCTTCCTTCCTTTCCTCTCCTTCGGGCCGGGTAAAAACGGGCAGCATCACCAGAGCGGCCAGATAAGCAAACACGGAACTGAAAATCACGGTCAGGATCAACGGCCGGAACAAAAGCGCCACCAATCCTTCCACCAGGAGGAAAGGCAGAACCGCGGCGACCGTCGTTAAAAGCGCACCGAACAAAGGTGTAGCCACGTCGAGCATGGCCTCCACCGGATCGTTTTCGCTACTGGAGGACCGCCGGTTGAGCCGGTCGAAATAGATGATCGCATAATCCAAACCCAACCCCACCGAGATCAACAAACCCGCCAAGGTCAGCAGATTGAGTGACATGCCCGCGCCCGCCAACGCCAGCACGGCGCAGGCCAAGCCAACCAGGACCACCACCCCAACCAGGACCACGCGGCGCCCCTGTCGCAAGGTGAAAAACACCAGACCCATGGCCAGAAGCGATCCGACCCCGGCCGCCACCATCACACTGCGAACGGCGCCGGAGGTGACGACGGAGTCATCGAACAGCAGAGTTGTCCGCACGTCCTCGAAACCACGGCGCTCCATTACCGTGTCCACGGTTCGCCGGACCTCCCGGGCCATTCGCAGCGAGCGAGCTTGAGGAGATCGATAGACGGTCACCAGGACTGCGGAGGACCCGTCCAATCGGGTACGCAGACTGGTCTCGGACGGCGCACGGTAGGCCTGGGCAAAGGAACTCAAGGGAACGGTGGCCCGGGCGTCGCCCCCGGCACTGAACGTTCGTGCCAACAACCGTTCCTCTTGCCACACGGCCTCGCCGAGCACCCCCATACCTTCGAAATCCTCGGTCAAAAGCGTTCCTCCGGAGGGCGGCGCCGTCGCCTCCATCAACGTCATTTCCACCTCTTCCAGGGAGATTCCCAAGGATCGCTGCCTGGAGGGATCCAGATCCACCACCAATTCGGGATCCTCCTCACGGCCCATAAACACCATGTCCACGCCATCGATGGCCCGCAATCGGGGCAACAAACTCGAACGCAGGCGCTGCCGCAGTTCAGCCGGAGTCAAACGATCCGACCCGAAAGCGAAGTGCAGCGCGGGCTCACCAGAAGTGGCCACCTCGAAGATCCTCGGCTCCGGGAAACCCGCCGGGATTCGGTCGCGCGCCCGTTGCACCCCCTGCTCGACCTCACGCAAGGCCCGGTCCATATCGTGGCCCGGTTCGAAGAACAGATCGATGTACGAACGCCCGTCCCCGGAGCGACTCTCCATCCGCACCAGTCCGGGGGTTCCCGCGAGCGCCGGCTCCAGGGGTTCATTGACGCTTTCCTCTATGACCGCGGACGTCTGCCCGGGCAGGTCTCCGATGACCCGCACCTGGGGATACCGAACCTCGGGCAGAAGCTGCAGCGGCATGCGAAACAGCGCGATTACCGCCAGCAGGACGATCAGCCCGGCAACCACTCCCACCGCCAACCGCCGGCCGGCTAGAAATCGAAGCAGGTTGCCCAGAATATCCCGCATGACCGTCAACGGGCCTCCCCATGGGCCGCCACCCGACGGCCTTCGGGCTGCGAACGGGGCTCAAAACGCATAATGCGGTCGCCGGCCTCCAGTCCGTCCGCCACTTCCACGCCGTGCGACAAACCCGCGCCCAGCCTGACTTCCCGACGCTCGATCACCGGCGGATCGCCGGACACCAAAGCCACCCAGTTGCGATCATCATCCCGCGCCACCGCCGTCCATGGCGCCACCAACGCCTCACGCTCCTCGGAATAAACCAGTTTTCCCTCGATCGGCCAATCCCCAGGATCGTCTTCAACCCACACTTCCACACTCACGAATCCGTTCGGGACGTCCGCATCTTCGACGGAAACCACCCGGGCGATCGACCAGGCGCGTCCCCGGGAATCCGTAAGGAGCAGCCGATCCGAACGATTCAAATACGGCCGCTCGCGAGCAGGCACGATCAATCGCATTCCCAACGCATCGTCGCGCCGAATTTCCAACAAGGGCACTCCGGCGGAAACCTGCGCCCCTGTGGCCGCAATCACCCGAGTCGCCAACCCGGACACCGGCGCCCGCAAGGCGCCACCCTCCAAGCGGGCCTCCGCTTCGCCCAATGACTCTTCTACCTCCATCAGTCGCAGCCGAGCCTGCTCCACCTCGGCAGGTCCCGCCGCATCCGCTTGAGCCAGTTCCTCCCACCCGGAAAGTTCGGCCTCGAGAAGCATCCGGCGCTCCCGCAACACCATTGCCCGCGCTTCCAATTCGGGCTGCCGCACACGCACCAGCAGATCGTCGGCGGCCACGGTATCGCCGTCGCGCACCACGACCTCGGCCACCTCTCCACCTTCCCGCGCGGATACCGCGTGCGTCCGCAACGACTGCACAATGCCGGTCCATTCCCTGCGCGTCTCGACGATCTCCTCCGACACGGTGACCACCGCGACATCCGGCGCGTCGTCAGCGGCCGCGGTATCGTCGGTTGTCTGCTGACATGCCGACCATAAAACGCAGCCCGCCACAAGAGTTCTCGCACTCCATGTCCCAAACCTTTTCGCGACGGATTCCCATCTTCTCCGATTTCGGATCATAAATTCAGGATTCCTCCCCCTTCTCCCAACCACACGGGCAGCGCCTCCAGCGCCGCCAGGATTTCCGCGTATTCGACAAGCAGTAGAGCCAACTCCTCGCGCAATTCGATTTCCCGCAACCGCGCGTCAAGCAAGGCCTCGCGCCGCTCCGCCACTTCACGCCAGGTTCCCACCCCCCGCTGCCAACGCAGAGTCGCCGCGCGCGCCGCTCGTGCAGAGCTTTCGACCAGCGCCTCGGCTCCCGCCAAACGCGACTCCGCTTCGTCAAGTCCCGCTCCGATCTCCCGGGTCCGATGCGAGTGCACTTGGCGCAGTCCGGCCGCTTCCGCTTCCAGCGCCCGGGCCCGCCGGCGTTCCGCCAAGGCTCGCTCCCGCTGCACCCCACTGGTGTCCGGCGACCACACCAGCCGCATACCGCCGTAATATTCGTGCTTCACCCGGTCCTCGAAAGCCTCCGAAAAATACGGACCGGTCGCTCCGAAAGCTTCAATGCGCCAACGATCGCGGCGAAGAATCGAATCCGCCTCCGCACGTCGCTCCTCGGCGAGCAAACGCAGTTCCGCCAGGGCAGGGTTGTCCTCGACCTCGGGCATCGGCGCAATATTGTCAAACCGCGGACGTACGGGAGAAGGAGCAACCTCACGGCCGGCTATGGCGGTCAGGCGGGCGGACAGCGCGTCCTTTCGGCTCCGGGCATCGTGCAGACGCTCCCGGTACAGAGATTGAGCCTCTTCCAGCCATTCGCCCGCCGAAGCGGGCTCGACCCCGCTCCGAACCCTGTGAGCCACACGTTCCAGCAAGCCGGAGAAGGTCGCTTCCTCATCCTGTAACGACGCCACTTTTTCCTCGGCGGCGGAAGCCTGCACGTAAAGTCGCGCCATTTCCGCGCGATAAGCATAATCGAATGCCTCGCCCGCGTGAACGATACCCTGACGGCGCAATTCCACCGCGCGTTCGCGGGCGGCGCGACTGCTTTCGTACAGGAGCCAATCGACCCGCGCCAATATCTCGCCGCGGCCGGCAACCCCTTGATCACGTTCTTCGCCCGGGCGCACCCGTTGACCATAATCGCCGGAGGCTTCGACCGACAACGAGGGAATCCTTTCACGACGCACCGCCCGTGCTTCCGCGTCCTCGGCCATGGCGCCGGCACGGGACGCCTCGTAACCGAGATGGTTGGCGACCCCGGCCTCCCAAATTGAATGCAGCGAACGCAACGGCCCCTCATCCTCCGATGCGAAAAGCGAGAGCCCTCCCGCCAAAACGAATCCCACCGGACAAATCACCCTTTTTGCTGATCGTAGAACCGCACAGCCACGTATTGCTCGTGCCAGCATTCCCCAGACCTTTCCTACAACCAAATTTAAGTCAAGCTTCCCGCTCGCATTCGATTCATAGACCCTTGGCGTTTTCCGGACCCGACACCGCCCTGAACCTCTCTTATATCTGAAAGAATCTGTAAGATTCCCGTGCGGGCGGGAGTGAGTAGGGTGTTATGAAACACTCAGTTTGAGCGGGCAGCTTGAGGCACTGCTGGATGACTACAGCCAATTTCAAGAGTCCGCTACGGAAACCCTCATGGATCACCCCGATTTCGACGAAGCGGATGCCCGGAGAATGCTGGATCGGAGCCTGGAAACCGGCCCGAGAAGAAGGGATGATTCAAATCGCTGACGGGCATTCCGGGGTGGCGGCGGTTTATGGCATGGTTTCCGTAATCAGATCATCTTATGGACGGAGAAAGCATTCGGATTTCCTATGCAAAACGGGCGTAGGTAGGGAGTATGGATTTTGTTTTTGATACAAATCAAAGTACAATGAGGGTGCTTGTTTAGATTGAGCATGCTCAAATGAAGAGACGAATTTCCGTTACATTTCTTATTATTGCCTGGGTCAGTGCCCAGGGGGTGGTTTGGGATGTGGCGCAGGCGGTGGCCTGGGGCAAGATGTTTGCCGGGTATATTCAGACGGAGACGGTCGGCGATTCCCTGCGACTGACTTTCGACCAGCAGAAGCCTTGCGGGTGGTGTCTCTTCATTCAGGAAGCAAGAAACGCGGAAAACGATTCCGGACGCAAAAGCGAGCCGGAGCGTGATGCGGGACGTTTGATTCTGGCGCTGCCGCAAAAGGAAGGGTGGCATCCCGATCCGCCCGGGTGTTTTGTTTTGCGTGAGCTCGGTTGGCATTCGGTCAGCTTTTTGGGTACGGGCCGGACGCCGCCTCCCAAACAGGTCTGATTTTCCGTGCGCAGGAAACACCTTCGGTGATCGGCGACTTGGATCGCATGCGGTACCGGGACACTCTGTTCCCGGTGCCGGGAGTGCGTTTTACGCCGGGGAGGAATCCCGGAGGGAATTCGAAAACGAACCAATCTGCGCGAGCGTAGACTGTCGAGTCGCTGGAACGCTTCGAAGGCGCTGACGGTTGCAGCGTAATTGATGTCCTGTGACGGCGGCCTCATTGCGCGCGGAATCGGAAGGAACCTTTAAACGAAACCATTTGAAACTTATTCCTAGATGAAAGCTTTTACATTATTGATATTGTTGGGTACGCCGGTCTTGGCCGTCGGACCGATCGTTGAAATGGATCCGGTCCGGGTGGTGGATCCGGGAACCGGGCATGACGAACACCGGCGGGGTGAGGCGATCGCCCTGGCCAAGCCGATCGATGTGTCGGAAATCCTGTCGCGGCAGTCGCCGGCGTTTACCTACGTCCGCAAGGGACCGGTTGCCGGAGACTTCCTGCTCCGGGGATTGGGGAAGGACGATATCGACGTGACCCTGGACGGCGGACGGATTCAGGGCGCCTGTCCCAATCGCATGGACCCGCCGGCGTTTCACGTCAGTTCCCAGCAAATACGCAGCATCACGGTGCGCACCGGTCCGTTCGACGTCGAGTACGGTTCCTCGGTGGGAGGGACCGTCCGGGTCGAAACCGGACTGGATCCGGATGCGCCCCTGTTACAGGCGACCGGGTTCCTGGGCGAGTACGAGTACTACGGGGCCGGCTTGCAGGTTTCCTCTGCTCATGAGCCGCTGGCATTGGGAGGGGGCGTCTTCTATCAGGAGGGCGGTGTTTACAAGGATGGGGGCGGCAATCGTTTCACGGATGCTCCTCAGGGCAATAACGCCTACCGGCCGGGGGTGTCCGGGGGCAAGGCGTTTGCCATTTGGAACGCGCAGACGCAGGTGGAGGTGCCTCAGGGGGAGCGCGGTTTGTGGGAGGTGAGCGCCGGTTACAATGACGCCCGGGACGTGCTCTATCCGGGGTTGATGATGGATGCGATCAAAGACGTTTCCTGGCGCGGAAACGTGAGATATCGTCACCGGACGGAACTCGACTGGGCCGAGGAATGGTCGGTCCGCGTTTCGGGAAGCTTGGTGGACCATGACATGCAGGATCGTTTCCGCCAGAGCTCGCAAATGAATCCCGCCTTCGCGCAGCGCGGCTACATGATGAGGACCGAAGCGGAAACGAAGGTCGGGGAAATCGCGCTCACCGCCGAGGGCGGCGTTGGGTATTGGGATTTTCGGTACGGTGTCGACTACCGGGAATACCGCTGGAACGCGGATAATATTATCATGTTGCAGGAGAACGATTTTATCCCCGATACGCTTTCCCGGCGGGGCGGCCTGTGGGGGGTCGGTCTGCGCGATATGGGGTTTTGGGACCTGGAGATAGGGGCCCGATTCGATGTCGGGCGCACCCAGGCCCGTCGAAACATCGATTTCCTGCAGGATGCGCAGGACACTTCCACCAATCGGGTCGACGACTTGTTGCCGGCAGGCTATGTGCTGCTCGGTCGCCTGTTGGATCCCGCCCACCGGATCGAGTTCGGCGTCGGCCACGGCAACCGGTTGCCCACCGGCGAGGAGCGTTACCGGCAACTGAATCACCCGAATCCGGCGATGCCGAATCGAGTGGGGGATCCCGATCTCCGTCCGGTGCGCAGCACGGAGGTGAGGAGCTCGTTGGCCGGATCGAAGGAAATGGTCTCGTACCGGGGCGGTGTTTTCCACACCTGGCTGACCGACTACATTTACCCGGTGGGGCGTACCGACGGCGGGAGTGATTTCAATACCTTCGACAATGTGGGTGCCCGCCTCTGGGGCGCCGACTTGACCGGACGGGTGGAGTGGAGCGATCTCCTGAGCACCGAAGCCGGCATGGCGTGGCAACGGGGACGCAAGTCCACCCTGGCGCCGGGCATGAACGATCGTGTGCTGGGTGAAATCCCGCCCTGGCAGGGGCGATTGGCGATGGTGTTTACACAGGATTCCTATCGGCTGATGGCGGAAGGATTGTTCTCCGACAGTCAGTCGCGCATCGACGAGGAGATCGGTGAACAGCGAGTGAGCGGCTGGGGCGTCATGAACCTGCAGGCCGATTGGCAACTGGCCGAGAATCTTTTGCTCAGTGGAGGCATCGACAACGTGTTCGATCGCGAATACGCCACCAACAACGCCTTTGTGCGCGATCCGTTCAGTGCGGGGGTGGTCGTGAATGAACCGGGACGGTTTGCGTATATGCGAATACAGGCTCGCTTTTAGCGGTACGCTTTTTTCATGACGGTCCCGGGGCAAGGACCTTTGCTCCCCTGGATTTTGATCTTGGTCAAATAATAAAGAAAAAAGAATCTTTATTTCTTGTATTGCCGTTGGTGCTGGCCCAGGATGGTTTCCATGAGCCATTCACAAGTTGTTTTTTCTCCGTCTGGAACAGCGCTGCCCGACCGGTCGGTCGGGGAGTTGGTCGCCGAGCGTCCGGGGCGTTCGCGGGTGTTTCAGGCGCACAACATCGATTTTTGCTGTCAGGGTGGAACCACGCTGCGGGAGGCCTGTGAGCGAAAAAGGGTTTCACTGGACACGGTGGTGACCGAGTTGGAGCGGGAGCAGCAGGATCCGGTCGAGCCGGAATCGAATCCGGCGGAATTGCCCCCGCACAAGCTTTGCGATCACATCGTGCAGCAGCATCACGATTTCCTCCGTCAGGAACTGCCTCGCCTGCACGCCATGTCGGAGCGTGTGGCGCGGGTGCACGGTGGTCACACGGCTTCGTTGGTCGAGGTCTATCAGGTTTTTACCGGCATGGCTAACGAGTTGTTCGCCCACATGCAGAAGGAAGAGCAGATCCTCTTCCCGGCGATTCAGGCGATGAGCGAAGATAAAGCCGTGCCGGAATCGTTGGAAGGCCCGATATCTGTGATGGTGCGGGAGCACGACGAGGCGGGAGCCGCTCTTGAGAAACTCAGCAATTTAACGAACCGCTACGAGCCGCCGGCCGACGCCTGCAATACCTACCGCGCGTTGTTCGCCGGTCTGGCCGAACTGGAGGACGACCTGAAGCGCCACATTCACCTGGAGAACGCGGTTCTGTTTCCCGCCGCCCGCCGGATGATCGGTGAGGAGGCTTCCTGACCCGGAATCGTGTAAACGCGGCGGTATCTACGCACATCGGGCTTGGAATCGGCCACAAAGAGCACAAAGATCACAGAGAGATTACGTTTATCCTGAGCCAATTCTGACCATGCAACTGTACGGAAAAACCTCCGCTCACGCCATCGCGGTGATGAGCTACCTGGCCGCCGATCCCGATCGGCGGGCGGGCGCCGAGGCGGTGGCCAAGGCGCGCGGGCTTTCCCGGCCGTTGGCGGCGAAACTGCTGACGCGTTTGGCGACAGCGGGACTGGTTACCGGTCAGCCTGGTCCGGGGGGCGGGTACACGTTGGCCCGCCCGCCGGAGGAGGTGAGGTTGAGCGATATCGCCGAGTTGTTTGAGCCGCGGGATCCGACGGTGTTTTGTCCGTTTGGATTCACGTGCTGTGAAAAGGACAAGCCGTGCGCGTTGCACGACCAGATCGCCGCGTTGCGCCAGTCGGGACGCCGGTTTTTGGAAAAGACCCGTCTGTCGGCTTTTGCCGGGCAGACGCTGGAGTGTGGTACGAAGTGATGGATACCTTCCGAAGTTCCGCGAACGCGTGTCCTTCGCGGAATCGATTGATCGTAATAGAGCCTTGGAGACAAATACCATGCTGACCGCCTCGCGACTTGTTGGAAGGAGTTCGCGGGAAGGTTTTGCGGATTCTCCCGAGGTGATGAGGCTCACCAACCTTTGTGATCGCCTTGAATGCGGTCACTTCCGCCTGTCGGGTTTATTTGTCGATCTGATCGCCGGTTGCTCCGGCGATTTGAAGGAGCGAATCACGATCGTCGGGCGCCAGGTGTTGGAACATCTGCGGCAGGAGGAGGAAGTCTTGTTCCCGTTGATACGCGAACTGGACGAGACTGGCTCGGTGAGCGAGGAGGGGCGAGCGGAGTTGGGTCGTCAAATGAAAGCCATGCGTGACGAACATGGGCTGCTGGAGGAGGTGCTGGACGATCTTGAATCCCTGGAGATCGAGAGAGAAGGCGTATTCGACGAGCGTATGAAGGACGGGCTTTCCAAATTGACCGACGTTCTGCACCGACAAATCCACGAGGAAAACCAAATTCTTTACCGGCGGGTGGCCGGTTTGGTGCGAATACCGGCATGAAATCAGTGAACAACACCCCCCTCGTCTATTCCTGTTCCGGCGCGTCCAGCGCAGCCCAGATGTGCAATCATCTTGCGGTCAGACTGGACCGCGAAGGCGTTGCGGAAATGTCGTGCATCGCCGGAGTGGGAGGGGATGTGAAACCCTTGGTAAAAACCGCCAAATCGGGGCGTCCGCTGATCGTGCTGGATGGGTGTTCGCTGCGCTGCGCCGGACAAATCCTCGCCAGGCACCGGCTCCGTCCACACCGGCACGTCGTGCTTTCCGATCACGGGGTGAAAAAGCGAAAGCATGAGGACTTCTGTCGCGAGGAAGCGGATACGATGTATCGGAAGATTCGCGACGAAATGGCGTGTGCGGAGTGACGGTTCCCGGTGGAAGGACGGGTGGCGGCTTTGGGCCAATGGGGAAATACAGTGGCGATTCCTGTGGTGAAACGTGGTGACAGCTGGCGGTTCGGTTGGCCGTGGTGTCCGTTCGTGATTCTGGCGCTCGGGTCGGCGCTGGTTCCGGGGTTTGGGTTCGGCTTTCTGATGGGGATGGGAACTCTGTCCGGGGAACCTGCGGGAGGTTGGTACCGCGCCACGGCCCAGGCACATGGACATGCCATGCTGACGGGGTGGGGCGGGGCGATGATTCTCGGTGTCGCGCTGCACTTTTTGCCGCGTCTGCGTGGCACGCGGCTGGCGTTTTCCGTCTGCGTGCCGCATCTGTTCTGGTGGTTCGTGTCTGGATTGACGTTGCGGACACTCGGACAGCCGCTGCTCGCCCTGACGGAGGCCGGGACGTCCGGGGCGCCGGCATGGGGTGCGCTTTGGCAGGTTGCGGTGGGGACCGGTATTTTATTTCAATTCCTGGCGGTCGCCGGATTGCTCGTGGTGCTTGGGAAAACCCTTGCGTCCGGGCCTGCCTTGGACCACAGGAAGGGATTTAGGCAGATCGCTCCATTCCTGGCGATCGCAGCCACCGCGGTGCTGGCCGCGAATCTGATTTTGGTTTCCGCCGTCATTGACGCCATGGTCGCCGGACGATCCCTTGCGGTTCTCCCGCACCGGTTTCAGGACGGTGCCACGACTCTGCTGCTCTTTGGTTTCGTGACGTCCGTTTCGTTGGCCATGTCGGCGCGCCTGTTTCCTTTGCACTTCCGCGTGCGGTTTGCCCGTCCCTGGGTGCTCGTGGCCTCTTGGCTGACGATGGCTAGCGGGGTGGTCGTGAAGGTTCTCTCTGTCGGATTCGCGCCGAAGCTACTTGATCATTGGTTGGCCTTGGCGGGCTTACTATTCGCTCTTGGAATGGCCTTTGGGGCCGCGGCGGTGCGGATGTTTGAACCTCGCAGACCGTATCCGGGCGGCAAGCCCTACCGGGTGAGGTCGGATCCGGCGGGAATTGGCGCGATCACCGCCTACGGTTGGCTGTGCGTCGGCGCCATACTCCTGGCCGGGGCGGCGCTCCACGAACTCACCGGCGGTTTGGCGCCATTTTCGGGAGCCCGGGACGCGGCCCGACATGCCGTCGGGTCCGGCTTCATGACCCTCCTGATTGCCGGAGTGGGGTGGACCATGTTACCCGGATTTGCCGGCGGCGAGCCTCGGAGGCGCGGGTTAATCTGGGCGGCGGTCGTGTCGCTGAACGCGGCCACTCTGCTGCGCGTCGTGCCCTGGGTCGCGGCGGCATGCGGCGCGAGCCTGTCCGGCGGCTTGACGGGAACGGTCTATGCACTTGCCGGTGGTCTGGGGCTGGCCGGGATCGGCGCTTTTGGCGTCGCTTTATTATTTAGTTTCCGTCCGCCTGCGGGTCGCGGGAAGAGTTTTTTACCGATGACCGATACCACCAACCGATAACCAGGCTACGGCCGTCCATCCATGAACACAGAACCACTCTCGCTCGATCTTCGCGAACTGCCCGGACCGGTCCGGCATCAACTGGTCTTTAAGGCTTGGGAATATCTCCCGTCCGGCGGATGCTTCACCATCCGAAACGACCACGATCCCGTACCGCTGCGCCGCCAGTTGGAACAGATATCCGGCGGAGCACTGCTGTGGGAATACCTTGAAAAAGCACCGGGCGCTTTTCAGGTGCGGATTACTAAAAAAGCGGTGGAAACTTCGGACTAAAAAAAATACCCGCAACCCCATGCCGAACGCGTTGGTTGACGCGATCGGAGAGGGAGATGAGGGTCCGGATAACCGGAGAAAACCTTCTGAATCGTCCCTTATGAACCTGGCAGATTCACCACGAAGAGTTCCGGGCCACCGCCTTTGATACTGTCGTAAAGCACCAGGATTTCGGAGGTGCCTTCCAGGGTGTCGGAAAGTACCAGGAGGCTTTCTTCTTTTCCTTTTCCCACTCGCGGAAAGAGACCGACCGGCATGATGGTATCGTTTTGGGGCACCCAATAAAACAGCGAGGAAGGACGTCCTTCGATATAGTCTCGTGTTGCTGGATAGAGGTTGCTGGATTCTGAACCGGCGTTTCCCGCAATTAAGAGAAATCCGTCGCGAAACGCGGTCATCGCGCGAATGCCCAGGCCCGCCCCAAGATGGACCCGCAATAGCTCGTAGTCGGGTTTCTCTCCGGAAAAAAGCCTTTCTGCCGAGAGTCTCACCACAAAGGCGTCTCCGCTTATATTCGGACTGCGCAACCCCACGTACAAGGCGCCATTGCGGGCGGACAGGCCCTCGATATTCAAGCCTCGCTGTTGAAGGGGCTTGCGGAAATGCGGTCCGAGGACGGGATCATCGGAGAAAATGCGGGTCAATGTGGCGGATTGTACGTTCCCGCGGTCCAACCCGGGATCTTCTCCCGGAAAACGATATATCCCGTAGCGCGAAGCCTCATAGGTTCCTTTGTTCTTGGCGATGCCGTGGGATCCCGTCACATAGAACCACCCGTCCAGCCAGGTGGAGGCCTCAATGTCGATCTCCAGGTTTGCCGGTTCGGCCAGGGGAAGATCACCCAGCACTCGGGCGCTGGATCGATCGGATGCGAACCGGATCAACTGCACCACCGCTCCTTCATCGGCCGCCACCACTCCCCAATCCCCGTCGCCTCGGGAAATTGTGCTGATATCCATCCCTTCCGGGAACACCCCCGTCAAGAAGAAACCGGAACTGGCTCGCTCCAGGACAGGCAAGCTCCCCGAGTGAGTTTCTGATTCGACCGACTCCGCGCATCCGGAGAAAACCACCGCCGCGATAACCGGTATCCCTATCAAAACGCCAGCCAGTTTCATGGCCAAGAACGTAATCGCTGCTCCGGAAATAGCAACCTCGCCGTCGGAGGCGGGGAATGCTGATTCGTGGCGGTGCCGACGATTGGCGCGGCAACAATCATTCCCTTGTTCTTTCTCCTGATATCCGCAATGGTTCCGGGTCGGCCTGGCGTCTTCATTTACGAATCGTCTTGAGCGTGAGCTCAAATGAATAGAACATCAGATGAACAACAACGGAATACCTGCCGTTGTCTGGGCCGATCAGAAAAAAGTGTCATGAAAGAGGCGGAGGATTGGGACGAAACGGAAGCGGAAGAGGATATTTTCCTCGTTCCGCCATCGGATCTGTTCAAGGCGTTTCTGGAACAGACTCCGGACCGGGTTTACATCAAGGATCATAAGAGCCGGTTCGTTAGGGTGAGTCGGACGATGCTCGACATTTTTGGGCTTGAATCACAGGAGGATGTGATCGGAAAGACCGATTTCGATTTTTTCACCCGGGAGCACGCCCAGCAGGCTTTCGACGACGAGCGTGAAATTCTGCGGACCGGGCGGCCCATTATTTCCAAGGAGGAGAAGGAAACCTGGCGGGACGGGACCGAGACCTGGGCATCGAGCACCAAGGCCCCGCTCTTTCTGGCCTCGGGCCAAATTGCCGGATTGCTGGGGATTTCGCGGGATATCACGGAACACCGCCACAACGAACAGCGGGTGCTGGAACAGAACGCGATCATGAGCCGTGACATGGAGAGCGCCCGCAACGTGCAATCAGTGATGATTCCGGGCGAGATTCCGGGACACCCAACGGTCGACACTGCTGTCTGGTTGCGACCCATGGCGGCGGTGGGTGGCGACTGCGTCACTTATCCGGCCGATCCGGAGGGGCGCATGCTCTTTTTTTTGGGGGATGTGGCAGGCCACGGAGTCAGCGCCGCACTGTTCACGGTGCTCCTTAAGTACCTGGCGGACCGGCGGGGTGAATATTACAACGGCGATCCGCGCCATTTCCTCAACGAGGTGAACCGGGCCCTCGGGCGCCGGATTCCGGACGGTTTTGTCACCGGACTGGCCGGACACTTCGAAGAAACCGCTTCCGGCGTCGATCTGGTGGTGGCCAACGCCGGTCACCCCGGCCTGTTGGTGTTGCGGCGGAACGAAGGGTTGGTGGAGCGTGTCCAGCTGAGCCCGGGTGCGGTGCTGGGCTTGGGGTTGGAGGCGGCCTCGGCGGCGGACCGGATCCCGTTGCTTGCGGGGGATCGGGTTTACCTGTTCACGGACGGTTTGGTGGAAGCCTGCAATCGGGCCGGCGAGGAGTTCGGAATCGATCGGGTTCTCTCCAGCGCTGAATCCACCGGTGAGTATGAGCTCCATGCCGCCCTGCAATCTTTGGCGACGGCCGCGGCGCGTCACCGTCAGGGTCTGCCGCAGCAGGACGATGTGACGATTCTCGGTTTTGAAGTGACGGATTCGGGAAATCGATCCTGATCCTCCCGCAGTTCGGGTCACGGAGCGGCATTCACCTCCGGCCAGGCGTCCCGGACAAGATGGGTCAGCAATGTGACCGTTTCGACGTCTTCAGCTTCAAATGCGGGGAGTGTCGCAATCATGTCGACCGTATACTGCTCGAGCAACCGGTATTCCTCCCCGATCATCCTTTGGTGCGATTCGAGTCGATCGAGCCCTCCGGCCGTGGTTTCCGTGGCATCGAGGGCGTCGCGTAATTCCTGCAACTCCGAGAAAATATCCCGGGCGTGGTCGACGATTTCGCGAAGTTCCTCGTACTCCTCGAGTGCGGCCTCCCAGCGTTCCTGAAAGCGTTGGCGTGCCTCCGTCCGCTCCTCCCATCTCCTGCGTACTTGTTCGATGTCTTCGTTGGCGGCTGTGCGCGTATCCTGGATCCGGGCGTGACTCAGGCCCACCGTTCGCTCGGTTTCCCCGAAGCGGATTCTCAGGGTGCGGCGTTCCGGGTCGTAGGCGACGGCGGTGATGCCGTGACGAACCTCGCCGGGCTCGATCCAAAAGGTGCGGTTGTTTTCGGGATCGTGGAGACTGAACAGTTCTCCGAGGGGCAGCGCCACCACGGAGCGCAACTCGATTTGTTTCAAATATGTCGCTTCGGGCGATTGGCCCTCGGTTTCGAGTCCTGCCGACATCGCTTGTGAAAACGCGGTGAATGCGATGACGATCGCTGCCAGAGAAGCGGCGAAACGGAGGCCCGATGTCGTGATCTTCTCCATGGTCGAAATGATGCAGGGAACGGCATTGCCGAATAGGAGTTCAAGGTACACTCAGCGCAGGGGAATGACAATTGTCCTGCACGGCTTTGAAGGGGAAAATCCGGAAATCGGCCGCACCCTCCCCATCAGGCCGTTCTGGATGGCTATCCTCGGGGGCTTTATAACCATGGAAGCGTACAAAACCTTCACGATGGCAAAAAACAGGATGTAGCCCGCCTCGCCGAACGGATCGAGTCGATACCGGGGATCGTTTCCCTTTGCCTCCTACCGATCAAGAGTTGTATTCCCCCGAGCATAACGAGGCCCCGGTGTGATCGAAATTCCCGGATAGGTCCCGCCATGACCGCTGAACTTGCAAATTAAGAGGGCTGCACGATTTCTATCTTTCCTTCCAGACGTTCGAGGCGTTTAAGCTTCTCGCGCACGCGTTGCCGGTAGCGTCTCTGGCGCTCGGCGTTTTTGTGTCGGCGGTGCGTATCCGGAAGGCCCGGACGGCCGCGCCGCAGGGTCAGAACCGCGTCGGGCCGGGTGAAAACGTGCCGGCGACGGAATGCTCCCGGTGCGGTGATAAGCGCCTGGGGCCAAAGCGGCGGATAATCGTACCAGGCTCGGTCGGCGACCCGGCGCGGGTCGTTCGTCCATGACGGCGCGTCCATTCCGACTTGTTCGCAGAGCCACTCCACGTAGGCGGCGATATAGGCGTCGCATTGGCCATGGTCGTTCAAACGTCCGCGCAGAAGGGGAGGGGGGCCGGCGATCCGGCGTTGAAATTCGGGACGCGTATGCACTTTTCGCAACTCGTGTTGCCAGTCGCGCACGTTTCGCCCGAAGGTTTCCGCGTCGGTCACTTCTTCGCACACCTCGGCGGCGGTTTGCGGGCGTTTCCAATTCCGGTTCATCTCTTGTCCTCCAACAGGGATTCCAGCAGTGCGCGATCTTCGGCGCGAATGACATCGTCGGGGTAAAACGCGTCGATGATTTCCTGAATCTCTTCGACGGACCGGATGCCGATCTTGCGAATCAGGAAACGCAGGTCTTCGAGGTCGCCCTGGTACGCACCGATGGGTCGCCGGCAAGCGAGCGCCTTCATCGCCAACAGATAGCGTGCGGTCGGGGCGTGCACGATAAGGCCGGTTTCCCGTTCTATTTCGCTCAATCGCCGTTTCGCCTCCTTCTTCGGCGAAATGAACTGTGTCACGTCGCTGTTGATCCAGTCCTCCGGCAGATCCAAGTCACGCGCGACTCGAGCGGCCAGCCCCTCGCCTTCCTCCCTGGGAACCAGAATGGCATCGATGTCCTTGGTCGCGGAGCGACTGTTGAAGGCCAGCAGCATGGCCGATCCGCCGTAAAGTGAGATTTCCAGCCGAACTCCCGCCTCCCGGGCTTCCCGCCCAAGTCGCCTCAATGCTTCAAGAATCGTGGACTTGTTCATAGATTAACCGTAACGTAACGGTTAAATCTGTCAAATCGACCCCCTGCGAGGATAATCTTGTCCGGCCGACTTTAACGAGGCCCCGGTGTGATCGAAATTCCCGGATCGGTCCCGATATGACCGTTGAGGTTGGGGGTTGAAAGGGCTGTACGATTTCGATCACTCCGCTCACCCGGTTTGCCAAACCGAAAGATGGAAAGCGTTGCGTTCCAGGTTGACCTGAGGGTAATATATGTGTATTGATCTGTGTATGGGAACAAAAACACTTTCGGTAGACGAAGAGGCTTACGAACGTTTGCGACGGGCGCGTTTGAATCCCAAGGAATCCTTCTCCAAGGTGATCAAGCGCGCGAAGTGGGACACGGGAAAGCCGAGGTGCGGGGACATACTGCGACGCTCCGAGGGGTTGCCGTCAATGGATGAGAAGGCGCTTGATCGTCTCGATCAGGCGCAGAAAGAGGACCGCGCGCCGGAGGCGAAATGGAAGCGTTGATTTTCGATACCACCTTCCTGATCGACTTTCAACGTGAACGGCGCCGAGGCAAGGGACGTGCTCACCGCTTTCTGGAGAATCGAAAAGATCATTATGCGCGGATCTCCGCGGTCACTTTGGGGGAATTCGCGGAGGGTTTTGATAACCCTGAAGACCCGATCCTGCTCTCGGTGGCGGATAGCTACGAAATCCTTCC
Source organism: Opitutia bacterium (assembly GCA_050506795.1). GTDB lineage: Bacteria > Verrucomicrobiota > Verrucomicrobiia > Opitutales > T3Sed10-336 > SLOW01. Next base: position 26,301 of record JBJHCF010000012.1, read on the forward strand.
GGTCGATGTCGTGGTGGCGAAAACCTACGCCCGCATTACCCGCGCCCTTCGGTCCGACGGCAACCTGATAGGTGCGAACGATCTCTGGATCGGCGCCACGGCGCTGCACCACGAGAATCCCGTCGTAACCCGTAACGCGGACCACTTTACCCGGATTCCCGGATTACTGATCCAGGGCTACTAAAGACGCTATGTTGAACTTTGCCTATGGCTCAAACATGCCGGTCCGCCGGATCCAGGCCCGCGTTCCGGGTGCGCGATTAATCGGGACGGCTCGTCTCGCCGGCTACCGACTGACCTGGCATAAGAGAAGCCAGGACGGGTCAGGCAAGTGCAACATCGTGCCTGCCGAGGGTTCCGTGGTCCATGGTGTTCTTTATGACATTCCGGAATCGGAGAAGTCAGTCCTGGATAAGGCTGAGGGCCTTGGACATGGCTATGAGAAGCAAACCGTCAAAGTAGAAACCTCCAGCGGATCACGAGATGCCCTTGCGTACGTCGCCACGGACATAGTCGAGGGCCTTCGACCGTACACCTGGTACAAGGCTCTCGTTGTGGCCGGCGCCAGAGAGCATAATCTCCCCCCAGGCTATATTGCCGCCCTGGAGGCGTGCGAAGCTACCGAGGATCCGGACCGGAGCCGGCACCGGAAGAACATGGCCATATTTGTCTCCAAGTAACGACTCGTTCCGGCCAATTCACCATTGCGGCCGGCATGATCACTTTCATGGTCATAGGCGCCGGGAAGGCACCTTCAACCAACTTGGGAAGGAATTCGTTGAGTACTCCGCCTGTGTTGGAAAAGAGAACGGCGACGGAGCGCTCGTCGGCCTGTGGGGAATTCATAACGGTCACGTTTTATTGGCTCAAGGCGGGTTGGCCTGAGGCGGGATCATGGCGGTTGCTCAGGAGGTGTCAAACCCAGCAGTTTGGAAAATCAGGGGCCTCGATTGTCAGTGGCGTTCTGAAAATGCAGCTGGGGTGGCGGAGAGGGAATCTGGGTCGGGCGGTGGGCGACCTATTTCCTCCGGCTCCTTTTCGATTCGGCCACTTTGAGGTCATGGGCGAGGGGCAGGGGGTAGGTGCGGGCCTCCGCGAAGAACTCGGTGATCGGCAGTCACAGGGCGCCGCCCGCTACGGCAAGGTCCTGCGGGAACCCTTTGGGCGGATCACCGGCGGTTACCCGCATTCCCTGTACCTGGAAATCCAGTCCCGGGGACGCCGCGGCAAACCGAAACTGGTCTGCATTCTGCCGAAAGGATTTGAGGAGAACCACACGGTGCGTATCGAAAATATGGATCTCAAGCTTCTTGTCGGGCAACCCGTGCGTTTCCAGCCCTATTACTCGACCCTTCGCGGTGAGGACGAGGCCGGCGCTCTGGTGGACTTGGACGAGGAGACCTTTCATCCTTTGCCAGCGCTCCAGACCGGCATTAGCTTGGAAAAGGGACTGAAAAAACCCGCCGACGGGCGGTTGCCAGTCATGTTGGAAACCACCCTGAACGAACTCGGCATCCTGCGGATTGCCTGCGTTCACCGCGACCCCCAGCGGAACGAGTTTCGCTGGGACCTCGACTTCAACCTGCGGCGTCCGGCGGAGAGGGAGGGAACCGACGACGAGCAGGGGCAACCGGCAGAGGAGCCGTACCAGGAAAGCGTTAGGAAGGCGGAGATCGAGGTATCGCGGATCTATGGGAAAAAGAATCGGACGGACCCTGAAGCCAAACCCAGGAAGCTCGTCCGCCAACTGGAAACCATTATTGGGCAAAAAAGAGAAGCGCGTGGTAAATCAATGGTGGATCCTGTGGCGCCGCGTGGCCGGCGGGCTGGACCGGTCGCGCCAGTAAGAGATCGTGCGGGACATACTCCCGGCGTTTCGTAACAAGAGCGTGAATACGGCGGAGGTTTTCCGGTTGGCCGGTTCACTGGAGCGGGTGGCGCAGGAAACGAAAGAAGAGCTCGTTGACCGAAACCTACGGTTTATTCTGGAAAAGCGAGTGCCCCCCGCCGACCCGATATGGGCTCTCGGACGGCTTTTGAGCCGGGTTCCGCTGCACGCGGGTCCGGACGCCGTCCTTCCGCCGGTCGTGGTGGAACGCGCTTTCGCGCAATTGAAAGATCTCGATTGGGCCGCGGGTTCCATGGCCGGTCTCAACGAAGCGTTTGCCCGCGCCGGACGCATCGTCGGGGTGCGTGAGAACGACATCTCCGAAACCCTCCGCGAGGCAGTGATCGAGAAGACCCAGGAGTCGATACGGGGCCGGGTCGCACTGGACCCCGGCCAAAAGGCCGTTTCATCAAGTTCGATGCGCACCCATCCGTAGTGGGTGCCGCTCTCGGCATCAGTTCATTCGCCGTAGGCGATCGTTCAGTCAGGAATTCTGTGTCCGATTGGGTATTGCAAGAATGGCCTTGAACTGATACTTTGCACTCAACTTATAGCTTTTGGCCATGAAAGAGCGACCGGAGTAAAAGGGCTCGCTTTATGCCTTGGTGAATTCCGGGAGACGGCTATCCATCCCGAATGTCTTCCGTTGATCCATGAATGCGTGTCCGACCCGGTGGGGACGGATCTCTTTTGGCATTTCCGGGCTTTCGACAACCATCAACACCATAGAGGCCATGAATTCTCCTATGTCAGTTTCTTTTATTGCGCAGAACGAATCTATTCTCGGCGACCGAAGACTCTCACGGCGCCCGGCTTGTGTGGTACTGCGGCTGCCGATTCTCCTGGCGGCAGTCGCCGTGCTTTTGGGTGCCGGACATGGGTTTCAAACGACTGTCAACGCTTCCACTGAGGATTTCGATCCGACGATCGAGTGGATCAGTGAGGAGGACGGAAACTGGGAGGAGCCGCAGAACTGGAGCGAGGACCGTTTGCCGGTCCCGGGAGACGATGTGCTGATTGATGTTGAGAGTGATGTCTCCATCACTCTTTCCGTGGGCCACCACGTGGTTGAGCGGCTATTCAGTGACGAGGAGCTTCGGCTCGCCGGCGGAAGCCTGGAAGTGACCGGGTCGGCTACATTGAATAGCGAGATGGTCCTGGAAGGGGGGACATTGCGGGGCGGTCCCTGGGAAGGCACCGAAAGGATCGTGACAGGAGATGTCTCGACTCTGCAGGATGTGATTCTGGGAGTGGATTTGCGGATTGAAAACGGCGACGAGGTGAGCGTGGACGGCGACCTGATCCTGGACGGTGCCAGGATTTTCTTGGCTTCGTCCGGTTCGATAACCCGGTTGCATTTCCGGTACGGCGAGCCACAGACACTGGGCGGTGTCGGTGAGGTGGTGTTTGCGGATACCGGGGAAAGCAGTGCCGATCGACATCGCTTGGAATTGGATGAGACCGGTACGGTACTGACCATTGGGCCGGACGTCACCGTGCGCACGGACGGCGCGGGAGGTCAGATAAGGGGAAGGTTCTTGGTGGGTGACCCGGAGTTGATCAACAAGGGTACGATTTCCGCACGAGGTGAGGGACTTGTCGTGGAGGTGGGCGACCGCACGAGCGGCGTCCGCAACGAAGGTGAACTGGCAGTCGCGGAAGGCGGGCGAATGGAGGCATACAATCTTCACGAGGAATTGAATTCCGTGTCACTGTCGGGTACAGCCTCCACCATGTATTTAAACGGAGACTACACCATCAATTCAGATATCGAACTGCCGGAGGGCACGCGCCTGGATATTGCGGGCGACTGGATCAATGAGGCTGCATTGAAGGCAGCGGATGCCGGGCTTGGCCTGGGTGGGGCGGACGGAGACTGGAGCAACGCGGGCGCTATCACAGTTGAGAATACCATCGTGGACTTGGCGGGCGAGTTTGCCGTCGCCGACTTGGGTGATTTCCAACGCACCGGCGGGACGGTGAACTTGACGGGGACGTGGGATAACCGTGATGACACGTTGCATCTCGAAGAGACCCTGGGTGGAAATCTGACCCTGGCCGGCGGGCGCTTTCGTGGCGGTGTTATCGCTTCCGACGTGGCGCGTATCCTGACGGCCGGCGAATCGGTGCTGGAATCGGTCGAACTTGCCGCGGATTTGTCGATTGGCGATGGAGACCGACTCCATGTGGAATCGGGCCTCACTCTCCAAGGCGCCACCCTGTCGATTGAATCCGCCGGGGAGTTGACGCATTTGATCTTTCGCGGGGGTGAGCCGCAGGTACTTGGCGGCCATGGCGAGGTCGTGTTTGCCGACGACCGGGAGACCGAGGCCGACCGCCATTCTTTTGAACTGGAAGACAGTGGAACGGAAGTGACCATCGGCCCGGAAGTGACGGTTCGTGCCGCAGAGGCCGGCGGCCGCATTTGGAGCAGGAGCATCGGTGACGAAACCGGGATTATCAATAAAGGCGTAATTTCCGCGCAAACGGGTGCCGGGACGGTCGCACTGGGCCAGAATATGGCCTCCGTACTTAACGAAGGAAGACTGGAAGCGCGCAACCTGGGCACCTTGCAGGTCGAGAACCTGGCGAACCTGGACGGAACCAGGCTCGAAGAGGGGACCTATCGTGTCGAGGAAGACGGAGTCCTGCGAATCGAAGGCGCCGACATTGAAACCAATGCGGCCGACATCGAGTTGGCAGGGGCCGGCAGCGAGCTGGTCAACGAGGATGACAACGACCGGCTGACCCACTTGAATGCAAACGAAGGTCTTTTGGCCCTCTCCGGCGGCCGCAATCTCTCCCTGGCGGATTCGTTGAAAAACAGCGGTGATTTGAGTGTCGGCCGGGCGAGCGCCATCACAGTCGATGGCGATTTCGAGCAATCGAGTGAGGGACAGTTCACCGTGCATTTGGACAGCGATCACGGACACCTGAATGTCGGTGAAACGGCCCTGCTTGACGGGACTCTGTTGCTGCAGGTTGAAGAAGATTTCAATCCCTACACTGCGCCCGAAATGATCATTCTCAGCGCCCGGTCGGTTTCCGGGGTTTTCGAGGAAATCGAGGAAAGCGGAACGCCCGCCGTGAGCGTCGCGGACGTTCGCCACGAGGAGCATGCTGTCATTGTGAGAATGGATGTGGAACTGATCACGTTCCAGAATTGGTTGAATGAACACGATCTGGAGAACGCTCCATACGCCGAACCGTTCGGCGATCCCGGCGGCTACGGGATTCCCATGCTCCTGAGGTACGCCTTCAACCTCGATCCGAGTCATCCCGACCGCTCCGGTCTGCCGAACGACGTGGATTTTTACATGGAGGGAGAAGACGAAAAGTATTTGACGATCACCTATACCCGCCGTCTGGATGCAACCGATTTAAAATACCGGGTACAGGGTGGAACGGATCTTCGGGACCTGGTCACTCTCTCCGACCAGGAGGAACTTCTGGTCGGGATCGAGAAGGGTGAAGACCAAACCACTGAAAAGGTCACCCGGCGCGATGTGGTGCCCATTTCCGAATCCGACCGACGGTTCCTGCAGGTCAAAGTCTTTCTTGACTCGGAGTAGACGGTATTCACTGAAAGCAGCAGAGTTTTCCGCGGATGCGTAACCTGAAGCCGGGAACGCTGAAAAAATCGTTGGGAAAAGAATGGCTCGCATCCTCCCTTGCGTTTTCCGGATTTTATGGCAGGCTGGGCGTTGTCGCTTTACTTTAACGACTCGGACGAGTCACCAAACGTGAGAACCATCAACAAAGGAGGCCAATGCACCAACCATCATTTTCCGAAGTATCCGATAAACTTAACGCAGCTCTGGGCGCCGTCGGCAGCGCAGGGCTCGCTTGAGTCGATTGAGATCCGCCGAGCCTCGTCGAGGTGAGGCGGTTGGACCGTGCCCGTGTTGGTGACTTTAAAGGAACGGGGCCGGTCCAGGGAGTTTCCCGCCTGCGGCGTTTCCCGGTTACGGGAAGGCGCGCGGGCGGAGTTCGAGACTCCGTTTTGAGAGACGAGGGCGAGTTTTGCCCGCCCGATACTTGCAGCTTCACAAGGCCGAAACTGCCGATTATTTCATGAAGCCGTTGAGGTCCGCCGCAGGCGGGCCTCAATCTCAAAAGCCCGGGATCCGAGATCCCGGGCTTTTTTCTGTTGATAAGAAATCGATTCTTAGGCTGCGCTTGCTGACTTACGCTTATCGGGGAGTTGCCTTTCCTTCTGATAGGCTAACCGAAGTGTAGACGTTCATCCGGCAGGACAGGTGGCGCTGCTGGAGCAGGAAGCGGTCTCGACAACGACGAAGCTTTGCGGTTGATTCCGCGAGGGGAGGAGCAGGCTATGCGAATGGGAATGACATCGGCTGAGAGATTCCGAAGATGGAGGATATGGTTCGGATCTAGCGTGGGAGCCGGTTTCATGGGGGTTGCGGCTGCGGTAATCACTTTCCATCCGGGGATCTCATCCAATACCCCTTTTCTGCTGGTAGCCGCCGCCATGGGTGTTGGGATTGCGGTAAGCCTGTCGGTCAGATGGTACGTGCTGGCCGTACTTCTGATGCTTCTGGCCGTCGTGTTTCTGTTAATGCTCGCAGCTTACAGCCATCGGGTCTCGATGAAAGGGCCTGCGAAGCTGATCGGAGTCTGACGCCTTGCCGATTCACTTCCCATCACTATCATTGGATCAGAACAGCGGCAGTTAAAGAAGGAGGAGCTTATGGAAAAGAAGACAGTTGTGATTGGCGGGGTCGGTCCCGGATTGGGCGCGGCGCTGGTTCGCCGGTTTGCCGAGGGAAACTGCCGGGTGGCGATGCTGGCGCGCTCGGAGGAGTATCTTGACCAGTTGGCTGGCGAATTAAACGAGGGCGGTTACGAGGTGTTTCCGGTGCCGTGTGACTTGACCGACTCCGAGCAGGTCAGACGGGCGTTCGAAACGATACGTGCCGAGGCCGGTCCGGTCCAGGTGCTGATTCACCACGCCGGCAACGCTGCCTGGGGTGGGGCTGAAGAGATCTCTCCCACCGATTTTGAGGGGTCCTGGCGCGTTTGCACCTTCGCCGGATTCCTTTGTGTGAAGGAAGCCCTGCGCGATATGCTCCCGCGAAAAGAAGGAACGATTCTTTTCACCGGCGCGACCTCGTCGGCTCGCGGCCGGGGCGACGCGGTGGCCTTCTCATCGGCCAAGTTCGCGCAGCGGGGGATGGCCTATGCCCTGGCCGGCGACCTCGGGCCCAAGGGCATTCACGTCTGCCACATCATCGTCGACGGTTTGATCGATACCCCGCAGGTGCGGGAGCGCTACGATCTGGAAAGCGAGCCCGCCATCGATCCGGCGGCCGCCGCCGAAACCTACTGGCAACTGAGCCAACAACGCCCGAGTGCCTGGACCTTCGAACTGGATCTGCGCCACCATGCCGAGAAGCTGATGGAGTGAGCGCGATCCAACATGGGCCTTCCGGCACTCCATGGAAACACAGACTCCGGAGGCGCTCAGTCACAGGCAGGTCGTACGATTGAACCCCCGTTGCCATCCAAAAATGAAACCAATCAAAACCTACGGATGCAATCATGTGGCCATTGAGGTCACCGACATTGAAATGGCGGTCCGTTTTTATACGGACGTGTTCAACCTGAAAGTGCGCCACCAGGATACGGATCATGCGTTTCTGTATCTCGGCGAACATCAGTTTCTGGCGATGAGCAAGGTCGAGCGGATGCCCGATCCCCGCGGTGGGCATTTCGGCCTGATTGTCCGCGATGATGAGCAGGTTGCCGCCGTCCGAAAGAAGGTCGCCGAGAAATATGACCTTGAGCTGCGATCGGATTTCCGGTGCGATTTCCGGGATCCATTCGGCAACCGGGTTCAGGTCGGAGACATGCACGACGAAAGCCTGATCTGGCTCCTTCCTTACCGTGAAGCACAAAAGGCGGACATCGTTTTCAGCGACGACGCCGATCAGGGCGACGGGTGGCAAAGCCGGGAGTGAGGTTTCGGTCTCTGAGGGGGAGCGTGGCCGAAGCCTGTTACGGGAGTGTGCCGGAGGAAATCCAGCGGGAAAGCTTACGTCGTCCGGACAACTCCCTGCGAACCGAAGTGCTTCGTTTTGGCGGACGCTACGCCCTTCTGCTCGTGGATGATCTTGAGGCCGAAGCGTAAGCGACACTCGTATCGAGCCTCAAACTTATGATCGATGTCGTAATCGGGGCTATAGGTTTCGCTGCGGTTAATCGGGGCGTCCTGAGATTTACGGTTTCAATCAGGAACTGCCGTCCCCGATCATCGGATTTGAGCAAAAAAGGGCCTCCAATTGCGGACCGAGTGGCTCGGCGATGTGAAGATTACGGTGGCGTCGAGGCGAATTTTCCGGTTATTTGGGCGACATGAAAATCTTCCGCTCCACCCTGGCGTGGATTTTGGTATTTGGGATGCCTGCCTGGGCCGTTCCTTCACCCGATGAGGCGGTGCGACTTTACGAGCGGGCGTTCGAGCGATTCGCCTCGGTGGAGGGGACCGACCTGCAACGGATTCGCGAAGGAGCCGGTCCGGATCGCGCCGCGATCGAGGAAGGGATGGCGTTGTTGAAGGAAGCATCGAAAGCGCCGGAGGTGGAATTTTCTGGAATGAACGCCGAGATGAACATTCCTCCGCATCTGTCGAGGGCCCGGTCCTCCGTCAGGACGGCTCTGGGCTGGGCGGAACTCGAAATCGAGGAAGACCCTGACAGTGCTCTGGAAACGCTCGATGCCGTTATCCGTACCGGTTACCATGTGGGCGGCGGAAGCGAATTGATCGGATACCTGACCGGAGTTGCGATCGAAGGTATCGCTTACCAGTGGATCGGGCAGCAAGCGGTCCGGCTTACTGCGGAGGAGCGAATCCGGTTGCTCGAAAAGCTGGATGCGTTGCCTCCCGCGCCGACGGTGGCCGGCGCTCTGATGGTCGAACGGGCTGAGCGAATGGGCCCCTGGCTTGACCTTGTTCACGAGAACGCTCTGGAGGCATTTGAACAAGCAGAGGCCTTCGGCGAGAGGATCCGTCTGAGCGCCGTGACTTCAATGGGGGGTGAGGTGAGCGTGGGGATCGATGATGTGGAGCAGGGGATCACCTTCTGGATAAGCCCCGGGGAAACACGGCACGGAATCGAGCTGGTCTGGGTCGATATGAAGGCCGACACCGCCCTGATTCGCAAAGGTGACGAGTCCGCGGTGATTCGGCTGGAGGATCGGAAGATCTCGCCGCTAGATTCCCGTGAACTGATCGAGGGGCTGCGCGAACTTGCCGGACCGGGTCGGCTCGACGGGATCCTGGCGGAAGCGGGAATGGAAGTGACACCGGAGAATGCATTGGACGCTTTCCTGTTGGTGATGAAGGAGTCGGTTGGTCGCGACTACGATATTATGATCGAATGGGCTTCCGGCCCTTGGAAACCGGACGACGAAGCGGACGCCGAGGTCAGGCAATCCTTGAGTTCTCTGGGACAGATTACCTTTGATTCGATCCGGAGGGTTCGGGGAACCGAAGCGGGAACGGCGGCGATCCGGGAAATGGGGCGGACGGCTGTAATCCTTCTGGACGAACCCGAGGCGCCGATACCCGACGATCCTTTCCGGGAGGGACCGTTCGAGATCCGGGAGACCGAGGAGGGTTTCGAGCTGGTCTCGGGCTTTGTGCGCAGCGGAGGGGAGTTGCTCAGTCTTGAAGTGCGGCGGAAACAATGAATCGCCTGGGTCTTCCCTTGTCCTCCTGGGCCTTCACCGTTTTCCATTTGATCGACAATAGCGACGGGACCCAGGCCATGCAAACCCCGGGCTCCGGCGTAGGTCACCATGAAGTCGTTCTTCAACCGGCATGGATGTCAGCCCCGGAAGATTGAATCTGAGATATTCCGCTTCCCCGTGCCGGGATCGACGGTGGTCAGGGAATCTCCGTAGCTGGTGCCGGATCAAAGTAGGTCGGCTTCCCACTGTCACCGGAATGGGATCCCGTCATCAGCGCCCGGGGAAGGGTGGGGTGCTCCGTCTTGAAAAGGTTTGCCGTCCAACCCTGTGCCAGCCAACATTTTCCCGCGGTCGGTCTCCCCGATCTTCCCCTCAGTCACCCGTCCATGTTGCGTAAGTGCCTGACCAGAAAAAGAAGTGACGGGGCGAAGCTCGTTCGGTGTACAGGAAATACTTCACGTCGGGATTTGTGAGGGGGTTCGTCGGTAGCGACGATTTCTGTCTTAATGTGAGAAAATGCGAAAGATTCATTGGGATTACGAATCGCCTCCACAATGCGAGAATGGAGAAATCATCATTCTTGTTCAGGATGGTCGCGCTGAGATTGCTCGATTTGTAACGCCCAAGCCCAAATCTGCTCCAGCCGGCGGAGGCAATTTCATATTCGAGATGGGCGAAGATCTTGGAGAGAAGTTTGAGGTCGAACTCTTTAGGCGAGTGGCGGCAGAATTCCCCGAACTGGAGGATGAGATGAATCCTATCCTTATTTCTTGTCCGGAAGATCTCAGATCGAAGGGCGGATTCTGACGGTTCGAGCAATCTTCGGACAATCCGGGATTGGTGCCGAAGGAGCGTCCGGACCCTGTACTCGGAGGATCTGAGCGAGGGGCGTTTTTATAAGGATGTTCAGGTTCTGGACCCGTTTGCGGAGATCGGCCGACTCCCGTGCTCGTTTGGATTCCTGTAACTCCGTGGTGTCTCATGATTCGGTATCGAGTGAAAAATGCTAAGAGGGAGGATGTGAAGGAGGGGGATGATGAACGTTATCTACGACCGCAAAGAAAAGCCTGGGCGGGTCGTTTCGCGGTGGAGGCGACTCTTTACAATGGCGACGTCTAAGGCTACGGGTTTCAGTCACGCTTCAGTCTTCCGTTTGGCATGGAAACGGAAATCCGGGCGGAGCGGCTGCTTGAGGATTTGTCGGGCGGACGCCGAGACGCTTTGTGGCTGGGGCAGGGGGGAGCCGGCTGGAGTTTTGCCAAATCGCGGAATACGCGGTTCTTTCTCGGGGGTGGACCTACTTTTATACACGATTCGGAGGCGACCGATTACGGATGGTACGTCCAGTATGGCGCGGAAACCTTTCCCCGTGATCCGCTGCGGCTCGAGGGAGTGATCGAAGGCGGGGCGATCGGCCGCGCCGGCTTTTGGCGGGGGCGGGTTCAGGCGGTAGTAAACTTTATCCGGATCCCCGGATTACCGGTCCAGGGCTACTGAACACGGAGTGCAGGGTGAATGATTTCAGGAGGCGGTGACGCGCTCTGTGAGGTTTTCGCAGGCTGTGGGGTGGGGGATTTTTTCCTGTTCGAGGCGGCGGTTTTCGGTGGCGAGGGATTCGGCGAGGGCGCGTTCTGTTTCGGTGAGATGTGGGCGGGCGTGCTCGGCGAGGGTGGCTTTTCCCGAGCCGGGGATGGTGTGCCCGTCGAACTGTTGGAGGGTTTCGGGGTCCATCAGGATCGAATCGACCGACAAAAACAGGGAGCGCAAACCGGCGAGGATTTCGAAACCTTCGACATCGAGGTCACCCCAATAAAACAGGCGCTTCTCGCGCAGCCAGGGGAGGCGGGCGAGGCGGTGCAGCGCGTAGCCCTGCCCGAGAAGGCCGATCGTTTTCGGGAGCGGCGGCAGGGTCAGAAAGGTGGTGCGGTTTTCAACGATCACCACGCGGTCGAAACCCGCGAAAGTTGTTGCCGTAAGTTCCTCCGGGGAGGCGGTGAAATGGGAAAAGGGGACCATTCCCGGCGCCTCGCGGTCGAGCAGGCGGATTTCGATCAGGCTCGCGGGTGTTTTCAATCCGAGCCGTTCCTCCACCGAAGTTCCCTCGGCGCTGAGGGAATCCGGTGCCACGACGCGCAGGAGCGATTCGATCGCGCCGCCGTTTTCCTCGATGAACTTGGTCGGGATCTCCACGGGGAGTTCGCGGGCAAAGACGCCGGGAAACGGGTTTTCCCGGAAATAGGCGACGGCCCTGAGAAGATAATTCCGGAATTCCGGCGGCTTTTCCATGTGCCGCAGATTGCCGGCCGCCCACTCGCGGGATTCCGGATGGGCCTGCGTGAGACGGGCCGCGTTTTCGAGGATCCGCCGGACTTTCTCTTCGCAACCGAGGTATCCGAAAAAATCGTCCGCCGACGCGAAGGAAAGCTCTGCGGGGATGTCGTTGAGCCCGTACCGGCGGGTGTCCACGGTACGCCACTCGATCGTGTAGCCGCCCCGGGTGAGCGCTTCGCGGCTTTGCGAGCGAATGGCGGCGATCGCATTTTTCAGATCGGACATCGGCGCGGTGGAGCGCGGGCGCTGGTAGCGGATTGCGAGCGGAAAGGGGTTTTCACCCCGTATCAGGGATTTGATGACGGAGCGATACTGATTCTCGGCTTTGGCCCGCAACTGTTCGACGGTAATCATCCGACGGCGGTTTCGAGCGCATCACGGCGCGCTTCCTCGTATTCGGTGACCGTCATGTTGCGGATCGCGGAGACATCGCCTCGGCGCGTGACGATGTGGTAGCGCTCGACGTACTTTTGGACCAGGTGGATCTTGGAGTCGAGCGGCTGCACGATGATGAGTTGGAGGTGGAATTCCTTGAAGAGTTCGAGCAGGTAGGTCGAAAACTCGTCGTCGGTCTTGCTGAACATTTCGTCCACGACCACAAGCCGGAAGGTGTCGGACTGGCGGTTGTCCACCGAAATGCCGTACTGGTAGGCGATGGCGGTGGCGAGAATTGTCGAAGCGAGGCGGTTCTTTTCGCCGCCCGATTTCCCGGAGGAGCCGGAGTAGCTCTGGCGCAACTCTCCGCTGGAGCGGAAGAACTCGTCGGCCCGGAACTCGAACCAGTTGCGGACATCGATCACTCGCCGGGTCCAAGCCTCGTCCTTTTCGAGTTCGCGCAGGAGGTGTTCGATGCGCTGGTAGCGTTCGCGGAGTTCGTCCCGGTCGTTGCCCGCGTTCAACGAGCCCTCCAGTGCGTGGCGCCGCAGGTCGCGGAAGCGGCGCTGATGTTCGTCGCTGGTGCGTGTCGGCGCCAGCGCGATGAAGGTGTCGACGGTGCGGTCGTAGGCGATTTCGCGGAGTTGCTCGTTGAGTTCGCCTATGCGGCGCTGAATCCGCTGGGCTTGCTGGTCGAGGAGCCCGTCGAAATTCGCCACTTCTTCGACGACGTTGTTGTGGAGCAGCGATTCGAAGCGGGTCCGGTTCTTCGGAAGGTCTTCCTCCATGATGTGTCCCCGCAGCCGGCCAAAGGGCTCGTAGAGGTCGTCGTTGTAGCCGGGAACGTCGAGTCCTTCGGTGACGAGTTCGTCGCGCCGGGAAAGGTTTTCCGGCGAATCGGCGAAGTGCTGCATCCGCCGTTTGATTTTTTCGGAAAGTTCGTAGAGGCGATTGTTGGTCTGCGTCCGTTTCTTCGAGACTTCGCCGCCGACTTGTTCGCGGGCTTCATCGACCCGGTCCAGGTCTTTGAGTGGAAATGCCAGGAGTTCGGTTAGGGCACCGAATAATCGGTCCCGCAGACCGAGACCGTCCGTGCCGGTTTCCGCGTCCGCCGCCTCCGATGCGACGACGATCGTGCGGCAGGCCTCGAGGCGCTGATTGTTCCGGTTGCGGCGATCGTCGACGCCGCGCAGTTCGCCAACCGCATTTTCGAATTGTTTCTTGCACGCCTCCCGCTTTTTGACGGCGCCTGCCCTTTGTTGCCTCAGGGTCTGAAGCGCGTTCGAACTTTTTTCGAGTTCCTTGGCTTCGCGGCGCAGGGTTTCCATTTGCAGGGAAACCGATTCCCATTCGATCTCTTTCCACGTCGCGGCAATGTCGCCAAGGCGTTCCGCTGCTTTCAGACGATTCCGGATAGCGGTCTCCCGGGTTTTGATGTCGTCGATCTCGCGTTCGAGATTGCGGCCGCTGGCGATCCTTTCCTGCAACCGCTCCTTCAGGGCTTCGATTTTGGCGCGGTTGTCCCAGCCGAGTACATGGCGCGACCGGTCCTCGAGGGCGTGACGGTCGTCCTTGCGCCGTTCGCTGCCGCGCTGCTTGATCAGGCCGTTGATGGTGAGGGCGGATTCGGCGGTATGAAATTCCTCGCCGGCCTCCTCGAGGCAGGTATGGGCGAAGCGCCGGTTGAGCTCGCGTTCGATCCAGGGCCGGAAACGTTCGGCGTCCGGTTTGATTTCCAGTTTGGCGGCGACCGTGTTTGCGAGCGGGGCGGACGCGGGCGCCTTCACGTCCGCGGGGACCGGGTAATATACGACGAGCCATTTCTGGCGGTGGGCATGGACGAACGCATCCACTTTTGAGCGCAGTTCCTCGGGGACGAGGAGGCAGAGCCCGAAGTTGCGCAAGAGGCGTTCGATGGCTCCGGTCCAGCGGCTTTCCTGTTCGCGGACTTGCAGCAATTCGCCGGCAAAGGGGATCGCGGATTCTTCGACGCCGAGCGATTGTGCGATGAACGAACGGGCGTTCGCGTTCTCGCTCGGAATGTTGGTGCGGCGGTCTAGGAGATAACGGATTTCGCCGTTGAGCTTCTCCTCGTCGGCGCGTTGCTGTTGACGTTCGGCGTCGCGTTGGGCGCGGGTCGAGGAGAGCCGTTCGGCCTCCTGTTCGAGCTTCGGCCTTTGCCGGTCGATTTCGGCGACGAGCGTGGAGAACGCGTTTTCGCCGTCGAGGGCGAGTCCCGGCTGCCAATCCCGCAGGCGTGCATCGTAGCGTTCGCGCCGTTCGCGCCGCTCCTTGAGTTCCGGTTCGAGGTGCTTCAGTTCCTCGTCGATCTTCTGGAGGCGCTTGCCCTCGGAGGTGTCCTCGATCGCTTTGTCGAGCGAGGCTATCTCTCCCGACAGGCGCTCCTGTTCGTTTTCGGCGATCTCCTTGTCCGCCCGGTGTTTCGCGTGGGCGGCATCGAGACGCTCGACCTCCCGCTCGCGCAGGACGATTTCCTTTTCGGCGAAAAACAGGGGCAGTGCTTCGTTGCAGGCATTCCAGTGATCGCGCTGCTGCCGCACCGCGAGGATCTCCTCATGTTCGCGGTGGATTTCGTTCAACGCTTCGAGCTGCCGGGTGGCGGTTTCGATGCGTTCGTAGGTGAGACGAAGCTCGTCGAAATTTCTCCTGAGGCTGTCGAGTTTTTCGGCGGCGCCGCCGTCGTCGAGCATGTAATCCCGGATGAACTGCGTGAGGTTGGTGATATCCTTGATGCAGACCGCCTGGTTGAAGATGTCCATCGGACTCTTCCCGCGCGGAAGAAAAAGCATATCGTGAAAACGCTGGGAGTAGGCGGAAAACGTGTCGATCGGCTCGAGGCCGCGCTCGCGGAGATTGCGTCGGATTTCGGAGGGGCCGCCGAGATGATTGAAGTCGCCCTCGACGGTCAGTTTGCGCTTTTCAACGAGGTAGGCGCGCTCGACGCGGCCCGAGGAGCCGACCCAAAGCACCTGCGCCAGCGACACGTGTGATTGGAACGTTTCGTTGTGGAAGTGGGCCAACAAAACGGTGTAGGTCTCTCCGGGTTTGCGCAGGTAGAGACGCCGGCCGCGGCCGATGTCGTCGTCATGCCGTTCCGAATACGCTCCGAGCACGTAGTCTTTTTCGCTTCGCTCCTTGCGCGCTCCCGCCTGGTTCGAGGCAATGTTGTAATTGCGCCTGCGGCCTTCCACCAGGAGGGTGAGAAGCGCGTCCGCCAGGGTCGATTTCCCACTGCCGTTGGCGCCGGTGAGAATGGCGGTGCGACCGCCTGGCAGGAAGCTCTGCACTCGCTCGTGGAAGGTGCCCCAGTTGAAAACCGAACACGCGTGCAGCCGGAACCCGGCGGTCGAGCGGTCGGGGGCGAATTCAAGCATCTGCTGGCTGTCCATTGCCGTTCTCCTCCTCCGCGATTTTTTCGTTCTCCTGTTGTTCGTCCTCTCCCACGTGCGTGCGCAGACGATCCCGTATTTCCCGGATTTCTTCCACCGGGAGCTTTGCTCGCAGGATCGGTTCGACGCGATAGATGTCCTCGGATCGATTCTTCAATCTGCGAAGCACGCCGAGGTCCACCAGACGGGAAATCGTCCGTACCATGCGATCCTCGACCTTTTTCTCGTTGGTCGCATCGGGAAAATACGGGCGTTGCAGATCGAGCAACTGATTCTGGTCGAGGTGCAGGTACTCTTCGCCATCGGCCGACTGGTCGTGCTGAATAAGGCGTTCCCGCAACAGCACCAGCAGGAGCGTCTGATGGTAACTCAACGGAGTGCGGCGCATCAAGCGCGGTAGCGGGGCTTCGTTATTTTCAGGATCCGCGGCCTCTTCGGTTTCTTCGGCCTGGCGCAGGAAGGCGTACCCGCCCTCTTCGTCCATGGTGACCTCGAGTCCCATCCGCTGGAAATGATCCCGAACCGTATCGGTTTCCGTCCGCAAAATCCGCCACAAGTCGGTATCCGAGCTGTAAAGCGGGCCGCCGATCAGGCGGACGATGACGTGGCGCGCACTCAGTCTTTCGTTCATTGGCGGTGGAAAATAATCAGGTCGAGTTCCGCGTAGCGCGGTTGGAACGGGCGCGCGAGGTCGAAACGTTCCCGCTCGGATTCGTTGATGAGGCTGCCGTCCCGTTCCGCGGCGACGGCGAGGTAGCAGAGGAGGTCGATGGCCCCGTCGGCGAGGGGATGCTTGTCGACGACTTCCCGGAGGCTGACCTGCGGGCGGCCGGCAAGCAACTCATCGACGCGCCGGCGGAACCGGGGCAGATCGAGGGGCTTGCCGATCCGCCTGAGGGCTTCGTGAATATCGTTTTCCGCGCCTTCGTCACCGGTCTCGATGTCCTGGAAGCGTCCGCCGGCGGGCGGTTCCCAGAAACCGGCCTCCATCAGGTTGTTGAGTCGTGGGTTGTCCTCCCATTTGAGCAGCGGCTCCTCCGGCGGCGTCTCGCGGCAGCCGTACGCGAGCGAACGGAGGTCTCCGAGCAATCCCATGAGGTAGCGGGTTTCACGCAGGGACTGCTCCTCCACGATGCGGCGAAGCTGTCCGGAGATGCGGCGGTAGGCATCTTGTACGACCGTCACTTCGTTGAGCAACCGGGGCAGCAGCCCGTTGAAAGCGCGAGTGTCGAGACCGTGCTCGCGGGCGAGGCCGACCGCCTTTTCGAGCAGATGTCCGAGTTCCTCGCGGCTCTCGACCGAGCGAATAAGGTGCCGGAACCCGAAATAGCTGCGCCCCTGGTCGCGGTTTCGCAGGGCGGCGTCTGCGTCGAGTGCGTGGGCGACGAGATCGCCCTTCGAGGTGCCGCGTTCGACGTAGAGGGCATGGATCTCGCGAGCCTGTTCCTTGAAATTGTCCTCGATTTCACGGAAATCCGCGAGAAACGAGTTCACCATTTCCTCGAGGTCGTGGAGCGTGTCTTTGACTTGCTGCTCGTCCAGCGTCGGCGCCACACCGGCCTGGCGGATTTGGCGGATCTCCTCGTCGATTTCGTCCCGGCGGGCCAGCAATTCGCGCACCCGGACATCGGGGTCGGCGTTGGTGTCGCGCTGCAGACGCCGCATTTCCATGATGATTCTGGAGAAACGCGATTCGGAGGTCGTGTAACCCCGCTTTTCTCCCAGCCGCAAATCCTCGACCCATCCGAGCGCCTTCTCACTGTGGCGGGTGAGCTGGTACACCCAGCAACTGTCGTCCTCGGAGAACGTCTTTTTCAGGTAACGGCAGTCCTCGCCGCTCCAAAGGTCGAGGTACCGGCGGGCGTCCTGGCGCGGGGCGTCCGGATTCTCTCGGCGCAGGCTTTCGAGGCGCGCGTGGAGCGTTTCTTCGAGATCCTCCTCGGGAATTCTCGCAACCCCCCGGTCCTTGAAAACCTCCTGAAAAAAACCAAGCACGAAGGCCGCCTGTTCGCTGCGCAGGAGTTTCAGAGTCGGCGAGCGGTCAAAAAGGATGTCGTAAAGGCCGGACATGGATCCAAGGAAGGGATTACCGTACCGCACCCGTCTCCGGAATGGCAAAATGGATTTTGCGGAGAAGCGGGAAAACCGGGGCTCGCTTCGTCGAACTGCGCTTCTCACCGTCCCGGTCCCCCGTTTTTTCGGAGCAATGCTGCGGTCCTGCCGGGTCGTAGCGCGCCAGCGGAACGCGGCCAAGCGAACAATCCGGGCAAGCCGGGACTCTACCACCGAGCGGAGCGAGATTTGAAGGTGGGGGTGATTGTGGGTTAAGGAGGCTGCCCATTCTGTCCTTAATCGCGAACCTGATCGAAGTTTCGGGAATTGGTTAACCCCCATCCGAACGGCCCGGAAACAAAGTAAAATCTTGTCCGGCCGACTTTAGCTTGGCACCGGTGTGATCGAAATCGCCGGATCGATCCCGCCATGACCGGTGAGCTTCGGGGTAAAGAGGCCTGCACGATTTCGATCATTTCGATCACCCGCCTTGCTCAAACTGAAAGGCAGTTGTTGCTCGGTCATTCTGCTGGACATGCATCCAGACCGAAAAGCCATCGGGTGCTACCGATCTCGAATCAATTCTCGGGCGTGCCGGACGAGGGCATCGCCGATCCAGATACCGTTTGCTTTCATGCGGTCGATTGATTCTTCAAAGTCGATCGGGGTGCCCTTTCGGATCGCGGCAACGAGAATTCCGAGCGAACCTGTGACGCTCAACTGGCACATCCTGGCAACGTGGCGCCCGGCGGCTTCATCAATACAGACGGTTGAAATACCGCGGTCCAATGCCGTCTGGATCACCGCCGCCTCTCCCGGATCAAGCGTTGCCTGCAGGTAGGGGGCCGTTTGGGTCGGAGTCGATAGTTTTGTGATGAAGGTGTCCATCGTGAAAGCCTCCACACCGAATCCGGAAGGGCCGCCTACCTCCACCTCGCGGCTGACTTCGAGAGGAACGATCGCGTTTGAAAAGCACACCTTTAATGGAGCCAGGCTTTCGGTCGCCGCGATGAGGGCGAGAACCGAACTGGTATCGATAACGATGGTGTTTTTATCCGGCATTCCGGATGTCGGATTCGAGTTCCTCGGCGGGATAATCGATTACCGCCACACCCATCCTGTGGAGGGAAAGGAGAAATTCCTTACGAGGCATTGGCACCAGGGCGGCGGCCTGCCCCGAGGACAGGCGTTTCATTTCATAGAGCTTCGCGGCCATTGCCAGCCGCGCCTCCGACTCGAACTGTTCGGAAGTTTCCTTTAGGCTGTCTGGCAGAAATTCCGGATATTCGACAGTGAAACTCTTAGGCATGGGTAAAATTCTGGGGTATTTTCGGCGTTTCGTCAACAGACGTCCGATGGTCCGTTCGGCGGAACACCTGGCCGGATCTATAATTTTCTGGGTAAGGCGCACATTATCGCATAGATATTAGGGAATACCACCAAAGGCCGGGTGTTTACCCGGTGACGTCAGCTGGAAACTGAACACGCTATGTTGAACTTTGCCTATGGCTCAAATATGTCGGTCCGTCGGATCCAGGCCCGCGTTCCGGGTGCGCGATTAATCGGGACGGCTCGCCTCGTCGGCTACCGACTGACCTGGCATAAGAGAAGCCGGGACGGTTCAGGCAAGTGCAACATCGTGCCGGCCGAGGGTTCCGTGGTTCATGGTGTGCTTTATGAGATTCAGGAATCGGAGAAGCCGGCCCTGGATAAGGCTGAGGGCCTTGGGCATGGCTATGAAGAGCAAACGGTCGGAGTCGAAACCGCCGGCGAAGCACGGGATGCCCTGACGTACGTCGCCACTGACATAGCGGAGGGCCTTCGACCGTACACCTGGTACAAGGCTCTCGTTGTGGCCGGCGCCAGGGAGCACGATCTCCCGCCGGACTATGTTGCTGCCTTGGAGGCCTGCGAAGCTACCGAGGATCCAAACCGGACCCGGCATCGGAAAAACATGGAGATACTCGCATAACGGATTTGTCGGCTACCAGGATTCACCCGGGATCGCGGCACCACGAGAATCCCGTCGTCACCGCGTAACGCGGACCACTTTTCCCGAATCCCCGGGTTGCCGATCCAGAGCAACTGAATACGGGATACGGTGTTTTAACTTCACGAGAACGATTTACCGCGAAGAAGGCGCTCACGAATCAGGCGGGCTGATTTCCAGGATTTGATCTCGCGTTCGCGCAGCGTGGCGCTGGAGCGGGAGGTGTGAGACTCGGACCAGACGAGCGACCAGGGGCCGTTTTTGTGAGTGAATTTGCCGAGATGTTCCTTGCCGGCCGGATCGTTGTGCTCGCGAAGGCGGCGATCGAGGTCGTCGGTGTGGCCGATGTAAAGTTGCCCCCTGGGGTTTTTGAGGATATAGACGTGAAACATGGGGGGTAAAAAGTGAGGTGGCGGGTAGTCCCGCGCCTGCGGGATACGACCAAGTGATTAATCCCGGCGCGCCGGGACTCTACCACTGAGCGGAGCGAGAATTGAAGGTGGGGGTGATTGTGGGTTAAGGAGGCTGCCCGGGTAGGATTCGAACCTACGACCAAGTGATTAATCCCGGCACGCCGGGACTCTACCACTGAGCGGAACGAGAATTGAGGTTGGGGGTGATTGTGGGTTAAGGAGGCTGCCCGGGTAGGATTCGAACCTACGACCAAGTGATTAATCCCGGCAAGCCGCGACTCTACCACTGAGCGGAGCGAGAATTGAAGGTGGGGGTGATTGTAGGTTATAAAGGCTGCCCGGGTAGGATTCGAACCTACGACCAAGTGATTAATCCCGGCGGGCCGGGACTCTACCACTGAGCGTAGCGAGATTTGAAGATGGGGGCGTATCATGGGGGGTTAAAGGCTGCCCGGGTAGGATTCGAACCTACGACCAAGTGATTAATCCCGGCACGCCGGGACTCTACCACTGAGCGGAGCGAGAATTGAAGGTGGGGGCGTATCATGGGGGGTTAAAGGCTGCCCGGGTAGGATTCGAACCTACGACCAAGTGATTAACAGTCACCTGCTCTACCACTGAGCTACCGGGCATCGGTAGAAAGAACGTAAAAAGAACAGAAATTCGCCGAAAGACCAAGTGATTAATCCCGGCAGGCCGGGACTCTACCACTGAGCTACCGGGCAAAAGGTAGCGAATAACGCTGACGAAAAAGAACAGAAAATTGCCGAAAGACCAAGTGATTAATCCCGGCAGGCCGGGACTCTACCACTGAGCTACCGGGCATCGGTAGAAAGAACGTAAAAAGAACAGAAATTCGCCGAAAGACCAAGTGATTAATCCCGGCAGGCCGGGACTCTACCACTGAGCTACCGGGCAAAAGGTAGCGA